>NZ_AQQP01000099.1 GCF_002210165.1 Phaeobacter sp. 22II1-1F12B | reverse complement strand
GAAAGTCATCGACCCTCGGCAGTTCGAGGCGCCGGTTCCGGCTCGTACGGATTGCCGGCGGAAGCGCCGAGCGGAAGAGTTTCATGTACCGTTTGGTTTTCTCGAGGCGTTGCGCCGCCTCCGCCTGCGATCTTGCCCCTTCCGGCATTATCATGAGGGGACGGGACGTTCCGTGACCGGGCTGGCGGCCCCAGGTGCCATGCAGCCAGTCCGGATGCACGTAAATGAGGGCATCGGCGAACTGGACCAGATGGATCTGAAAGGGCTGTCCCGGCTCGTCCATCCTTGCCTGACGGACGATCCGGTCATGATCGATGCCGCAGAACGGGACCGCCGTGATTTCCTTGAACACTGCGGCGTCTGCGTCCGACATCTCGTCGATGAAGGCGTTCTCCGGTTCCAGCACGCCCTTCCTGTAGGCCACTTCACAGAATATCTGCTTCGTGCAGGCTGAGTCCGGCTGGTTGGTGATACCGCCGAAGACGCCGATGATATTTCCGATGCTCGCGTGTTCGGGCGCGACGAGGTGGGGTACCCGGGGCAGGGGGCCTGTCAGCGGTGTGACGGACAGGCGAGCGGCGGAGCTGGCATGCAGCGAGATGGTCATGGTGAAGTCCTCTTTGTTTAGAGTCGTAAAGAGGAATTTGGATCGTTGATTTCAGCCGGAAGCGAATTTCGGTCGATCGGTGAAATTTTTTGGAGGTGTCCGCAAACCGTGTTGGTCGACCTGAGGCCTCGGCGTTCGAGGTCTTGTGTTATGTTGGCGGCGGTATATAATGGAGGTATAGATATGGAGTATGACTGCATGGTATCTCAAATCCGGCGCAAGACGTCTCTGACCCTTGATGCTGAGGCGCTCGATTGCGCAAGGGAGCTTGGAGTCAATGTCTCCGCCGTCGCCGAGGCCGCATTGGTCAAGGCGGTCGCT
>NZ_AQQP01000098.1 GCF_002210165.1 Phaeobacter sp. 22II1-1F12B | reverse complement strand
GCTGCCCTTTTGCCAAGGCGATTGAGGATCGCAAAACCAAGTCCGCGCCCCGAGTTCAGCCTGGAGATGCGGCCAATCGACGAACTCCGACCCGCGATCGAAGGTGACGGAACGGCGGGCGTTGAGGGGCAGGGGGCGCAAGGCTTTCGCGATCTGGGCCATTATGGGCTTCGCGCGCTTTTCGGGATTACGCAGCACCACGATGAACCGGCTCAGACGCTCGACCATCGTGGTGACATTAGCCGGGCCGAACTTCTGGCGGAAGTGAACCAGGTCGGCCTCCCAGTGGCCAAACTCGCGACGACCGGCGACAGCATCGGGTCGGAACAGGATGCTGAGTTCCGGCGCAAATTTCGGCGGCGGCCGCTTGCGACGGCGATACCCGCGGCGCTTGCGGCGACCGGAAGCCAGATGGCGCCAGAGCTCGGCCGCGCGGCCTTCTTCTGAATAGACGAACTGGTAGATTGTCTCCTGGCTGGCCCGCGGAACCGCACCCTCGAGCCGCATACGGCCGGAGATCTGCTCAGGCGACCAACCTGCTTTCAGGCAGCGGACGATCCATTTCCGCAAGTCCGGATGCCGAACCAGCTTCCGATGGCGTGCCCGACGATCCAGCGCAAGTTTCTGTGCGAGGACGCCCCAGTAGCCCGTTAGCTCCGGGATTTCGGCGTCGTGGTGCCGGTTTCGCTGCAATTCCCGGAACACGGTCGAGCGATGTCGACCAAGCCTTCGGGCGATGTCTGTGGCGCTCATCTTCATCAGCCGCCAGCGTTCGATCTGACGTCTGTCTGCGAGGGTGAGGTGGCTAAATCTGCGTTTCATTCAGGATGTCCTTTCTGCTGATAACATCCTGTCACGATTCAAAAGTCGCATTTGAGATTAGCGCGTACCCGTGATGGCTCAAGGGTCGTTGCGACAGTTTCCGCTATCTCAGTTTCATCA
>NZ_AQQP01000097.1 GCF_002210165.1 Phaeobacter sp. 22II1-1F12B | reverse complement strand
GTGAAGAGCGAAGAGACCCAAGGGGCGGCGATGGTGTTCCGCGTGCGCGAGTTACTGATCCGGCAGCGCACCCAGGCGATCAACGCCCTGCGCGGTCACCTTGCCGAGTTCGGGCAGGTTGTGCCGCAGGGCGCTGCCAATGCCTCGAAGCTGATCGCCATCGTCGAGGATCCAGAGAGCGGGTTGCCCGCCGAGGCGACAGCCACCCTGCAGGTTCTGATCGGATCCTTGGCGCACCTCGAGGCGCAGATCGGGAGGCTCGATGCCGAGATCTCACGCTGCGCCAAAGAGAACGAGGTCGCCCGACGGCTGATGACGGTGCCGGGCATCGGCCCGCTGATCGCGACGGCTATCGCGACACTTGCGCCGCCTCCCGAGACCTTCCGGAAGGCCCGGGATTTTGCAGCCTGGCTCGGGTTGGTGCCCAGGCAACACTCGACCGGTGGCAAGCAGCGCCTCGGAGCGACGACGAAGATGGGCGAGCGGTCTCTCAGGCGGCTGCTGATCATTGGCGCCAACAGCGTGATCATCAAGCGCCACGTCCATCGTGAAGCTCAACCCGGCACATGGCTGGGGAACATGCTGTCGCGCAAGCCGTCGATGCTGGTGCGTGTCGCGCTGGCGAACAAGATGGCGCGGATTGTCTGGGCTTTGATGGCCCGCGGTGGCGTATACCAGTCTCCGGCCGTGGCAGCGTAAGCAGCCGTCGGTCGCGAGGACGTCGGAGCGGAAGAGGGCAAGGAGCAGTTTGGCGCAACAGTCGTGAGACGGGATCGGGAGAACCAGTGTGCAACAGAGTGCCTTTGAGCACGCGGCTTTGATCTGGACCCGACCTTCGAACACCATACGGGCCCGCGGCATGACCAAGGCCGCATCAGAGGCCGGACACATGTCAGCACCCGGTGACGCGCGGAAAGCAGCTCTGAAATTACCCCTTGCGCAAGGGGCGGTTACACATGTTGCA
>NZ_AQQP01000096.1 GCF_002210165.1 Phaeobacter sp. 22II1-1F12B | reverse complement strand
AAAGATGCCGTAATGGGGCTGTCGGCGAATCGAGCACGTTTCGCTTGCTTGACAGCATGATGTGGAGTGCCGTTGCCCTTGATGCGCCTGCAGCGCGTCTACGAGGTCGTATGTTTCCATGCGCCTCAATTCCTGAGAATAGAAGGGCAACGACATGAATGTATTTATCGGACTAGATGTATCTCTGACAAGCACGGCGATTTGTGTGCTGGGGCCGCAAGGGAAGGTTGTTGAGGAGTTGGAGGCCGCCAGCGAGCCTGAGGCGCTGGTGCGTGCGATGACGTCATTGCCGTACGCGGTCGATGCGATCGGTCTTGAAGCCGGACCACTGTCCCAATGGCTGAGTAAGGGCATCGAAGAGGCCGGACTTGACGTGGTCTTGATGGAAACGCGGTTGGTGAAAGCCGCTTTGAAAGCCATGCCGATCAAAACCGATCGGCGCGATGCTCAGGGCATTGCGCGCTTGCTTCAAATGGGATGGTACAGGCCCGTGCACCGCAAATCGGTGTCCTCCCAGGAAATCCGCGCGTTGCTGACAGCGCGCAAGTCAGTTCAGCAGGCCATCATCAACCTTGAGCTTTCCATGCGGGGTGTTTTGCGGAACTTCGGTCTGAAGCTGGGACACGTCACCCGGATCAGGTACGAGGCCCGGGTGAGGGAACTGGTTGAGCAGAATGAAATCCTGTCGGCGTCGACAGAGGCCCTTTTGCGCGCGCGTGCGCAGTTGCGCGCCGAGTTGGCTGAATTGGATGCGACAATCGCGGATCTGGCAAAACAAGACGACGTTTGCCGTCTGATGATGACGATGCCAGGCGTCGGTCGGATCGTCGCCCTGACGGTCAAATCCGCGATCGACGATCCGACCCGGTTCGCGCGATCGAAGGATGTTGGTCCGTGGGTGGGGCTGACGCCGAGACGTACGCAATCCGGAGAGATGGACATTGTCGGGCAAATTACTCGAGCCGGTGACCGGGCCCTTCGAACGGCCTTGTATCAAGCGGCGATGATCTTGATGCACCGTGGGTCACCAAACTGGCTCCAGGCCTGGGCGCTCAGAGTGGCCCATCGGCGTGGATCGAAACGGGCCTTGATTGCACTTGCGCGG
>NZ_AQQP01000095.1 GCF_002210165.1 Phaeobacter sp. 22II1-1F12B | reverse complement strand
GGCAAGACGACGCTGACGGCGGCGATCACCAAGTATTTCGGCGACTTCCGTGCCTATGACCAGATCGACGGCGCGCCCGAAGAGAAGGCCCGCGGGATCACCATTTCGACCGCGCACGTCGAGTATGAGACCGAGAACCGTCACTACGCCCACGTCGACTGCCCCGGCCACGCCGACTACGTCAAGAACATGATCACCGGTGCGGCGCAGATGGACGGCGCGATCCTGGTTGTGAACGCGGCCGACGGCCCGATGCCCCAGACGCGCGAGCACATCCTGCTTGGCCGTCAGGTCGGCATCCCGGCGATGGTTGTCTACATGAACAAGGTTGACCAGGTCGACGACGAAGAGCTGCTCGAGCTCGTCGAGATGGAAATCCGCGAACTGCTGTCCTCCTACGACTACCCGGGCGACGACATTCCGGTCATCCCGGGTTCGGCTCTGGCCGCTCTCGAAGACCGCGATCCGGAAATCGGCGAAGAGTCCATCAAGAAGCTGATGGCCGCTGTCGACGAATACATCCCGACCCCCGAGCGTGCGGTTGACCAGCCCTTCCTGATGCCGATCGAAGACGTGTTCTCGATCTCGGGTCGTGGTACGGTTGTGACCGGCCGTGTGGAGCGTGGCGTGATCAATGTTGGCGACGAAATCGAAATCGTCGGCATCAAGGACACCAAGAAAACCACCTGCACCGGTGTGGAAATGTTCCGCAAGCTGCTGGACCGCGGTGAAGCAGGCGACAACATCGGCGCCCTGCTGCGCGGTGTGGACCGTGAAGGTGTCGAGCGTGGCCAGGTTCTCTGCAAGCCGGGTTCGGTGACGCCGCACACCAAGTTCGAAGCCGAAGCCTACATCCTGACTAAGGATGAAGGTGGCCGTCACACGCCGTTCTTCGCGAACTACCGTCCGCAGTTCTACTTCCGCACCACCGACGTGACCGGCACGGTTACGCTGGCGGAAGGCACCGAGATGGTGATGCCGGGCGACAACGTCTCCTTCGGCGTTGAGCTGATCGCACCGATCGCGATGGAGCAGGGCCTCCGCTTCGCCATCCGCGAAGGCGGCCGCACGGTTGGCGCCGGCGTCGTGTCGAAAATCGTCGAGTAA
>NZ_AQQP01000094.1 GCF_002210165.1 Phaeobacter sp. 22II1-1F12B | reverse complement strand
GTGTGAACTCACGGTGAAGTGCAATTTCTGATATGTCTTTTTATTCCAATCGGTTCTGGATCTCCATCAGCTTGGCTTCGAAGATCTCGGCAGGTGTTCGGTAGCCGAGGCACTTGCGTGGCGTGGAATTGAGGCGGTGGCAAATCGATCTCAAATATCGATTTGTCAGCGCCGTCGGTTCGGTTGAGCGAGGCAGGTACTTCCGCAGCCTGTTGTTCGTATTCTCAACGGTGCCTTTCTGGTAAGGTGCTTGCGGGTCACAGAACCACGCGTCCGCGCCGATCCCGGCCTTGAGATGCTTCCAGGCCGAGAACTCGGTGCCTCTGTCGAAGGTGATCGACTGGCGTGCATCGGCGGGCAGGGGAGCCAGGCCCTGGATCAGCGCCTCCATGATCGGCTTGGATTGGCGGTCTTCGTTGCGCATCACAACCGCGAAACGGCTGACCCGCTCAACGAGCGATGTGACGTTCACTTTCCCATGTTCTTTACGGAACATCATCAGATCGCACTCCCAGTGACCGAATTCTGCGCGTTCTGAGATGCGATCAGGCCTGTGGGCCAGGCTTTGAACGTCAAATATGTGGGTACGGCTATGCCTCCGATGGCCGCGCGGTCTGCGGCGTCTGCGATGTTCAGGGAGATGACGATAAAACTGCTCATCGCGACCGTCTTTGGAATAGGCAAACCGATAGATGGTCTCGTGGCTTACACGGATCGGGTGACGTTCAAGCCGCATCCGACCTGCGATCTGTTCGGGGGACCAACCAGCCCTTAGCCGGTCTTCAATGGCAGCCTTCAGTTCCGGATGCACGATCATCTTGCGATGGATCGCGCGACGTTGCTCGTACTTGGCTTGCGCCGTCATGCAGTAGTAGCCGTTCAGCTCCGGCAGTTCCTTGTCCTCATAAGTATTCCGCTTCAGCTCGCGATAGATCGTCGATGGCGCGCGACCCAACCGATCCGCAATCTCTGGAACCGGCATTTTTGCTTCTCGCCACTTGTCGATCTTACGGCGTTCTTCCAAACTCAGGTGAGGGTAGCTGCGTCCCATTCATAAGCCTCCGTGCAACGTTCTGTTGTGATACAGAATTTGCACTTCGGATGTGAATCCACC
>NZ_AQQP01000093.1 GCF_002210165.1 Phaeobacter sp. 22II1-1F12B | reverse complement strand
AAAGCAGCTCTGAAATTACCCCTTGCGCAAGGGGCGGTTACACATGTTGCATAAATCGACTGATGATCAGGCTCCCCCTTTCCCCAGACGGAATTATCCCACGGCCACAATAACGGGTTTGCCGAGCGCGGTGTAACCGTTCATGACGGCGATACGGACTTGGACCTCCGCAACCTGACGGTCGAAATCCCGGGCCATGAGGCGTTGGCCCAGCAGTTTCAAACAGTGCATCTTCGTTTCGACGCGGCTTCGGCGATGGTATCCGGTCCAGTTTCGCCAGATGGCGCGACCGAGGTACTTCGACGCGCGAAGCGCCTCGTTGCGCGCGATTGCGCCTGCTATCGTGGGTTTCCAGGGCTTGGCATTCCTGCGAGCTGGGATGACGGCATGCGCACCGCGGTCGGCGATAGCGTCGTGGCACTTGCGCGTGTCATAGGCACCGGCGGCGGTGACGCGGCCGATCTGCTCATCCGCCGGGATCTGGCTGAGCAGATCGGGCAGAGCAGGTGCGTCGCCGATATGGTTTCCTATGATTTCAACGGCTCGGACTTCCAGTGTTTGCTCGTCAATCCCGAGATGGATCTTGCGCCAGACCCGCCGCTTGGGACCGCCATGCTTGCGGGCGTTCCACTCGCCTTCGCCCTCAATCTTGATCCCGGTGCTATCGATCAGCAGGTGCAGCGGCCCCTTGGAGCCGCGATACGGGGCATTCACAGCGAGGGTCTTCTGACGGCGGGACAGCGTGCTGAAGTCTGGCACCACCCAGTTCAGACCGATTAGCGAAAGCAGGCACTCGACGAAACCGGTCGTCTGCCGCAAAGCCACGCCGAACAGCACCTTCATCGTCAGGAAAGTTTGAATGGCGGTATCGCTGTAGGTCTGTTGTCGGCCACGCCTGCCAGTCGGCGTGGCATCCCAAATCATCTCGGGGTCAAGCCAAATCGTCAGAGAGCCACGGCGCTTGAGCGCTTCATTGTAGGCTGGCCAGTTCCTGGTCTTGTAGGTTGGGGGTGTAGGTTTGCTCATGGAAGCCAGCTACCATACTGGATTCACGAGATGAATCGCTCACGCGATTTGTGCAACATGTGTAACCGCCCCTTGCGCAAGGGGTAATTTCAGAGC
>NZ_AQQP01000092.1 GCF_002210165.1 Phaeobacter sp. 22II1-1F12B | reverse complement strand
GCGGTCAACGCGCGCGGTCACGGTCCATTTCGATGAGTTCTTGCAGGTTTTCGATCCCAAACGGAGTGAAGGCGATCACACTATCGTTGCCGGGGCCGTAGACCCAGATTATACCATCTTCGGTTTCCATACCGATGGCGAGATCGAAGATCCGATCAACGGTTTCGCCCAGTTCGACAGCGACGCGGTCGATTGTCTTGACGGAATACACTTTGTTCAGCTGCATGGTTACGCTGCTTGTGGAAGGGATAGGGCTTTCCAGTTCCAAGGCAGAAGTTCATGCACGCGCGAGACGGGCATGTCGGGCAGCCGGGCGAGAACATCGGCGAGCCAGGCCTGTGGGTCGATGTCGTTCATTTTTGCTGTGACAATGAGGGTATACATGGCGGCCGCCCGTTCACCGCCGCGCTCTGAGCCTGCAAAGAGCCATGACTTCCGACCCAGGGCAACGCCACGCAGGGCGCGTTCGGCCGCATTATTTGTTAGACAGATACGCCCGTCATCGAGGAATGCCGTAAAGGCCTGCCAACGGCCACGCTTCTCAAACATGTAGTTGATCGCCTTGGCCACTTTGTTGTGTCTGGACAGTTTCGCGCGCTCTTCCTGCAGCCAGTCGTGGAGGCCGTTCACCAGGGGGAGGGACAGGTTCTGGCGGGCGACGAGCCGGGTATCAGCATCCAGCCCATTGATCTCGCGCTCGATGTCGAAGATGGCGTCGATCCGTTTTACCGCTTCCAGTGCGACCGGTGAGATCTGATGGGCAGGTTTGCCCTTGCGGACGTTGCCCGCGATATCGGCCAGTTCGAAGAACTTCCGGCGCGCATGCGACCAGCACAGCGCACTGGTCACGGGCCCCGCGTCTCGGTCCTCTCGATAGAGGTCGTTGTATCCACCATAGGCGTCCGCTTGCAGCACCCCTTGCCATTCTGCCAGATGCTGATTGGGATTGGTTGCCGCGCGATCTCGGGAGAAGCGGAAGAACGCGGCCGGCGGTGCGCCACCATTCCAGGGGCGGTCATCACGGACATAGGTCCAGAGCCGGGCCTTTTTTGCACCGCCCCGCGCCAGAAGCGGCACGGTGGTATCATCGCCATGCAGGCGGTGAGCGGCACGCACGTGGGCCTCGATCAGCGCATGGATCGGCTGCAGGGCGACAGTCGCGTGCCCGACCAGGTCTGCCAGGGTGGACAGGCTCAGCTCTAC
>NZ_AQQP01000091.1 GCF_002210165.1 Phaeobacter sp. 22II1-1F12B | reverse complement strand
GCTCCCGCATAGCAAGTCGTAAATGATCTCGTGTACCTTTTCAGAAGCGGTCTTGTGTCCGGCCTGTTTGCGCGGTTCACACCGCTGGCCCTGATGGGATCCGCAGATCAGGTTCCTATCTGCTTCGCGGGCAATTGCGCCCGGGACATTCGGCGGAGCGTCCTGATCGTTGCGGCTGAAGGGTACACCATCACATCGTCGGTCTTGCTATCTCGCTGTTTCTGTACGTCTCAGGCTGTGTGAGGGCGGTAGGGTTCGTTCCTGGTCAGCACCGCCCACATGATCCGTGCCGTCTTGTTCGCCATGGCGACGGTCGCGAGCCGGGCTGGCTTGCGCTGCAACAGCTGCGTCAGCCAGGGATCGGCGCGCTCCGGATGATTGGTGACCTGCCGCACGCGCGATGTCATGCCGACAACGATAAGCTGGCGCAGATACCGATCGCCCATCTTGGTGATCCTTCCCAAGCGCTCCTTGCCACCGCTTGAGTGGTTGCGTGGTGTCAGACCAAGCCACGCCGCAAATTCCCGCCCACTCTTGAACTGGTGACCCGACCCAATCGTGGCGGCCACGGCCGAGGCAGTCACCGGCCCGATGCCGGGAATGGTCTGCAAGAGTTGCGCCTGACGGCTGAGACGAGCCTGGATACGCATCGTGATCTCGTACCAGCGAAGGCGGTTGTGCAGCTCGACCAGCTGACGGCTGAGAACCCGCAGAACGTCCTGGGCAAGCTCTGGGACGCCGGACTGCTTACCCTCGATGATCCCTTTCGCAAAATCGATGGCCCGCGCGACGCCCCGAGCGATGGTGATCCCGAACTCAGCGGCCAGGCTTCGGATCATGTTGATCAGCTGGGTGCGCTGTCGAACCACGAAGTCTCGTGCGCGATGCAGGGAGAGAAGCGCCTGCTGGTCCTCGGACTTGATCTCGACAAAGCGCATCGTCGGCCGCGTCACGGCCTCGCAGATGGCTTCTGCATCGACTGCGTCGGACTTGCCCCGTTTCACGTAGGGTTTGACGTAAATTGGCGGCATCAGCCGGACAGTATGACCGAGCTTCGTAAGCTCGCGGCCCCAGTGGTGGCTCGATGCGCAGGCTTCGATGCCGATGAGGCAGGGCGACAGTCGCTCGAAGAAGGCAAGCACCTGCGCCCGGCGCAACGGCCGATTGAATGCAACTTCTCCAGTCTCGGTAACTCCGTGGACATGGAAGATGTTCTTGGCCAGGTCGAGGCCGACAGTGGTAACTTGCATGGGGTGGCTCCTCTCAATTGCAGATTCTGACACCTGCAGTATGGCGCATTGCGACGCCGGGAGCAGGAGCCATCCACCCCATCTGCTT
>NZ_AQQP01000090.1 GCF_002210165.1 Phaeobacter sp. 22II1-1F12B | reverse complement strand
CAGGCTGCTGAAGAAGCCGGCCTTGAAGGACGCTGTTCCTGCCGTCACGGCTTGAAGAAGCTTCTTTGCGGTTGCGGTTGCGGTTGCGGTTGCGGATGCTGGCTCCGGCCTGTGCTCTTGCTCAGGCCGCAAGAAGTTTCGGTAGCCTGGCCAGATTGCAGGCCACCATGGTCATTGTGAATTGGGCGCGGACCCTGTCGAGGCCGCGATGAACAGTCTGGGCCATGCCACCCACGGTCTTGGCCCAGCCGAAGGGTTCCTCGATCTTCTTCCGGCGCCGCTGTGACAGGGCGTAGCCCGGATGCTGCGTGGTGCGCCCGTCGATGGCGGAATAGCGGATCCTTTGTGCGACATGCGGTGTCACGACCATCCGCCTGAGCGCGGCGACGAAGTCGGCGCTGTCGTATCCCTTGTCTGCTCCAAGCGTCAGGCGCCGGGTCGAGCCAGGGGAGTGCCGGTTGATCATCTCGAGCGCCGCCTTGCGCTCGCCGTGACCATCAGCATGGGTCAGATCGGCCTGCACGACCAGCCCGTTGCGGTTCTCCATCAGCGTATGGCCCATGAAGCACAGTGTCGCCGCGGCACCCGGCGCCTTCTTGTAAAGGCGGGCATCGGGGTCCGTCACAGAGGTGTGGGTCGCATTCGAGCGCTTCTGACCCCGGAAGTTCACTTCGGCGTTGCGCGCCTCGCGGGGCGTGTCGGGCATCGATTGGGTCTCGGTCTGCTGGGGCTGGTCGGTGTTGGCGGAAGGCTCGTCGGCTGGTGGGGGCGGCCCGCCGGGATCATCATCGTGCGGCGGCGGCGCGCTGTCCTTCTGCTGAAAGCTCTTCATGGACGCCCATGCCTTGACCAAAGTTCCGTCCACTGAAAAGTGTTCATCCGAGAGCAGCGGTCGGACCTCCGGGTGTGCAAGGATCGCGGCCATCACCTTGCGCGACATGTCGGTCGTCAGCAGCCGGTCGCGGTTCTTGGTGAACACGGTCGGCACCCATACGGGGTCGTCGATGCCGAGGCCGACAAACCAGCGGAACATCAGATTGTAGTCCATCTGCTCCATCAACTGCCGCTCCGACCGGATCGAGTATAGCATTTGCAGAAGGCTGGCGCGGATCAGCCGCTCCGGCGCGATGGAGGGACGTCCAAAGTCGGTGTAGAGCGCGTCGAACTCGGCATCGAGGTATGCCAGCGCGTCGTTGACGATCCGACGAATCAAACGCAGCGGATGCCGCGCCGGAATGCGCTCTTCAAGATCAACATAGCTGAACAGCGACCCGCTCGCCTCGTCCGTCCCGCGCATCGCCACCTCCCGTCACCGCTACCGTGACGAAGGTGAATCATGTTCTCGAAACCGCGTCGAGGGCTGACTTTTTCAGCAACCTGCTA
>NZ_AQQP01000009.1 GCF_002210165.1 Phaeobacter sp. 22II1-1F12B | reverse complement strand
CCTCCAATGGTTAAGTCGCTCTGATGTCCCATTTTATATGACGACGGACAGGGCCCGGCGACGAGAATGTCCAAATCCGCATAATTCATTTCTTCCTTCGCAAGGAAGTATTCGGCTCCGATGTTTCTGCCGCCAACAATCGAAATGGTATTATCTGCGGTCATCGATTTATTGTGCATGCGCCGGTTGATGCGTTTGAAATCGGTAATGCCGGCAAACAGTAGGCTCTGGTCTCGCCAGAACGGATTGAAGAGCCGGATTTCAATATTCTCATGCGTGTCGAGCGCGGCTGTCATGGCGTCGTAGCCGGAGGTGTCCATGTCGTCGAGCAAAAGCCGAACACGAACACCCCGATCGGCGGCTTCAAGCAGGCTCCAGGCGAATAGCTGTCCCGTCGGATCGTTGTGCAAAAGATAATACTGTGCATCCAGCGAAATATCCGCCGTAGCGGCAAGCAACATGCGCGCGGCAAAGGCTTCTTCTCCGTTACTGATCAGTTTTACGCCCGATCGCCCATCCCGCGGGTCGCCAAGTTTGCGCCGAACTTCGGCAAGCCTCGTGTTGGATTTAGGTTCGGCTGCATAAGACGGCGTTTTCGAGTATTCGCGCGGACCCGACGAGCAGGCAGTAAACGACGCGCTCAAAAGTACCAGAAAAAGGATTGCCCTCGCCATGATCTGACATCCATACATCGTTCAGAAGTAGCCAAACGCAGCATCTTCTTGCAACTTTGGCAAGTATTTTCAAGGCTGTTGCAGCTTTCGAGTGCGGGAATCTGAAGGTCGCGCCGAGATTTTCGAGAAGGTGAAGTAAAGATCAAATTGAGCGCTATCGTCCCCGGTTTAGCATCCATGTGGAAAAAATTTGCTGCAGATGTTATGATGCCGTCAAAGCCAAGCATCGCGGGAGGAGAAGATGCAACCGGAGCTTTTGACACGTCGGCGCGCACTCCGCTTGACGCTCGAGCGTTACGATAAGGCTGACCGAGAGTGGCGTGACGCTCTTGTGGAAATGAGAAGTTGGTTCCCCATGTCTGCAGGAGCATTCACCGGAGCGATGGGAAATCCCGGATCTCGCATCCGCAAAATCTACGACACCCGCGCCCGGGCACTCATGCAGTTCGAAGTTGCGCTGCAAAAGTTCGAGAATGCCCGACAACGGCAATCAGAAAGTCATGCAAGCCGCAGGGTCAGGGTGACCATGCTGCACGGCAGCCAATACTTTTAGTTTTCTTTTTTAATTAAATTTATCTGTGAAAGCGACTTATATCGTAAACCTGATGTAAGGGTTTAAGGCTTCGCTCATTTATTTGCCGCTGATCTTTATTATAGAAGGCCCAAGCGGGGTATGCTCCTATATCAGCGTGGGTCAAACCTCACTTCTTCTTCGCAAGTCAAATATCCGCACGACGGTCTCATAACTTGCTCGGGACAAGAGCTCTTACGACGCGTTAGTAGGCACTCGAACGAAGTGACCTAAGGGCACACAGTGAAATACTCCCTTAGATTCAACTGCTTGCGCTCGACGCAACCCCGCCTTGCAGTTATGTCTGTTACGTCTGCACAGCGAGGCACCGATATAGCGGGAAATCAACCAAACTTGTTGCTTCCGATGACCCCGACCTTAGCCCACCCCCTGCCGAAACCCGGATTGATCGAAGGCGGGCTTGCGCGTTGGCGTGAAGTACTGGCAGGCCATTACATGCGGTTGAGCGATCGGTCACGGCGCTTGCGTTTCCTGTCGCCTGTTAACAAGCCGATCATTGAGGCGATGACCCAAAAAGCCCGGCCCGCGGCTGTTCTCGGGATCGAAATCGACGGTCAGGTGCGAGCTGTGCTGGAAATCTTCCATACAGAGGAAAACCACGCAGAAATCGGTCTCTCCGTCGAGGACGCCTATCAGGGGCGCGGTCTGGGGCGCCGGTTGTTCGATGCGGGCCTAAGCGTGGCCGCTGACTTAGGTATTGAAACAGCAGATTTCTTCTTTGATTCAGAGAACGTCAGAATTCGCTCCTTGGTCAAACGGGCGGGAGCAAAGATGCGGTCTCTGGGCGGCGGTGAAGTCACTGCCGCGATAAACATCGCTACCGCTATAGCTGTGCGCTCTCATAAGGCGACCGTCTAGTACAGCCATCCGCTCGGCTGGCCCCAACTGAATTCCGTTGCTTAGTATCGCTCCACACGAAAGTATCTCGGGTCATTTGATCTGGGTCAGTAAATCTGGCGCGGAGTTCCTGCAAACTCATCACAGCATCAGTCACATCGGATGATTTCGGCCGGTGAGACGGGCCGACTCATTTCATCAAGGAGACCACCATTGAGCGCTTCATCCTATCCGGAACTGACACAAGGTATTTCAAAGCAAATTGCCAACCTGCGCAAAGATATCCCCGAAACCATGAAAGGGTTTTCGGAGATGGCAAAGGGCGCATGCACCGCCAACGCACTCGATGAGAAAACCAAGGAACTCATTGCGATGGGCATTGCTATTGCTTTGCGGTGCGATGGCTGCATCGGCTTTCATACCAAGGCCCTGATAAAACTCGGTACGTCTCGCCAAGAGTTCGAGGAAATGCTTGCGGTCACGATCTACATGGGCGGCGGGCCCTCGCTGATGTATGCCGCACAGGCGCTTGATGCATGGGAGCAATTCGACGGGCCAACGTCGTAGCGCAGGGGTCAAACCTCGGAATGTCGGAAGGCGCGGACGCTTGGTTTCTGGGGCGAGGCAAAGTGCGAATTGTTGCATATCGACGGCCAACCGTCGGAAGCGCGACCGTCCAGTATTCATATGGCCATGCAATTCAACGCCGTAGATCGCACTCCTCCGACCAACCCCATTCAGGCGTCAGTAAACCCATCGCAGAACTGTGAGAGACGGCGCGGTCGCAAAATGATACACTCACAATTGTCAGGCGACCGCTGTGAGTGCAGCAAGGGAGCTGCTTCGATAGTTTCGCCGACCGGTTGGAAACTTGATCGGAGGCTGTTCCATGGAAAATTCACCAACCAAAGACATGACAATAGGAAACCCGTTGTCCTGGACGTTGCACCATCTTGGATTGACTGGAAGCCACGTCGCTTCCTCGGCAGAGCAGATCGGTGGAGAACTGGATGTTTCCCACCCCAAGGTCCAGACCTTGGAGATGTCCGATCTGGGCGCAGCCCTGCGCGCGGGCTATCAGGATTTTCTGGCGAGCCGCGCAGACGCTGTCTTTGCCATATTGATCTACCCGCTCATGGGGCTCGTTCTGATCGGCTTGGGATTCCACATGAATTTCCTGCCCTTGCTGTTTCCCTTGATCGCAGGGTTTGTTCTGCTCGGTCCAATCGCGGCAGTCGGACTCTATGAGATCAGCCGCCGCCGCGAGAAAGGCGAGGATTCCGGATGGCGTCACGTTTTCAGTGTCGTCAGTTCGCCTTCCTTTGGGGCGATCCTTGTCCTCGGACTGTATCTTTTCGTGCTTTTCCTGTTCTGGATGTTCTCGGCTCAGGAGATCTACAAGCTTACACTGGGGCCGGAAGCGCCTGTGTCAGTCTCTGGATTCCTCTCTGACGTCCTGACGACGCGGGCAGGGTGGGTCATGATCATCGCGGGGTTCGCGGTCGGTTTCGTCTTTGCGCTCGCGGCTCTCGCCATCAGCCTCGTGTCATTTCCACTGCTTCTGGATCGCCATGTCGGTGTGCCGGTGGCCGTGGTGACATCGGTAAAGGTGTTTCTCAGGAACCCTCGCGTTGTGCTTGCCTGGGGCGCTATCGTCGCGGCAGGGCTGATACTCGGCTCGGTCCCGTTCTTCCTCGGTCTGATGGTGACGATGCCGCTGCTGGGACACGCGACCTGGCACCTCTACCGCCGAGCGGTCCACTAAGGTTTTCGGCGATCGAACGTACTTGCTTAGGATCGCCGACGCCCGAAGCAGACTTGTTCTGTGGCAGTCTGCATCGGTGCCGCGCAAATTACCTTGTTATCGTCCAGTCAGCTTCCGGCCGCTAGGGTACGCCGAGACTAAAACCGGCTCTTGGCATACCCGGCCGCCCGCAGGGTCTGACCCGGCGCGTTTGCGTCGCAATTAGAGCGGTGCAAGGTAAGTGCCCAAAATCCGACGGCACTCCTCGGGTTTAAGCATGCACGCAGGACGCCGCTCCACACCCATGCCCAGGTTCAGAGCGTGCATGGCGCGATGCGCAAGTATTGGGTTTCCAAAGAACGTTCGATCACGAAGTTCGGTCTTCTTTTCGCCCTCCGGCGCTTCATAGACGACTTCGCCATCCTTGATCGTCACCTGTATCTCAAGTTCGGCAAGCGTCTCAGGTTCAACTGCAGTTGGATCATCAGAAAGGATCACGAAGTCCGCGATCTTGCCGGGTTCTATGGACCCTTTACGATCCTCTTCAAAATGCTGCCACGCGGGCCAGATCGTCAGGGCCTTCAACGCCTCCATCACGCTCACCCGCTGCGCAGGCCCAAGAATATCGCCGGAACGTGTGCGCCGGGTCACCGTGGCCGATAGAATGCGCATGCTATCGGGAAACGCTACCGGAGCGTCGTGGTGGCTGCCAAACATCATACCGCGCTGACGCACCCAACCGGTGGGCGAGATATTCTCGGCATTCACCGGCCCGACTGTATGATCGCGGTGCCAGTCTCCCCAGTAATACGTGTGCATGGGGAACAACGATGGGAAGACGCCTAATTTCTGTATGCTATCGACCTGATCTTCCCGCAGAAACTGGCCATGTATCAGCACCGGACGATTGGTCGGCGGGCCATACTTCTCTTCTGCTGCCCCGATAGCTGCGATCAGCATGTCCGAAGCGCCTTCGCCATTCGAATGGGTAAGGATCTGAAAGTCATTCTCAAAGCACCAGTCCACCGCGTCGTTGATCTGTTCCTCTGTAACCGCCGCATAGCCCTTGTAACCCGGTGGGTAGTCGCCAACCGGATCATAATAAGGACGATCGCGGAGTGCGGTGAACCCTTGCGGAGAGCCGTCGATCGTGAGCTTGCAGCCACCGACCCGTACATGCCCGTCGTACTCGAACGAATGGCTTTTCATGATGAAATCCCTTGCGGCGATCACATCGGGAAAGGCAACAACGTCGATTGGCAGTTCGCCAGCAGCATCTACCGCTTTAAGAGCCGCAACATTACCGGCGCTCGAACGGCCTTCCTGCGCCGTGGTATAGCCGAAACGCGCCCAGAGCTCGGCGCCGGCTTTGGCAAACGCCTCGAACCCTTCCGGACCAAGCTGACTTAACAGGGGGACAAGGGTTCCGAAAAACGCATATTCCTCAAGCACGCCGTTCGGATTGCCATCGTCATCGCGTCGTATCACACCGCCCGGCGGGTTTTCACTTTGCGCTGTAATACCGGTAACTTCCAAAGCCTTGCTGTTGGCGACGCCGAGATGCCCGGACTGGTGAATAATTAGGATCGGAATATCCGCGGATACCGCGTCCAGATCTTCACGCGTCGGGTGGCGAAGTTCCGCCAGCTGCGCATTGTCGTAACCAAAGCCGATAATCAGGTTGACTGCGTCTACGGTGTCTTGATTGTCCGCCATCCAGTCGCGCAACCCTTGCTGCAGGCTGGCAATATCGGTGATCTGGCCGTCGGGAGGGGCCAGCATATTAGCCGAAAGCGCCTGAATGCCGCCCATCACTACATGCCCGTGACTATCCACGAAGCCGGGCAGCATCGTTCGCCCGCCTAGCTCGAATATCTCGGTACCATCGCCCCTATGCGCCGAGACATCGTCCATTGATCCAACGGCAAGGATCGTGCCGTCCTTTACGGCAACGGCTTCTGCCCGAGGTTGCATGTCATTGATTGTCAGGATTGGCCCACCAAGATAGATCGTATCCGCAATTTCTTGCGCCTGAGCGGCTCCGAATGTCACCGACATTCCCAGAACTAAAGCGGCGCTATTCAATATATTTCGCATCAATGCGTACTCCCCACTCAAACTCTTCGGGAACAACTATAAGGAGAATTTGTGCCGCGTCACCAATTTATGGGTTTACCGCATGGCTGGATTTAGCGAGGCCAAGACGCGCATAGGTCAGGCACCGCAGAACTTCGTCACCCTTCGAAAGAGCATGTAAGTATCAATTCCGCAGTCTGGGTTTTCCGGTCTATTCTACGTCATGCGCTGGAGAATCCTTTTTGTTCTGGCAATTGCCCGCGCGTCGATGGCGCTTCAGTTCGCAGCCATCGGCGCCTTGGGGCCATTGTATGAGGACGCGTTTCAGATCGACACCGCCGATCTCGGCTTGCTGGTCGGCATCTACTTTCTGCCGAGCGTGTTTGGCGCGCTGCCAGCCGCGATGTGGTCCAACAAGTTCGGGGAGCGACGCGTCCTGTTATGTGGCCTCGGTTTGATGGTCATCGGTGCGCTAGTGGTCGCGACGAGCGATACTTGGCTTGCGCAGGCGGTCGGGCGGATCGTGTCGGGGAAGGGCGCTGTCTTGCTGAACGTGATTTCGGCTAAACTGGTGGCCGACTGGTTCTCGGATCGTGAACACGCCACGGCCATGGCTGTATTCGTCCATTCGTGGTTCGCCGGTATCGCCGCTGCCTTGGTGATCATGCCGCCGATCGCGGAAAGCATCGGACTTGCTGGCGCGGGCTGGGTTGTGGTGGCAATCGCGGTGTTCGCGCTGGTGGGCGTCACCTGTTGCGATCTGAAATCGGATCACAGGCTGCTCGCCAGTCTGGAAGAACAGGTATTTCCGCGTAGGCCCATGATCTTGCTCATTCTGCTCGCCGGGGTCGCATGGGGAATGTATAACGGCGCTCTCGCGATCATCCTGAGCTTTGGCCCGGCAGATCTGGTTGGACGCGGTCGATCCCTGATCGAAGCAAGCGCCATCACCAGCATTCTGATCTGGTGCGCCATGGGGACCGGCGTTCTGGGCGGTCTGATCGCCGATCTCTCCCGTCGACCGGTCGCGGTTCTCTTTGTTTCGACAACGACCATGCTGCTTGCCATGGTATCCTTCCCACTGACCAATCATGTGCTTCTACCGCTGTTTTTCCTCGGGCTGGCCGCAGGCCTTCCGTCGAGCCTGTTTCTCGCCCTTGCCGCAAGCGCGCTGCAACCTCGGGAACGGTCATTCGGACTCGGTCTTTTCTTCACGGCACATTTCCTTGTTTTCTCATCGGCCCCGGCGCTAGCGGGAAAGGTGGTCAGCCTATCCACCAATCCTGAAATATCATTTCTTTTCGGCGCTGGGTTGCTTTTCGGTGCAATGTTGCTGGCGTTCGTCTGCCTCAGAATTCACGGCAAAACTGCTGCTCGCGTAGTGCCGGTTTGAAAGGGAATGGGTAAAAGCAAAATTGCCATTTCTGCCTTAGTTTCTGCCATGAAAGCAAAAAAGAAGTCCCTTCAGTGCCTTAGGGTTGGTACGTATTGGTTTCCCAAGCGCGGCATGACTCACGGCTCCGAAACCGGATTGGTAACATAAGCGATATTTTCTGGGTGAGCGACGCGCAGATGGCGCGTCTGAAACCCTTCTTTCCGAAGTCGCACGGCAAGCCGCGGGTTGACGACAAGCGTGTGCTGAGCGGCATAATCTTTACCAATCGTAATGGTTTGCGTTGGCAGGACGCTCCTGCCGCCCATGGTCCGTACAAGACGCTCTACAGCCGGTGGAGCGAGAAAGGGATACGCGCTTGCATCCCCGGCAGGAAGCAACGCAAGACGCCGGTCAAAAATGACAAGCGCCGCTGCAAGCGTCGCAACCGCATTGAGATCATTTTCGGCAAGCTTAAAGACTGGAGGCGCGTCGTAGCTCGCTACGACAGGTTTTCGAAGGTCTTTCTCTCGGCCATCGCGCTCGCAGCGACCGTCACCTATTGGTTATGAATCCTGACCCTAGGAGCTCCTTCAACGCGCTGTCCGAACGTCGGGCTATGCAAAACTGAACGTCAAGGCAGGCGGTAATGTAACGGGCGTCATCGAAGCCCGCGAAGCAGACCGCCTGACCATTGCCAATTGCGGCACCATCGACGGCGCTGTTCAAAATGCCAAATCTCATGAGAGCTTTTCAGGGGCGCGCTATTTCCTCGAGATCGACCCGCTCAAGGCAACCGGCGCGTCGATCCAGGCCGATACAGTCACAGCCGAGGCCAGAACAATTTTCCCTTGCCTGTGTCGTTTCCATAACTTTCAGGATGACGTGGTCATCATCGATAGCACCTACGAATTGTCCTCGCCGTTCCTCGACATGGTAAGCGATATTCCGGTGCTGACCTTTGGGAAACGCGTGCAGGCGCTGGACCATCAAATCGCCCTAACCGGCGTCAACGTAAGTTTTGCCGCTGCCGGTCTGACAGGCAACGCGGCAACCATCGCGGAGAAAGTCGATCCGCTGGTGCAGGGCTGGATCTCGGGCGAAGCAGTCGAAGATCAGAACCTCCACGATTTCCTGCTGGCATCTGCCAACCAGCCCAGCCTTTCTGTTTTGCAGGACCAGATGGGCCAGCACATGGATGCAAGCCAGCACTACGGATTGAGCGTCACGCAACATGCCAACAGCATTTCCCATCTAGAAAACCTGCACAGCTTTGGCACAGAGGAAGGCAGCTTCGCCTCGATCAGAGAGGCGGAATATACGTGGTTCAAGGCGACCTACAAGAATACTGATGACTTGCTGAACGGACGCATCAGCACTATGACCGGGTTGGCGTTTGGACGGCAGGTTGCGCTTGATGAAAACTGGCGCAGTGGGCTGGGCGCCATCGTCAACAGGAACAAGTTCGATAATGCGCTTCTTTCAAGCGAAGGCACCTCCTACCACATCGGTGCCGTGCTGAAATACATGAACGGCCCTTGGCTGGCGACAACGGCCTTGTCGGGGTCCTACCAAGAGGCTGAAAGCCATAGGATCGTGCCCGGCGGTGCTATTGCGCGGTCCAATCAACGTGGCTCGGGCATGTCAGCCCGGTTCCGGGCGGGCTACGAATTCGAACTCGGGACAGGGTACGTCATGCCGCTCGTGGATCTCGATGTCTCATGGATGCGCGCGGGATCACGGATATCAGGAAACCGGCGGTGGAACGTTCGATCTGGTGGTGTCTAGCGATGAACCCATCTTGGTCGACCTTCACCCGCGCCTGCGTATCGGGACTGAATACCGAAACAACGACGGTGTCCTGATCCGACCCTTTTTTGAGGCAGGCATGCGCTTTGCCCTGAACGACGAAGAGCTTGAACAACGGTTTGTCAGCGGTGCCCTGTCGGGGGAGGCGCTCAAGATGGCGATAAACCGTGAAGACACGCCAGCCACAGTTGGGCTTGGCTTGCAAGCGTTCTTCGGGAACGGAATCGAGGCCAAGCTGCGCTACGATAGCAGTTTTGGCAAAGACAGCCGTGGCCATGCCTTGAGTGTGAAAATCGGCGTGTCGTTCTGATTAGAGTTCGGCTTAACCATTGCCGCTGAAGGTCCGGAGACCCGCATAGTTTTTCAATTCTATCAGGGCGATAGAGGCAGATGCTGTCTCACGAGGAAGTCACGCTCACTCTCTCAGATCATTGCCGCCAATCAGGTCCATTCGCTCGCCAGAAACACCCGGGAAATCTGGCGATTTCGGTACTTGCGCGCTACATGTGAACGCGCTAATTGAACGTCGCAAACCTGCCCGCAGACAGGAGGTTTTGGCTATAATGGCTGATATTCGGTAAAGTCTGCACCCCGGTCCGGTTTCGATCATCAGCGCACAAGGGCGAAGTGGTCGAGCAGGGCACGGAAGGCAAGAAAGAAAGTCGCCGCTGTAGCTCAGCTGGTAGAGCACGTCATTCGTAATGATGGGGTCGGGGGTTCGAGTCCCTTCAGCGGCACCACTTTCTTTACCTCCAAATTGCTTTCGTCTTGAGCATTTGCTGGTGCCTTGATTCACCTGCGCAAACGGGAACGAATTCTTATCCCAATCGGCTTATGGTGCAGAAAAACATCGCCCGAACATTGCGACGTGGCAGCATGATTGCGCTCGGACTAAAGCGGATGCAACCTGACCAGCGACGCGCCAAACGGAAAACGGACACATGTGTTTCAAGCAGATCTGCACCGCCCTTTCATTCGGTCTGGTATCGGGCCTTGCTGCCTGTAGCCCCACGATGCAGTCCTCCTCAAGCGGCAACTACGGCCCCGTTCCCGAAGAGGTTCGCGCGCTCGCTGCAAGCTATCAGGATGTGAATACGGCGCGCGTTCTGCCCGAAGATGGCTGTTACTGGTACGAACATTCCGGTCCTGTCGAGACAACGCTCTTGCCGTTGCTCACCGCCGAGGGTCGCCCGATCTGCACATCGGCTTCGGCACCTGCGACAACTGGCTAACGGGGGCCAAGCCCCGTTTCAGCCGACAAGTCCCGCGAATTGGATCAGGATTGTGCTGCCACTACAGTCTCTGCAGGGTGAAGGATGGCGCGGCTTCCGATCGAAATCTGGTCATACAACCCGATGATATGCGCCATCACCATCCGAACGCATCCGGAACTTGCCCGGCCGCCAATCGACCGCGGATGGGGGGTGCCGTGAATACGGAGATAGGTGTCACGGTTTCCGGTGTAGAGATACAGCGCACGCGCACCCAAAGGATTGCTCGGTCCGCCATCCATACCATCCGCATGTTGCGCATATAGCTGGGGGTCGCGGGCGATCATGTCACCCGTCGGCGTCCAGCGCGGCCATTTCGCCTTGCGCCGAATCGAGTAGTTGCCCGGTTCGTAAAGCCGACCGCGCGCAATGGCGACGCCATAGCGCATAGCCGTTCCGTCGTTCTGAATGTGGTAAAGATAGCGGGCGACCGCATCCACATGGATATCTCCGGGCGTCAGGTTCGATCTGGCCTCGACGCGTGTCGGCAGAAAACGCGAGTGAAACCCCCAGGGGTTTGAAACGGAGGGATCGTATCCGGCTGGCGTGACCTGCGCGTCCCATCTTGCCCATTGGCCGGTTGTCGCGGCTTCGGCGGTTGAGGCGAGCGGTGCCGAGAACAGCGCAGCACTGGTTATCAGGAATTGTCTTTTTGTGAACATTTGCGACCTATCGTTGGCTTGGCGTAAAGGGGCTAGCCGATAACAACTATCGATACCTCATGTTTTACCTGGATGGAGGATGAAACAAGTCAAATGCGAATGGTTCACGAATATTCGCGGCATCCCGGCCACAATTTCTGCGTGTTAAAATGACTATGCGTCGCGTCTGTAGGGCTGCAAACCGTTCCAAACACCATGCCCGCAGCGGTTTCGACATGATGTCAGAATAATCGTTCAAATTCTCGCGATAACCAATTTTTGCTGCATCACAGAGAAAGCTTGATTCAGCCCTAGCTTTGACACGGTTCACGACAACTTAGACCGCTGAGAAGTCCCGTCCGAAGGCAATACAAAGTATGATTACAGTTCTTTCGTGCATCACCGTACAGCACGATATCAGTCTGGTTGTCCTGGCTGCAATTCTATGCACCTTCGGAAGTTGGGTCACCTCCCGACTCTATCGCCATTCCCTTGGCCGGTCCTTCCGGCAGGCGATCTCGTGGCATCTTTTGACGGCGCTGACCGCAGGGGTTTCGATCTGGTGCACGCATTTCGTAGCAATGCTCGGATTCCGCCCGGACGTTCCGGTCAATTTCGATCTCGGGCTCACTTTTGTCTCGCTGCTGATCGCGGTTCTGGGGAGCGCGATGGGCATTTTCATCGCCGCCGCGTTCAAGATGCGTTTCGCCCCGGTGATCGGCGGCGCGATCTTCGGTCTTGCGATCGCCGCCATGCACTATGCCGGTATGATCGCTTACCGTGTGCAGGGTATCGTGTACTGGCGTGAGGATTTCCTGATTGCCTCGATCATCCTGTCCGTTCTGTTTTCGTCGGTCGCGCTTTATCTGGGAAGCAAGCCGAGAGGGCAGGGCGAATATCACATGGCAGTCCTGCTGACGGTCGCCATCGTCAGCCTGCATTTCACCGGCATGACCGCGTTTCGCGTCGAACCGCTTAGCATCTCGGGCGATTTCGTAAACCCCGAGGCCTTCAAGGTGCTCGCGATTGCCATTACCGGAACCGCCCTGATCATCGTCATGGGGGCGCTCTTCAGCTATGCGGTGGAAAACCGCACGCGCAACGAAAGCATTGCCGAACTGACGGAAGCCAGAAACGCCGCTGAAAGTGCAAGCCGCGCAAAATCCGAATTCATGAGCGTGCTGAGCCATGAACTGCGGACACCGCTGACGATCATTCTGGGTTACTCCGGTATTCTGTCGCGGTTGAAGGAAGTCAATGAACAGAAACAGCCGCCCGCCGAGGGGACTGTCGACCTCGCCGCTGCGCAACTGGGCGAGCAGGTGGATCTTTACGGCAAAAAGATCTCCGTGGCAGCTAATCATCTTCTGACGCTGATTAACGAGATCCTCGATTACACCAGCATGGAACTCGGCGATGCGAAACTCATCCGTACGTCGTTTCCGGTGCAAGAGCTCCTGGCCGAGGCAGAGGACCAGTTTCAGGAACTCGCACACCAGAAATCGATCACGCTCCATGTGGAAAGCGACGACATCGTCGCACACGCAGATCGCGGCCGTTGCCTGCAGATTCTCATCAACCTTGTCGGCAACGCGCTGAAATTCTCCAAGTCTTCGGACGTGTTCCTTCGCGGCAAAATTGAGGAAAGCGGGTTCTCCATCGAAGTCGAAGACCACGGTTGCGGCATAAAGGAAGAGAATCTCGACGTCATCTTCCATGCGTTTCAGCAGCTTGAAGACGCTGACAACCGGTCCGAGGGCGGCACCGGCCTTGGCCTCGCTATATGCCGAAAGCTGGCAATGGCGCACGGGGGTGACGTTTCGGTCGAAAGCGTTGTCGGCGCTGGCACGACCTTCAAGGTGACGATGCCTGCCTCCGCCGTTGAGGGCGTCGGGCCAGAGGCTGTGAAGCGGCTGGAAATGCGCAACCTCCGTATGGCTGGTTGATCGCCTGCCATCGCGTACAATCCAGTCTGTTATTCGGCCGCGCTTCTGGCTCAACCGTGCAACACACCAAACCGGATTAACGGAGCTTACAAAAGCTGGCCGCCAAACTGGTTTCGTCCGCCGACAGGGCCCTAATAGAAGGGAAATGCGTAGCTGCCGACATACTGCGACAGACCCAAACCCCTCCCATGTACGTAGACAATCCAACCTGTCGAAAGCGCCGGGTTTAAGCGTGCCTGAGACCAACTGATCCCGAAAATGACCTCCCAAGGCTAATACTTTTGGAGTCTTGCCAAGTGAATGCATTTCGTTACGGTCAGACACTAGGTCGACATCCCGGCGCGTAAGCGTCCCTCGAAAAAGGATGTGCGATCTCTTTGGGAGGAGAAAATATGTCACATAAACCAAGCCTTAACAGGCGTTCATTTCTGACGAAGTCAGCTCTGGCCGGGGGGGCAGCAGCGGGGAGCATGCTGGCAGCACCGGCGGTTCTGGCGCAGGCACCCATCGTCATCAAGATGCAGACCTCGTGGAATGACGCCAATATCTGGCAGGAATTCGCACGTGATTACGCAACCCGCGTGGAGGAGATGTCGGGTGGTCGTCTGAAGGTGGATGTTCTGCCCGCAGGCGCCGTGGTTGCAGCGTTCCAGGTGCTGGATGCGGTCAACGATGGCTTGATCGACGCGGCGCATTCCGTGCCCGTTTATTGGTACGGCAAGAACAAGGCCGCGTCGCTCTTCGGCACCGGGCCGGTTTTCGGCGGGTCCGCAACGACCATGCTGTCGTGGTTCTATGAGGGCGGCGGCAAAGAGCTATACGACGAACTTACGCAGGACATCATGGGCCTCGACATCGTCGGCTACATGGGCTTCCCCATGTTTGCGCAGCCTTTTGGCTGGTTCAAGGGAGAGGTCAATTCCGTCAGCGACCTGCAAGGCTTCAAGTACCGGACCGTCGGTCTCGCTGCTGACCTTATGGCCAAGCTCGGCATGTCCGTCGCGCAGCTGCCCGGCGGCGAAATCGTCCCGGCGATGGAGCGCGGCGTCATCGATGCCTTCGAGTTCAACAACCCGTCCTCGGACAAGGACTTTGGTGCGCAGGACGTGGCAAAGAACTACTACCTGTCGTCCTATCACCAGGCGTCCGAAAGCTTTGAGTTCCTGTTCTCGCGGACCTTCCTCGAAGATCTCGACCCGGATCTTCAGGCGATCCTGAAATACGCGGTCGAAGCGGTCTCGACCGCCAACACCGCCAAGGCGATGGACCGCTACTCGGCGGATCTCCAGTTCCTGCAGAACGACGCGGGCGTCTCCGTGCACCGGACCTCGAAAGAGATCCTCGATGCGCAGCTCAAGGCATGGGACGAACTGATCCCCGAACTTGAAACCGATCCGTTCATGAAAAAGACACTCGACAGCCAGCGCGACTGGGTGAGCCGCGTGTCCTATTATGAACTGATGAACTCCCCGGATTACGGTCTGGCCTACGACCACTATTTCCCCGGCAAGATCAACATCTGACACGGCCTGTTGATTGGTGAAACACACGGCCTCGGCACCTCGCGTGCCGGGGTCTCTGCGCGAGGCAAAGGGTCATCATGGTTTCTTTCATTCGGTTCGCCGACAATCTTTCCGCATGGTTCGGCAAGGCATTTGCCTGGCTGATCCTGCTCATGTCGCTGGGGACGGGCTACGAGGTTTTCGTGCGCTACGTTCTCAACAGCCCTACAGCCTGGGCGCTCGACGTGTCCTTTATCATGTACGGAACGCTGTTCATGATGGGCGGTGCCTATACCCTGTCCCGGGGCGGTCATGTGAGGGGGGACTTCCTCTATCGCCTGCTGCAACCCCGGACACAGGCCAAAATCGATATCGTCCTTTATCTGCTGTTCTTCTTTCCGGGCGTCACGGCCCTGATCCTCGCCGGATGGAAATACGCGGCACGATCCTGGCAATACGGTGAAGTCTCGGTCAACAGCCCTGCGGGAGTGCCGATCTACCAGTTCAAGACGGTGATCGTCGCTGCGGGAATCCTGCTGTTCATTCAAGGCATCGCGCAGGTCTGCCGATGCATACTCGCCATGCGCGAAAACTACTGGCTCGAAGCGGAAGAGGATGTGTTCGAAACCGAAGACCTCATGATGCGCGAAGCCAACAAGGCCGAGAAGGGCCATCTAACATGACCGACCCTCAAATCGCCCTGATGATGCTTGGGCTTTTTATCATTTTCGTTTTTCTTGGCTTTCCCATCGCTTTCACCCTGATGGCCATGGGGATCGGCTTTGGTTACTACGCCTATTTCGACGCGCGCCGCATGTGGCGCAGCTTTGACCGGCTGGACGAAACCGCCGGCCAGTGGGAGCAATGGTCGACATGGGTCGAAGGATTCTTCAATAACCGAATATTCGACCTCTTCGTGAACCAGACGTTTACGGTGATGTCGAACGAAGTGCTGACGGCCGTGCCGCTGTTCCTCTTCATGGGCTATATCGTCGAACGGTCGAATATCGTCGACAGGCTGTTCACCACGCTGAATATTGCCTCCAAGAATATCCCGGGCTCGATGGGTGTTGCTGCGCTCATCACCTGCGCGCTCTTTGCGACAGCCACGGGTATCGTCGGTGCCGTGGTCACGCTGATGGGTCTTCTGGCGCTGCCCGCAATGCTCAAGGCGCGTTACAACCCGTCCTTCGCGGCGGGGATCATCTGTGCGGGCGGTACGCTCGGCATCCTCATCCCGCCGTCGATCATGCTGATCGTCTACGCGGCGGCAACGAACGTCTCCATCGTCCGCCTCTACGCAGCGGCGCTCTTGCCCGGTCTCACGCTTGTCGGCCTCTACCTGATCTATATCACCGGCCGGTCTATCCTGCAGCCGTCCTCCGCGCCACGCCCGACGGATGAAGAAGTGCCGGACATGCCGATGGGCAAGCTGCTCTTGATGATCGTGACGTCCTTCGTGCCGCTCGCCTTCCTCATCTTCGCGGTGCTCGGTTCGATCCTCTTCGGTCTGGCCACCCCGACCGAGGCCGCCTCCATCGGGGCACTCGGCGGCATCTTCCTCGCCTTCATCTACCGGGCGATGACATGGCAGCGAATGCGCGAAAGCGTCTACCTGACGGTGCGCACGACCGCGATGGTGTGCTGGCTCTTCGTCGGCTCCTACACCTTCTCGGCGGTGTTCTCCTACCTCGGAGGCGAACATGTCATCTCGGAATTCGTTCAGTCGATGAACCTTTCCCCGATCATGTTCCTGATCCTTGCGCAGCTGATCATCTTCCTGCTCGGCTGGCCGCTGGAATGGTCCGAGATCATCATCATCTTCGTGCCGATCTTCTTGCCCTTGCTTGCGGTATTCGAAATTGATCCGCTGTTCTTCGGCATTCTCGTGGCGCTGAACCTTCAGACCAGTTTCCTGACACCACCCATGGCCATGTCGGCCTATTACCTCAAGGGCATCGCACCGCCCGAGGTGCGCCTGACCCAGATCTTTGCCGGTGTCATGCCGTTCCTCTTCTGCGTTATCCTGTCGATGGTGCTGATGTATGTCTTCCCGTCGATCGTCTTCTACCTGCCGGATCTGTTCTATGGGCGCTGAAGCAAGACAAAAGGAAACACGGATCGAGGCCCATGGCGTGACGCTCCTACGCGAACGTCTCGCCACGGGCGCGCTCGACGCGCTCGCCCTCGTCGAGTCCTATATCGCAAGGATTGAGGCACGCGAGCCCGAGGTCGGCGCATGGGCATGGTTCGATCCCGACTTCGCGCGGAGCCAAGCCCGCGCGCTCGACGCACACCGAAGGGCAGGGCGTCCGCTTGGTCGTCTCCACGGATTGCCCGTGGCGCTTAAGGACATCATCGACACGGCCCGCATCCCCACGGAGAACGGCTGTTCGATGGACGCGGGCCGGGTGCCGCTCAAGGACTCCTATGTTGTCGAACGGCTCAAGAAAGAGGGCGCGATCATCATGGGCAAGACGGTAACCACCGAGCTTGCCTTCATGCATCCCGGAAAGACCGCCAACCCGCACGACACGGGCCACACGCCCGGCGGTTCCTCGCAGGGATCGGCGGCGGCCGTCGCGGATGGCATGGTGCCGCTGGCCGTCGGCACGCAGACCGGCGGTTCCGTCATCAGACCGGCGTCCTTCTGTGGCGTCACCGGCTACAAACCCAGCTTCGGCGCCATTCCGCGTCGCGGTATCCTGACCCAGTCCCCGTCACTTGATACGGTGGGCGTTTTCGCCAGCGATCCCGCAGGAGTGGCCCTGCTGGCCGAAGTTCTCTTCGGTCACGACCCGGAAGACCCCGCAACCCATTTAGAACCGGCCCCGGCGCTCGCCACCGCCGCCGCGACCAAGCCAAGGCTGAAACCTGTATTCGGCTTCGTACGCCCGCCGGGCTGGGAAAACGCCGACGATCAGCTAAAGAAAGCCTTTGGCGAGCTGGTCGAGGCACTGGGCGATCAGGTTTTCGAATTGCCATTGCCGGGTGTCTTCGACACGGCCGGTGAAAAGCGGTCCGTCATCAACATGGCCGAGATGTCCTATCACTATTACCGGTACGGGCGCGACGGCGAAGAACAGATTGCGGACGTGACACGAGAGGCGATAGAGCAGGGCAACGCAACCCTCGCCCGCGATTACCTCTCGGCCCTAGACTACCCAAAAGTCCTCAATGCCGCTCTGGATGAGATTTTCTCGCGTTGCGACGCGATCCTCTGTCCGTCTGCACCCGGGCCCGCGCCCAAAGGGCTGAACACAACGGGTGATCCCATCTTCAACGGGCTTTGGACGCTTTGCGGCGTGCCCTGCATCAACCTGCCGCTGCTGACCTCGCAAGAAGGCTTGCCCATGGGCGTGCAGCTTGTCGGCGCGCGCGGTGACGATGCTCGCCTGATGCGCCACGCACAGTGGCTATTCGATTGGTGCGGCCAAGACGCACCGGAAGGAGCTTGAAATGAACCGTCTGCTGGCGCTTATCGCCTTTCTGACCCTCGCGGCCTTTCTGGCCATCCTCGCCTTCGAGGTGCCAAGCCCGGACCTCGTCATCGTGGTCCTCGTGACACTGGCCTTCGTGGCCTATGACTTCGTCACCTCCAGCAAGAACAAAAAGTCCTGAATATGTCGAAACCTGTCATCTGGATTACCAGAACCCTGTCCGACGCAACGCTTGAACGGGCGCGGCGTGATTATGACGTCATTTGGGACGAAGCTGACCGTCCCGGAACGGCAGAAGTCATCATCCGGATGAGCGCCAAGGTCGACGGCATCATCCCCTGTCACTCCGAGCATTTCTCGGCGGACGTCGTCGCCAAGCTGGACCCTCGGCTTAAGATCGTCGCCAACCATTCGGTCGGCGTGGATCATTGCGACCTGCCGGCACTCAGGGACAAGGGCATCGTGGTCACCAATACGCCCGGCGTTCTGTCGGATGCCACCGCCGAGCTTGCCATGATGCTGATGCTGGCCGCAGCGCGCAACGCGGTGGCCGGAGACAGGGTCGTGCGCTCCGGCAATTGGGACTTCTGGTCGCCCGCCTTCATGGTCGGCAAGCAGGTGACCGGTGCGCGGCTTGGCATCATCGGTATGGGCGGGGTAGGCCGCGCCTTTGCGCGCAAGGCCCGTGGTTTCGACATGGAAATCCACTACCACAACCGCTCACGGTTATCGCCCGAGGACGAGGCAGGCGCGACCTATCACGAAGATCTCGAAAACTTGCTCTCGGTGTCCGATTTTCTCTCACTGCATTGCCCGGCGACGCCGCAGACGACAGGCATCATAAAAGCCGACACACTGGCGCAGATGCCAAAGGGGAGCGTCCTTGTAAACACTGCGCGCGGCTCGCTCGTCGATGAGACGGCATTGCTGGGCGCAATCGACAGCGGCCAGTTTGCCGCCGCCGGTCTCGATTGCTTTGTCACCGAACCCGGCGGGAACCCCGATTTCTCGTCACGGGACAATATCGTGATGATGCCCCATGTCGGCAGCGCGACGGTCAGCACGCGCGATGCAATGGGGTTCAAGGCGCTGGACAATCTCGATGCGTTCTTCCGGGGCGACACTCCGCCGGATCAGCTCTAGAAACCCGGGCTTACCCCCGGCAGTCGTTCCGAGGTCGCCCCGTCGCTAGTGTTTTTCCAGAACGATTGCCGCGTGATAGGCCGGGTCGCCATAGGCCGCCATCTGCATGAGCGTTCCCCGCGCAATGGGGATCGCGTCCACATCGGCAACCGTTTCGCCATCGTCCGGCTCGGCCCAGGGATCGTTGACCAGAAAAATGCCATCCTGCTCTGCATGGACGAGGATCCAGTGCGGCGCGTGGTGATCATGGGTATGGCATTGATCGATCAGTAAAAGTACCTGCGCCCCTTTGCCCACCACTTCGCTCAGCGTTTGCTCCGTCATCGCCGTGTCCAGAACCAGCAGGGTCTCCTGCGCTTTTTCTCGGAACTCAGCCTGGACAAAGCGCATCAGCTCCTTTTTCTCATCCGTGTTGGCCCGGTCCAGCAACACCGCCTCGCTCGCATCGAACCAGAGCGCAACATCGAACCCACGGCGCGCGGCGGCAAGGGCCAGCCCGTAAGGATCGCAGCCGCCCGGTCCGGTGAGACCGATCATGGTCGTCGCCTCGCGCCAGATCTCTACTTCAAGGCTGCGGTTCACATCGGGTGTCATCGCCATCGCAAGCGAGACGGGGCCGCAGGTGAACCCTGTCGTCTGGGTGAACCGGCCCGTGTCATGCGCGCTCTCAATGGCAGCCCCAAGCCAGCGCTGCGCATAGCCGCGCCCTGTGTCCGTTAACGCCAGCGCCTCGATCGCGCCGGTCAACTCCGGTGTCGCACGGATCAGGACGGCACCTCGATTCTTAGCCAGCGATTCAACGGCCTGTTCAAGTTCCTCTGTATCCGCCGGGTCGCATTCCCAGCCGATGATCATCACCATCGCGGCGGTGCGCCGCTGCCGCATGACCGCGTAACCGCGCGGGCTGGCGGGATCACCGATCCCCACGGCAAAGATATGCGCCGCATCCGGTCGCGGGGCAGGGAATGCCCCGGCAGGCAAAGCTTCGGGGGAGATTTCAAAAGCGGAGCGGGGGAAATCTTCCGGCATCAGGCAACCTCGGTCGCTAGGTGGGCAAGGCAGTCCCCGGGTTGTACCAGCCCGGGATGGCGCAGGCAAAACACGGTGCCCTCGCGGTGAAAACGTTGTTCCTGCGGCGCGTCGGCCAAATCGTCGGTGCTCCAGACCGTTCCGCATAGCGCGCCACCATCGATTTTGTCGCCAAGGTCCACCGCAGGCTCAAAGACGCCAGCGCGGGTCGCGTAGACATAATAATCGCGCCCAGCGATGCGGTATTCGACCGCTGCGGGCAGGTCGGGCACCGGTTCCTCGATCACGCCCCAATGGGCCAGCAGCCGCCGCAACCCGCGCTCGACAAGATGCACGCCCTTGCGCGACACGGACCCGCCGCCGCCGAACTCACCGCCAAGCGACACGACCTTCTGCCGGTTGGCCTCCGACGTGGACAGTCTCGGGTCGGGCGAATAATCCCAGATCACGATCCGTTCCGCCCCAAAGGCCCGCGCCGCACCAAGCGCGGTGTCGTCCAGCTCGCGGATACCGCTGCGCCGGGTGGAAACGAACGGCAGGTATTGCAGCGATGAACCGCCCGCATGGGTGTCGTGGTAATAATCGGCCAACGGAAGCAGCACACTCGAGACATAATGCGCGATGATCGCGGTCGGCCCGCCCGCCGGATCGCCGGGGTAGGACCGGTTGAGATTGCCGCCATCCTCGGGCGAAGTCCGCAGACCCGCGCGAAAGGCGGGCGCGTTCAGCATCGGAATGGCGATGATCCGGCCCTTGATCTGCTCGGGCGACAGCGAACTCAGCAGACGCCGGATCGCAACCGGACCCTCGTATTCATCACCATGGGTGCCGCCCGTCAGCAGAACCGTCGGTCCCGGACCGTTTGACATGACCGCGACGGGAATGGTCAGAACGCCATAAGCCGAACGATGGACCGAATGCGGCAGGCAGAGATCACCGGTCTGATATCCTTCTGCCTCGAAATCTACGGTTGCCCAGATCGGGTTGGTCAATTGATGGTCTCCTCAAGGGGGGGCGTGCGGCGCGCAGCCGCCGAACGGTAAAGATCGAGCGCGGCCCGCATGCGTTCCGGCGGCGTGGTCTGGCGTGGCGCGTATTCGGGCAGGCTGTCGACATGCCAGCAGGCGGCGGCATGGCCGGTCGTCTCAAGCGGGGGCTGCGCAGCGGCGCAACGCTCGGTCGCATGGGGGCAACGGCTTCGGAACGTGCAGCCCGAGGGCAGGGCAAGCGGGCTTGGGATTTCGCCCTCAAGCTCAAGCCGGTTGCCGCCGGTGCCGGGCAGGGGTTCCGGCGTGGCCGAGATCAGCGCGCGGGTATAGGGATGCAGCGGATTGGCAAAGACCTGCTCCGCCTCGCCCTGTTCCACGATCCGCCCCAGATACATGACGGCCACACGGTGCGAGATATGGCGCACCAGCGACAGCCCGTGCGAGATGAACAACAGGCTGATGCCGGTCTTTTTCTGGATATCCTGCAGCAGGTTGGCAATCTGCGCCTGAACCGAGACATCAAGCGCCGAAACCGCCTCGTCACAGACGATCAGTTCCGGTTCCGTCGCCAGCGCCCGCGCCAGCGCGACCCGCTGCCGCTGCCCACCGGATAGCTCATGGGGAAACCGCTCCGCGAGTGCGCCGCGCAACCCCACCAGCCGCATCAACTCCTGCACCCGTTGCGGCGCATCGCGACGGCTCACCAGCCCATGAAGCGTCGCCGGTTCCGCGATCAGCGCGCCCACCGACATCTTCGGGTTCAGCGACCCGAACGGGTCCTGGAACACGATCTGGATCTGGCGCGCCCGGGCCTTGCCCCTCAGCGCCGGCTTGCCGTTGATCAGGATCTCGCCCGAACTCGGGCTTTGCAGCCCAGCCACGATCCGGCCCAGTGTGGACTTGCCGCAGCCGGATTCCCCGACCAGCGATAGCGTCTCGCCGCGCGCGATTTCAAGGTCGATCCCGTCAAGCGCTCGCAACACCCGGCGTCCGCCAAACAACCCGCCCCGCAGGTGAAAATCGCGGGTAATCTGCGTCAGCGTTAAAAGCGTCATGCCTGCCCCCCAAGCGTTTCCAGAAGCGGCGCGAAATGGCAGGCAGAGCGGCGCCCCCGGTCAAGCGCCCGCAAGCCGGGCCTTTCCTCGGCACATCGTTCCTGAGCAAAGGGACAGCGCGGGTGGAAATGGCACCCGCTTGGCATGCGCCGCAGATCGGGCACCGTCCCGCTGATCGGCAGCATCGGTTCGCCTCGCTGGTTCAACTGAGGCATCGAGCCAAGCAGACCAAGCGTGTAGGGGTGCTCGGGGCTGGTGAACAAATCGCTTGCCCGCGCGGTTTCGACCATGCGCCCGGCATAAAGAACCGCCACGCGATCGGCCATTTCGGCCACCACTCCCATGTCATGGGTGATGAATATCGTCGCCGTTCCGGTTTCGCGGCCCAGATCCCGGATCAGGTCAAGGATCTGTGCCTGAACCGTCACATCCAGCGCCGTTGTTGGTTCATCCGCGATCAACAGCCGGGGCCGGTGGATCAGGGCCATCGCGATCAGCGCCCGCTGTCTCATGCCGCCCGAAAGCTCATGGGGAAAGGCGCGCGCCCGTACTTCGGGCGATGGTATCCCGGTCGCGGCCAGCGCTTCGACCGCGCGCGCCTTCGCCTTGGCCTTGGGCATCGCGTCATGCAACAGGATCGCCTCGACAAGCTGGTCGCCGATGCGTTTCACCGGATTCAGCGCGGTCGACGGCTCTTGAAAGATCATCGCCATGTCCTTGCCGCGCATGCCGCGCCGCGCGGTCTTGTCCAGCCCGGCCAGATCGCGCCCGTCATAGCGCAGATGCCCCGCCTTGACCGTGGCCGTCGGTGGCAGCAGCCCCATGATCGCAAGGGACAGAACCGACTTGCCGGACCCGCTTTCCCCGACCACCGCAAGGGTTTCGCCAGGATGGATCGACAGGTTCACGTCGTCCAGCGCCAACAGGGGGCCGCTATCCGTGGCAAAACTCACCGACAGGTTCTCGACCGAGAAGAGCGGTGCGGCGACACCCGCCTGTTTGGAAATCGTCATCTGTTTCATACCGACCTCCGGTCGCCCGCGTCGCGCAGCGCATCGCCAAGAAGGTTAAAGGACAACACGATCACGAAAATCAGCACCGAGGCCGCCGTCGACACATGCGGCGCAAGGAAAAGAAACGAACGCCCCTCTGCGGCGATAGAGCCAAGTTCCGCCGTGGGCGGTTGCAGCCCCAGCCCAAGAAACCCGAGCGTCGCGGCAAGCAATACCGCGTCGCCAAAGGCCAGCGTGGTATAGGTAAGGATCGGCGGATAGGCATTGGCCAAAAGATACCCGCTCAGCAGCCGCTGGACGGGCAGGCCGATGGCGCGACCGCTGTCCATGTAATCCTGCGCCATGATCGACAGGGCCGCACCCCGTGAAATCCGCGCAATACCGGGCATCACCGACAGCCCCACGGCAAAGATCAGGCTGTCGAGCCCGGGGCCAAGCATCGCCGCCAGCGACAGGCCGAACAGGATCGACGGAAACGACAGGAACACGTCGATGATCCGCATCAGCACGGAATCGAGCCGCCTGTAGAAAGCCGCGCACAAGCCGATCGTACCCCCCAGCAGTGCCCCGAACCCGGTGCCGACAAAACCGATCAAGAGCGTGGTGCGCGCGCCGTACAGCAACCGCGTCAGCAGATCGCGCCCCTGGCTGTCGGTTCCAAGGATATGTCCGTCTCCCGGCGGTTTCAGACGCGCTCGGATGTTGGTCTCATAAGGGTCGAAAGGCGTCAGCACGGGCGCAAGGATGGCCGCCAGCGTGATCAGCATCAGCACGCCAAGCGCCAGCGTCATCATCGGGTTGCGACGCAGTCTGCGCCAGGTACGGCCGCGCGCGGCAAAAGCGGTTGCGTCACTCATGTCTTGGCTCCGATCCGCGGGTCTGCCAATTCGTTGAATATGTCCACGGTGATGTTCACGAGGATAAAGGCCGAGGCGAGGAAAACGATGGCCCCCTGCGCCATAGGATAGTCACCGGCAATGATCGACCCGACGGCCAGCCGCCCGACCCCGGGCCATGAAAAGATGGTCTCGGTCACGACCGCACCGCCTAGCAGGGTGCCGATCTGAAGCCCGATCAGCGTGATGATCGGCAACAGCGCCGTGCGCAGCGCATGATGTATAATGACCCGCGCCTCGGACGCGCCCTTGGCCCGCGCCGTGCGCACATGATCCGCGTAAAGCGATTCCGACAGGGTGGTGCGCGTCATTCGCGCAATCGGACCCACAAGGATCAGCCCCAGTGCAACCGCAGGCAGGATGATGTGGGACAGTCCGTCAAGCGTCCAGAGCGGCCCGCCGCGTCCCTGAACCGGAAAGGCGCGGGTGCGGGCGGCAAACTGGATCATTAGGAGACCGACCCAGAACACCGGAATGGACACACCCATCACCGACACGGCCATTACCAGCCGGTCCACGATCCCGCCCCGGCGCAGAGCGGCAAGGATACCAAGCCCCAGCGCGGTCGGCACGGCCCAGAGCATCGCCACCGCCAGCAGCTCGACGGTCGGCCCCGCCGCCCGGAAAAGCTCTGCCGAAACCGAGGCGTTGTTGATTACCGACCGGCCCATATCGCCGGAAAGCACGCGTTCGATGTACCAAACAAATTGCAACAGCACGGGCTGGTCTAGCCCAAGATGGCGGCGGATCGCGTCGATCTCTTCCTGCGTCCCCTGCGGGCCCGCTATGGCCACCGCCGGGTCCGCCGGAATCACCTGCAGCATCAGGAACCCGATCAGCAACACCCCGGTCAGCACGATAAGTGAGGTGACGCCCCTGTGGATCAGTCTTGCGAACATCAATAACGCTCCGAAAGATGCCACGGCCCCATAAGGGGGCCGTGGCCGTTGGCGTGAGTGGTGGGCGTCATTGCAGTTCCAGATTCAGGCCGGTGCCAAAAGCCGCACCCGAGATGCCCGCAGGCTCGAACGGAACCAGTCGCGGACCGATGGCAATCGTGGGCTTTTCAAGCAAAAGCGGCTTCCACAGAATGGCCTCATGCAGATGCTTGCCAAGCGCCATGAAAGCCTCGGCGCGCGCTTCCGCATTGACCGCGCTGTTACCCGCTTCAAGCAGACGGTCGGTCTCTTCGTCTTCCCACATCATGCGGTTGGGCGAGGGGACCGAAGCCGAACTGAAGTAGAGGTTCAGCGCGTCACCGGCGTTCAGATAGGGGTAGTCCATCTGGTATAGGTCGTAGGTCTGCTCGCGCAGCTTTGCCCAGATCGCGGTCGAGTCATAAAGCTCGACATTCAGTTCGATCCCGGCTTTGCGCAGATCGCCCTGCACGGTTTCCGCCTGCTCGCGCGAGGTGTTGAACCCGTAATAGGTCAGCGTCAGCGGGGTGCCGTCCTTCTGCCAGAACCCGTCGTCGCCCTTGGTGAAACCTGCCTCGGTCAGCAGCGTCTCGGTCTTTGCCGGGTCATAGGCGAAAGGCGCCGTGTCGATGCTCGGGTCATAATCCAGTGCTTCTTTGGCATAGTAGCTTTCGGTCGGCTCGACCGTGCCGAAAAAGATCGCCTCGGCGATGGCCGACTGGTCGATGGCATGGCTGACCGCTTCACGCACGCGGATGTCCTGCATGAAATCGCGGGTAACTTTCATGCCAAGGTAATGGGTGCGGAATGCCGCTTCGGGCTGCAACAGGGTGACCGACGGGTCTGCATCGAACTGGGCAATCGACCATGCCGGCAGGGAATAGGACGCGTCGATCTCTCCGGCCTGAAGGCTTGCAGCCAGCGTGGCCTCTTCGGGCACGATCTTCCAGACGACCCGATCCACCTTCGCGGGGCCGGTATTGCCAAGCGCCGGGCTGCCCCAACTATAGCCTTCATGCGCGCTCAGAACGACGCTGTCGTTCGGAGTCCAGCTTTCAAAGCAGAACGGACCGGTACCGTTAAACGCCGTCACGCCGAAATCATCGCCAAGGCTTTCGGCCTGCTCGGGGTCGATGATGATGAAATTGAACTGCGCCATCTGGTACAATAGCCCGGAACTCGGCGCCTTGAGCTTATAGACCACGGTCATGTCGTCGGGCGCGGTGATGCTGTCGACGGTTCCGGCCTTCCACGTGCTGACATAGGGACCGTCCGGTGTCAGCCAGCGTTCCATGCTGCCGACCACATCCTGCGCGGTGAATGCTTTGCCATCGCAAAAGGTCACGCCTTCCTTAAGGTGGAACGTGTAGGTCAGACCGTCCTCCGAGATGTCCCAGCTCTCCGCCAGTGCCGGCTCGACCGTTTTCAGATCCGAACTGAGCGTGACCAGCGTGTCGCCGATCATGTAAAGCACTTCGGCCGCGGCAAGCGCCGAGGAGCGTTGCGGGTCATAGCGATCCGCATCCGAGGTGCGGCCGATGGTAACGGTTCCGGTATCCTGCGCAGCCGCAGCGCTGGCGCAGGCAATCGCGGCGGCGCTGGCAAAACCGGCAAGCCGGAAAGCGATACCCGGAAACGGGCGTTGGTCAGTCATTTTGGGGCTCCTGTTGGGGCTATAGGGCGAATATCCTTGCCCTTTTTCCAGTCCCGCAGGTCATGAACGATTCGCGGGGCGTTTCGGATCAGGGCTTTGTTGTGCGGATTACGCTACGCTGATGCTGCATTGCAGCCAAACGATGATTCTGCGTGGATTCATTCCCCTGGGGAATGATCTTCAGGCGTGCCTGTTCCATCCCGCAGCTTCGGCAAGAATCCATTCCCGGAACGCGTTCAGCGTCGACAGATGACGCTTTTTCTCCGGATGGACGAGGTAATAGGACCCGGCGTTGCGCATGCTGCGTGCAAACGGACGGTCCAGTTCCCCGGCATTGATATGCTCCTGCGCCATGAAACTCGGGATCAGCCCAACGCCCAGCCCATAGCGGGCGCCGCGAATGATCATGTCAAAGGTTTCGAACCGGCTGCCACGAAAGGCATTGGCGCTGTTCAACTCGCCCTGTTCAAGCCAGTGCTGCCAGTCGCGCGGGCGGGCGCGATGATGCAGCAGCGACAGCATCTCAAGCGCGGCCACGTCCTCCGGTTCGATCAGCCCCGGTCGGCAGACCGGAATCATGTCCTCGCCGAACAAGAGATCCGACGGCCCGCCAGGCCACGGCGCCTCCGCATAGAAGATCGCCGCATCGATATTTTCCTGCACCATGTCGAAAGGCCATTGGCGCGAAGTGACGTTCAGCGAGATTTCCGGGTGTTGCTTGGTAAAGCCGACGATGCGCGGCAACAGCCAGTGGTTTCCGAATGACGGCAGAGTCGCGATGTTCAGCGACAGGCCACCGGGCCGGAAGGCCAGAGTCTCCATCGTTGCTTCTTCCATGATTTCAAGTGCTTCACGGACACGGCTAAGGTAATGCTGCCCCGCCTCGGTCAAAACGATCCGTTGCCGAACCCGCTCGAAAAGTCGCGTGCCAAGCCAGTCCTCTAGCGCGGCGATGCGCTTGGACACGGCGGACTGGCTCATGTTCAGCTCTTCCGCCGCGCGGGTGAAACTCCCGTGCCGCGCCGAAGCCTCGAAAACAGTAAGCGAAGGGAGTGAGGGCAGAACACGGCGCATGGCGTTGATCTCAGGTGGTTTTATTCACCAGAGCACCAAGCTGCGCGGGCCGCAAGCGCGCTCTCGTGGAATTCAAACCAAAGCGCCTGACACAAACCGCAACCGACCTCAGCGCAAGACCCAAAACCGGAGTAGGATGCCCTAACCGGACGAACGATCAGCCAACGCCTTACGATCTTTCTGGACAAGCGACGGGCTGATCCCGGTTTTTTTCCGATAGGCAGTCGCAAAGGCCGTCGCGGTTTCATACCCGGCCAGTTCGGCGGCCTTGCTGACCGACATGCCCCGGCGCAGCGCGTCGGATGCCTGTTCGAACCGAGTCTCGCGCAGCCTTGCCAGAACCGATTGCGCATAGGCTTTCTGAAACAGCCGGCGCATCGACGACAAGCTCATGCCGCCAACTGCCGCGATGGCGTCCAGTGCGGGCAAGGGACCGGGGCGACTGGCAAAGCTTTCCATCCGCAGCAACCGGTCGCGGTCCTGCGGGCGCAACCCGTCGGTCTCTGTCAGCAGCGCCCCCAGAACATGCCGGATCACCGACATGGCGAGCGTTTCCCGTTCGATCAGGTCCAGCGCCTCCTGCGCGGGACCGGACGAGGCTTGCCCACTGACAAAAGCACGCACGCGGGCCACATCCGCAGGCGCGGCAACCCAGGATTCAAGCCGGTGCAACTGACCGCGCATCACTTGTGACCGGTCTATGCCGCGCGCCTCCAGCCAATCCCATGACAGCACGATTGAAAGTTTTTGCAGGCGCTCACCGCGCTCCAGCCTCCGACGGAATTCGGCAGGCCGCGCCAGCGCGCTCATCACGATGCGGACGGGTTCATCCATCCGGCGCCCGAAATCGAGCACATCCTGACCGATCAGGCCACGCACGCGCCCCTCCAGCACCATGTGCAGCACCACACTCGCCGGGCGCACCATGCGGGTCTCGAAATCCGTTTCCACGCGGGTGTCCTGGAAATTCACCGTCAGCCCCGAAGGTGTCCGCGTGCCAAACCGGCCACCCCGCAGAACGATGCGATCTTCCGGCAGGGTCGCCCCGAAATCCTGAATCGCGGGCTGCGCATTCTGCCTGATCTGACCAAGGCTGATCGGTGTCATTTAGGCCGTCCCCCAAAGAAACTGACGGTTTCAAACATATTTCTGACCGTTTCGAAAAGGTATTCGGCTGGTCCGATGCGGTTCTACCCTTTATTTCTTGATAAAAATAGTAGGAATTCGAGGACACTATGACGCGCCGACTGCCACATCGTTCCATCCGCCATGTTCTGATGGCCACCACCGTTATCGCCGGGCCCGCTTTTGCACAGGATGTGATCGAACTCGACCCCATCACCGTGCTCGGGTCGAGCTATGAGACGGAAGGCACCAACAGCTACACCACCGATCTCATCTCCGTCGGCGAAAAGGCGGCGATGAGCCCGCGCGAAGTGCCTCAGTCCACCACCGTTATCACCAGCAAGCAGATCAAGGATGGCGGTTATACCGCGCTTGAAGAGGCACTGGCCGATACGCCCGGCATCATGATCCTGAACAATAACGTGGGCCGTTCCTCGATCTTCTCGCGCGGTTATGAATTCGACTATCTCTATTTCGATGGTCTGCCCGCGCCGGTCAGCTCGATCTACGGCACCCAGCCGGATCTCTCCATCGTCGACCACGTCGAAATCCTCAAAGGGCCTGCCGGTCTGTTCATCGGCACCGGCGAACCCGCGGGCTCCATCAACATGCGCCTCAAGCAGGCCACCGCGACCGCCTTCCAGGGCTATGCCACGGCGTCGGTCGATTCCAACGGTCAGGCGCGGGTCGAATTCGATGTGTCCGACGCGCTGAACGCCGACGGCACCGTCCGTGGCCGTTTCGTCGCCGCCTATGGCGACGGCGACAGCTTTATCGACGGGGTCGAGAACGGCGTACAGTCGCTCTATGGCGCGCTGGCATGGGACATCACGCCCGATACCACGCTGACTTTCTCGCTCAGCCAGATGAAACGCGACATCGTTCCCTATAACGGTCTGCCCGCCTACGCGGATAATTCGCTGATCTGGACCGATGTGGAAACCACGACGGTACTCGACTGGAACAACTTCGAGAACGAAACCGTCGATGCCGTGATCGCGGCCGAGCATCATTTCGACAACGGCTCGCGGATCAAGTTCTCGCTGCGCCATTCTCAGCAGGACGTCGATTTCCTCTACGGCTATTCCGGTTCTGCCGCCGCAGCGGATAACACGATCTCAAGCATCGCATGGTTGGGCCGCGATTTCGATCAGGACAGCCTCGCGCTCGACCTGCATGCGGAAATCCCCTTCATGCTTGGAGGCTGGGACGGTAACGCCATCATCGGTGCGGACTGGCAGCGGGTCGACAGCACCATGCTGCAGGCGCGCGGCGCGATTGCCGGGACATGGGATCTCGACACGTGGAACACCGGCGCCGTGCCCCAGCCGAACGCGGCTTACAGCACCAGCACCGATGCGGAATCCACCTCCAAAGGTCTCTACACGCAGGTCCGCCTGAAACCGATCGAACCCCTGACCCTGATCGGTGGTGCGCGGCTCAGCTGGTACGAAGGCACTTCCTCGACCACGACGCTTGCAACCGGGGCGGTGGCCTCTGACACTTTCGACGTCGATGCGCAGGTCACGCCCTTTGCCGGTGTTACCTATGATCTGAACGCGAACACGACGCTTTACGCGAGCTATTCGGAGATCTTCATTCCCCAGTCCGAAGTCGACAGCGCCGGTGGCCTTCTCGATCCGGTCACGGGTGAGCAGTTCGAAATCGGCGTCAAGGCAACGCTTGGCTATGGTCTCGACGTCTCCGCAGCACTCTTCGATCTGCGCGAAACCAACCGTCCGGTTTCGGTGATCGGCACCAACTACTTCGTGGCCGAGGAAGAGGTCCGCTCGCGCGGGCTCGAACTGACGCTGGCGGGCGAGGTGATGGACAACCTGCATCTTGCAGGCGGCTACACCTACACTGACACCGAATATCTGAACGGCACCAGCGCGGGTCAGGATTTCTCGACCTACACGCCCGAGCATATGTTCAAACTGGTCGGCAACTACGACGTCACCCAGGGTGCCATGGCGGGTTGGAGCTTTGGGGGTCGCCTGACCGTGCTGTCCGGCTTTTCCTCGCGCGGTGTCGAAGCGCCGGGTTACGGCATCGTCGATCTGATGGCGGCCAAGGATCTGGGCAATGACGTGATGCTCCGCGTCGGTGTCGATAACGTGCTGGATCGCGACTACTACACCCGCGTCGGCAGCTCGACCGTGTTCAACTTCCGGGGTGAGCCGCGCACGTTCAACCTCGCTGTCACCAAAACCTTCTGATGCGCAAGCATATCGCAGCCATGGCCACATCTCTCGCTATGATGGGCCTCGCCACCGATATCTGCGCCCAGCAGATCCCGCGCGCCGAGGATTTCGGCGCGCCGTGGCAGCCCGCGCAGACAGCTGTTTTCGACATCGGCGCGGGCCTGTCACAATTCCGCATTCTCGTCTCGATCCCGGATGCGCCACCACCGCCGGAAGGCTATGGCATCATCTACGCCATAGACGCGGGCTGGACCTTTGGCACCCTCCGCGACACCGAAAGGATGCAGGCCAGCCGTTTCGCCGAATCCGCCGTGCAGCCAACCGTGATCGTCGGCATTGGCTGGCCCACGGACACGCTGATCGATTTCGACCGGCGCGGTACGGATCTCGTCGGGCCGGAAACATCCGGGCCGGGCAGGGCGGCAACGCTCGCCATGATCCGCGACCAGCTTATCCCGCAGATCGAGGGCCGCCTCAGCATAGACCCGGATCACCGCATGATCCTTGGCCACAGCTTTGGCGGTGTCTTCGCGCTTCAGGCCCGCAACGCGCAGCCCGGCTTGTTTTCTCATGTCGCGGCCGGCAGCCCCTCGATCTGGACCGATCCCGAGGCACTGGAAGCATCCGCCAAGGCCGATGGCGCCCCGGTCCTGATTACCGTCGGCGCGCTGGAAACGCCCGAGGCCGCGCTGGCCGCAGGCCAGCCTGCCGACCGGGTTTCCCGCCTGCGCGAACGCGACATGGTTGGCCGGGCGCAGCGCATGGCCGATGCCCTCAACGCGCCATTCATGGAAATTCCCGGCGCGACCCACGGGGCATCCGTCACCGGTTTCCTTGTCCGCGCCGTCAGCTTTCTCTGGCAGACGCCTGTGAACTAGTCGCCGCTGCGCGACACCACGTGATCGCTGCCGATCCCGCCGAGGGAATGGAACAAACCGCCGGTGTTGTTGACGCCGAATTTCTTCAAAAGCTTCGCGCGGTACACCTCGACCGTCCGGTGCGAAATATCCAGCCGCCGGGCGATTTCCTTGCTGGTCAGACCGTCCGAAAGGTAAGAGATGATCTCCCGCTCGCGCCGGCTCAGCGGCACATAGGGACGGGTGGCCGACAGGTCGGCAAAGCTCCAGACCGCGCGCATCAGCGGGTCTTCCGGCGTAAAGGAATGCCCCCGCACGCGACACCAGAACAGGGTGCCGTTCTTCTGGGCCATGATACGTTCGTCCCAATACGTGTTATTCTCGCGCAACTGCCGAACGCCCCGGTCGCGGATGTTCACGAACTCCTCGTCGCTCGGGTAAAGCATCGCGAAAACCTGATTGCGAAGCTCGTCCCGCTCATATCCGAACATCTCGGCAAAGGCTTGATTACATTCACGAATAACCCGGTTCTCGGTAATCACCAGCCCAACGGGCGCAAAGTCGAAAGCGATCCCGGCAAACTCTCCGGTGGCGAATGCCTCGTCGATACGTAGTTCCACTATATTGCTCCGGCGCGCGCCACGGGTGATCCTGTGGCCCAAGGTAGCAGGTGAGAATACGGGTGCAATGCCCGTGCGCTACTGCCGAATGGGAGGATACCATGAATATCATCAAGCGACTCGTCGCAACATTTGCGGTGAGTGTTGCCGCAACCGCCGTCTACGCGCAGGATCCGATCAAGATCGCGCTGATCCACGGCCTGTCCGGCTCCAGTTTTGAAGCTTTCTCGAAACAGGCCCAGACCGGGTTCGAGATGGGAATCGAATACGGCACCGATGGCACCAACGAAATCAACGGTCGTCCGATCGAGCTGATCATCAAGGACACCCAGTTCAAACCAGACGTCGCCCGCGCCGTTCTGGCCGAAGCCTATGGCGATGACGAAGTTCTGCTCGCCGTCGGGGCGACCTCTTCGGGTGTGACCGTCGGCATGCTGCCGATTGCCGAGGAATACGAAAAGATCCTGATCGTCGAACCCGCCGTTGCCGACAGCCTCACCGGACCGGACAGCAACCGCTACGTCTTCAAGACCTCGCGCAACTCCTCGATGGACATGCAGGCGCAGGCGCTTGCGCTGCAACCGGATGAAAACCTCGTCGTGGCGACGCTGGCCGAGGATTACGCCTTTGGCCGTGACGGGATCGAGGCCTTCAAGAACGCGCTTGACGGCACCGGCGCATCGGTCGTGACCGAGGAATACGTGCCGCAGGGCACCACCGATTTCACCGCCGTGGCCGAGCGTATGTTCAACGCGCTCAAGGATAAAGAGGGCCGCAAGGTCATCCTTATCTACATCGCGGGCGGCGGCGACGCGCCCGGCAAGATTCAGGCGATGGACCCGTCCCGCTATGACATCGAAATCTCGATGGGCGGTCACATCCTGCCGGTTCTGCCGACCTACAAGCGTTTTCCCGGCATGGAAGGCGCGGTCTATTACTACTACGAAGCCTTCGAGAACCCGGTCAACGAATGGCTGGTGACAGAGCATGAGGCCCGTTTCGACACGCCGCCCGACTTCTTCACCGCCGGTGGCATGTCTGCCGCGCTCGCCGTGGTCAAGGCGCTGAAAGAGGCGCCCGACTATGAAACCGAGACGCTGATCGAAACCATGGAAGGCATGTCCTGGGACACGCCCAAGGGCGAGATGACCTTCCGTCCCGAAGATCACCAGGCGCTGCAGGACATGCTGCACTTCAAGATCCGCGTGGATGAAGGTGTCGACTGGGCGATCCCGGAAAAGGTCCGGATCATCCCGGCTTCCGAAATGGACATCCCCGTAGGCCGCGACAACAACGGCTGATCCAAGCGGCCCGGGCGCAATCCGCCCGGGCCACCCCGTACTCCGATACAAAAGAACACTCACATGAGCGATCCGTCCCTCGTAACGCAGGACCTGACAATCCGGTTCGGCGGTCACGTCGCGGTCAACAGCGTCTCCTGCGCGTTCCGCCCGGGCGAGCTGACCGTCATCGTCGGCCCGAACGGTGCTGGCAAGACCACCTATTTCAACCTGATCTCCGGCCAGCTTTCCGCGACATCGGGCAAGGTCATCAAGGATGGCACCGACATCACCGCGCAGTCGCCCTCGGCCCGCGCACGCCACGGGATCGGTCGCGCCTTTCAGCTGACCAACCTGTTCCCGCAACTGACCGTATTCGAAAATATCCGCCTCGCGGTACAGGCGCATTCCGGTGAGGGCTGGCGCATGCTGCGCCCGGTCAGCCATTTCCGCGCGCTTTCCGACAAGGCCGAGCACTACCTCGAGGCGACCCGCCTGACCAAGCTCGCCCACCAGACCGCCGCCAACCTGCCGCATGGCGACCAGCGCAAGCTCGAGGTCGCGCTGCTCATGGCGATGGAGCCCGATATCTACATGTTCGACGAACCCACCGCAGGCATGTCGCTTGACCACGCGCCCGACGTGCTCGACCTGATCGCCGGTATCAAGGCCGACAAGACCAAGACGGTCCTGCTGGTCGAACACAAGATGGACGTGGTACGCGCGCTCGCCGACCGCATCATCGTTCTCCACAACGGAGAACTGCTCGCCGATGGCGCGCCGCAAGAGGTCATGTCGAGCCAGATCGTCCGCGATGTCTATCTCGGCACATCCGAGGGCGTCGCATGAGCCTTCTGACCCTCGACCATATGAAGACCGACATCGGTCAATACGCGGTGCTGCACGACGTCAGCCTCACCGTGCCCGAAGGCGGCGTTTTCGTGCTGCTGGGCCGCAACGGTGCAGGCAAGACGACCACGCTGCGCTCCATCATGGGCCTGTGGAATGCCTCGCCCGGCTCGGTCAAGTTCCGCGGACAGGACATAACCTCGCTTCATACCGCGGAAATCGCCAAGCTCGGCATCGCCTATGTGCCCGAGAATATGGGCATCTTCGGCACGCTCACCGTGGATGAAAACCTCGTCCTCGCCGCTGACAAGGGCCGCATCGACCCGACGCGCCTTAAACGCGTCCACACGCTTTTCCCCGCCCTCGAACGCTTCCGTGACAAAAAGGCGTGGTCGCTTTCGGGCGGGCAGAAACAGATGCTCTCGGTCGCCCGCGCCATCATGGAACCGCGCGAGCTGATCCTGATCGATGAACCGACCAAGGGTCTTGCCCCGGCCATCGTCGATTCCATGGGCGAGGCATTCCGCGAAATCGGGCAGGACAGCACCATCCTGCTGGTCGAACAGAACTTCAACTTCGCCCGCAAGCTGGGCCGCGACATGGCCGTCATCGACGATGGCCGCGTCGTGCACCAAGGCAGCATGGAAGCCTTCGCAGCAGATACCGGTCTTCAGGACCGGCTGCTCGGACTGGCCATGTAAGGGAAAGAGGCAAATGGACAGAATTTCGGAAATCTTGGGGCGCATGGGCGGGGTGAACCTGCTGCCCGTCGCGCTCGCGGCAGTGGCCTTCATCCTGATCGGTGCGCCCTCATCATGGGCCACGCTGACCGTCGCCGGGCTGGCGATGGGCATGATGGTCTTTCTCATGGCTTCAGGCCTCAGCCTCGTCTTTGGTCTCATGGACGTTTTGAACTTTGGCCACTCGGCTTTCGTCAGCTTTGGCGCATTCATCGCCGCCACCGTCCTCGCGGGCCTCAGCACATGGCTCGCCGCCGACAGCGTCGCGCTCAACACCGCCGCGCTGGTCATGGCCTTTCTGGCCGCGATCCTCTTTGGTCTCGTCGCGGGTTGGTTCTTTGAAACCGTGATCATCCGCCCCGTCTACAAGGATCACCTGCGTCAGATCCTGATTACCATGGGCGCGATGATCGTGGCCGAACAGACGATCCTCGCCTTCTGGGGCGGCACGCCTTTTACCGTGCTGCGGCCGCATTTCCTCGAAGGCTCATGGATCATCGGCGATGTCAGCATCGAGATCTATCGCGGCTTTGCCTTCCTGCTGGGTCTCGCGGTCTTCGTTGGTCTGTACCTCGTGATGAACCGCACCCGCATCGGTCTCCTTGTCCGTGCCGGGGTGGAAAACCGCGAAATGGTCGAGGCGCTCGGCTTTCGGGTCGACCGTCTGTTTATCGCCGTCTTCATGCTCGGTTCCGGCCTCGCTGCGCTCGGTGGCGCGATGTGGGCGGGGTATGAAACCCTGATCACTCCCGCGCTCGGCTCCGAACTGATGATCATCGTCTTTATCGTCGTCATCATCGGCGGCCTCGGCTCCATCGAAGGCACGCTGCTCGGCGCGATCCTTGTCGGTCTCATGTCAAATTATCTCGGCTTTCTCGCGCCCAAGATGGCGCTTGCCTCGAACATGATCCTGATGGTGGCGATCCTGCTCTGGCGGCCCAACGGCCTCAAGCCGGCCGTGTGAGGGAGGGAATGATGAACCAGACCCAGACCACCGGCGCCCTGACGATCAAGCTGATCGTCCTTGCCATCGGCGCACTGCTTCTCTTCGCGCCGTTCCTGTTTCAGGACGTGCGCTCGCTCGAAGTCGCCGCGCGTATCTGCATCTTCATCGTGCTTGTCGCGAGCTATGACCTGCTGATCGGCTATACCGGCATCGTCAGCTTTGCCCATACCATGTTCTTTGGTTTCGGGGCTTACGGCGCGGCGATCCTGCTCAAGGGCATGGGGCCCGGCTGGACACCCGTCATTCTCGGCGCGCTTGCCGGGGTAGGCGTGTCGCTTGTCTTTGCCATCGCCATCGGCTTGCTCAGCCTGCGGGTCAAGGCGATCTTCTTCGCGATGATCACCCTTGCAGCGGCCTCCGTCGTGCTGGTGCTGATTTCGCAGATGTCCGGTCTCACCGGCGGCGAGGACGGCATCACCTACAAGGCACCCGACCTCTTCAAACCGGCGACCAAGCTACTAACCGATGACGAAGGCAAAGTCGTCCGCCTTTGGGATGTCCGGCTGAACGGAAAGCTCGCGGCCTATTACTTTGTGTTCCTCACCTCGCTGATCCTGTTCCTGCTGATGCTGCGCTTTACCACGTCGCCGCTCGGCACCGTGCTCAAGGCGATCCGCGAGAATGAGCAGCGCGCCGAGGCCATCGGCTATCGCGTCGTGGCCTATCGCACCTTCGTCTTCTGCCTCTCGGCCACCATGGCCTCTCTGGCAGGAACGATCTATGCGGTCTGGCTCAAGTATACCGGTCCCGACACCTCGCTGTCCTTCGCGATCATGATCGACATCCTGCTGATGGTGGTGATCGGCGGCATGGGCACCATGTGGGGCGCGGTCATCGGCGCGGTGCTGCTGGTGCTGGCGCAATACTACCTGCGCGACCTGATGGGCGCAGCGTCCGAGGCGATGGCAGGCATTCCCGTCTTGCCGAACCTGCTCGCCGCTGACCGCTGGCTGTTCTGGCTCGGGATCATCTTTATCCTGCTGGTCTATTTCTTTCCCAAGGGCATCGCGGGCACGGCAATGGACAAGGGCGCGGCCAAGTGATCCTGCCCCGGTTTACCCTTGTCCCGGTGATGGATCACGAAATCCACGTGACCGAATGGGGCGACCCGTCCCATCCGGCGCTGGTCATGTGGCACGGTCTGGCCCGCACGGGCCGCGATTTCGATGAACTCGCCAGCGCCCTGTCGGATCGCTACTTCGTGCTGTGCCCGGATACCATCGGGCGCGGGCTTTCAAGCTGGGCCAGCGACCCAGAGGCGGAATATTCGGTTGAATTCTACGCCGGGATCGCCGCCGATCTGCTCGATCATTACGGCATCCAGCGCACCGCCTGGCTTGGCACCTCGCTGGGCGGCATGATCGGAATGCGGCTGGCCTCCGGGCCCCATGCCGACCGTCTGACTTGCCTGATCCTGAACGACATCGGCCCCGAGGTCCCGTCCGAGGCCGTCCAGCGCATCACCACCTATGTGGGTGACCCGCCGGTGTTCAAATGGCTCTCCGAGGCCGAGACTTGGCTGCGCGCGATCTATCGCCCCTTCGGTCCCGCCGGGGATGGTTTCTGGAGCCGCATGGCCCGCAACTCCGTGCGCCGTCGCGGTGACGGGCGGCTGACCCTGCATTACGACCCGGAAATCATCGTGCAGTTCACCGCCTCACGCGATGAACTTACCAGCTGGGACCGCTACGACAGGATCACCACCCCTTGCCATCTGTTCCGGGGGCGAGAATCCGACATCCTGCCTGCCGAGATAGCGAACCGGATGCTGGATCGCGGCCCGGCCCCGGCGCTGACCGAATTCGACTGCGGCCATGCGCCCAACCTCTCGACGCCCGAGGATATCGCTATCGTGCGTCGGGTTCTCGCCGATCTGACCTGACGCGGTCTAAACCGCGACCACGATCTGCGATACCAGTTCGGCCGTGTTATGGACGTTGAACTTCTTCATCAGCTTGGCGCGGTGCACCTCGACCGTCCGATGTGAAATGCCCAGCCGCTCGCCGATCTGCTTCGAGGTCATGCCGCTCCCGATCAGCGGCGCGATCTCTTTTTCCCGCGCCGTCAACCGGACCGAGCGATAGGGTTTCCCCTCGATCTTCTCGAAGCTCCAGATCATCAGCTCATAGGGATCGTCCGGCGTCAGGGTCGTCCCCTTGGCCCGCGCCCAGAAAACCTCGCCGCCACTGGCCTGCATGAACCGTTCATCCTCGTAATAGCGGCTCTTGCCGCCCCGCATGACCTCTTCGCATTGATCGCCAATCCGCATGAAATCGGCGGTCGAGGGGTACAGTTTTTGCACCGACCGCCCGATCAGATCGTCTCGCTCGAACCCGAACAGACCGGCCAGCGCGCGGTTGATTTCCACGATGCGGCGATAGCGCGTCATCAGCTGCGCCACCGGCGATTCCTCGAAGGCGAGCGCCGCCGCCTTGGCCCGGGTGGAGGTGTCGAACATATGCGCATAAACCTACGTAGTGATACGTAGGTATCTACGTAGTTTCACGGATATTGCAATCGCTACCGCCATGCGATGATCCGCGCAGGAGGATTCACCATGGAAAATATCTCGATCATTGGCTCCGGCCATACCAAGTTCGGTCGTCTGGACGCGAGCCTCGAACAGATGATTGTCGACGTCGTTAAAGAGGCGGTCGAGGAATCCGGTATCGCGCCAGAAGACATCGACGCCGTCTATCTGGGCCATTTCAACTCCGGCCTCGTGCCCGATGGGTTCGCCTCGTCACTGATCTTTCAGGCCTATCAGGAACTGCGCTTCAAACCGGCTATGCGCGCGGAAAACGCCTGCGCCTCTGGCTCCGCCGCGATCCACGCGGGCATCAACGCCATTCAGGCAGGCAAGGCAAAAACCGTGCTGATCGTGGGCGCCGAAAAGATGACCCATCGCAGCACCGCCGACGTAACCACCTCGCTTGCCGGGGCGGGCTATCAGAACGACCCGCAGGAATCCGGCCTCAGCTTTCCGCAGGTCTTTGGTATCGCCGCCAAGGGGTATACCGAACGCTACGGCAGCCCGCTTGACGCGATGGCCAAGATTTCCGTCAAGAACCACGCCAACGCGATGCAGAACCCGCTGGCGCAGATGCAAAAGGAATTCACCTTTGAAGAGGCAAGCCAGGTCACCAACAAGAACCCGGAAATCGCGCCGCCCCTGCGCCTGACCGATTGCTCGCTCGTCACCGACGGGGCCGCGGCGATCATCCTCACGACCGAGGAAAACGCCGCTAATTTCCCCAAGGCGGTCCGCTTCCGCGCCGCCGAGCATGTCAGCGATTTCCTCCCCATGTCGCGCCGCGATTTCCTGTCCTTCGAGGGACCAGAACGCGCCTTTAACCGCGCCTATGAAAAGGCGGGCGTCACGGTGAAAGATATCGACTTTGCCGAGGTGCACGACTGTTTCACCATCGCTGAACTGCTGACTTATGAGGCGATGGGCCTTGCCGACAAGGGGCAGGGCCAGCGCGCGATTGAAGAGGGCACCGTCTATCGCGACGGTGCGCTGCCGGTGAACCTCTCTGGCGGTCTCAAGGCGAAGGGGCATCCCGTGGGCGCCACCGGCGTTTCCATGCACGCGATCTCTTTCCGTCAGCTGACGGGGCAGGCGGGCGAGATGCAGAAACCGGGTGCCAGCATCGGCGCGGTCTTCAACATGGGCGGGGCGGCAGTGGCAAACTATGTCTCGATCCTCGAGACGCAAAAGGTCTGAGCCCCGTGAATATCGCGACCTGGCTTTACCAGACCGCGCTTGTCCGGCCGGACGCTCCGGCGATCCGGCTGGGCAACGATCTTTATGCCACCTACGGTGATTTCGCCCGGTCCGCCGCGCATATCGGTGCCTTTCTGTGCGATACACATGGCATCGGCCACGGCGACCGCGTCGCGATCTTCACCCGTAACGCGCCGGAATATCTGGAACTTCTCTACGGCGTGCTCTGGATCGGTGCGACGGTCGTGCCGGTCAATCACAAGCTCCACCCGAAAGAAGCCGCCTGGATCATCGCCAATGCCGAGGCCCGCGTGGTCTTTACCGAAAGCGGGACGCTCTTTACCGGCGGCACGGGCCTGCCACCGGACGTGCGCGAACTCTCCATCGGTTCGGTGCCGCGCGATCAACTGACCGCACCCATAAACTCACCCGCAGGCGTCAGTGACGATGACACCGCGTGGCTGTTCTACACCTCGGGCACCACTGGCCGCCCCAAGGGGGTGATGATCACCCACCGTAACCTGCGGGTCATGGCCATGACCTACCCGCTGGACGTAGACCAGATCTTTCCCACCGACCATCCGCTCTATGCCGCGCCCATGTCACACGGCGCGGGGCTCTATAATTTCCACTACGTTCGCATCGGCGCCTGCCACGTCATCCCGCCCTCGCAGGGCTTTGACCCGGCCGAAATAGCTTCGCTCGCCAAGTCACTTGAAAATATAACCTTTTTCGCCGCGCCCACGATGATCAAACGCCTGATCGCCCATGCCCAGACAGTGGATTACAACGGCGATGGTATTCGCACGATCATCTACGGCGGCGGGCCCATGTACCTCGCCGATATCGACCACGCTCTCGATGTGTTCGGGCCAAGGTTCGCGCAAATCTACGGTCAGGGCGAATGCCCGATGACGATCACTGCGATGAACCGCGACCTCGTCGCCGACACCACCCATCCCGACGCCACGCAGCGCCGCGCCTCGGTCGGGCTGGCGCAGGCCTGTGTCGAAATCCGCATCGCCGATGAAGATCTGAAAGATCTGCCCACAGGCGAGGTTGGCGAGGTCCTCGTGTGTGGCGACACCGTCATGGCGGGCTACTGGCGCAACCCGCAGGCAACCTCTGCCACCCTCGTCGACGGCTGGCTGCGCACCGGCGATCTCGGGCGGCTTGATAGCGACGGGTTCCTTACGCTCACCGACCGTAGCAAGGATGTGATCATTTCAGGCGGCACGAACATCTACCCGCGCGAGGTTGAGGAAGCGCTGCTAACCCATCCTGATGTCTATGAAATCGCGGTGATCGGCGCGCCCCACGCCGACTGGGGCGAAGAGGTCGTCGCCTTTGTCGTGGTCCGCGTGGGCACCAGCCCCAGCCCCGAAACCCTGACCGATTGGTGCAAGGCTCAGATCGCGTCTTTCAAGAAACCATCCCGTTATATCTTTGTGCCGGACCTGCCCAAGAACAGCTACGGCAAAATCCTTAAGACCCAACTGCGCGCGCAACTGGGCGAACAGTCCTGACCGGCGAACCCGTCTCAGCCCTGCTGCTCTAGATGTGACATGACGTGGTGGAACTTTTCGCCCTGAACCGCCACGTGGTCGCGCAGCAGTTCGGCGGCGCGCTCGGGCGTCCCGGCTGAAATCGCCTCGACGATGGCCTCGTGCTCATCCATCGATTGCTGCAACCGTCCGCGCAGGAACAGCTGCATGCGCCGATAGGGTTTCAGCCGCCGATGCAGGCGCGACGCTTCCTGTTCAAGAAACCGGTTGCCCGACAGCGCATAGATCAGATGATGAAACACCCCGTTCTTGAGGTAATAGCGGTCGATATCCCCCGCATCGCAGGCCGCATGGCACTCCGCGTTCACCTCGCGCAGCTCTTCGATCGCCGCCTCGGTGGCCCGTTTTGCCGCAAGCCGCCCGCAGACGGCTTCCAGCTCGGCCATGACTTCGAACATCTCAAGGATTTCCACGGGCGAGCTAATTCGAACGAAAACCCCGCGACGCGGCTGCTGCACCACCAGCCCGGATTGCGCCAGCCTGTGAAAGGCTTCGCGGATCGGGGTGCGCGATACTTTGTGCTCTTCCGCAAGGCTGGCCTCGTCCAACCGGGTGCCCGGCGAAAAGCGCCCCGTGAGAATCTGATCCTCCAGTATCTGTGCAATTTGGTCCGACCGGCTGCGCGGTTCGGCGGGCTCGATATCCAATGTCATGCGTCTTGTATACGAAAAGGTTGACAAGGTACGCAATAGCCTGCCTCATTAGTGGATCGGGTGCCAGGAGGAGAACGGCACCCTGGGAGGAGATAACATGACCAGACGTTTTCTTGCGGCGAGCACACTCGCCGTCATTGCCGCAATGGGCGCTGCCACCGGTGCCTTTGCGGAAAGACTGAAACTTTCGCATCAATGGTCCGAAGGCGATGTCCGCCACAAGGTCGCGCAGATGGTGGCCGATGACGTGGCCGCCGCCGGTGTCGATCTGGAAATCCAGATTTTCCCGAACCAGACGCTGTTCAAGGCGCGCGAGCAATATACCCCGCTCAGCCGGGGCCAGCTCGACATGACGATTTTCCCGCTATCCTACGCGGGCGGCCAGCAACCGGCCTATAACCTCACCCTGATGCCCGGCCTCGTGAAGAACCACGAACATGGCGCGCGTCTCTCGGCCTCTCCCTTCATGGAGCAGATCGAAGAAATCATGGCCGGCGATGACGTGAAAACGCTGGTGCATGGCTATCTGGCGGGGGGCTTTGGTTCGAACGAGGGCTGCATCACCAAACCCGCCGATGTTCAGGGCGTGACGATCCGTGCGGCGGGCAAATCCTTTGAGGAAATGCTTGCAGGGGCAGGGGCGTCGATCAGCTCCATGGCCTCGTCCGAGGTCTATTCCGCGCTTCAGACCGGCGTGCTCGACGCGGCCAATACCTCGTCGGAAAGCTTCCTCAGCTATCGTCTGTATGAGCAGCTGAAATGCTATACCCCGGCGGGCGATACCGCGCTCTGGTTCATGTACCAGCCGCTGCTGGTCAACAAGACCACCTTCGACAACCTCTCTGCCGAACAGCAGGCCGCGCTGACCGAAGCCTCGGCCAAGGCGGAAAAGTGGTATCTCGAACAGGCCAAGGAAGGCGATGCGATCACCACCAAGGCCTTTGCCGATGCCGGTGTCGAAATCGCCGAGATGACGTCCGAGGATTTCGACGCATGGCGTGAACTGGCCAAGGAAACCTCGTACCCATCCTTTGCGGGCTCGGTCGAGGGCGGCCAGGACCTGCTCGACATGGCGCTGTCTGTCGAATGAACAAGTCGCCTGCCGCCAACGTGCGCGCGGGCGCGGAAACCGGTGCGCGGGATGGGCGCACCGGTGACCAGCCGCCGCTGGCCCTGCGCGCCATCGAAGCGCTTTCCACAATTTTCGGTGTGCTCGCCGCCGTGATGATCCTCGCCTCGGTGCTGATCACCTGCCACATGATCTTCATGCGGGGTGTCATGGGCGTCTCGACGATCTGGCAGACCGAAGCTGTAATCTACCTGATGATCGGCGCCACCCTGCTCGGGCTGCCCTATGTCCAGAAGCTGCGCGGCCATGTCGGTGTCGACCTGCTGCCGCAGATGCTGCCGCCGCTCGGGCGTCGCATCCTCGCGGTGCTCGTGATGCTGGCTACCATCGCCATGACCGGCGCAATGCTCTGGTATGGCTGGGAAATGTTCCACCTCGCATGGGCGCGTGGCTGGAAATCTGAATCGGTCTGGGCCTTCCCGCTCTGGATCACCTACCTGTCGGTTCCGCTCGGCTTTGGGCTCTATCTGCTGCAACTGCTGGCCGATCTGTGGTTCGCCGCCTTCGGCGCGCCACAGGCCCTCCCGGAACCTCATCCTGAACGGAGCCCCGACTGATGGAGCCTCTGACTCTCGGTCTTCTGGTGGCGCTGGCCACCGTCATCGTCCTGTTTTCCGGCGTTTCGGTCGCAGTTGGCCTGCTGATCGTCGCCACGCTGTTCCTGTGGATCTTCGACGGCCCACGTTCGCTCACGGCACTGCCGGAACTGTTCTACGCCGAACTCAACAGCTTTGCGCTGCTCTCGATTCCGATGTTCATCATCATGGGGGCGGCCATCGCCTCGACCCGCGCCGGCCCGGACCTCTACGAGGCGCTGGAGCGTTGGCTGACCAAGGTCCCCGGCGGTCTTGTTGTGTCGAACCTCGGCGCCTGCGCGCTGTTTGCCGCCATGTCCGGATCAAGCCCGGCCACCTGCGCCGCCATCGGCAAGATGGGCATCCCCGAGATGCGCCGCCGCGGCTACCCTTCCGAGGTCGCCGCCGGGTCCATCGCGGCGGGCGGCACGCTTGGCATCCTGATCCCGCCCTCGGTCACCATGATCGTCTATGGCATTGCCACCGAAACCTCGATCGGGCGGCTTTTCCTTGCGGGTGTCCTGCCGGGGCTGCTGCTCACGCTGCTCTTTATCGTCTGGGCGATCTTCGACACCTGGCGGCGCGGCGCGGCCAGCGCGGCGCTTGCTTCGGCCAGTTACACATGGCGTCAGCGGATAGAGATCCTGCCCCGCGTGCTGCCCTTCCTCGCGATCATCGCGGGCGTGCTCTATGCGCTCTACGGCGGCATCGCCACGCCCTCCGAAACCGCCGCCGTCGGCGCGCTGCTCTGCATCTTCGCGGCCATCGTGATCTACCGGATGTTCAACGGGCGCGATCTCTGGGTCGTCCTGCGCGACAGCACCCGCGAAAGCGTCATGATCCTGTTCATCATCGGCGCGGCGGGCGTGTTCAGCTTCATGCTGTCCTCGCTGTTCGTCACCCAGTCGGTGGCCCAGTGGATCGCCGCGCTCGAGGTCAATCGCTGGGTGCTGATGGGTGTCATCAACGTCTTCCTGCTGGTCGCCGGGTTTTTCCTGCCGCCGGTGGCCGTGATCCTTATGTCGGCCCCGATTCTGCTGCCGATCATCACCTCGGCCGGTTTCGACCCCTACTGGTTCGCGGTAATCGTTACGATCAACATGGAAATCGGGCTGATCACGCCGCCGGTCGGGCTCAATCTTTACGTCATCAACGGCATTGCCCCCGATATTTCGCTCAAACAGGTGCTCTGGGGATCCATGCCCTTCGTCGGTTGCATGATCCTTGCTATCGTATTGATGTGTCTTTTCCCGGGTCTGGCCACCTGGCTGCCCGAAGCCGTCATGGGGGTAGCGTTGTGAGCCTTTTGTCCGATGTCCTGACCAGCGTATTTTCCCGAAATACCCGGCGGCAGCTCCTCTCGCGGCCCGACAGCCGCAGCACCGAGGCGCTGATCGCCGATCTGCTCTCGGGACATGGCGAGATTTCGGGCATGACCACAGCGGCGCAGATCCTCGACCGCTACGGGGCATTGGATGACCAAGGCAAGCTGGCCTTCTTCGATCATATATCGGGGGCGCTCGGGGTCGACATTCCCCGGGTGCGTGCGGCGCTCGATGCCTTCGAGGCCGATCCGGGGGCAAAGACCTATGGCGAATTTCTCAGATCGGCGGAACCGACCCGTCAGGAACTGGCGCGCCGTCTCAACAGGGTGCCGGGCGCGACACCGCAGCTTGTCGCCATGCGCAGCGATCTTCTGCGGTTGATTCCGCGCAATGACCCAAGGGCGCGTATCGATCTGGATTTCCAGCATCTTTTCGCCTCGTGGTTTAACCGAGGCTTCCTCGTCCTGCGTCGGATCAACTGGGAAAGCCCGGCCCATATCCTCGAAAAGATCATCGAATACGAAGCTGTCCACGCGATCCATTCATGGCAGGACCTGCGCCGCCGCGTCGAACCCTCGGACCGGCGCTGTTTCGCGTTCTTCCACCCGGCCATGCCGGATGAGCCATTGATCTTTGTCGAGGTCGCGCTGACCAAGGGCATCCCCGGTTCGGTCCAGCGTCTGCTGGCCGAAGACCGCGACGCGCTTGCCGCGGAAGAGGCCGACACAGCCGTGTTCTACTCGATCTCCAACTGCCAGTCCGGGCTTGCCGGGATTTCCTTTGGCAACTCGCTGATCAAACAGGTGGCCGAGGATCTGGCGGCGGAACTGCCCAACCTCAACACCTTTGTTACGCTCTCGCCGATCCCGACCCTCAGCCGCTGGATGAAGGAAGAAGGCATCGACGCCGACAAGCTGAACGAGGACGAATTGCAGGCGCTGGCCGCGCGTTTCCTGTTGACCGCCAAGCGGCCCGATGGCATGCCCTATGACCCGGTGGCCCGGTTCCATCTTGGCAACGGGGCCTATGTCCATGCCGTCCATGCCGGGGCGGATACATCGGACAAGGGCATGTCAGAAAGCCGGGGCGCCATGGTGAATTACCGCTACGAGGCCGAGAATTTCGCCGAGAACCACGAACGTTTCGCCGCGCATAAGGAAGTCGTGGCAAGCAAGTCGGTCCGCGCGCTGGTCAAGACGGCCGCAGCGGCCTGAAGGGAGATAAGAGAATTGCCAAACCCATTATTCGACCGGCTCTTCGCCCCTCTGCAAGGGCGCGGGTCGGCCTTCCTGACAATGGCCGACGGCCAGCAGATTTCGGGTGACGCCTTTCTGAAAATGGCCGCGCAACAGGCCAATGCGCTGGTCGGTGCCGGTTTGAAGCCCGGCGACCGTCTCGCGGTTCAGGTCGAAAAATCGCCCGAGGCGCTTGCGCTCTACGGGGCCTGCGTCATGGCCGGGGTGGTGTTTCTGCCGCTCAACACCGGCTACAAGGCGGACGAACTCGCCTATTTCATCTCCGACAGCGAGGCCGGCGCGGTGGTCTGCGATCCCGCCGATCAGGCCGAGGTTCAGGGCATCGCCGGGGGCGTGCCGGTGCTGACGCTCGACGCCAAGGGGCAGGGCAGCCTGACCGATGCGGCCGCATCCCAGCCCGACAGCTTCGATCCTGTGGATCGCGCCGACAATGACCTTGCTGCGCTGCTTTACACCTCGGGCACCACGGGCCGGTCCAAAGGCGCGATGCTCAGCCAGGACAACCTGCTTTCCAACGCATTGATCCTGACGCAGGAATGGCGTTTTACGGCGGATGACGTGCTGCTGCACGCGCTGCCGATCTTTCACACCCACGGGCTTTTCGTGGCCTCGAACGTGATTCTGGCCGCGCAGGGCTCGATGATTTTCTTGCCTAAATTCGATCTCGATACCGTGCTGAAATTCCTGCCGCAGTCGACCTCGCTGATGGGCGTTCCAACCTTCTATACCCGGCTGCTCGGCGATGACCGGTTTGACCGCGATCTCTGCAAGGGCATGCGGCTCTTCACCTCCGGCTCGGCGCCGCTGCTCGCGGAAACCCACCGCGCGTTCGAGTCCCGCACCGGTCACCGCATCCTTGAACGCTACGGGATGACGGAAACCAACATGAACACCTCCAACCCCTATGACGGCGACCGCCGCGCGGGGACGGTGGGCTTTCCGCTGCCGGGGGTCGAACTCAAGATCACCGATCCCGAAACCGGTGAGACATTGCCCGAGGGCGAGGCCGGCATCATCGAGGTGCGCGGTCCCAACGTGTTTCAGGGCTATTGGCAGATGCCGGAAAAGACCGCCGCCGAACTGCGCGACGACGGGTTCTTTATCACCGGTGACATCGGCCAGCTTGACGATGACGGCTATGTCCAGATAGTCGGGCGCGCCAAGGATCTGATCATCTCGGGCGGCTACAACATCTACCCGAAAGAGGTCGAACTGATCCTTGATGAACAGCCGGGCGTGCTGGAATCCGCCGTCATCGGCGTGCCGCATCCGGATTTCGGCGAAGGCGTCGTTGCCGTGCTTGTCGCGCAGCCGGGCAAGACCCCGGACGCCGACGCGATCCGCGCCGATCTGGGCGACCGTCTGGCCAAGTTCAAGCAACCCAAAGTGATCGAACTGGTCGACGAACTGCCGCGCAACACGATGGGCAAGGTGCAAAAGAACTTGCTCCGCGACCGCTTTGCAGAGGCATTCAAAGCCGGTTAACCGGTCGGCAGCTCCGTCGAAATGGCACCCCTCTGATGTACGGGGGGTGTACAGGGGGTGTACAGGTTGTGCCCCCCGTTTTCCGCCTTTACGCGGCCCCGATCAGGGGCTGCACAACGGCGCGGGTCTGGCGCAGCACCCGGTCTTTCAGTTCATCCAGAGTAAAGGTTTCGTCGATTGAATACTCGGTGAACATGGCGTTCAGATTGTTGAAAATCACTTCGCCCATCGCGCGGGTATCCATGTCGGCGCTCAGACGACCGTTTTCCTGCAAGACCTCCAGCAACCCGCAGACCTGCGTGCACAACCCCTTGTCCAGCTCGCGGTAACGGATCGAAAACGGAGACTGGCCTTCCTGAATGGCCGCCGCCATCGCGGTGCGCCACATCTCCTTGCTGAGGTAGACAAGCGAGTGATCATAATAAAGGCGGGTAAGCGCCATAAGCGCCTCGACCGGGTCCTCGGGCGGATCCTTCAGGATGGAATCACCTTGCTGAAGCACTTCCTCTACCTCCATGCTGACCGTTGAGAGCAAGAGGTCCGCTTTTGTTTTGAAATAGTTATAGAAGGTTCCAACAGAAACTTCCGCGCATTCGGCAATCTGGTTGATGTGAACTTCCTGATACCCGCTCTGCTTAAAAAGTAGGCTCGAAGCCGTCAGGATGCGTCTGCGGCGATCAGCTTTCTGTTTTTCTCTCAATCCGGCCATTGCAGCATCCCTCTGTTTGAAACTTAGTGTTGACTATAAAAGTGAACCAGTTCAATTTTTTTCTTCAGTAAGCGCCTGCAGAGCGCCTCAATCCAAAGGGAGCTGCCTAAATGTATCTCAAATCTACCACTGCCCTGACCGTCGCCGCGCTGACGCTGGCCGCCACGCCGTCGCTGGCCGCCGAGGATCTGAACGCGCTGATCTGGTGCGACCACGCTGACCCGAAACTCCTCGAACCCTTTGAAGAGGCGCATGGAATCCGGGTCAACGTCAAGGAATACGAAGGCACCGCCGCCGGTCTCGCACTGCTGGAACAAAGCCGTCCGGGCGACTGGGACGTGATGGTGATCGATGGTGTCGACGTGGGCCGTCTGGTCGAACGCGACCTTGCCGAACCGCTCCCGGTCGAAGAGATGCACACCGGCGATTATTTCCCGCAGATCGTGCTGGAAGATAACAACTCGGTCGATGGTGTAACCTACGGGGTGACCGAGAAATTCGGTTACAACACAATCGCTTACAACAAGGCCAAGGTCGATCCCGCCGATATGGAATCGATGGCGGCGCTTTGGTCGGGCAAGTATGACGGCCGCATCGCGATCTACGATTACTACCTGCCTGTCATCGGAATTGTCGGCATGGCTCAGGGAATCAACACGGCCGACCTCAGCGCCGAGAACCTCGAAACCCTGCGTGAACCGCTGATGAGCCTCAAGGCCGCCTCGCGTCAGGTCTCGGACGTTGTTGCCAGCCAGACCTCGCTTGCCACGGATGAGGTCGACATCCTCGTCGGCGGTGGCGAATGGCTGACCGCCGTGCTGAACGCCGACAACCCGGATCTCGACTGGACCATTCCCGAAGAGGGCGGACTGCTCTGGAGCCAGTCGCTCGTCGTGCTGAAAGACAGCGAAAACAAGGATATGGCCGTTGAGTTCGTGAAATACGTGACCTCGCCCGAAGGTCAGGCGCGTCTGGCGACCTCGGAATGCTACTGGGGGATGCCTGCCAACTCCAAGACCGCCGACGTCCTCAGCGACGATGAAAAGGCGGTTCTGCGCTGGGACGATCAGGCGACCTATCTCGAACGCGCACAGCTCTACCCGGTGCCGGATGCCGATCTCGACTCGGCGATGCAGGACCTCTGGACCGATATGATCCAGAATTGATCCATGCGCATCGAAGCTCATGAAAAGAAAGTGGGGGCCACGCTTGTGGCTCCCGCACTGCTTTGGACGCTGGCGTTCTTTCTCATCCCCTTCGCGGCGATGGTCTGGCTCAGCTTTTCCCATATGGAAGGGCGCGATATCGTGCCCGGTCCCGATTTCGGGAACTATATCAAGATCTTCACCGATGACTCGCTGTTTCGCGGGATCGTCGTTTCGCTCGAAATCACGCTGACCGTCACGGTCATTTCCGTTCTTCTCGCATGGCCGCTGGCGTGGATCATCGCCATGCGCGTGCCGAAACGCTGGCAGAGGCTTGCGCTGATGCTCGCGGTGCTGCCGTTCTGGACCTCTTACGTCGTGCGTTCCTATGCATGGGCGCTGGTGCTGGGGCAAAAGGGCGTGGTGATGGATTTCCTCACTGGCATCGGGTTGCTGGCCGAACCAATCCAGATCATGGCGACGCGCTCCGCCACAGTGATCGGTTTCGTGCATTTCTTTGTTATGCTGCTGACACTTACGATCTACGCGAACCTCGTCCAGCTCTCGCCGAACTACATGCGCGCGGCGCAGGACCTTGGCGCCTCTGCGTGGCAGACCATCCGTCTGGTCGTGATACCGCTGACCCTGCCGGGCGTCATCACGGGGGCCTTCCTGACCTTCGTGCTCTGCATCGGCGATTACATCACCCCGCAGATCCTTGGCGGCAATAATGAACTCACCATGCCGCAGCTGATCATGCTGCAACTCGGGCGACGCGGCGATTTCCCGATGGCCTCGGCGCTGTCGGTGGTGCTTATGGCCATCGTGACGCTGGCCTATGCGGGCTGCGCGCGCTGGCTCAGAATGGATCGTGTCTGATGCGCTATCTGTCGTGGATCTACCTTGTTGCCTGTTTCGTCTTTATCCTGCTGCCCGTCGGCGTTCTGGTGGTTTTCTCCTTTCAGGATGGTCGTTTGCCCGTGCCGCCTTTCAACGGGCCGACGCTGAAATGGTACGCTGACATCACCAGCGACCGCGATCTGATGGCGGCTTTGTTCAACTCGCTTCTGGTCGCGGCCGTGTCCTCGCTGGTGGCGCTGTTGCTCGGCTTTCTCGCAGCCTCGGGCTTAGCCCGTGTGGTCCTGCCCGGGTCGACGCTGATGCGGGCGATACTCATCGCGCCAATGACGGTCAGCTACCTGATCATCGCACTGGGGCTGTTGAACTACTTTAACAACATCGGCATCCGGCCTTCGCTGCTGGCAACAGGCATTGGTCATGTAGTGATCAATCTGCCGCTCTGCTTCGCGATCCTTTATGCGGCGATGGGCGAGCATCAGCGCAACGCCCTGCGCGCCGCGCGCGACCTGGGCGCAAAGGAATGGCAGGTGCTGGCGCTGGTCTCGGCACCCATGCTGGCCCCGGCGCTGGGGGCGGCGTTCTTCCTCGCCTTCACCTTCAGCTGGGATGAATTCATCATCGCCTTCCTGCTGACCCGCTTTGACGTGACCCTGCCGGTCGAAATCTGGTCGATGCTGCGCTCGGGCCTGTCTCCCGCGACAAACGCGGTCGGCTCGCTGGTCTTCCTTGTCTCGGTGGCCGTGGTCGTGCTGCTCGAACTCACTCTGTTCAGAAAGGTCGGAAAATGACGGCTGACGTATCCATTACCGGCGTGCGCCAGGAATTCGGCGATTTCACCGCGCTGCATGAAATCGACCTGACGATAGAGGCGGGCGAATTCGTCGTCCTGCTTGGCCCCTCGGGCTGCGGCAAGACCACGCTATTGTCGATCCTCGGCGGGTTCCTCAGCCCCACCGCCGGCACCGTCAAAATAGGTGGCAAGGACATGGCCGGGGTTGTGCCGCGCGCCCGCCCGACGACCACGATGTTTCAGGACTATGCGCTGTTCCCGCATATGTCGCTGCTCGACAATGTCGCCTTTGGCCTGCGGATGCGCGGCATGTCCCGGCGCGAACGCAACGCCAAGGCGCGGGAAATGCTCGATATGGTCGGGCTGGCCGATCAGGCCAAACGCCGCCCGCATGAGCTTTCGGGCGGGCAGCGCCAGCGGGTCGCCCTTGCCCGGGCGCTGGCGGTTTCGCCCGATCTTTTGCTGCTTGATGAACCGCTTGGTGCGCTTGACCTCAAACTGCGCCGTCAGATGCAGGATGAGCTCAAGGCGATCCAGCGCAAGGTTGGCACCACCTTTGTCCACGTTACCCACGATCAGGAAGAGGCGATGGCCATCGCTGACCGGATCGTCGTGATGAACCAGGGCCGGATCGAACATTGCGGCACGCCCGAGGAGGTTTACCTCACGCCGCGCACCTTGTTCACCGCGAATTTCATGGGTGAAATCAACACGCTCAAGGTGCGCAAAGCCGGGCAGGGGGTCGATAGCCCGCTTGGGGCGCTGAACCTTGAACCGACCAACGGCACGCTCTGCCTGCGTCCGGAAAACGTCGGCCTCTCCGGTCAACTCGACCTCGGGCAGGCCGTACTGCAGGACATGGCGTTCTTTGGGTCGCACCTGCGCTGCCATTTCCGCCCTGTCACCGCGCCCGAGATGATCCTGACCGCCAACCTGCCGCAAGGCACCCGGCTCCAAACCGGAGATCAGGTGCATCTTTATGGCAATTCCCCCGTTCTGATCGCCGAGGAGGCCGCATGAACCGCGCTCAGCCACAAGACTGGTATCGACTGCAAACCAAGGGCGATGGCATCACCCTGATCGACGAGCCACATATCGAAGAATTCTACCGCTGCAACATCTGGCACGTCAGGGGCCGAGATGGCGATATGCTGGTCGATAGCGGCATGGGCGTGGTCAGCCTGCGCGAATGGGTGCCGCTGGTCACCGAACGCCCGCTCGAGGCGGTCGCAAGCCACACCCATTTCGACCACATCGGCTGTCATCATGAATTCGACTGCCGCAGCTGTCACGAGGCCGAAGCCGCCATCCTTGCCGACCCGACCCGCGCCGCCACGCTCGCCGACCCTTATGTGACGGATGAAATTTTCACGACCCTGCCGCCGGAACCCTATGAAAGCGCGCGTTACGCGGTGAAATCCGCCCCGGCGACGCGTATCCTGCAGGATCGCGACCGGGTCGACCTTGGCGATCGCAGCTTCGAGGTGATCCACACACCCGGCCACAGCCCCGGCGGCATCGCGCTGTGGGAGGAAGCCACCGGTATCCTGTTTTCCGGCGATATCGTCTATGACGGCCCGCTGATCGAAGACACCTATCACGCGAATGCCGACGATTACGTAGCTTCGATGAAACGGCTGCTGGACCTGCCGGTTCGTGTTGTGCATGGCGGGCATTTCGCCTCATATGACGGCGAACGCCACCGCGAGATCATCCGCAACTGGCTGGAAAGCAAGGGACTATGATGGATCACCTGAAATTCTATATCGACGGGGAATGGGTTGCGCCGGTCACCCCGCGCCCGCACCCGGTTGAAAACCCCGCCACGGGCGAAGAGATTGCGACCATAAGCCTTGGCAGCGCCGCCGATGTGGACAAGGCCGTTGCCGCCGCATCCCGTGCTTTTGAAAGCTGGTCGATGACTCCGGTTGCCGAGCGCCGCGCGCTGGTCGAGAAGTTCCTCGGGATTTACGACCGCCGTTTCGAGGAAATGGCCCAGACCATAACCGCCGAACTCGGTGCGCCCATCACCATGAGCCGCGAACAGCAGGCCGATACCGGCTCGGGCCATACGCGTGGTTTCCTCGATGCGCTGGTCGAGGTCATCTGGGAAGAAAAGCTGACCAATGGCGATACCCTCAGCCGCGAACCCATCGGTGTTGTCGGTCTGATCACGCCATGGAACTGGCCGATGAACCAGATCGCGCTCAAGGTCATCCCCGCGCTGCTGACGGGCTGTACCTGCGTGCTGAAACCGTCAGAAAACACGCCGCTGAACGCGCTGCTCTGGGCCGAGATGATGGATGAGGCAGGTTTCCCCCCCGGTGTCTTCAATCTCGTGAACGGCGACGGCCCCGAAGTCGGCTCGGCCCTGTCGAAACATCCCGATATCGCGATGATGTCCTTTACCGGCTCCACCCGCGCAGGCACGGCGGTGACCATAGATGCCGCGCCGACAGTCAAGCGGGTGACGCTGGAACTGGGCGGCAAAAGCCCGAATATCATCTTCGCCGATTGCGACCTTGAAGACCGCGTCGCGGGCGGCGTTCTCGAAGTGATGAACAACACCGGCCAAAGCTGCGACGCACCGACCCGGATGCTGGTTGAACGCTCGGTCTATGACAAGGCGGTCGACATCGCCGGGAAAACGGCGGCGGCAACCGAAGTGGGCGATCCGACGCAAGAGGGCGAGCATATCGGCCCGCTGGTCTCGGCCCTGCAATGGGATCGGGTTCAGGCGCTGATCGAGGCGGGCATCGCCGAAGGCGCGCGTCTGGTCACCGGCGGCGCGGGCAAGCCCGATGGCATGAACGCCGGGCACTGGGCGCGCCCGACTATCTTTGCCGATTGCACCCCGGAAATGCGCGTCTGGCGTGAGGAAATCTTTGGTCCCGTCATCTCGATGATGCCTTTCGATACCGAGGAAGAGGCCATTCAACTGGCCAATGACACGGACTACGGGCTGGCCGCCTATCTCCAGACCGATGATATGGTGCGCGCCCGCCGCGTGATGCGCCAACTGCGCGCCGGGAACGTCCACCTGAACGGGGCGGGTGTGAATTACGGCAGCCCCTTTGGCGGCTACAAGACTTCGGGCAACGGGCGCGAGGGCGGTCTGCCGGGGCTCGAAGATTACCTTGAAGTCAAGATGTTGCACGGCATCTGACGGGAAATCCGCTGCGTCCCTGACGACAAGGGGCGCAGCTTTACTGCGGGGCCGTCACCCCGCCGTGGATACGTTCGCGTAAACCTTGCATGAGCCGATAGAACACCGGGCCAAAGATCGTACCCGCGACCGCCGCCGCGATGGACCCGCCAAAGACCGCAATCCCCAGCGACACGCGGCTTGCCGCGCCCGCACCGCTGGCGATCACCAGCGGATAAACCCCGACCGCAAAGGCCAGAACCGTCATCATCACCGGACGGAACCGCAGCCGCGCCGCCTGCATGGCAGATTCATGCAGGCTCAGCCCGGCGCTTTCACGCTGTTGTTTCGCGAATTCGACGATCAGGATCGCCGTCTTCGCGGCCAGCGCGATCAGCATCAACAACCCGATCTGCCCGTAAAGGCTCACCGGCTGGCCCGCGATCCGCAGCGCGATCAGCGCGCCAAGGATTGCGAAAGGCACGGTCAGAAGCACCGCGATAGGCGTGAGGAAGCTTTCGTAAAGCGCCGCGAGGAAGAGGAAGGTAAAGATCAGCGACAGCCCCAGCGCGATCGGAATGGCATTACCCGATTTGCGCTCTTCGAAAGAGGAATCCGTCCATTCGAACCGGAACCCGGGCGGCATCGCGCCTACGGCGACTTCCTCCATCCGGTCCATCGCCGCGCCGCTGCTGAACCCGCCGCCGGTATTGGCGACCCCGGTGATCGTGGCCGAGTTATAAGTGTTATAGCGATAAAGCACATCCGGCCCGAATGACGGTTCTGCCGTCACGATGGTGCTGATCGGCACAAGGTCACCACTGCGGTTGCGCAGGTACAAGAGATCAAGCGCGCGCTCGTTCTGCCTGAATGGCGCGTCCGCTTGAAGCATCACGCGATAAGACTTCCCGAACATATTGAAATCGTTCACGTAAAGCGCACCAAGCTGCGTCTGTAACGTAAGGAAAATATCCGAGATATTGACGCCAAGCGTCTTGGCCCTTTCCCGGTCCATCTGCAGGTTCATCTGCGGTGAATCCACCTTGAAGGTCGAAAAGGCGCGCAGGATCTCGTCCGAAGCATTCGCCGGGGCCAGCAGACCGCCAAGCGCCGCGTTCAACTCTTCCGGCCCGCGTCCCTGCGTGTCTTCCAGCACAAAGGAAAAGCCCTGCACGGTGCCCAGACCCGGAATGGCGGGCGCGCCGAACACGATCACCTGCGCTTCGGGCATGGCCGCGAACATCTGCTGGTATTTCTGCTGCAGGAACAACTGGTTCTGCTCCGGTTCCTCGCGTTCCTCCCATGGCTTCAGCTTGGCGATGATCATGCCGGTGTTCGATTGCAGGGCGGTGTTCAGGATCGAATAGCCGTTCACCGACAGGACGTTTTCGATGTTCTCATCCTCGCCAAGGATTTCGGTCAGCCGGTCCATCACTACTTCGGTCCGATTAAGCGACGCGCCCCCCGGCAATTGCACGTCCACGATGAAAAACCCCTTGTCCTCCGTGGGGATGAAACTCGATGGCGCGGTGGTGAAAAGGTAATAGAGCGCGGCGAACAACCCCACCACGCAGAGCATCGCGATCACGAGGTAGCGCGTCAGGAAATCGACAAGCGCCACGTATTGTCGGGTGATCCAGTCAAAGCCGCGGTTGAACTGTCGGATGACGATATTGGGTTTCATCCCCGGTTTCATCAGAACCGAGGCCAGCGCGGGGCTGAGCGTCAGCGCGTTCACCATCGAAATCAGTACCGACACCGTTAGCGTGGCCCCGAACTGCGCAAACATGCGCCCGGTGATCCCCGGCAAAAGCAACGTGGGCCCGAAGACGGCCACCAGCACCATGGAGGTCGCGACAATCGGCCCGGCCACTTCGTCCATCGCCATTTTCGTGGCTTCGGCCGGGGTCAGGTCGTGGTTTTCATGCAGGATACGTTCGACGTTTTCCACCACGATGATGGCGTCATCGACCACGATGGCAATCGCAAGGATCAGCGCAAAGAGCGTCACCGTATTGATCGTCATCCCGAACGCGTAAAGCACGGCCAGCGTGCCGATAATCGACACCGGAACCGCTATGGTCGGGATAAGCGTCGCGCGGATCGTGCCGAGAAAGATATAGGTCACTAGGATCACCAGCCCGATGGTAAAGATCATCGTGATCACCGTTTCCTCGAGCGACGCCTCGATGAACAGCGTGGTGTCATGCCCGACGACATAATCCACGCCTTCGGGGAAATTGATTTTTAGCTCCTCCATCCGCGATTTCACCGCTTCGGCCACCGCAAGCGAATTGGCCTCGCCCAGCTTGTAGATCGCGAGCAGCACACCGGGGCCGTTGTTGAATTCGCCATAGCCCTTGTAGGCAAAGGCCCCAAGCTCGATCCGGGCCACGTCGCGTAGCCGCACGATGGATCCGGATTCATCCGCGCGCAGCACGATATCGCCGAATTCTTCGGGGTTCTGCACCCGCCCTCGCGCGGTCAGCACATATTGAAACTGGGTTTCCTCGGGTGCGGGGGCGGCCCCCAACTGCCCCACCGCCGCCTGCACGTTCTGTTCCTTGATCGCGGCGACGATGTCATTGACGGTCAGGTTGCGATTGGCCATCGCCACCGGATCAAGCCAGGCCCGCAACCCGTAATCCAGCGCACCGATGATCTCGGCCGCGCTGACGCCGGGCAGGCGCCCAAGGTCGCCGGCCACGTTGATCGAGGCATAGTTGGACAGGAAAACACCGTCATACCGGTCATCCGGCGAGACGATATTGACCACCATCAGGATGTCCGGGTTTCGTTTTCGCACCTTCACGCCGCGCTGACGCACCTCGGCAGGCAGGCCCGGTTCGGCCAGCGCCACGCGGTTCTGCACATCGACCTGCGCCAGATCCGCATCGACGCCAACCTCGAAAGTGATGGTCAGCGTATAGCTGCCGTCGCTCGCTGATTTCGAGGACATATAGACCATGCCCTCGGCGCCGTTGACCTGATCCTCGATCGGCGCGCCAACCGTGTCGATCACCGTCTGGGCATCGGCACCGGGGTAGTTCGCCCGCACCACGACCTTGGGCGCGGTAATGTCCGGGTATTGGTCAATCGGCATCACCTGCAGAGCCAGTAACCCAAACAGGGTGATGAGCATCGAAATGACAAAGGCAAACTTGGGGCGGCGGATGAAAAAGGATGGTCCCATCTCGTGTCTTCCCTTTTCGCGCTGGTCAGCCTTCGAACGGTTTCGGCGTGACGACAAGACCCGGGCGCATCTTCTGCAGCCCCTCAACGACAACCACATCGCCTTCTGACAGCCCCTCGGGCACCGTCCATGACGCCTCGTGCCGGATACCAAGGGTCACGTTGCGCCGGGCGACACCGCCATCCGCGCCGACCACCCAGACGAAATGCCCGATCTGGTCGAAACTGACGGCCCGCTGCGGCACCAAGGGCGCGTTGATCGGATCGATCACCGACCCCCGGACGGTCACGTTTTCACCGGGGAGCAACGTCCCGTCGGGATTGGGAAAGACGATGCGCGCCGAAATCGTGCCGGTGCTGGACGTGGCCGTGTTATCCCAGTTTTCGAACGTGCCCGTATGCGGATAGACCGAGCCGCCGGGCAGGATGATGTGCAACTCGAGCGGTGGTATGCTTGCACCGCGTTCGGTCAGTTCCAGCCGTCTGGCGAGGAATTCAAAGTAGTTGGCCTGATCGACCGCACCCACCGCATAGATCGGATCAAGCGAAACGATATCGGCAAGCGGCGCGGGCAGGGTCGGGTCCGACGGGCCGATGATATCGCCGACCGAATAGTTCGGGGCCGATATCCGCCCGGCAAAAGGCGCGTTGATCCGGGTTTCATCAAGATCGTTTTTCGCCCGTTCCAGCTTGGATTCCGAGATGGCGACCTCGGCGTCGCTCACATCCGCCTGCGCCTCGGCATACTCAAGCTCGCGCTGGGACACTGTATTGCTTGTCACCAGCCTCTGCGCCCGGTCCAGATCAAGCGACACCTTGAGCGCGTTGGCCTTGGTTTCCTTCAGATTGGCCTCGGCCTCGGCCACCGCGATGTCGAAATCGGTCGTATCCAGTTCCGCCAGCAGATCGCCTTTTTCTACAACTTCACCGGCGGTGAAATGGATCGCGGTGATGCGGGACCGGATAAAGGATCGAACCGAATGGGTCTGGATCGCTTCGATGCGGGCAGGGTGCTGAAAGGTGGGCCGGATTTCCTGCACGCTGACGGTTGTGGTCAGCACCACCGGCCCGTCGGCCTCCTGCGCGGCAGTCGCGAGGGGTAAGACGGTGAGGCAGCAGAGGACAAGCAAACTTTGGAAACAGGTCTTCATCGGGACACCCCGTGGAAAGTTCTGTTAAAATAACTCTACTTTAAGTTGATATCGCCACGCTATCAAATCCGACGAATAAGCCAATCCATTTTGTTAACCTTTTTTGCCTGCACCCTAATTTTTTGAGGCGGCAGACCGTGTTGCTCAACTATTCCGGCACACCGGCCTTATGCCCAAAGCGTTTCAAAGGGCGGCTTCGGGGCCACATCTCCCGTGCTGAGCCAACGCGGCGGAGGTCCGTTTGCAGGAATTCAACTCCCGACCTTATTCAAGTCGAGTTGAGCTTTCGCCGGGATACGATTTTCTTGGCCGCCGGGCATTTTCGGCACCTTACCACGCCGGATACGCGCGACGCGCCGGTTCATCCAATGCCGAACGACAAGGCGGTAGACAAGCCCGCGCAATCCCGAGAGTTGGCTGTGTTCTCCGTAGAAGTCATCCGGGCTGTCGTAGACACCGAAATCCTGGTTGATCCCTGTCTTCTGGATGTAGGTGCTTTCACAGGACCATTCGACGGGTGGGTTTTGAAGGCAATCCGTTCCTGCACCGTAGGCGCAGAGCGACGTGCGGTCTGGAAAAGTGGTTTGCAATGCGCTCAGAACGCTTTGGTCAAGGATGAACCCTTCAAGGTTGATCCAGTCGCCGTCGGCAAGGACTTCGACCCAGGAATGGATGATGTTCCGGGGGGCGAGCGGATAGACCAGTTCCGGGACAACACCGCGCTGCAATCCCTTGTCGATGGTAAAGCCATGAAGCCGACAGGGAATACCCAACGCCCTAAGAAGCGCCATCAGGAGCGTGCCCTTGGTATTGCACTGGCCGTACCCGTCAGCCAACACGCGGGAGGCAGGCAGCATGTCGTTACTATTGTATCCGAACAGGATTTCGTTGCGCACAAAATCATAGGCAGCACCAATGCGCGCATCGGATCCAAGGGCGGTCCATCCTCGGTCAGCGAGCAGGGCTTGAATGGCACCCGATTGAAAATCGAGCATAGGGGTTTCGGCGAGGAATTTCCGGGACATGTTCCACCTTGGTTCTCTTGTCCCGAAAGGACATACAATCTCTAGCGACTATAGGTTCAAGCGAAAATTTCACGCTTTCGATTGGCGAGTTGTCTCGGCGTACCAACGTCATGGTTCCGTCGATTTGCTTTCCAACCGCGCGCTGGATTGTCGGCAAACCTCCGCTTGCCGGGCCGGAGATGTTCTGGCCTTGCGGATATTTATGGTTAACCTCCGGTTGTATTAAGCACGTCTGAATGAATTGAAATGGACACCAGTCCCGCCATGCACGGGGGTGTACCGAATGGATGGGAGACAGAGAATGATCCGCAGATTTCTGGTAATCGGCTGCTGCCTTGGTCTTGTTGCCTGCAATGGCTACGATGACGCCACGACCTTTGCCACGCCGACCGAATTCGAAAGCATGCGCCAGCCCTGTATCGATCAGGCCGCCACGCTGACGTCGACCCCCGCAGATCAGATTACCGTCACCAATGAAATCGAAACCGGCGGCGGGCCCTTGCTGACGCTCGACGCGGGCGGCACCGGCTATTCTTGCCGCAAAGAGGCCGATGGCAGCGTCACCGTGTTCAGCGAGTTCGCCAACTAGCCGTCAAAACCGTGCCCTAAAGCGGGCCATTCCAGCCCGCAGCAGCGCATTCCAACGCATGAAAACACCCGGGCCACCAAGGGCCCGGGTTCGCCCTGCGTTGCATGCGGCTCAGTCCGCTTCCTTTTCCGCCTAACCATGTGATCCGTCACGGAAACTGCCGGTCGCCGTTCCCGGCGGCATGACGCGATTTGACGTCACTAGATTAATACTTAGGCGAACAATCATTCTTGCCGTAGTTTTGATTAAAAAAACGGCATATACCTTGACCCACGGGCGGATAGACCGATGAATGGCGGCACCAAAAACGGCTCAAAAACAAAAAACCTGCCGAACCGTCAATATACGACAGAGGAGTATAATTTATGAAAATCAAGACCTTGCTGGTCAATATGACCTGCGCGCTCGGGCTGGCCCTTGCCGGTTCGGCTTCGGCGCAGGAACAGGGGGGCAACTTTGTCTACCTTGTTCAGCCCGAGCCGCCGTCGCTGGCGTCTTTCCTGTCTACGTCCGGTCCGATCGGCCTTGTCGCGCCCAAGATCTACGAAGGTCTGCTCGACTATGACAACGATCTGAACATCGTTCCGGCGCTCGCGGAAAGCTATGAGGTCAGCGAAGACGGCAAGACCGTGACCTTCAAGATTCGCGAAGGCGTGACCTGGCACGACGGAGAGCCGTTTACGTCCGAAGACGTGGCTTTCTCGATCATGGAGATCCTGAAAAAGGTCCACCCGCGCGGCCCGGCCTCCTTTGCCGAGGTGACCTCGGTTGACACGCCCGACGCCACCACCGCGATTTTCAACCTTGAAAACCCGGCGCCCTACATGCTGCGCGCGCTTTCCGGCTATGAAAGCCCGATGGTGCCCAAGCACCTGCTTGAAGGCACCGATCCGCGTAACTCCGACCTTGCCACCAACCCGGTCGGTACCGGTCCTTACGTTTTCGAGGAATGGAAAAAGGGCCAGTACATCCTGCTGACCAAGAACGAAAACTACTGGAAAGAGGGTCTGCCCTATCTGGATCGCGTCGTCGCGCGTTTCGTACCCGATGCCTCGACCCGGACCGCAGCGATGGAAAACGGCGAAGTGATGTACGGTGCCTATGGCGCGATCCCGAACATCGACGCGGTTCGCCTGCGTGAGATGGACGGCTTCTCGGTTTCGACCGACGGCTATGCCATGATCAACCCGATGGCGCTGGTCGAGTTCAACAGCACCCGCGAACCCTTCGACAAACCCGAAGTGCGCAAGGCGATCTCGCTGGCCATCGACCGGAACTTCCTGATCGACAACATCTGGTTCGGCTACGGCAACGCGGCCACCTCGGCACTGTCGTCGAACTTCAGCGCGACCGGTCTCTACAAGGCGGAGCCCGAAGCCTATCCGGAAAGCCCCGATGTCGACGCGGCCATCGCGCTGCTTGATGAGGCGGGCGTAACCCCCGGTGATGACGGTGTGCGCCTCACGGCGACGCTCGACCTGATCCCCTATGGCGAAGACTGGCGCCGTGCGGGCGAGTACATGAAACAGGCGCTGATGCCGCTGGGTATCGAAATCGAGCTGCGCTACGAAGACGTGCCCACATGGCTCAAGCGGGTCTATCAGGACTACGACTTCGACCTGACGATGAACTACTTCTACCAGCTGCCCGACCCGGTGCTGGGCGTCCACCGTCACTACGCGACCAGCCAGATCCGTCAGGGTACGCATTTCGTGAACTCGAGCCAGTATTCCAACCCGGAACTGGACGAGCTGCTCGCCGCCGCCACCACCGAGGCGGATGCGGACAAGCGCGCTGAAATCTACGGTCAGGTGCAGGATATCCTTGCCGAGGACATGCCGGTCATGAACCTCTTCGAAATGGAATTCCTGAACGTCTTCAGCGACAAGCTGCACGGGCATGACGCCTCGGCGCTTGGTGCCTACGGCTCCTTCGACCAGGTCTGGATCGAGAAGTAATCCGCCCCCGGATATGACAAGGCATCGGCCCCGTCCGGGGCTGATGCACCCAAAAAAGGTACCCTAATACATGAGCCAGTCGTCCAAGCGCATCCGGTATGTGCTCAAACGTCTCTTGCAGGCGATCCCGATCATCCTTGCCATCGTCGTGCTGAACTTCTTCCTGCTGCAACTGGCCGAAGGCGACGCCGTCGACGTGCTTGCAGGCGAGGCCGGATCGGCCACCCCTGAATACATGGCCGAGCTGCGTGCCAAGTTCGGACTCGATCAGCCGCTGATCGTCCAGCTTGGTGTCTACCTCAAGAACGTGGTGATGCTCGATCTCGGCTATTCCTTCCGCCATGAAATGCCGGTCAGCCAGCTGGTCTTCGACCGCTTCATCCCGACGCTCATCCTGATGAGCTCGACCATCGTCATCGCCGTCGGCTTTGGCATCATCCTTGGCCTGATCGCCGCCACCGGTCTGAACACCTGGCGTGACACGGCGATTTCCGTCTTTGCCCTGATCACCTATGCGACCCCGCTGTTCTGGGTCGGGCTGATGCTGATCGTGGTGTTCTCGCTCAACCTCGGCTGGTTCCCGACCTCGGGGATGGAGAATTTCGCGATGTTCTATACGGGCTGGGACCGGGTCGTGGATATTGCCCATCACCTCGTGCTGCCGACGATCACGCTCTCGCTGTTTTACCTCGCGCTCTACACCCGCCTGATGCGGGCCTCGGTGCTGGAGCAGCAGGGCGAGGATTACGTCACCACCGCCCGCGCCAAGGGCCTGACCGAACGCCGCATTGTCTTTGTCCACGTGCTGCGCAACGCGCTCCTGCCGGTTGTCACCATGGCAGGCGTGCAGGTCGGCGCGTTGATCGGCGGATCCGTCATCGTGGAATCCGTCTTTGCCTGGCCCGGCCTTGGTATGCTGGCCTTCGAGGCGCTGTTCTCGCGCGATCTCAACCTGCTGCTTGGCATCTTCCTGCTCTCCGCCTCCCTCGTGGTGGCCGTAAATCTGGTGGTCGATATCATCTATTCGCTGCTTGACCCGCGTATCGAGGTCTCCTGACATGACATTCTGGAAACTCTTCGCCCGCAACCGCTCGGCGGTGATGGGGCTTGTCATCATCTTCCTGATCATCTTCATGGCCCTGACCGCGCCGCTGTTCTTTCCGGCCGATCCGTTCAGCCTTGCAGGCCAGCCCATGTCGCCCCCCGGCGAAAACGGGTTCCTGCTTGGCAGCGACAGCCTTGGTCGCGACGTGGCCGCTGGTATCGCGCACGGGGCGAAAACCTCGTTGCTGATCGGGCTGCTTGCGACGCTGGTCGCGGTTTTCGTCGGCGTCATCATGGGTGCGCTCGCGGGTTATTACGGTGGCTTCATCGACAACCTGCTGATGCGCGCCACCGAGATGTTCCAGACGATCCCGTCGTTCATCTTCGCGATCCTGCTGGTGGCGATCATGAAACCCTCGATCGAAAGCATCGTCATCGCCATCGCGGTGGTGTCGTGGCCCGCCGTCGCGCGGCTGGTGCGCGGTGAATTCCTGTCGCTGCGGGGGCGTGAGTTCGTGCAGGCCTGCCATACCATCGGCATGAACGACATCCGTATCATGCTGGCGGAAATGCTGCCGAACTGCCTCTCGCCGATCATTGTCATCGGCTCGCTCATGGTGGCGACCGCGATCCTGATCGAAAGCGGTCTGGCCTTCCTCGGCCTTGGTGACCCCAATATCATGAGCTGGGGTTTTCAGGTTGGCGCGGGCCGCACCCTCTTGCGCTCGGCATGGTGGGTCTGCACCTTCCCGGGCATCGCGATCCTGCTCACCGTGTTGGCGATCAACCTCGTGGGCGAAGGTCTGAACGACGCCCTGAATCCAAGACTGAGGGAGCGCACATGACCCGGCTTCTCGATATCCGCGATCTTCACGTGGCCCTTCCTGCGGGCGGCCAGCGGGCCCATGCGGTCAAGGCCGCCGACCTGCATCTCGAAGAAAACGAAATCCTTTGCGTGGTGGGGGAATCCGGTTCCGGCAAATCGCTCACGGCCCGCGCGGTCATGGGGCTCTTGCCGAAACCGCATGTGCATATCTCGCAGGGCGAGGTGATGTTCCAAGGGGAGGATCTGGCCAAGGCCAGCGAAGCGCGTATGCGCCAGATCCGTGGCTCCGACATCTCGATGATCTTTCAGGAACCGATGACCGCGCTGAACCCGGTGATGACCATCGGCAACCAGATCGACGAGGTCTTCCGTTTCCACGAGAACATGCCCGGCAAGGAACGCCGCGCCCGCGCGCTGAAACTGCTCGAGGACGTGCAGCTGCCTGATCCGGAACAGACGCTCGACGCCTATCCGCACCAGCTTTCCGGCGGCCAGCGGCAGCGGGCAATGATCGCGATGGCGCTGGCGCTCGATCCCAAGATCCTGATCGCGGACGAACCGACCACCGCGCTAGACGTGACCACGCAGGCGCAGGTGCTCAAGCTGATCAAGGAAATGCAGGCCGAACACGGCACCGGCGTTCTGTTCATCACCCATGACTTCGGCGTGGTTGCCGATATCGCCGACCGCGTTGCCGTGATGCAGAACGGTCTGGTGGTCGAAACCGGCACCACCGAAGAGGTCCTGCGCAATCCGCAGCACCCCTATACCCAAGGTCTGATGGCCGCGGTGCCCAGCCTGACACCCCGCGCGGCCCGTGCGCGTTCGGATGAATCCGTCCTGAGCGTCAACAAGCTGGTCAAGACCTACAGCAGCGGTGGCGGTCTCTTCGGCGGCAAGGCCCGCGTGGTCCACGCCGCCAAGGAGGTCACATTCGACCTCGCCCGGGGCGAGACCCTAGGCATCGTCGGTGAATCCGGCTCGGGTAAATCCACCGTGGCCCGCTGCATCGTGCGCCTGAACGATGCCGAGGCCGGAGAGATCATGCTTGGCGATACTGATCTGCGTCCGCTGGGCCGCTCGGCCATGCGCGCGCATCGCTCCAAGATCCAGATGGTGTTTCAGGACCCCTTCGCCTCGCTCAACCCGCGCACCAAGGTCGGCAAGATCATCGCGCAGGGGCCGCTGCTTTACGGGGCCTCGCCCGAGGAAGCACGGGCAAGGGCGCTCGAATTGCTCGAAATCGTTGGACTGGACGACCGCGCCTATGACCGTTTCCCGCATGAGTTTTCCGGCGGGCAGCGTCAGCGGATCGGCATCGCCCGTGCCCTCGCGCTCGAACCGCAGATACTGGTGGCGGATGAACCGGTCTCGGCGCTCGACGTGTCGATACAGGCGCAGATCCTCGAACTGCTCGACAGTATCCGTGACCGGATGAACCTCTCGATGGTTTTCATCACCCATGACCTGCGTGTCGCGGCTCAGGTCTGTGACCGGATCGCGGTGATGCGGCGCGGTGAAGTGGTCGAGATTGGCGCGACCGAAGGTATCTTTGCCAATCCGCAGCATGAATATACCCGCGATCTGCTCTCGGCCGTCCCGGGCAAGGGGTGGTTCGCCTCTGAAACCGCCGCCGCTGCTGGCTAAGGGGCAGGGGCCGGGCATGCCCGGCCAGCCCCGTCAGCCGCTCTCAAGCGCAAGCAGTTGCTCGACCTCGGCCCAGGCGGTATCCATCGCCTCGGCCAGCGTTTCGACCGGCAAGGTGATTTCATCCGGTCCATCCGGATCGATCACCGCCGTTCCCGCGTTCACCGCGATCGCAAGCACATCGCCGGACAGCCGGTGGCGGTAGAGCACCGATTGACCGTCGCGCAGCTCCGCCGCCCCGTCGCGCAAGAGCGCCCGGGCGACCACGTCGAAAATGTCATCGACAAGGATCAGCGAGTCCTGCGTCAGGAATTCGACCCCGCCATTGGCGCTCTCGATGCGTCCGGCACTTCGGCGCAGCTCGGCATCGTTCAGCAGGTCAGCGGCATAAAGCAATTGCCGGTCCCCATGCACAAAGGGTTTTACATATATCTCGGTCATCGCGGTCTTCCTATCAAAGCCCGATCGCCTTTCCCATGGCGATCATGTCCGGCATCATCAGGCTGTCGCCTTTCTTCGCATGCAGCATGCGCAGCTGCGCCTCACCGGTGCCGGTCAGGTTCACCCCATAGGTCACCTTGCACTTGAGCGGCGTGTCGATATCGATGCTCCCGGTCAAGAAAGTGTCTGGCGCGGCGGTGACATAGTCTTTCAGCGAGGCCTTGCCAGCGGCAATCGCGGCCTTGCGAAGCTCCTTCATCACTTCGGTGCCCAGCGCCAGCATATTTGTCTTGGTGACACCTTCCGGCAAAAGCGAGTTCGGCTTGTCGCTCTTGCCCTGCCGGATCAGCCGGTTTTCTTCCGGATCGGGTGCGTCGCCGCCGGTCAGGTTGCCTTCGTACTTACCCTCAAGCATGCGCCCGACGATCTGGTCATCGGGCAGGGGACCGCCATCCTTCTGGCCATAGGCATAACTTTCACGCACATGCCGTCCGCAGATGTGTTCCATGTCCACATGGGCCGGTTCGCCGCCGCCCAGCGCAATCGCCTCGAGCGGTGTGCCGGTATAGGGGTCGTTTTCCAGCGTCGCGCCAATCCGCACCAACTCGTCCCGCGACGCGGGTGTGAATGAGGCCCCGCCCGATGTCCGCAGCCCCTCGGCGGTCATCGCCTTGACGAAGCCATTGGCATTCTTGATCGCCTTGGTCCGGGCGCCGTTTTTGTCTTTCTGATGCGCCCATTTTGTCCAGTTTTTGAGCAGGTTGAAAAGGTCGCGCAGATCCAGTCCGCCGCTGTTGTCGTGTGTTTTCTGAAAGTCGACGGCATCCTTCTTAAGATCCTCGGCGGCGGCTTTCTTGGCCGTCAGGGCGTCGAGCTCCTGTTTCTCGCCGGGATCGCTCAGCGTGCCCAGCGCCTTGAACTCGGCCTCATAGGCGCGGATCGCGTCCAGCACGGCCTTGGCGCTCTCCAGCCATTTCGCCCCGGCGGTGGCCTTGGCCTCGCAGCTTGAAATCGCCTTTCGCATCGCCTTGGCCGGATCGCCGCCGGGCCATGGGTCGGTATTGCTGGCGGGCTTCGCCGGGATCGCGGCGATATCGGCTGTGAAAACCGCGCCGATCTTTTGCGCAACGGCCTTGTCCGCCGCCGCCGCCGCGATCAGCGCCTCAAGCTTGGCCATACGCGCGGCACCCGGCACCTGCGCCTTTGCCTGCGCTTCCATCGCCGCATCGCGGGCATCGCTCACATCGCTGTCGCTTTGCACAAGCGCGCTCAGCCGGGCCTTGCCGGTGGCGTTGATCGCATCCCGGGCCAGCGACACATTCGCCGCAGCAGTCTTGAGCTTGGCCGCATCCGCAGGCCCGCGTAGCGCATCTAGACTGGCGCGTGCCGTATCAGATGCACTCGCCTGGTCGGCTTCCAGCGCCGTCAGCGCCTGTCCTGCCAGATGCGTGGCCAGTTTATCGCAAGCGGTAGCGACGGTTTTCATCGCGGTCTGCGCCTCACCCAGCGCGGCCTTGCGGATGACGTCATCGCTCGCCAGAAGCGCCAGAGCCATCGCCTTGTCGGCCGCCTCGCGCGCCTCGGTGATCGCCGTTGCATAGGCGGCGCTGTCCACTGTCACATCCAGCGCGGCAAGCGCCTTGCGCTTGGTGTCCGAGGCCTTTCGCGCCGCCTCGGCCGCCTTGTTTGCCGCATCCTTTGCCGCGTCGACATCGGTGCTCTCGGGGATATCGCCCTTGTCCGCCGCCGCCTTGGCCGTGGCGGCTTGCTCCGCTGCCTCGCGCAGATCGTTTTCGGAGGCGGCAAGCAGGCGTTCCACCTCGGCCAGCGTCAACCCGCTGGCCCGCGCGGCCTTGGCAGCAGTCTCGGCCTGCGTTGCCATCACGCTGCCCGTCGAACTCGCATTCAGCAAGGCCTGCACCTGATCGCAATTCCCCGCCGCATGCAGCGCCTTCTTCCCCTCGACCGAGCCATAGATCGCCGCCGTTTCGGACAGGCCCGAGGCCCGCTTGCCCGCCTTGGCAATGGCCTCGGACAGCGCCTTGGCCGCGTCGAGGGCCGCTTTGGCCTGCGTCTTGTCGCAAGCCGCACGCCCGGCATCGGCAGCCTCGGCGGCCTTGGCCGAGGCCATCGCCAACTCCTTTGCGCTGATTGGCGGCGTCGCATGTTCGATCCGGTCGCAAAGTGCCAGGGCCTCGGCAGCGGCGGTCTTGGCCTCTTCGTCACGCCGGTCGCGTTCGGCCTTGCGCTTGTCCTCGGCAAACGCCTCTTCGACCGCCTTGGTCGCCGCTGCCGCGCTTTTGTCCGGATCGGCACCAGCCCCAACTGCTGCCACTGCCGCTTTCGCCACCGCGTCCTGCAACGCCCCAAGCTGGGCCAGTTCCGCTTCCCCGGCGCCTTTCCGCAATTCGGCGACCCGGGCCAGCTGCGCCGTGGCAGCCGCTGCAGGACCGGCACCGGCCAATGCCGTCCCCGCCTGTTCGGTCATTGCTGTCCTGATCGCTGCGCTGCCTGTCTCAACCGCTTTCAACGCGGCTTTGCGGGTGGTGTCATCGGGTTCGACCGCCACCTGATCAAGCAGCGTATCGATAAGACCGCCCAGCGCCGTGATATCCTTCAGTGCCGCCCGATCCCCCTGCGCCAGCAATGCGGTTTCGGCATCCGTGACTGCCTTGGTGGCCTTTGCGGTCGCATCCGTGATCTCCTGATCCGCGTCACCACTTGCCGCTTCCTTGCTTAGCAGTTCCGCCAGCCCGGCCTGTGCCGACGCGCTCTCGACGATCTCGGCCAGTTGCGGGGCAGCATCGCCAAGGGTTGCGCCCAGAACCTCCGCCGCCCTGTCCAGATCGAGCGTTGCGGCCAGCAACACACTGACCCGCTCCACCGCCGGGTCCGCCCGGTCGGCGACCACTGCCGCTGCGCGTTGCGCCGTGCCTTCGGCCATCGCGGGCGCGCCCGCAGCCCGGCCCATGCTGTTGATCGTATCGCCGTAATGCTTCAGCGCACCGCCTTCACTTGGGGCGGGCGGGCCAAGCCGGGGCTTAACCCGGTCAAGAACCTTTTTCATCCGCGCCGCGCCGCCGTCATCTCCTCCGTCCAGCGCGCGGACAAGACCGGCCAACTGCGAAAGGTCGTTTTTGGCAGGCGGTGGGTTGGGGCAAAAGGCGGTATGCAACGATTTCAGCTTGCCCGCATCCTGCCCAAGCCCGTCGCGAAAAATATCCGCCAGCAGCCCGGGCCGTCCCGGTGGCTGGCCGTCCATACCGCCGTCGGCAAGCAGCGCCTGCAGCACTTTTTGCCCCGCCGGATCGCCCATGTCCTGCACCAGCTTGAGCAGCAGCTTGCCGTCATCTCCCTTGGCCAGCGCGGCCAGCGCCTCGGGCGCGAACCCAAGCCCGCCATTTTCAAGCGCCCCGACCAGCTTTTTGCGGTCATCCTCTTTGGCAAAATTGGTGGCGAGTTTCTTAAGCCCGTCCGGTGCGGCGCCGCAGCCATCCTGATACAGCGCGGCAAAAGCCTCGGGATAGGCCGCCAGCCCGCAATCGCCCAGCAACAGCTTCAGGTCCGTCGCATCCGCACTCGCGAGAACCAGCAGCTTGTCCGGATCACGGTTGCAGCCCCGGTCGGCCAGCGCCGCCAGCAGCCCCATGTCCCCGGCAAACGGGCCGTTCACAAGCGCCCCGAGCTTTTCCGGCGCATCCTTGAACGCATCGAGGATCTCTTCCGCGCCCGGCAGTTTGGGCATCGACGTCAGAAAGGCCATCACCTTGTCTGCATCGCCCAGCGCCGTATCGAGCTTTTTCATCTTTTCCGATGACAGCGCATTGGGCAGCTTCTTGCGCGCGGCGATCCGTTGCAGCGCCAGCAGGGCCAGCTTTTCGTATTCGGCAACCTTTGCACGGGCGATCTTTTCCGTCATGGCTCGATCTTTCCAAGCGAGTCGACCGCCGCCTTGCGCGCCGTCTCAAGCGTTTTCAGTTCCGAGGGCAGGGCGTCAGCCGGTTTCGCCTCGACCCGTTTGATCCGCGCATCAAGCAGGCTCAGAACGCGCCCCAGCTTTACCGCCCGCTCCCGGACTTCCTCCAGCGCCTTGATGGCAGGTTTGGCCGCGTCACTGTCGGCCTCGGCCTTTTCGATCTCGGCCAAAACCAGCTTTTCCAGCACGTCCTGCTGGGCGTCATTCAGTGCCAAACCCTTGGTTGAGGTGATCGCCGCACGGGTTTTCTGTGCCGCCTGTTCCACTTCTGCCAGCGCTTCTTTGACCGCCGTATTCGCGGCGGCCACATCGCCGATCAGCTTGGTAACAGCCTCGTTTAGCGTGCTCAGCGCATCTTCCTGCCACTCATGCGCGCGGGCCGGATCGCCGATGGCGGCCTTGTCCGTGGCCAGCTCGTCGCAGCGTTGCTTCAACCCCTCTGCCGTGGTCGCAGGCGCGCCTTTTACCAGTTCCAGATCGCCCTTGCCCCAGACCAGCTTGGCCAGCAGAGCCTTGGCCTTTTCGACGCGCTTCAACCGTTCGGCGACGGCCAAAGCGATTTCATCTGCGCGGGCCTTCAACGCGGCGAGGGCTTTTCGCGCCGTTTCCAATTCTACCTCGGACGGTATATCAGGCAGATCTCCCGCTAGCGCCTCGGCCATGTCACGCAGCGTTTTCAATTCCTCCGGCGCGCCATGTTCCACGGTGACGCCTCGCGCATCCTCCGCCAGCTTGCGCCCTTGCTCCGCGCGTTGCTGTCGGGCCGTTTCCGCCGCCTGATTGGCCGTTTCAATGCGCTTGCCGATCTCATCCAGCGCCGCCTGTCCGACCCTGAGTTCCTCGTCGCTCGGCGTGGCGGGCAAGGCCTTTTCTGCTGCATCCACGGCGGCGGTTATCTCTTCGCGATCCGTACTCGCAACTTCGCCGTCCATCCGCGCCGGTGCGGCCTGCAATGCCTTGATCAGCGCCGCACGCGCCTCCTGCCGGCGCGCTTCATCTGCCGCTTTGCGCTGCGCGACCTGTTTGACGATCTCCTTATGCGCCGCCTGCAGATCAAGAACGACCTGAGCGGCGGCTTTCAGCTCCGCCGCCGTGACATTGTCATCCAGCAGTCCCGACAATTGCCCGCGCAGCCCCCTGATCCGCTCGGCCTCACCGGAGGTCGCACCCTCGGGCACACTGATCTCGCGGGCCATGCGCAGGAATTCCCCGGCCTGATCCACCCTCGCGCCCTTGTCGCCCGGACCGGGCGGCACCGCCATCCGGACATTTTCCGGCACCCGGGACTTCAACACGTAGGTCTCTAGAAACGCGATATTCTGTTCACTAAGTGGCACCGCAACACCTTAAGAAATATTAACGAATACGTCTTTCGGTTGCGGAGGAAATCAACCGGTGCGGGAACGCTAGAATAGCTCTCGCAACCGGTCAAGTCGCCAGTTGTGCCGCCCTGCCACGATTACGGGCAGGGCGCAGGCAGCCTAGCCAAACACCAGCCCGCCATCCACGATCAGGTTTTGCCCGGTCACCGCCCGCGCCCAGGGCGAGGCAAAGAACAGCGCCGCATCGGCTAGTTCCTCGGGCGTGGTGACGCGACCCAGCGGCGTCTGGCTCGCGATGATGTCAAACACCGCCTCGGGGGTTGCGGCGCTTGCATCCGTGGTCCGCAGCAACCCGCCCGAGATCATGTTGACGGTCACGCCCAGCGCGCCAAGTTCCTTTGCCGCCGTCCGGGTGAATGCCAACAGCGCCGCCTTGGCCGCCGTGTAATCGTGATAGGGCACGACGGGGTTCTGCACGAGGTTGGTGCCGATGGTGATGATACTCCCGTGGCCACGCGCCGCGAAATCCCCGCGCAGCGCCTGTATTAGGTGAAGCACGCCACCAACGGCGGTCTCCCCCTGTCGCGCGATCGAGGCCCAGTCGAGCCTGTCCAGATGGGCGCGGTCATCGCCGTTGAACGAGAAATCCGCCAGCGCGTTATGCACCACCGTATCCGGCGCGCCGAATGTCTCGCGGATCGCTGCGATCATCGCCTCGACCTCATCCGGTTTCGTGACATCTGCCGCAAAAGCCATCGCCTTGGGTCCAAGTTCTTCGGCCAGCGCCTCGGCGGCGTCCCGGCTCTGGCGGTAGTTGATCGCTACGTTCGCTCCTTCGCGGGCAAAGGCCCGTGCCAGCGCGGCACCAAGCCCGCGCCCGGCACCGGTGATCAGAACGGTCTGTTCAGAGAGTTGTTTTTGCATGGTTCATTCCTGATTGAAGGGGAAAGCGTGGAAATGGTTCACCGGCCCGTGGCCCTTTCCGACCTCCAACAGATTGGCATGGGCGATGGCCCGGGCGGTATAGGTTTTGGCATTGCGCGCGGCCTCGCCAAGCAGGCGACCATGGCCCAACTCGCAGGCAAGCGCCGAGGACAGGGTGCACCCGGTGCCATGCGTATTGCGCGTTACATGGCGCAGTCCGCCCAGATCCAGATGCATATCCGCAGCCAGCAGCAAATCGGGCGAGTCCGGCTGATCCAGATGCCCGCCCTTGAGCAGCACAGCCCGCGGCCCCAGCGCCAGCAGGTCCACCGCCTGCCGCCGCATGTTCTCGAGGTTCACCGCCTCGTCACAGCCCAGCAGGTCGGCGGCCTCGGGCAGGTTCGGGGTGATGACGGTGGCGCGTGGCAACAGCCGGTCGCGCAGCGCCGCGACCGCTTCGGCCTGCAACAAGCGGTCGCCGCCCTTGGCCACCATCACCGGGTCGAGAACGACAGGGGCGTCAAGCCCGTCCAGCGCCTCCTGCACCGCCTCGATAATCGCGGCCGAGCCGAGCATGCCGATCTTGACCGCATCCACCCGGATGTCATCCCTGATCGCCTTGATCTGAGCGGCAACCATCGCGGCCGGCACCAGTTCGACCGCACTGACACCTTGGGTATTCTGTGCGGTCAGCCCGGTCAGCACTGCCATGGCGTAACCGCCACGCGCCGAAATCGCCTTGATGTCGGCTTGAATACCGGCCCCGCCAGACGGGTCCGATCCGGCAATCGACAGAATATTGGGGATCATTCCGCGCTCCATTCCTGCATCAATGCCCGCGTCGCGGCTTCGGGGTCGGCAGTGCGCGTCACCGCGCTCACCACCGCCATGCCCACGGCACCGGCCTGTTTCAGCGCGGCCGCATCGCCAGCGCCAAGACCGCCGATGGCGACAACCGGGCAGGGCGCAAGGCCCACGATTTCCGCCAGCCCGTCAAACCCGATTGGCGGCGCGTGGTCGGGTTTGCTTGGGGTCGCCCGAACCGGCCCCGCGCCGATGTAATCAAGCGCCAGCCCGTCCAGCGCCGCGCACTGATCCGTGTTCTCGATGGAAAGACCCAAAAGCATGTCCGGACCGATCCGCTCGCGTATCCGTGCCGGGTCGCCATCGCTTTGCCCGATGTGCAGCCCGTCGACCCCAAGCGCGCAGGCAAGCTCGACCCGGTCATTCAAGATCAGCTTAGTGCCGCTGCCCGAAAGGATCTTTGCCAGTTCCCGCGCCAGCTTGGCAAAGGTCGCATCGGGGGCGTCCTTGTCGCGCAGCTGCACGGCCCAGGCGCCACCCCGCATCGCGGCCCGCGCCTGATCGGGAACCGAAATTGCCGCCATCGCATCCGTCACCACGTAAACTGCCCCGATCATGCGGCGGTGATCCTTGCGCCCTTGGTGGCCTCATCCGGGCTCAGCCCGTAAAGCGCGTCCAGAAAGGCGACCTGAAAACTGCCCGGTCCCTTGGCGCTCTGCGCGGCGATCTCTCCGGCCAGCCCATAGCAGGCCAGCGCCGCCGCTGTCGCCTCAAGCACGGGCTGATCGACGCAAAAGGCCGCAATCACCCCGTTCAGTGAACAACCCATGACGGTGATCCGGCCCATCATTTCATGACCGTTTTCAACGCGATAGCCGCGCGTTCCGTCCGTCACGTAATCGACCGGACCTGAAACGGCGGCCACGCCGCCAGTGCGCGCCGCCAACTGCCGCGCAGCTTCTTCGGCATCCGACACCGCATCCCCCGCATCGACGCCGCGCGCCGCACTTTCCAGCCCCGCCAGCGTCAGGATCTCCGAGGCATTGCCGCGGATCACGGTCGGTTTCAGCCCGATCAACCGGTTCGACAGGTCCCGGCGAAACGCTGTCGCCGCAACGCCTACCGGGTCCATCACCCAGGGACGGCCATTGTCGGCCATCACCGCTCCGGCTTCTTCCATCGCCGCACCCCATTCCGGGTCGGCGGTGCCGATATTCACGGTCAGCGCCTGCGCCAGCCCGGCGAATTCGGCCACCTCAACGCGGGCATGCACCATCGCGGGCGACGCCCCGATGGCCAGTAGCACATTCGCCATCACATTCATGGCAACGAAATTGGTGATATTATGGACCAGCGGCGCGGTCTCGCGCATCTGGGCAAGATAAGCTCCGGTGTCGTGCATCGTCTCTCCTCGCCGGGGAGGAGATCAAAACCACAACATCGAACCGAGAAACCGGGTGCGCCGAGGCTTTGCAACTTCCTCCGCCGGCATGATCCGGTTCAGGTTCAAAGGGTGCTTCTCAGCCCGCAGATGCGGACGCCCCTGTCGCAGCCCCATGCATCGGGCAGAGACCCCGGCTTGTCAACCGGCGATCACGGTACCCGTTTCACCGCGCGCCGCCTTTACGCGATCTGAACCCTACAGGCGTTGTCTTTTCCCGTGGCGAGGCTGTCATCACTTGTGACCCGCTCTTATCGGGCGGTTTCGAGCAGTGAAAACCGCCAAGGGGGTGCACAGGGGGTGTACAGATGTCATACGCTTTGTGCACCGGAGGTGCCACCTGAAGTTGTTAACCAAAACACTGAAATTGCACAGTTTTTCATCAGAAGCGGCCTATCGTGGTTAACCGCAGCGAAAATCGGGGGCAAAACCCAAAAAAGACATATTCCTTTCTCAAAATAGATGCAGTTCCAGCATTCCACCTCAAACCAAAGCAGCCCAGATGGGCAGCGCGCCGCGAAAAGACTTTGTTCATTTCCGTCGCGCTCTCAGGACACTGCCGGGTCGTTTGTTTCGAACGGCCAACGCCAGATGGCGATGATGGAAGAGATGAACGACGATGGCCACGCCGACCGACAAGAATGGCAATACGATCGAAGGCACGTCTGGCAACGACCAGATCACGGGAACCGCTGGCGATGACACGATCTATGCGGGCGCGGGCAATGACGAAGTGCGCGGCGAAGACGGCAACGATACGATCTACGCGGGCGACGGTTTCGACAAAATCTACGGCGGTCGCGGCTATGACGTCATCTATGGCGGCGGCGACAATGACATTCTCGACGGCGGCGATGATGGCGATACGATCGTCATCTCTTTTGGCGAAACGACGACGAATTTCAACACGACCGTCAAGGGCGGCTCGGGTGGCGACGATAACGATACGCTCGATATCTCCAACCTGCTCGCCGACGGCTGGACCGTCACAGGCTGGGTGCAGAACCCGGAAAGCAACGGGATGGATGGCTACAACGGCCAGATCACCCTGCAGCGCGGCAACCAGTGGGCGAATATCAATTACGAGGATATCGAGAATTTTCAGACCGAGGTGGTCTGTTTCACGCCCGGCAGCCTGATCTCGACGGTGCGGGGCCTGCGACCGGTCGAAACGCTTGTACCCGGTGATCTCGTTTATACCCGTGACAACGGCCCGCAGCCGCTGCGCTGGATCGGTCAGCGACAGCTTAGCGCGGCCGAGCTTCGGGCCGAGCCTTCATTCGCGCCGGTGATGATCCGCAAGGATGCCTTTGGCCCCGGCTGTCCCGAGCGCGACATGATGGTCAGCCCCAACCACCGGATGCTGGTCGAATCCGGCGAAGCACAGCTGATGTTCGGCGAGGATGAGGTGCTGGTGCCCTCCAAGCACCTCGTCGGTGCACCGGGTGTTTCGCGCCGCAATCCCGGCGCTCTTACCTATATCCACCTGATGTTCGACAACCATGAAATCATCCGCTCCGACGGGGTGTGGAGCGAAAGTTTTCAGCCCGCCAGCCGCACCATGGGCGCGATGGGCGGCGATCAGCAGAACGAGATCGAAGCGCTTTTCCCCGAGCTTGCAACCGCCTCTGGTCTCGAAGGCTACCGTGCCGCACGGCTTTCGCTCAAGCGGCACGAGGCCGAATTGCTCCGCGCCAGCGCCTAACGGTCAGGGTTCTCGCGTCGCCACGCGGCCCAGTCCTCGGGCGTATCGAGATCACGCCGCGCATGCTGACCCGGCAAGGGGACGAGAGCGATAGACTCCGCATGCCGGGCAACGACCTCACGCCCGCCGCTGTCGCCGGTTAGTTGCATAAGCTCGGGAAACAGTGGGGCGGTGAAGATAATCGGATGCCCCTGTTTTCCATCCTCGGTCATGCCGCGAATGATGCGGGATTCCTGATTGGTATCAGCGGCCTGTATAACGTTGTTAAGGTCGCTCTCGGTCAATTCCGGCAGGTCCGCGAGCAGGACCATCGCTCTTTCTGTTCCTTCCGGAAGCGCCGCAAACCCCGCGCGTATCGAAGCGTTCATCCCTTCTTCAGGATTTGGAACCACAATCAGCGATACGTCCATTCCCTCCAGTTCGGCATACCGGGCATGGGGCGGCGGTGGCAGGGTGACCAGAACAGGCCCCCTTGTTGCCCGCCGCGCCATCTCGGCTTGCCGTCGCAAAAGGCTCATACCATCGACTTGTTCAAGCAACTTGTCGCGCCCGCGCATCCGCGCAGCGGCCCCGGCAGCAAGAAGGATGATCGGCAGATCGGGTTTCATGGCTCGGGTGTAAGCGCCCGATATCTGCCGGTCCAGCCCCTCAGCCGCGCATCCTTGCCCCGTCCGCATCGAAAAGCGGGGTGGTGATCAGTTTCGCGGGGCGCATCTGCCCAAGGATCTCGATTTCCACAGCCAGACCTTCGGCAATCCGTTCCGTCGGCAGGAACCCAAGCGCGATGGATTTGCCCGCGAAATGCGAATAGCCGCCCGAGGTGCAGAAGCCCTGAACCGAGCCATCAAGCCAGATCGGTTCATAGCCCTGCACATCTGCATCCTCGGCCTCGACCTCAAAGGCGACAAGCTGACGGGCTGCACCGCTATCACGCTCGGCCTCGGCAGGTTTTCTGCCAATGAAATCAGTGTCTTTCTTAAAGGAGATAAAGCGATCCAAGCCGGTTTCAGCGGCCGTGTAATCCGGGGAAAACTCGCTGAGCCATGACCCAAAGAACTTGTCGAGCCGCAGCGACATCATCGCCCGCATTCCAAAGGGCACCATTCCGTGTTTCTGACCTTCGGTCCAAAGCGTTTCCCAAAGTTGCCGCTGCGCCATCGGATCGCAATAGATCTCATAGCCGAGGTCGCCGGTATAGCTCACGCGCTGCACCAGACAGTCGGTCATACCAATGGTCATCGGGCGCACATCGAGGAACCTGAAATCAGAGATATCGGCACGAGTACAGGCCGCCAGCACATCCCGCGCCTTGGGTCCGGCAATCTGAAATCCGTTCCGTTTATCCGATATATTCTCGATGGTTACGCCATCAACCTCATGCTGTTTGAACCAGCGGAAATGATAGGTCTGCGATCCATAGGAAGCGGTCAGCTGGAACAGGTCCTCGGCGAGGCAAGAGACAGTGAAATCGCCGATCAGCCGCCCTTTCGGCGACAGCATCGGGGTCAAGCTGATCCGTCCCGGCTGCGGAATGCGACCTGCCATGATCCGGTTCAGCCAGTCCCGCGCGCCTGCGCCGGTGACGAGGTATTTACCAAAGTTGTGGACCTCGTTGATGCCGACACCGTTGCGCACGCCCATCACCTCGCGCGCCGTGGCCTCAAAGGCATCGGAACGGCGGAAAGAGGGCGTTTCATAAGCAGGTTCAGTGCCTTGCGCGAAGTAGTTAACAACTTCCAGCCCGAATTGCTGGCCCCAGACCGCGCCCATTTCGGTAAAGATGTCGTACATCGGCGTGGTCCGGTTGGGCCGGGCGGCGGGCAGTTCCTCGTTCGGGTAAGACACCGAGAAGCGTTTCTGGTAATTTTCGATCACCTTGGGCCGCGTATAGCCGGGGCTGATCCAGTCGCCAAAGCGGGCCACGTCCATCGCAAAGGTATCGCGTTCGCATTCGCCCTCGATCATCCACTGGGCCAGCATCAGGCCGACACCGCCGCCTTGGCTGAACCCGGCCATGACGCCGCAAGCCGACCAGTAGTTCTGCAGCCCCGGGACCGGGCCGACCAGCGGATTGCCGTCGGGCGCAAAGGTGAACGGCCCGTGGATGACCGATTTGACGCCCGCGGTTTCCAGAACCGGAAAGCGCTTATAGGCGAAGGCGATGGAATCCTCGATCTTGTCGAAATCGTCGGGCAGCAATTCATGTCCGAAATTCCACGGCGTGCCATCCACGGCCCAAGGGCGGCAGGGCTGCTCGTAGAAGCCGATGCAAAGGCCGCGACCTTCCTGCCGCAGATAGCTTTCGCCAGCTGGGTCCATCACATGCGGATGCTCGCCGCCGGCGTCGATCATCTCGGCGATCTGCGGGATTTCCTCGGTGACGAGATACTGGTGCTCCATCGGGTGCAGCGGCAGGTAAACCCCTGCCATCGCACCAACTTCCCGCGCCCAAAGCCCGCCTGCGTTGACCACGTGTTCGGCGTGGATCGTGCCCTTGTCGGTGACCACATCCCATGTCCCGTCGGGGCGTTGGTTGGTCTCACTCACCATGCAGTGGGTTTCGATCGTGGCACCGCCCATCCGCGCGGCCTTGGCATAGGCGTGGGTCGTGCCCGAGGGGTCGAGGTGCCCGTCAAGCGGGTCGTACAGTGCGCCAAGGATGCCATCGGTATTGGTGATTGGTGCGATCTTCTTGATCTCTTCGGGGGTGACAATCTCGGTCTCAAGTCCCATGAACCGGTGCTTGGCCCGTTCCGCCAGCAGCATGTCGAACCGGTCGCGGTTGTCGGCCAAGGTGATCCCGCCCACGTGGTGCAGACCGCAGGACATGCCGGTGATCTCTTCGAGTTCCTTGTAAAGGCGGATTGTATAGCCCTGAAGCGCGGCCATGTTGGTGTCGCCGTTCAGCGTGTGAAACCCGCCCGCCGCATGCCATGTGGACCCCGAGGTCAGGTCGGAGCGTTCCAGCAGCATGACGTCGGACCAGCCAAGCTTGGTCAGGTGATACAACACGGAACAGCCGACAACGCCGCCGCCAATGACGACTACTCGGGTGGTGGTTTTCATGGTCTTCGCCTCATACTGCCAGTGCAGCCAACCTTCTCAAGGCGCTTTCGGATCGCTAGTCACTTTGCGACAAAATCCGTCGTGTTTGGGTTTTTCCGGTTTCGGGGCACTTGGCGCGAAACTTTGCCAGAAAGGGTGAAAAATTTACGACAACCTTGTCTCACAGCGACGGAGGGCGTCGCTAAATGGCATATGTTTGGCAATGTCGCGTCTCATGCTGCCGGGAAACCGGCAATTGAGGGCATGACATGAAATCCCACGCACAGGCAGTCGTTATCGGGGGCGGCGTGATCGGTTGTTCGATCCTGTATCATCTGGCCAAGCTTGGATGGACGGATGTTGTCCTGCTGGAACGCGATGAGCTGACCTCGGGCTCGACCTGGCATGCGGCGGCGAATATCCACGGGCTGCACGACAATACCAATATCTCGCGCCTGCAATATTACACCATGAACCTTTACGAGGAGCTCGAGCGCGAAACCGGGCAGGGCTGCGGGGTGTTCCGCTCGGGGTATCTTTACCTTGCGCAGACCGAGGCACGGGAACATCAGCTGCGGCTTCAGGCCGCCAAGGCCAAGAACTACGGGTTCGATTTCGCCGAGATTTCGCGGGACGAGGCCGAGCGCCTGCACCCGCTGGTCGATTTCGACGGGATCCGCTGCATCATGCTGGAACCCGAAGCGGGCAAGGTGGACCCGTCGGGCGTGACTATGGCCTTCGCGGCGGGGGCGCGGCAGCGCGGCGCGGAGATCCACCGCCACACGCCCGTCACCGCGACCGAACAGCAACAGGACGGAAGCTGGATCGTGCGCACCCCCAAGGGCGATATCCATACGCAATGGGTGGTGAATGCCGCCGGTCTCTGGGGGCGCGAAGTTGCCGCGCTGGCGGGGCTGACCCTGCCGCTGCAACCGACCGAGCACCAGTATTTCGTGACGGAATCCATTCCCGAGATCGCGGCGATGGGGCGGCTCTTGCCCTCGGTCGCGGATCGCGACGGCGAATATTACCTGCGGCATGAGGGCGACGGGTTGCTGATCGGGGCCTATGAAAAAGACATGCGGTTCTGGGCCGAAGACGGCACGCCGCAGGATTTCGGCCATGACCTGTTCCCCGACGATCTGGAACGTATCGAGCCGAACGTGATGCGTGCGATCGACCGGGTGCCGGTGGCGGGTACGGCGGGGATCAAGCGGGTCATCAACGGCCCGATGATATGGTCGCCGGATTCCAACGTGCTTTTTGGTCCGGTGCCCGAGTTGAGCAACTACTTCTGTTGCAACGGGATCATCCCGGGCTTTTCCCAATCTGGCGGCATGGGGCTGATGGCGGCGCAATGGATGATCGAGGGAGAGATGCAATATGATCTTTTCCCATGGGACATTGCACGCTTCGGTTCCTGGGCAACTAAGGCATTCACCAAGGCGAAGGTGCAAGAAGTCTATACCACCCGTTTCGCGATCCATTTCCCGAACGAGGAACGCCCGGCCGGACGGCCCGTACGCACGCGGCCCGTTTATGACATGCAAAAGCAGATGGGTGGCGTTTTCGGTCTGAACTATGGCTGGGAGCATCCGCAATGGTTCGCGTCGGAACCGGGGGTGACGGAAACCGCGGGTTTCAAGCGTCAGAACTGGTGGGAGCCGGTCGGGGCCGAGGCGCGGATGCTGCGCGAAAAGGCGGGGATCATCGATATTTCGAACTTTGCCAAGTATCGCTGCAAAGGGCCGGGGGCCGAGGACTGGCTGAACGCGGTGTTTGCCAACAATATACCGCGCGAGGTCGGGCGGTCCTGCCTTGCGCCGCTGATCGGCAAGCGCGGCGGGATCGCCGGGGATTTCACCGTGACCCGGCTGGGCGAAGACGAATTCTGGGTGATCGGTTCCGGCATGGCCGAACGCTTTCACCAGCGGTTTTTCAAGCAGGTGCCGCTGCCCGAAAGCACGGTGTTCGAGAGCCTGACCGAAGCGGTCTGCGGGTTCAACGTGGCCGGCCCCCTGTCGCGGGACCTGTTGCAGGGGCTGACCAACAGCTCGCTTGCAACAGCGGATTTCCCGTTCATGCGCTCGGCGCGGATCACGCTGGCCGGGGTCGATTGCGTGGCCCTGCGGGTGTCCTTCACCGGCGATCTTGGGTGGGAGCTGCATTGCGCCGAGGGCGATCAGGTAAGGCTCTACGAGGCGCTTTTGGAAGCGGGGCGCGGCATGGGGGGCGGGCCGGTCGGGGCACGCGCGCTGATGAGCCTTCGGCTTGAAAAAGGTTATGGCTCCTGGGGGCGCGAATATAGCCCCGAATACTGGCCGCAGGAGGTCGGGATGTCGCGGCTGTGCAAGATGGACAAGGATTTCCTGAACCGCGACGCGCTGGCCGAGATCATGGACAAGCCCGCACGCGAGAGCCTTGTGATCCTTGCGCTGGAGGAGCCGGATGTCACGGCTTCGGGGGCCGATGCCACCGGCGGTGAGCCGGTATTCCGCGATGGCGCCGGGGTCGGGCGGGTCAGCTCGGGCGGTTACGGCTATGGTGTGAATATGTCCCTAGCGCTTGCCAGCCTGCGCGACCCGCAGCCCGGCGAGAAAGTCGAGGTGATGGTGCTGGGCCAGCCGCATCGCGCGACGGTGCTGGAACAGCCACCCTTTGATCCGGAAGGGGGTCGCCTGCGGGCGTGAGGGAAGGGGGCCAGCCCCCTCTTGGCCCGTTCGGGCCAATTCACCCCCGGGATATTTTTAACCCAAAGAAGGCGATAGCCGGTTCAGGACCGACTCGTGGTCGATACCGGACAGGGCGCCGGTGGTCTGTCCGCGGTCGCGGTCGAGCCGGGTGGCGACATAGGCATCCGAGATGGCCGCGGGGGCGGTTCGGATCAGCGTCGCGGCGGTGAGCATCTGCGCGGTATCCTCGGCGAACCAGCGGGCGTTGGATTCTTCGGGGTGGGAGGCCCATCGGGAGCCGTAGGTTTTCAGGGCGTTGTCATACTGGCTGTTCTGACCGGTCGCGCTCTGAAGTTCCGCGATCAGCACGTCGCGGGCGAGCGGGTCGCGGTCGAGGCTGCGCAGGATGTCGAGGCAGATCACGTTGCCGGAGCCTTCCCAGATGCCGTTGAGCGGGGCTTCGCGGTAGTAGAAGGGCATGGGCGTGTCTTCAACATAGCCCATGCCGCCGAGCACCTCCATCGCCTCGTAGGTGACCTGCGGGCAGCGCTTGTTGCCGAGGAACTTGGCAAGCGCGACCGCGATACGGGCGAAAGCGCGGTCCTCGGGGGTGGTGCCGTCGAAAGCATGGGCGGTGCGCAGGCCGAGGGCGAGCGTGCCTTCGACATCGAGGGCGAGATCGGCCAGCACCGTGCGCATCAGCGGCTGGTCGATGAGGCGGCGCTGGAAGGCGCTGCGGTGGCTGACCCAGTGATGGGCCGCAGCAAGCGCGCCGCGCATCAGGCCGGCCGGGGCCATGGCCGTGTCGAGCCGGGTGTGATGCACCATTTCGATGATGGTGCGCACGCCCTTGCCGGTCTCGCCGAGCTGGTAGGCGAGCGTGTCGGTGAATTCGATCTCGGAGGAGGCGTTGGACTTGTTGCCCAGCTTGTCCTTGAGGCGCTGGATGTTGATCGCGTTGCGTTCGCCCTCGAGCCAGCGGGGCACGAGGAAGCAGGTCAGGCCATCCGGAGTCTGTGCCAGCGTCAGGAACCCGTCGGACATCGGCGCGGAGCAGAACCATTTGTGGCCGGTCAGCCGCCAGTGATCGCCGTCCTGCCTTGCCTGCGTGGTATTGGCGCGTACGTCCGATCCGCCCTGTTTCTCGGTCATTGCCATGCCGAGCGTCGCACTCGTTTTCGCGGCGACGGGTTTTTGCGAGGGGTCATAGGCCCGGGCGGTGAGTTTTGGGCGCCACTCGGCGGCAAGGCTTTCCGAGGCGGCGAGGGCCGGGGTGGCCGCATAGGTCATGGTCATCGGGCAGCAATGTCCCGGTTCGATCTGGCTTGCGAGATAGACCATGGCGGCATGGGTGAGGTGACCGCCGGGTTTGCCCTCCCAGGCGCAGGCGGCATAGCCGGCGCTTTGGCTCAGTGTCATGAACCGGTGGTAGGCGGGATGGAAATGCACCTCATCAATGCGGCGGCCCCCGGAATCGAACTGGACCAGCTCGGGGGTATGGCGGTTGGCGTCGCGGGCGGCGCGGCGCATCTCATCCGTCCCCAGTGCCGCGCCATATGCGGCGAGCGGCGGGGTGCGCAGCCCGTAATGGGCGATCGCCTCGCGCAGGGGGAGGTCGCTGGCCCAGAGATCGACATCGCCCCTTGGAGCGGGCTGGTTGTGGACCTCGTGGGTGGTCAGCGTGCTGCGCGGTTGGGAATTTGTCATGGTGTCCTCCTTGCCTGGGATGCTAGCGCGGGCAGGGAGGCTGGCAAAGCGGATCGTCGCGTCAGAGTGGCCGGATACGCAGTTTCGTCACCCGGTTGCCGTCACGCTCCATTACCTCGAAACGGAAGCCGTGGAAGGAGAAAACCTGCCCCACGGTCGGGATCATCTGCGCCTCGTGGATCACCAGACCGGCAACGGTATTTGCCTCTTCGTCGGGGAGGGTCCAGTCAGTGGCGCGGTTCAGGTCGCGGATCGTCATCGCGCCGTCGACCACGTAATGCCCGTCTTCGTTGGCCTTGAGCGGGTGATCCGCATCGGGGTCGAACTCATCGGTGATCTCGCCGACGATTTCCTCGAGAATATCCTCGAGCGTGATCAGCCCCTGAAGCGAGCCGTATTCATCCACAACCAGCGCGAAATGAGTTCGCATGCGCAGGAATTGGCGCATCTGGTCATCCAGCGTTGTGGTTTCGGGGATGAAATAGGGCGGCATGGCCACATCGGTGATCCGGAAGCGTTTGAGCGCCTCGGGGTCGCTGTCGGGGCCGCTGATCGCCTTGTACATGGCACGCAGCAGATCCTTGGCGTGGACCACGCCGATGATGTTTTCCTGATCCTGCCGGTAGACGGGCAGGCGGGTATGGGGGCTGTCGAGACATTGCTGGAGGATATCCGAGGGCGGGTTATCCGCATCGATCATCTCGATGCCCGAACGGTGGAGCATGATCTCTTCGACCGCGCGGTCGCCAAGGTCGAGCGCGCCGAGAATACGGTCGCGGTCTTCTTTTTCGACGACACCTTCTGAATGGCCAAGGTTGAGCGCACCGGCGATTTCCTCGCGCACTGCAAGGATCTGGCTGTCGGGATCGACCCGCACCCCAAAGAGCCGCAGCACGCCGCGCACGAAAAGCCGGACTGCCGACACGATGGGCGACAGAATGCGCACCACGATGCTGATGACCGGAGCGACGGTGGCAGCAGCGGATTCGGAATAGATGATGGCGTATGTCTTGGGCAGCACCTCGGCAAAGACCAGCACCAGCACGGTCATGATGAGGGTCGCCAGCGCCACTCCGCTATCGCCGAATACCCGCGTGAATAGCGCCGTGGCCAGCGAAGTGGCAAGGATGTTGACGAGGTTGTTGCCCAGCAGGACAGAGCCGATCAGACGCTCGTTATCCTCGGTGATGACCAGCGCCTTTTCCGCGCCTTTCGAGCCTTTGTCGGCCTGCGCGCGCAGCTTGCCGCGCGAGGCGGCGGTCAGGGCGGTTTCGGAACCGGAGAAAAAGGCGGAGAGAACAAGCAGCAGCAAAATCGCCGCACCGGTAATCCAGAATGCGTTGTCCAGCGCGGTTTCGGACAGTTCCATCAAAGGGGCTTTCTCAACGTCGTTGTTTCGGGTGTCACTTGGCGGCGGGTCTGCCGCCAGGGTTTGCCGGTCGGATCATGCGACCTTGTACGCGGTATTCCTAGCCGTTCCGGTCTGGTTTCGAAAGCGGATGGTGTTCGTGAACCAGTTCCGACAGGCGTTCGTCCAGCACATGCGTATATATTTCGGTCGTGGCAAGGTCTGCATGGCCCAGAAGAGTCTGGATCGAGCGCAGATCGGCGCCATTGGCCAGCAGATGCGTGGCAAAGGCATGGCGCAGCGTATGCGGCGTGACCTTGGCCGGAGAGACCCCGGCGGCGACGGCGATTTCCTTGATCAGCAGGTAGAACCGGTGCCGGGTCAAATGGCCCGATTTCCCGTGCGAGGGGAACAGGAAACGCGAGGCGGCATGGCCATTGCGGCGGCGGGAGTCCTCCTCTGCGTCGCGTGCGACAAGCCATTCGGCCAGCGCGGTACGGGCTGGGGGGGAGAGGGGCACCATGCGTTCCTTGCCGCCCTTGCCAAGCACCAGCAGCATGCGCGGGTCGCCCCGCGCGGCGCTGACCGGCAGGCCGACAAGTTCGCTGACCCGCATGCCGGTGGCATAGAGCAGTTCCATCAGGCAGGTATTGCGCAGCCGTTCCGAGGGGCTGCGCCCGGCGCTGCGGGCCGCGTCGAGCAGCCGGTCGACCTCGGGCACGTCGAGCGTTTTGGGCAGGCGGTTCTCGCGCCCCGGTCCCTTGATCTGGATCGCCGGGTTGTCGCCGCGCCAGCCTTCCTCAAACGCAAAGCGAAAGACCTGCTTGATCGCGGAAAGCCGTCGCGCCCGCGTGGATTTGGCCAGTCCCTGCGCGTCGCACCAAACAAGATAAGCCTCGATCATCTCGCGGTCGGCCCCGGCGAGGTCACTGTTTTTCCGTTCAAGCCAGTCAACGAAATCACGCAGGTCCCGCCCATAGGCAAGCTGGGTATTCGTGGCGGCGCCAAGCTCGGCGGCCTGCGCCTCGAGAAAGGTCGAAATCCACTGGAGAGAGCTGGAGGGCGCCGACATTCTACCCATGCCCCAACAGCAAAAGCTGCAACGACGCCCGACGCGCGGTGTCTTCAAGACCAACGCGGCGCAGCGTGGCGATGGCGGCAGCAAGGTCGTTGGGATTGCCCGTCGCGCCCCGGTCGAAATGTTCAATGGCCAGCAGGATGGTTTCCCCAAGCGCCCCGCGATCCAGAGCGTTCTGGATGCGGCCGGGCAGGTCCACCGCGTTGCTGAACCCGTCCGATATCGCCTGTGTCATCTGGTTCGGCGCTGCGACATCGCCTGGCGTCCCGCGCGTCAGGGCCACGAGGAATGCATCGGTATCAGTTTCGGCGGCGACAGAATTGGCGACGGATTCGTAATCCGAAGACAACAGCCCCATGCGCCACGCGATCTGTGCGGCTCGCGCGTCTGTAAAGTTCAGACCGCTGATCTGCGGGGCAAACAACTCAGCAAAGGCAACCTCCAGCCCGACTTCCTGCATGGCGGTCCAGACCGGCGGGAGCGTCTTGGTCACGGCATCGATGCTGTTCTGCTCAAGCGCGGTTTCAAACCGGCGCAGGGCGGTCACCCGGTCCCAGACCCCGCCCGAGGCGGCGGCGCGACGCTCGGTATAAAGGCCGAGCAGGCGGTTGGGTTGCAGCGCGCCGATACGGGTCAGCCTTTCGGCGGCTTCGATCTGGGCCTTCCAGCCCGAGACATCGCGCAGGTCGGCATTGGCAAAGGCACGCGGCAGCGACGCGGTGGGCAGCCGTTCACCAATCGATTCAAAAAGGCGAAAGGTCAGCGGGTCCGGATCGTCGGGCATGGGCAGGTGCGGCGCACCATCGTATATTTCCGGCGACAGGAAGCGGTCCATCAGGTCCAGCTCTGCCTGCGGCATCGCCTGTATCGCATGCGCGGCCTCGAGGATCAGCGCAGCGGTCTGCCAGTCGCCCTGCCGGGCGAGGCAGAATATGCGGGCACGATAATCGCGTGTCAGCCGCGCATCCAGCGCCAGCGCCGCGCAGGCCTTGTCTTCGGTGCCGTTCAGCAGGGTCGCATCGAACCAGCGCTGGAACAGCGCGGGGTTCTGCGCCGCACCGGCGCTTTCGGCAAGGGATTCGAGCGGATCGGTCGCGCCAAGCGACATCAGCCGGTCAAGCCGCGCCCGCATCAGCCAGTCCTGCGCGTCTTCGCCGCCCGGCGCGCGGGTTTCCGAAAGCAGCAGCGTATAAAGCAGCGTCTGCATCGCCGGATTGCCATCCACCGGCACGGTATCGATCAGATAGCGCAGCGTCGGCAATTCGCTGCCCTGCCACAGGTTGACCGGCAGGCCGGTAACATCGGACGGCACCAGACCCATCGGCTGCGGCTGCGGTTGCAGCGTTTCCACGGCGATCTCAGGCCGCAGGGCCGTCTGCGTCACCGGCGGTTCCCGCAATGTCTGCCCGCCCAGCGTCGGACCCGAGCGGATCTGCGGGGCGTTTTGGCCAAGCCAGTCGATTGCGGTCAGCGGCTCTTGCGCGCCAAGACTGGCGGGCAGGGCGATCATGGCAATGGAAAGGGCGATCCCGTGTCTAGTCGGCATCCAGTTCCACCGGTTTGCGTATCTCTTGCTGCGGGGCCGAGAAATCCGACCCGAACCAGGGTCCGAGATAAGCATACCCGACAACGGCTATGAACGCCAAGCACAGGAGATATACTACAAATTTGATGAGCCTGCCCATCGCGACCTCACTTACTGCTCGTTGTTTTGCACAAGTTATATATGGCCTTTTCGACAAGATCACGTCATTCACTGAAGAATGAGCGAAATTGAGCAAAGATCGAACAAAAAAGACAGGCCCGGCAAGGCGAAGAGGTTGAAAAAGACCGTCGTGATGGTGGGCATGATGGGCGCGGGCAAAACCGCCGTGGGCCGTGCGCTTGCCGAGCGTCTGGGCGTGCCTTTCCTTGATAGTGACGCGGAAATAGAGGCTGCCGCCAACATGACGGTGCCCGAGATTTTCACCCGCGATGGCGAGGCGTTTTTCCGTCGCAAGGAAAGCCAGGTCATCGCTCGGTTGCTGGTTGAAGAGCGTGGCGTGCTTTCAACAGGCGGCGGCGCGTTCCTCTCAGAGGAGAATCGCCGGTTGATTTCGGAAAAAGGCGCGTCGGTCTGGCTGGATGCAAGCTGCGACGTGCTCTGGCAGCGGGTCCGGCACCGCGATTCGCGCCCCTTGCTGCGCACCGAGAACCCGCGCGCCACCTTGCAGTCCCTGTTCGATCAGCGTCGCCAGTTCTATGAAAAAGCCGATCTGGCCGTGCAGTCCGACGGGCAGGCTTCGATCGAGCAGATGGTTGACCGCGTGCTGGAAGCGCTTGCCAGCCGTCCGGACGTGCTGGAGAGCGAATGATGCAGGAAAAAGTCCATGTTTCGCTGGGCGAGCGCAGCTATGACGTGATTATTGGCCCCGGCCTGATGGCCCGCGCCGGAGAGCTGATTTCGCCGCTCTTGCCTCGTCCGCGCGTGGTTGTCGTCAGCGACGAAACCGTCGCCGCGCTGCATCTTGAGACCCTGCGCGCCGGATTGGCTGCGTCGGGCATCGCGATGGAAGCGATGACGCTTCCCGCTGGCGAAGCGACCAAAAGCTGGGAAAACCTGACCCGGACCTGCGACTGGCTGCTCGATCAGAAAGTGGAACGCCGCGACATCGTGGTGGCGCTTGGCGGCGGGGTGATCGGGGATCTCGTCGGGTTTGCCGCGGCCGTGCTGCGTCGGGGCGTCCGGTTCGTGCAGATTCCGACCTCGCTTCTGGCGCAGGTCGACAGTTCGGTCGGCGGAAAGACGGGGATCAATGTTCGTCAGGGCAAGAACCTGATCGGTGCCTTTCATCAGCCCGCGCTGGTGCTGGCGGATACGGATGTGCTCGCGACATTGACCGAACGCGACTTCCTCGCCGGTTATGGCGAGGTGGTGAAATACGGGCTGCTGGGCGATGCGGCGTTTTTCGACTGGCTCGATGAAAACGGTCCCGCGCTGAAATCCGGTGACATGGCAGCCCGCATCGCGGCGGTGACCAAGTCGGTGCAGATGAAGGCCGATATCGTCGCGCGAGACGAGACAGAGCAGGGCGACCGGGCGCTGCTGAACCTTGGGCATACCTTCTGCCACGCGCTTGAGGCGGCGACGGGATACAGCAACCGGTTGCTGCATGGCGAAGGCGTGGCGATCGGCTGCGCGCTGGCCTTTGAGCTTTCCGCGCGTCTGGGTTTTTGCAGTCAGGAGGAACCAAGCCGCGTGCGTGAACACCTCAAGCGCATGGGGATGAAGACCGATCTGTCCGATATACCGGGCGATCTGCCGGATTCCGAGGCGCTGATCGAGTTGATGGCACAGGACAAGAAAGTGCTGGATGGCAAGCTGCGGTTTATCCTGGCGCGCGGTATCGGTCAGGCTTTTGTGACCTCGGATGTGCCGCGCGACGCGCTGGAGGATGTTTTGCAGGCGGCCCTTAAAGAAAAAGCGCGGCAGAGCTGATCTGCCGCGCTTGTTGATTTCGTCGCTTTACCGGTTGATCAGGCGGTTACGCCATTCGGACGGCTGCGCAGCGCGTCAACGCTGATCGGGCCGGGGCCGGAGAAGACAAGGTACAGGAAGAAGAAGCAGTAAAGGATTGCCGCGTCGCCGCCGTTCAGCGCCGGGAAAAAGCTTTGCGGCGCGTGGGCGATGAAATAGGCGAATGCCATCAGGCCCGACAGGACAAAGGCCACCGGACGGGTGAAGAGGCCGATGACGAGCAGCGCGCCGCCTACCAGTTCAAGCAGACCGGCAAAGCCAAACATCGAGAATAGCGGCGGGTTCATGTCGGAGGCAGGGAAGTTGAGCAGTTTCTGAGTGCCATGCGCCATGAAGATCAGCGCGGCAACGATCCGGAAGACGCTGAGCATGATCGGCGTGAAATTCGTGAGAGTCTTGGACATAGGAGTTCCTTGGGCAAGATATCAATTTGCCTGATGACATACTGAGTTGGCGCGCAAAGAATATTCCTTACATCTCAACTCCCTGTGTGCAGATTTGCACACAGGTTTTCGTCAAGGGTAGATCGATCTTATCAGAACGGGATCTCATCATCCATATCGCGCGACGAGGGGCCGCCACCGCCCTGACCGCCGCCAAAGCGGTCGTCCTGCGGGCCGCTGTCATAGCCGCCGCCCTGATCGTAGCCGCCGCCGTAGCCGCCACCACCACCGCCGCCGCCCGAACCGCCATCACGGCCGTCGAGCATGGTCAGCGTCGAGCCGAAGCCCTGAAGCACGACCTCGGTGGAATAGCGGTCCTGACCGGACTGGTCCTGCCATTTACGGGTCTGGAGCTGGCCTTCGATATAGACCTTGGAGCCTTTGCGCAGATATTGCTCGGCCACGCGGACCAGCCCTTCGTTGAAGATCGCGACCGAATGCCATTCGGTCCGCTCGCGGCGCTCACCGGTGTTGCGGTCCTTCCAGTTCTCAGAGGTGGCGATGCGCAGGTTGCAGACCTTGCCGCCATTCTGAAATGTGCGCACTTCGGGGTCGCGCCCCAGATTTCCGATAAGAATGACCTTGTTGACCGAGCCTGCCATGGTGCTCCCCGTATGTGTGTTTGAATGCTGTCCGGATTGATTCCCGGGATGGGTTCTGTCCGAGACTATACGTGTCATTGCAAGGATTAAACCAGAATGCAGGACGCGAAATGACGCTGCCTGCCGGGGTCAAAAAGTTTCAGTTCTGGAAATTCAGGGTAATCTGCGTATAGTGCCGCCGGGGAATCGTTCTTTCTGCGGGACTTTTTGTACATGGTTATCAAGCGTATGGGGCAACTGGCTGTCGGTGCTTTCGTTATTTCTCTCTGTGCCGATGCGGCGCTTGCGGATTCCGTTTCGACGCGCAGCCAGAAGAAGCTGCTGAAATCCCAGTTGGCGGTTCTCGATAACCGCGCGGCTGAGCAGTACAAGAATTCGGTCCGGCTTCAGCCGCCCTCGATCTATACGCCAAGCAAGAACGGCAGCGGCGCTTATGGCGGCAAATACCGTGGCGAGTTCCTCGTGATGGCCAAGGCGGCAGCCCGGCTGCACAATATCCCCGAAGATCTTTTCGCGCGGCTGGTCCAGCAGGAATCGGGCTGGAATCCCTCGGCCGTTTCGCACAAGGGCGCCTTGGGTCTGGCCCAGTTGATGCCGCAAACCGCCCGTCTGCTTGGCGTCGATCCGACGGACCCGAAACAGAACCTTGAAGGTGGTGCGCGATACCTTGCGCGGCAATACCGCAAGTTCGGGTCATGGCCGCTGGCGCTCGCCGCCTATAACGCGGGCCCCGAGGCGGTCGTCAAACATGGTGGTGTGCCGCCCTATGAGGAAACCCGCAATTACGTGCGGGTCATCTGGGGAAGCTGACGTCGGCGGGCCGGCAAAGTCCTGCCGCGTCATGCCCGCCCTGTTGACAGCTGCAAACTATCTGATTTCAATCGGAACCTTTTCACGCCGAGCGGTGTTGAAGGCACATAGCGCCTGCCGAGACACCTATCGGGGCCTGTGGTTGGCGAGTGTAAAAGGAGAGTAAAAATGAAATCCATGTTTGTCCGTACGATGGCCGCAAGCGCCGTAGCAGCAATTGTCGCAGGTGCCGGCTGGGCGCAGTCGCAAGACGGTGTTGTTAAGGAACTGACCGTGAATTCCGAATACACGGCGCTGAAAGATTCCAACGCGCAGGAATACTTCCCGACGCTGGCAACCGACCTGATGACGTCGATCGCCGACAAGATCGCGATGACCACAGAAGACGCCGGTTATGTCGTCGAAGTGAACCTTCAGGAAGTCCGCATGGACGACAGCGCCATGCTGCCTGAAAGCCGCGAATTCAACCAGATGGACGGTGTTGTAAGCATCACCAGCCCGCAGGCCGATGCCGGTGCCGAAAGCTATCCGGTGAAGATCGTAGCGATGGACCCCGCCGGCACCGTTCCGGAAGGTTATATCGCCGTCTCGCCTAGCAGCGATGATTTCTACCGTGCGATGATCGAAGGCTATGCGAACGCCGTTGTTGACGTTCTGCCCGAAGACATCCCGAACTCGGTTGCCAAGTAAGCCCGTTTTCGTCTTAACGACGATCCGCCCCGCAGCGTTTTCCCGCTGCGGGGTTTTGCTTGTCCGCTACTCGGCCGCGATCTGGATCACAGGCTCCATCTCGGCCATCTGGTCCTCGCTCAGGTGGCACTTGATCTGGTGGTTCCCGTCGCGGAATTTCATCGGCGGCACCTCGGTTTCGCAAAGGTTGCCGGGCACCTGCGATTTCCAGCGGCACCGGGTCTGGAACGGACAGCCCGGCGGCGGGTTCATTGCCGAGGGAATATCGCCCTCGAGTACGATGTGCTTCTTTGTGACCGAGGTGTCGGCAATCGGTACAGCCGACAAGAGCGCCTCGGTATAGGGGTGATAGGGCGGCGAGAACACCTGCTCGGTTGTGCCCAGTTCGACCACATGGCCAAGGTACATGACCATGACCCGGTCGCTGAGATAACGCACGATCGAAAGATCATGCGAAATGAACAGCAGTGTCGTTTTCTCTTCGCGCTGGATCTCCATCAGCAGATCCGTCACCGCGGCCTGAACCGACACATCAAGCGCCGACACCGGCTCATCCGCCACGACAACCCGCGCCCCGCCGGAAAAGGCCCGGGCGATCCCGACCCGCTGCTTCTGCCCGCCGGACAACTGGCGCGGCATCCGGTCGGCGAATTCACGTGGCAGTTTCACAAGGTCGAGCAGGCTCAGCATCCGCTCCCGGCGTTCCGCTTCGTTCTTGCCGATGCCAAAGACTTCCAGCGCCCGGATGATCTGGCGGCCGACCTTCATCGACGGGTTCAGCGTGTCGAACGGGTTCTGAAACACCATCTGGATGTCCGAAATCGTCTTGGTATCCCGCTTTTCAATGGGCACCGCTTCGATATTGCGGTTGTCAAAGATGATCTGCCCGTCAGTGGCGGTTTCAAGCCCCATCAGCACCTTCGCAAAGGTCGACTTGCCGCAGCCGGATTCCCCGACAATCGCCAGCGTTTCGGATTCCCGCGCTTCGAAGGACAGGGTTTCATTCGCTTTGACGACCTTACGCTCGCCACCACCGAAGAGCGCGTTGGCTGCGACCTCGTAATACTTGCGCAGATCGTCCATCTTCAGGATCACATCCCCGGCGCTGCTCTTCTCCTTGACATCCGAGGCCGCAATCGGGGCCTGCCAGTCGATCTCCTGGTACCGCAGGCAGCGCGTATGGTGACGGTCATTGCCGGGCACGGTCTCCATCGGGATCGGTTTGGCATCGCAGCGCCCGGCCTGGAAATAATCGCAGCGCGGCCCGAAATTGCAGCCCTTGGGCCGTTCATGGGGCAGGGGGAAATTACCCGGAATGGCGACCAGCGGCCGCGCGTTCTTATCCGCTCCCGGAAGTGGGATCGACCGGAACAGCGCCTGCGTATAGGGGTGCTGCATCTCGTCGAACACGTCATGGATCGAGCCGCGTTCCACCGCCTCTCCGGAATACATCACGCAGATCCGGTCGCAGGTCTCAAGAACCAGCCCAAGGTTATGGCTGATGAACAGCATCGAGGTGCCGTACTTGCGCCCGAGATCCTTGACCAGCTCTACGATGGCCGCCTCGACCGTCACATCAAGGGCGGTGGTCGGCTCATCCAGGATCAGCAACGCCGGCTCGCTCATCAGCGCCATGGCGATCACGATCCGCTGCTGCTGCCCGCCGGACAGCTGGTGCGGAAAACTGTTCAGGATCCGCTCAGGGTCGGGCAGTTTGACATCGGTCACCACCTGCAACGCGCGGGCATAGGCCTCTTTCTGCGACAGGCCCTGGTGGATCATCGGCACTTCCATCAGCTGCTTGCCGATCCGCATCGCCGGGTTCAGCGAGGCCATGGGTTCTTGATAGATCATTGCGATCTCGCTGCCCCGGATGTCGCGCAGTTCTTCCGCGCTCATCTCGCCAAGATCGCGCCCCTTGAACTTGACCGACCCGCCGACAATCCGACCGTTGACGCCAAGATCCTGCATGACCCCGAGCGCCACGGTGGACTTGCCGCAGCCCGATTCACCGACAAGGCCGACGGCTTCGCCCGGTTGCACCGAGACCGAGAAATCCATGACCGCCGGGATCTCCCGCAGCCGCGTGAAAAAGGAAATCGACAGCTTGTCAATTTCAAGGATCGGGCCGTCATAGTCCCATTTTGCCATGTTCGTCTCCCTGTTGGAGGCTGTTATCAAGCGGCGCGCCTTGCGGCGCATTCCTTTTTATTGTCTGGCACCCGGCCGCCACCGGTTCAAATCACCTGCGGCCGGACGCAAAGGGCGCGGTTCGAGCGGAAACATTCCCTTTTCCTCTTGCCCCAAATACTCAAATGCCAACCTCGCCCGGCGCGCCCACGCCGGGCAAAGGTGCAGTCCCTCAATCCCGCAGGCTTTCCTCGCGCAGGCCATCGGCCAGCAGGTTGAGCCCCAGAACAAGGCTCAGCAATGCCAGAGCAGGCGGCAGTGCAGGATGGAGATAGATGGACAAGAGCTTGCGGCCCTCGTTGATCGTGCTCCCCCAGTCCGGGCTTTCCGGCGGCAGGCCGAGGCCAAAGAACCCGAGCGTCCCCAATAGGATCGTCGTATAGCCGATGCGCAGGCAGAAATCGACGATCAGCGGTCCGCGTGCATTGGGAAGGATCTCCCAGAGCATGATGTACCACGGACCTTCGCCCCGGGTCTGGGCGGCGGCCACGTAATCGCGGGTCTTGATGTCCATCGCCAGCCCGCGAACGATCCGGAACACGGTGGGCGAGTTCACGAAAACCACCGAGACGAATACCACAAGAATGCCGCCCGGAATATCGAAGAGATCGAGGAACCGCGGAAGTACCGCCACCTTGGTGCCTTGCTCCGAGATCAGCGACAGGTACAGCCAGATCATGATGCCCAGAACGATCAACAAAAGCGGCAGCCGGATATGCGGCTGCGTGTGATAACGCGAATTCAGCAGCACGCCGACAAACACGATCGGGAAGACAAAGAGCACCGTCGCCATGTAGCTTGGCACCCCGGTCGCCACGATCTCGGGCGTTACCAGCAGGTAGAACAGCAGGATCACCGGAAAGGCGAGGATCAGGTTGGCGAGGAAAGACAGGAACGTGTCCAGCCGTCCTCCGTAATACCCCGCCGGAAGTCCCAGCGTGATGCCAACCATAAAGGCGAACATGGTCGCCAGCGGCGCGATCTGCACCACGACCCAGGCGCCTTCGACCATGCGCGAGAATACATCCCGCGCGAGGTTGTCACCCCCCAGTAGGTACCAGGGATAATCGCCTTCATCACCCATCAATAGCGGTGTGCCGGGGACCTTGTTCTTCATCCCCGAAACCTGTGCCAGCGAGTCATGGGTGACGATCAGGTCGAACTGGCCAAAGACGCCGGTAAAGACCCAGAACATGACCAGTCCAAAACCGATCATGCCGATCACGCTATCGAACAGTTTGCCATAAAGCCCCAGCTTGCGCTTGAAGGCGATCGAGACGGCAAAGAGCACGATGAGCGCGATCCAGACCGGGGTGAACTGGACGACGATACGCCAGATGATATCGAATGTGCCGAGAGGTTCCATATTCTCTGCCCTCCCTTCAGGATATTCTGATGCGCGGGTTCAGGTAGACATAGCCGATATCGGATATCAGCTGCGTCATCAGAACCACGAAGACCGACACCACCGACACGGCGAGCAGCAATTCGATGTCATTATTCCCGGCCGCCTGCACCAGCACCCAGCCGAAACCCTTGTAGTTGAATAGCGTTTCAACAATGACGACCCCGTTCAACAGCCACGGCACCTGAAGCAGGATGACCGTAAACGGCGCGATCAGCGCATTGCGCAGCGCGTGCTTGAGCACGATGTTCGAGAACTTCACCCCTTTGAGCCGGGCGGTGCGGATATATTGCGCCGTCATGACCTCGGTCATCGAAGCGCGGGTCATCCGGGCGATATAGCCCATGCCATAAAGCGAAATCGTCAGCACCGGCAGAAAGAAATTCTCGAAATTGGCGTCTTCCATCGCGCTGGTCGCAGTGCCCTTGAACCATTTCAAACCAACGGCGGAGGAGGCGAAGACGGCGATAAAGATCACGCCCGACACGTATTCTGGCGTCGCCGTGGTAATAATCGAGAAGGTCGATAGCGTGCGGTCGGTTTTTGACCCTTCGCGCATCCCGGCCAGAACGCCGATGATCAGGGCCGAGGGCACCATCAGCACCATGACCCAGAACATCAGCTTGCCGGTCAGGCCCAGCCGGGTCGAAATGATGCCCGAAACTTCTTCGCGGAAGACCGTGGAATAGCCCCAGTCGCCCTGCAGGATGCCACAGAACTTCGGGGCTTCGGCCGCAACTTCGGGCGTGACCGCACCGGTCACGCAGCGGCCGGTGATGCCGTCCTTGGTTTCAAGCGTCCATCCGGGAAGGACCCCCAGCCACTGTCCGTATTTGACGGGCAGCGGTTGAAGGTAGCCTTCCTTGGTCAGCCAGCTCGTGACGGCCTCGTCCGACATCCGGAAGTTGCCCTGCGTCTTGGCGAGCTTTTCCAGGTTTGGATAGAGGTTCGTCAGAAAGAAAACGATGAATGTCAGGCAAAGCGCCGTCAGGATCATGACGACGGTTCTGCGCAGAATGAATAGTCCCATTTTATCCCCTGTTGGTCGGGTCGATCTGCCCCGTTGGCCGGAGCAGTTTTGTTTTGCCGTCGTCTTCGACGTCTCGATTGGCCCCGTTCAGGGCGGATAAATCTGTTAATCTCCTGAGTGACAGTGTTGGGGCTTTGCCAAAGCGGCAAGCACGCTCCCGGCTGATAATGTGCGGAAAACGACCTCGGGCGGACCGAGCGGCACGGAAGAGTCGCGGACCTCGGTTTTGACGAGGAACGTCAAACACTACTCACCCGGTTCCGGCGCCCCATCGGGGGGCTAAACCTCTTTGCCACCATGCCGGTGGAGGTGATTACCTTGGCTTTGAAGGCTGAGTATCTCATGGCCTTATTCGGCACGAGAAGGGCGCTGCCGTCAATCGTTGCGACGGCATTTACTTGGAAAACTTCCGCAAAGGTGCGGATCAGAGAAGTGCGGCGATGTCGTTTTTGGCAGTCGCGCGCGGTTCATGCGACGCGTTTCTTATTGTCTCGAAGCCCACTGGGCGTATTGCCGGTATGCTGTTGAATGAACCGGGTAAAATAGGCCGCGCTGCTAAAGCCGAGATACTCGGCAATCTCGCGAATGGCGGCATCGGTATTGTTCAGCAGGCTGCGCGCGCTGTGCAGGATGCGTTCGTTCAGCAGGGCGGCGGCGGTACGCCCGGTTTCCGCACGGCAGACGCGGGTAAGGTGGGTCGGGGTGACGCCAAGCGCGTTGGCGTGATCGGCCATCGTCTCGCCGCTGGTGTGTTCCATCACCAGCCGCTGGCTATAGGCGCGCATCAGCCGCGCCGACGCGGTTTCCGGTCCGGCGTGCGGCGCGCTTTCGGCAAGTTGCCGCCGCAGCCAGATCATCGCCAGTTGCCCGTAGGAATCCATCGAACTGTGCCACAGCGGCCGCTCGGCGTTTTGCTCGCGGCTCATCGCCTCGAAAAGCGCGGTCAGTTCTGTCTGGGCGGACACGTCGCGGGCGCGGATGTGGCGCGGGCCCTCGGGCATGGTCATCTCGATCCCCAAGGGCAGCAGTATCGCTTGCCCATAGCCCTGCCGTCCGACATCGAGAGAGATGAGTTGCCGGGCCGGAACAAAAAGCGCGTTATGCGCGCCAAGCCCGTGGCGGCGTCCGTCGAACATCGCAACACCCTGTCCGCGCGTCATCCAGATCAGCAGGGAATGGGGCCGGTCATGGGCCAGCGACAGTTGCCACGATCCAAGGGGGCAGAGCTGAGCCAGTGTCAGAATTCTGATGGTGCTCGGATCTGGCGGGTATTGGAGCATTTGTTCGGTAATTGCTTGGGTTATTTGGGTTACGTGTGGGTAACCTTTCAGAAATGTTGAGAATTATCAACGGGGTTCGGTTAACGATTTGGGTGGATTTTGGCCCATTGTTTCATTTTCGAGCGAAACCACGTGCGTTGGCGCTTTGCATATTGGCGTGTGGACTGTGTGGCCAGTTCCCTGGCCTCGGTCAGCGGGATTTCGCCATTCAGATGCGCCGTAAGCTCGGGAACGCCGATAGCGCGAAAGGCGGGGCGACCGGGATCGTAGCGATCCTGCATGCAGCGCGCTTCGTCTAGCGCGCCCTGTTCCAGCATCTGGTCAAAACGTCTCTCGATGCGCTGGTTCAGCCAGTCTGTCGGGTTCTCCATGACAAGCGGTACCGTAGCCTCGAGCGCAAGGGCAGGGGGTGGTGTCTCTGCCTGCCAAGACCGCAGGGACCGGCCTGTGGCCCGCTCGACTTCCCACGCGCGCTGCACCCGGGCACGATTGTTCAGATCGATTCCGGCTGCCGTTTCCGGGTCGATTTCCTGCACCAGCCGTTCCAACGTGAGCGTATCAGCCTCCTCCCTGATGGATTTCGGCGTCGCCGGAATATCGGCCATGCCGCGTGTCAGGGTCGTAAAGTACAGCCCGGTGCCGCCCACGATGATCGGGCGTTCCGGACCATCCAGAATGCCGCGGACATCGCGCAGCCAGTGCCCGGCGGAATAGGTCTGATCCCAGGCGATGTGACCATAAAGACGATGGGGCGCGCGCTTTTCTTCTTCGACCGAGGGGCGGGCGGTGATCACTCGCCAGCAGTCGAAGACCTGGCTTGCGTCCGCGTTCACGATCACGCCGCCATCGGTCTCGGCAATCTCAAGCGCCAGTCCGGACTTGCCCGAAGCGGTGGGGCCAGCGATCAGGACGGGCCTGTCCGGTGGAATATCCACGGTCCCATCGACCCCGTTGATCCGCATTCTGACGCCCCGATTCCTGATGTCGCTAACAATAACGGGCAGGGTGCATTGAACCTGCCCGCAATTTCAGCCATTTTGCCGGAAATTAACCCCGTGGCCGAGCGGAGCGCAACATGACCCTATCCCAGACATCGAAACAAAAGACGGGCGAAACGACCTATGGTCGCGTCATGCTGAAAATCTCGGGCGAGGCCCTGATGGGCGATCAGGGGTTCGGGTTGCATCCGCCAACCGTTCAGCGCATCGCCAAGGAAGTGCAGTCGGTTCAGGAAATGGGCGTCGAAATCTGCATGGTCATCGGCGGCGGCAATATCTTTCGCGGTCTTGCCGGATCGGCGCAGGGGATGGAGCGCACGACAGCGGATTACATGGGAATGCTCGCGACCGTGATGAACGCCTTGGCCATGCAATCGGCACTTGAAGGGCTGGGCGTCTTCACAAGGGTCATCAGCGCGATCCGCATGGACGAGGTGGCCGAGCCCTATATCCGCCGCCGGGCCGTGCGCCACCTTGAGAAAAAGCGGGTGTGCATCTTTGCGGCCGGTACCGGCAATCCCTATTTCACCACCGATACGGCAGCGACGCTGCGCGCCAATGAAATGGCCTGCGAGGCGATCTTCAAAGGCACCAAGGTCGATGGCGTCTATGACATGGACCCGGTCAAACATCCGGAAGCCAAGCGTTATGACGATGTGACCTATGATGACGTACTGGCAAAACGGCTGGGCGTGATGGACGCCTCAGCGATTGCACTGGCACGCGACAACAACCTGCCGATCATCGTTTTCAGCCTTGATGAGCCGGGCGGCTTCAAGGGCATCCTCGCCGGAGAAGGCACGTATACGAAAGTTCATAATTAAAGCGACCGAAAGAGGATCATTTCCGGAGACCCGGGCCTTTCCGGTCTCTATGATCAGTTTCGGCGTGGCCTATACATTCAGCGGCGACTACGGATATAGAACGCCAGACACGATTTAAAGGGAGGGTGCAGCCCATGTCCGACGATTTTATTCTTGATACAGACGATCTCCAGCGCCGGATGGATGGCGCGATGGCGAATCTGCGCACCGAATTTGCCAGCCTGCGCACCGGTCGCGCATCCGCGTCGATGCTTGAACCGGTTCAGGTCGACGCCTATGGCCAGATGACACCAATCAACCAGGTCGGGACGGTGAACGTACCCGAACCGCGCATGGTGACCATCAACGTCTGGGACAAGGGTCTTGTCGGAAAGGTGGAAAAAGCGATCCGTGAATCCGGCCTGGGGATCAACCCCCAACTGAACGGCACGATCATCATGCTGCCTATTCCGGAGCTGAACGAGGAACGGCGCCGCGACCTGACCAAAGTGGCCGGTCAATATGCCGAAGGTGCCCGGGTTGCAGTGCGCAACGTACGGCGCGACGGGATGGACCAGATCAAGAAGGCCAAGAGCGACGGCATGTCCGAGGATGACCAGAAGTTCTGGGAAGCCGAGGTTCAGGAAATGACCGACAAGATGATCAAGGCCGTTGACGACGCTCTTGAGAACAAGCAAGCAGAAATCATGCAGGTCTGAGCCATTCTCATGAACAAGTGCCCCGATATCGCCGATACAGGTGGCCCGCGTCATGTCGCCATCATCATGGATGGCAATGGCCGCTGGGCGCAGGCGCGTGGACGCCCGCGTCTGTTCGGCCACCACGCCGGGGCGCGTCGTGTGCGCGAGGTTGTCGAGGCCTGCCCAGATCTTGGCGTCAAGTACCTGACGATCTTTGCCTTTTCGACAGAGAACTGGAAACGGACGCAGGTCGAGGTCGCCGGGTTGATGAGCCTGTTCCGCCGCTACATCTCAAAAGAGACGCGGGCGCTTGATGCGCGTGGCGTTCGGGTCCGGTTCATCGGCGACCGGGTGCGGCTGGATGCCAAGCTGATCGACCTGATGGACCAGCTCGAGGTGCTCACCTCGAATAATGACGGCGTGCATCTCACGATTGCTCTGAACTACGGCGGGCGGGATGAGGTGGCACGCGCGACCAAGCGGCTGGCACAGGATGTCGCCAGCGGGGCGCTCAAACCCGCCGATGTGGATGAGCAGACCCTGCCGCGTTACCTCGACACGCATGTCCTGCCGGATCCTGATCTGGTGATCCGCACCAGCGGCGAAGCGCGGATCTCGAACTTTCTGCTCTGGCAGTCGGCCTATGCCGAATACGAATTCATCGATACGCTCTGGCCGGATTTCACCGCCGAAGAACTGAAACGCCTGTGTGAATCCTACGGCGCGCGGGACCGGCGCTATGGGGCTGTCCGGGCATGACAGCCACGAAGTCGCGCTGGAGAGATCTGGGCACCCGCCTGGCCTCGGCCGCCGTCCTGATCGCGGTCACGCTGCTGGCGCTGAAAGCCGGGCCGGTAGCCTGGACCGTGTTCATTTTTGCCATCTACTGCACGATGATCTGGGAACTGGCGGGCCTGTGCGATCCGCTCTGGCCGATGGGGCGGCGGATTGCGATCGCTGCCCTGCCGATGATCTTTCCGGTTCTCGCAATCATCGGGTTGCTCTTTGCCGAACTGCCGCTGGTCGATGCCTCGTCCGGGGGACCACGCGGCCCGACACTTTTCTTCGCAGGCTACCTAGGCGCTGCCGCAGGACTTGTCGCGCCCTTGCTGGCCGGGTTGTTCTTTCCCTCGCAGGGCAGGCGGCTCTGGCTGTCTTACGGTCTGATCCTTGCCGCCGCCGCGCTTTTCCTCGCCTATGCCTATGAGGCATTCGGGACTTGGGGGCTGATCATCCTTGTCAGTATCGTCGTGATATCTGACACGGCGGGGTATTTCGCGGGTCGCGCGCTTGGCGGGCCAAAGTTCTGGCCGTCTGTGTCGCCCAAGAAAACATGGTCGGGCACGGTCGCTGGCTGGCTTTGCACCGCGGTCTTCGGGGCAATCATGCTGCCGACGGCAGGTGTGCCGCCCGCAATCGGCGCGCTGATCGCCTTTGTGATTTGCTTTGCCGCGCAATTGGGTGATATCGCGGAAAGCGCAATGAAACGGCGCGCCGGGGTCAAGGACTCTTCGGCGCTGATCCCCGGACATGGCGGATTTCTCGACCGGATGGACGGTCTTGTCGCGGCAGCCTGCCTTGCCGGTATCATCACGCTTGCCACAGGAGGCTAAGCCATCCCGCGACGTATCTCGATCTTTGGCGCAACCGGGTCTATCGGTCAGAACACCATTGACCTGATCGCGCGCGCGCCCGAGGCCTATCAGGTCGTGGCGCTGAGCGGGGGGCGCAATGTCGAGCAACTGGCCAGCGATGCGATCAGGCTGAAGGCTGAAGTCGCCGTAACCGCTTTCGATGAGGAGCTCGGGGCGCTGCAATCCGCGCTGGCGGGATCGGGCGTTGAGGCGGCCGCCGGACAGGCGGCGCTGATCGAAGCAGCACAGCGACCGGCGGATTGGGTCATGTCAGCGATTGTCGGCGCGGCGGGGCTGGCCCCCGGTCTGGCAGCGCTGGAGCAGGGCGCGACACTGGCGCTTGCGAACAAGGAAACGCTGGTCTGTGCTGGCAAACTGGTTCTGGAAACGGCAGAGAGTCACGGGGCCGCGCTCCTTCCCGTCGACAGCGAGCATTCCGCCATCTTTCAGGCCCTGATCGGCGAAGATATCTCGGCCGTTGAACGGATCGTGATTACGGCAAGTGGCGGTGCTTTTCGCGACTGGCCGATGGACAAGCTGCACAACGCGACGCTGTCCGAGGCCTCTTGTCATCCGAACTGGCAAATGGGGCAGCGGATCACCATCGATTCCGCTTCGATGTTCAACAAGGCGCTGGAAGTTATTGAAACGCGTGAGTTCTTTGGCGTTACCCCGGAGCAAATCGAAGTGCTGGTACATCCGGAATCCATGATCCACGCGCTGGTCGGGTTCTGCGACGGCGCCCTTATGGCTCATGTGGGTCCGCCGGACATGCGCCACGCGATTGGTTTCGCGCTTCATCATCCGGAACGGCGCACGCTGCCGGTCGAACGGCTCGATCTGGCGCGGATAGGTGCGCTGACCTTCCGCGAACCGGATCTAGCGCGTTATCCTGCGTTGCGCCTTGCGCGGGATGTGATGCAGCGCGGCGGTCTGGCGGGCTGCGTGTTTAACGCGGCGAAAGAACGCAGCCTCGATGCCTTTATCGAAGGCCGTATCGGCTTTCTCGAGATGGCAGCGGTGGTCGAAGACGTTCTTGAGCGTATCGAAGGCGAGGCCGGTCTCATTGACGCCTCAATGACACTTGATAACGTTTTGCAAACTGACCATCTCGCAAGATCATATGCAGACCGCGTGATGGCGGAAAGAGCAGGGTAGGGAATTTGGATATCATCGGCTTCATACCGCAGTTCGGCGGCTTGCTTTACACCTTGCTTGCCTTCGTGGTCGCGCTTTCGGTCATCGTCGCAGTTCACGAATACGGACATTACATCGTCGGTCGCTGGTCCGGGATTCACGCCGAAGTGTTTTCGCTCGGGTTTGGTCCGGTCCTGTTCTCGCGCGTCGACAAGCATGGCACGCGCTGGCAGATCGCGGCATTGCCCTTTGGCGGCTACGTGAAATTCCTTGGCGATTCCAACGCGGCCTCGGGGCGCGACGACGCAGCAATGCAGGAAGCGGCGGAAGACCCTGTTGCCCTGCGTCGGACGATGCATGGGGCGCCGCTCTGGGCGCGGGCCGCGACCGTTGCGGCAGGGCCTGTGTTTAACTTTGTCCTCTCGATCCTTGTTTTCACAGGTATTTTCATGATCCGCGGCGTCGTCAGCGATCCGCTGACCGTTGGCGAGATCTACGACATGCCCGACGCGGGCTATGAGTTGCAGGTCGGTGACGAAGTGCTGTCGGTTGGGGGCGTTACGCCGCCCGACATGGAAGAAGGCACCGACTGGGAAGAATTCCGCAGCCAACTGCCAGCCGAGTCGACGCTGGATTATACCGTGCGACGCGACGGGACCGAGATGACCGTCGATGGCCCGTTTCCGTACCCGCCGCTGATCAGCTCGATTGCGCCGCGCAGTGCGGCGATGGATATCGGTCTTGAAGCGGGCGACGTGATTACTGCCGTCGATGGCGATCCGGTTTTCGCATTCGATCAACTGAAGAACGCGGTCGAATCCTCGGACGGGCGCGCGCTGCAGATCGATGTGTGGCGTGATGGCGAAACGCTTGAATTCGCGCTTGCGCCGCGACGGACGGACGAACCGCAGGCCGATGGCGGCTTTGCGACGCATTGGCGGATCGGTGTCGTGAGTTCGATGGCGTTCGAGCCGGCGACCGAAACGGCGGGGCCGGGAACGGCGATACAGGGGGCGGTTTCGCAGACATACGCGATTGTGACCGGCTCTCTTTCAGGGCTCTGGCACATGATCACGGGGGCGATCAGCACCTGCAATATTTCCGGGCCCATCGGTATTGCCGAGACATCCGGCGCCATGGCAAGCCAAGGCGCGCAAAGCTTTATCTGGTTCATCGCGGTGCTATCGACGGCGGTTGGTCTGCTGAACCTCTTCCCGATTCCGGCGCTGGATGGGGGGCATCTGGTTTTCTACGCCTATGAGGCCGTTGCCGGTAAACCGCCGAGCGACCGCGTGCTGCGCCTGCTGATGAGCCTTGGCATCGCGGCTATCCTTACGCTTATGGTGTTTGCGCTTGGAAATGACCTTTTCTGTTGATCGGCGGATAGGTGAATTGCACAACTCTAACGCGTGATTGCCCAATTCTTGCCCCAATCGGGATCTATCTCTCCGCCTAACACAGCAAGAGGGAGCAACCGATGCATACGCTAGAGAATTCCTATCGCGGACTATCCTTGGTCATGGCGCTGAACTGGGATCGTTTTCTGTTCATCGGTACGATTGCCTGCGCTCTGGCAGCAGGGGCCTACCTGGGCAGCCTGTAACCAGACAGGGCCATGGCCCGAAATATGGTATTTTGAGCGGCATCCAGAAAAATCTGGTGCCGCTTTTTTTGTGGTTTTGACATCCAAGTTCAATCCCGATACTCAACATCTAGTGAGGTCGAGAAAAATAGGTTCGGGATATGGGTTTGCTTAAACAGGCGGGTAGATCCTGCGGGCAGGTGACAGTAAGCGGCAAAATGTTGTGGCATTGGTCACGCATATCCTTTGCCTTTCTGTTGGTCGTTTTGCTTGGGATTTCTACCCTTGCCGAGGCGCAGAGTTACCGGTTCAGCCGGATCGAAGTGCAGGGCAATCAACGTATCCAGACCGGTACAATCGCCAACTATATCGGTATTCCCAGCGGAACGGACGTTAGCGCCGGGGCCCTGAACGACGCTTATCAGCGGGTCGTCGAGAGCGGACTGTTCGAGAGCGTCGAAATCATCCCGCAGGGCAGCACGCTTCTTGTGCGCGTCGTCGAGTATCCGACAATCAACCGTATCAACTTCGAAGGGAACCGCCGCATCAAGGACGATGCGCTGCGCGATTTCGTCGAATCAAAACCGCGCCGCGTGTTCAGCCCGGGCCAGGCCGAGGCGGATGCCGCGACCATCGCGACCGCCTATTCGCAGCAGGGCCGCATCGCCGCGACGGTCACGCCCCGCATCATTCGCCGCGATGACAATCGGATCGATCTGGTCTTTGAAATTTCCGAGGGCGACACGATCGAGATCGAACGGGTCAGCTTCGTCGGCAACCGCGTCTATTCCGACGGTCGTCTGCGCCGGGTTCTGGAATCGAAGCAGGCCGGTCTGCTGAGAGCCTTCATCCGGTCGGATACGCTTGTCGAAGAACGCATCCAGTTCGACCAGCAGGTTCTGCGCGATTTCTACCTGTCGCGCGGTTATGTCGATTTCCGGATCCTCGGGACGAACGTCGAACTGACGCGTGAACAGGATGCCTTTTTCCTTGTCGTGAACGTGCAGGAAGGCCAGCAGTTCAAATTCGGCCAGATCAGCACGACCAGCCAGATGCGCGAAGCCAATGCGCAGGATTTCCAGAACACGCTGCGGATCAAGCCGGGCGTCGTCTACACCCCGACGCTGGTGGAGCAGTCCATAGCGCGGATGGAACGTCTGGCCATCGACAAGGGCATCGATTTCCTGCGCGTCGAACCGCGTATCACGCGGGATGAACAGAACCGAGTTCTGAACGTCGAATTCGTTCTTGTGCGTGGTCCGCGCATCTTTGTCGAACGGATCGATATCGAAGGTAACACGACGACGCTTGACCGTGTGATCCGCCAGCAGTTCCGGATCGTCGAAGGCGACCCCTTCAACCCGCGCGAAGTGCGCCAGAGCGCTGAACGCATCCGCGCCCTTGGTTACTTTGCCGAGGCAGATGTGGATGCTCGTCAGGGATCGACCACCGATCAGGTCATCGTTGGTGTGGATGTCGAGGAACAGCCGACAGGCTCGCTGACACTCGGCGGAAGCTATTCGGTCAACGACGGTTTCGGTGTGGCACTTGGCCTGCGCGAGAACAACTTCCTTGGCCGGGGCCAGCGTCTGAGCTTTGCCGCGTCGACCGCGCAGGATTCCGAGGAATACAGCATCGGTTTTACCGAACCCTACCTGCTTGGACGTCAGCTACGCTTTGACCTCGACCTTGGTGTGTCGGGAACGGATTCCTCCTACGCGTCGTACGATACCGAGCGCGTGTTTATCTCTCCGGCACTGACCTTCCCGGTCAGCGAGAACGGGACGCTTGAGATCGCCTATGACTACGACGCGTCCGAGATGACGGTGCGGGACAACACGAACAACAGCAATGTCATCGCCCGCGAAATCGGGTTCGGGCGTCGCACGTCCAGCTCCTTTGGCTTGACCTACAGCTACGATACCCGTCTGACCGGCCTGAACCCGAACGCCGGGTTCCTGATGGAGGTCGGCGCCGATTTCGCCGGGCTCGGCGGGGACAACGAATACATCCGTTCACGTGTTCGGATGATCGCGCAGACGCTGGTTCTGAACGAGGAAGTCACCCTGCGCGCGACGCTTGAAGGCGGTGCCCTGAACTGGCGCGGCACGGATACGAGCCGTACCATCGACCGTTTCATCCTGTCGCCCAGCATCATGCGCGGGTTCGAACCCGGCGGTATCGGTCCTAGGGATCAGTCCAACGGTGTCGACGACGCGATTGGCGGCAACTTCTACGCCGTGGCGAAATTCGAGGCCGAGTTCCCGCTAGGGCTTCCTGAAGAACTTGGTATTCGCGGTGGTATCTTTTACGACGTCGGTAACCTCTGGGATCTGAGCAACGTGGACACCACCGGTGGCAACATTGTCGGTGCGGACGGGTCCGCCCGTCACGTGATCGGTCTTTCCATCCTCTGGGATACCGGGTTCGGTCCGCTGCGCCTGAACTTCTCCGAGGCGCTCAAGAAAGAAACCTTTGACAAGGAGCAGAGCTTCGACCTGACCATTCAGGCGAGATTCTGAACCGACTATGACAATCACTCTCCCGATACGGCTAGCGCGGGCAATCGCGCTGGCATCTGTGGTCGGGGGAGTTTTTGGCTTTGCGCCGACAGCGGATGCACAGCAGCTTGGTTTTGCCCAGACCGCGATCCTGACGATTTCATCGGAACGGCTTTTCAACGATTCCGCGTTCGGCAAGCGGATCGAGCGTGAGATCGAGACCGAGGGTGAGGCATTGGCCGAGGAAAACAATCGCATTGCCGCCGAATTGACCGCCGAAGAACATGAGCTGACCGAAAGACGCGCCGGTATGGATCCGGAAGCTTTTCGGGAACTGGCCGATGCCTTTGACGAAAAAGTCCAGAAGATACGCGGCGAGCAGGATCACAAGACCCGGGTGCTGGCCGAAAAGAACGACAAGGCGCGGGCTGTCTTTCTGAATGCCGTGCGGCCGATCCTTGCTGAAGTGATGCGTGAAAGTGGTGCCGGGGTCATTCTGGAGCGCTCCAGCGTGTTCCTGAGTGCGAATGCGACGGACATCACCGACCTTGCAATCGAGCGGATCGACGCGACCATCGGCGATGGCAGCGAACTCTTGCCGGCGCCGGACCAATAGGTTTGCTTGCCCTGCTGGCTGGCGCTTGTTAGTCAGGAGCAGGATATTCAGCATCCGCCCCCTTGAACCTAAGAACGGAAGACCAGATGAACGAGACTTTGCAAAGCGCTGATATTCAACTGATCCAGCGTATTTTGCCGCATCGGTATCCTTTCCTTCTTGTCGACAAGGTTGTCGAGATCGACGGCACGTCGTCTGCCAAGGGCATCAAGAACGTGACGATGAACGAGCCGCATTTTCAGGGGCATTTCCCGGGCGTGCCGATCATGCCCGGCGTGACAATTGTCGAGGCGATGGCGCAGACCGCTGGCGTGATGATCGGAACGGCGCTCGACATGGCCGACAAGGAATTGCTGATCTATTTCATGTCGATCGACAAATGCAAATTCCGCCGCAAGGTGATACCGGGCGATGTGCTCGAGATGCAGGTCTCGACGTTGCGCGGCAAACCCGGCGGCAAGGTCTGGCGGTTCGGAGGACAGGCGACGGTAGAAGGCGACCTGGCCGCCGAAGCGGAATTCACTGCAATGATTGATATGCCGAAAGGCTGAAAACATGTCGCAGATACATCCCTCGGCGGTTATCGAAGACGGCGCCAAGATCGGTGAAGGCTGCAAGATCGGGCCGTTCTGTCTTATCGGGTCCGAAGTTGAACTTGCGCCCAGGGTCGAGCTGAAAAGCCACGTGGTCGTTACGGGCAAGACCAGCATCGGCGAAGATACGGTGATCTTTCCCTTCGCGGTGATCGGGGAGATTCCCCAGGATCTCAAGTTTCGAGGCGAGGATACGTCGCTGGTCATCGGTGCCCGTAATCGGATCCGTGAGCATGTGACCATGAACGCCGGCACAGAAGGCGGTGGTGGCGTGACGCGCGTCGGCGACGACGGGCTGTTCATGGCGGGCTGCCATATCGCGCATGACGCGCAGATCGGAAACAAGGTCATCGTCGTGAATAACGCGGCCATCGCCGGGCACTGCGTGCTGGAAGACGATGTGATTGTTGGCGGGCTTTCCGGCATTCATCAATGGGTACGGATCGGCAAGGGTGCGATCATCGGTGCGGTGACCATGGTGACGAACGATGTCATTCCCTATGGGCTGGTGCAGGCGCCTCGCGGCCATCTGGACGGGCTGAACCTTGTCGGTCTGAAACGAAGGGGCGTGAAACGCTCGGACATCACGGCCTTGCGGGCGGCGTTTCAGATGCTTGCGCAGGGCGAAGGAACGTTTCAGGACCGGGTGCATCGCCTCGGCGATGAGACTGAAAGCGACTATGTCCGTGATATCGTGAAATTCGTACTCGGCGGCAGCGACCGGTCTTTCCTGACGCCCGGAGGCTGAGCCGTGCTGGCGTTGATTGCCGGAATGGGGGCCTTGCCTAAGGCGTTGTCTGCGTCGCAGACCGGAAAGCCTCTGGTGTGTTCTCTGGAAGGGTTTTCTCCGGACGGGCTTGAGCCGGACGTGGTGTTTCGGCTTGAACAGCTGGGCACGTTTCTTATCGATCTGAAAGCGCGCGGTGTGAGCGAGGTCTGCTTCGCAGGCGCGATCCGGCGACCGCAGATTGATCCCGCCGCCATTGATGCTGACACGATGCCGCTTGTTCCGATCATCAGTGAAGCCATCGGGAGTGGTGATGATGGCGCCTTGCGGGCGGTCATGTCCCTGTTCGAGGATCAGGGTTTTAATGTTCGATCGGCCGAAGAGCTTGCGCCGGATCTTTTGCCGGGGACGGGCGTTCTGGGGTGTCATCAGATTTCGGAAGCAGCGCAGGCGGATGCCGCACGGGCGGAGCGGCTGATAAATGCCCTGTCGGAAGAAGACATTGGACAGGCCTGCATTGTCAGTGATGGGCAGGTACTGGCCATGGAAGCGGTCTTTGGCACCGACTGGATGCTAGAGTCGATGAAGAACCGCCCCGATGGCAAGGGCGGCATCTTCTACAAGTCGCCCAAGCTGGGGCAGGATCGAAGAGCGGATCTGCCCTTGATCGGTCCGGATACGGCTTTGGCCTGCGCCGAGGCGGGGATGGATGGGATCGTGATCGAAGCGGGCGGCGTGATGGTTCTGGATCAGGAAAGCCTGATCGCGCGCTGCGACGCGGCCGGGTTGTTCCTCTGGGTTCGCGAGCGGACGACCTGATGCGGGTGTTCCTGATCGCGGGAGAGCCGTCGGGAGACCGGCTGGGCGGCGCGCTGATGGCTGGTTTGCGGTCCTTGCGCCCGGATGTGAGTTTTGAGGGGGTAGGCGGGCCCGAGATGCAGGCTCAGGGGCTGGAAAGCCAGTTCCCCATGGAAGAGCTGAGCGTGATGGGCCTGTCGGAAATCCTGCCGAAGTACTTTCACCTGAAACGTCGGATTGCCGAGACTGCCGAGGCGGTGCTGAAAGCACGGCCCGATGTTTTGATCACCATCGACAGCCCGGACTTTTGCCTGCGCGTGGCCAAGCTGGTCAAGGCGGGCGGGAGCACACGTTGTGTACATTACGTGGCGCCTACCGTCTGGGCGTGGCGGCCCGGTCGGGCGGCCAAAATGGCGCGGATGATTGATCAGGTTCTCGCGCTGTTTCCCTTTGAGCCGCCCTACATGGAAGCGGCGGGGATGGATTGCGATTTCGTCGGGCATCCGGTTGTGGCCGATCCGCAGGCCAGCGATGAGGAAATCGCACAATTCCGGCAGGAGACCGGGCTTGGCGAGTCACGCTGGCTGCTGGTCCTGCCCGGCTCCCGCCGGTCCGAGGTAACCCGGCTTTCCGGCGTGTTCGGTGATACGCTGAAATTGTTCATCGCGCGGCATCCGGATATGCGTATTGTTCTGCCCTCTGCACGACCGGTTGCAGGGCTTGTCGAGGAACTGACGGCTGACTGGCCCGGAAACCCTGTGGTTATCGATCCGCGCCAGCTTGACCCTGAGACGGCTGCCAGACGAAAGCGCGCAGCCTTTCTCGGCGCGACGATGGCGTTGGCTGCGTCGGGCACGGTTTCACTGGAACTGGCTGCTGCAGATACACCGATGGTCATCGCCTACGACATGAGCTGGGCTAGCCGCCGGATCATTCAGTGGATGCTGCGCGTCGATACGGTGACACTGGTCAACCTCGTAGCGGAAAGTCGAACGGTGCCCGAATTCATTGGTGCGGCCTGCCAGCCTGCGATGATTGCCGATGGCCTTGAGGATGTTTTCAACGCGCCGGACGCGCAGCGCGAAGCGATGGCGCTGACGATGGAGCGCTTGGGCAAAGGTGGTGAGGCCCCCGGTCTGCGGGCGGCCAGGGCCGTTCTGGCGCGGCTATAGCCCCCGGTGGTACGGGCCTGCCGGTCGGGGCAGGGCCAGATAGATACTGTCGCACCATTCGCCCTTGATGCAGATCGTGCCGCGTGCCTCGTGAGTTTTGCGAAACCCCATGCGATCCAACAGGCTGAGACTGGCGGTATTGCGCGGATCGACGTCCGCTGTGATCTTTTCGAGCGACATTTGCTGAAAGAAATGCGGAATGAGTGCTGAGAGCGCTTCGGCCATTAACCCTTTGCCCCAGAAGTCGGGGTGAAGGAGAAACCCAAGCTCGGGCGCGTCCCAGATACCGGCCTTGCCGATCACCATGCCATTGTGATCCAGTACGAATTCAAGGGTTTGTCCCGGCAGGCCGGCAAGCGAGTTCCGCACCCATGTCTCGGTTTCGGCAAGCGCCGGATGTGGATCACTAAAGTAACGCATGGCCTGCGGGTCGGAAAATACCTGATGCAGGGCAGGTGCGTCTCCGGCCTCGAGCGGCCGGAGTGTCAGTCGGTGGGTGCGTATCCGCTCAGTAGCCACGCCAGATCCAGCCGCCGCCGAAAATCCGGCTGCCGCCTGTCTCGTAGAACACGCAGGCCTGTCCCGGCGAAACGCCTTCTTCCGGGGAGAGCAGTTCGACCTCGGCGGTAGTATCGCTCAGCGGGCGCAGGATCGCTTCGCGCGGGGGCCGTGTTGAACGTACCTTGACCGAAACCTGCCATTCCTTGCGAGACGTAAACGGTTCGTCGCCAAGCCAGTTGATTTCGCGCACCGGCACGGTCCGTGTTGCCAGCATTTCCTTTGGTCCGACAACAACTTGGCATTTGTCCACGTCAAGCCGTACCACGTAAAGCGGATCGCTCAGGCCACCAATGCCCAAGCCCCGACGCTGGCCGATGGTGTAGTGAATGACCCCGTTATGGGTGCCAAGCACATTGCCTTCGGTATCGACGATATCGCCCGGTTGGCCCGCGCCGGGGCGCAGTTTCTCGATAACCGAGGCATAATCGCCATTTGGCACAAAACAGATGTCCTGGCTGTCCGGCTTGTCCGCCACCGACAGACCGTATTCGGCCGCCAGCGCGCGCGTCGCATCTTTGGAGGGCAGGTGGCCCAGCGGGAAACGAAGGAAATCAAGCTGTTCCGGCGTGGTCGAGAACAGGAAATAGGACTGGTCGCGGCTGGCGTCTGCGGCCGAGTGCAGCTCGGCGCCGTTATCGCCCAGCTTGCGCTGGATATAGTGGCCGGTGGCCATGCAATCGGCTTCGAGATCCTTGGCGGTTTCCAGCAGATCCTTGAATTTCACACGCTCGTTGCAGCGAATGCAGGGAACAGGGGTTGCGCCGCCGAGATAGCTGTCGGCGAATTCGTCGATGACGGCGTCTTTGAAAATGTTCTCGTAATCGAGAACATAATGCGGAAAGCCGCGTTCCTCGGCGACACGACGAGCATCGTGTATGTCGATCCCGGCGCAGCAAGCTCCCTTCTTGGCGAGAGCCGCGCCATGATCATAAAGCTGGAGCGTAACGCCGACCACGTCGTATCCCTGATCCGCGAGCAGAGCGGCCACAACGGAACTGTCCACGCCGCCGGACATTGCCACCACGACCCGCGTTTCAGACGGGGGCTTGGCAAAACCCAGAGAGTTCAGCGGTTGAGTGTCGTCGAGCGCCATTGGACTGCTTTCAAATATGCGGACAGGATTGGCAGAATATAGGAAAATCCTACACACTCACAAGGGCGGGTTTCATCGCTCGTTAAGTGTGATCCGGCAAATTCGGCGTCCGATGAACAAGGACAAGCCGATGTTTCTGAAGAAAGTAGTTGGTCCGCGTGCGGTAACGCTCCCGGACGGGACTGTTATGACCCGTGCGGATTTGCCACCCGTGACGACGCGTCGATGGGTTGCGTCGCGCAAGGCTGCTGTCGTCCGGGGCGTGCTTTACGGTCTGATTACTCAGGAAGATGCTTTGAAAACATATGCTTTGAGCGAGGAGGAATTTCTTGGCTGGGTCTCTGCTGTGGCCGAACACGGGGAGCAGCCATTAAAAGCGACGGCTTTGAAAAAATTCAGACAACCCTAGGTAATCCGGTTAAACTGAGCAAAAGTAACCTGTGATTAACTATTTTCGTTATAGTTAATATTGGAGAGGCAAATAACGACATAGGCGGAGATTAAGATCATGCGAGTATTGTTGGTCGAAGATGACCCCACAACTTCCAAAAGCATAGAATTGATGCTCACGCATGCGAATCTTAATGTCTATGCGACGGATCTTGGCGAGGAAGGTATCGATCTTGCCAAACTGTATGATTACGATCTCATCCTTCTCGACCTGAACCTGCCCGATATGAATGGCCATGAAGTTCTGCGCCAGTTGCGCATGTCACGGATCGAAACGCCGATCCTTATCCTTTCCGGTGCCGATGATACGGAAAACAAGATCAAGGGGTTCGGGTTTGGCGCTGATGACTACCTTACCAAGCCTTTTCACCGCGAAGAGCTTGTCGCGAGAATCCACGCAATTATTCGGCGGTCAAAGGGGCATTCCCAGTCGGTAATTCACACTGGGAAAATTTCGGTGAATCTGGACGCTAAAACCGTGGATGTGGAAGGAGAGCCAGTTCATCTCACCGGTAAAGAATACCAGATGCTCGAACTGCTGAGTTTGAGAAAAGGAACGACTTTGACAAAAGAGATGTTCTTAAATCATCTCTATGGCGGAATGGACGAGCCTGAACTGAAAATTATTGACGTGTTCATCTGCAAGTTACGGAAAAAGCTAAGCAAGGCGACAGGTGGCGAAAATTATATCGAAACCGTCTGGGGCCGGGGCTATGTCCTGCGCGATCCTCAAACCGACCGCGTGGGTAACACTAGACTGGCGGTTGGTGCATAGCCTTCGCATCTTGCCGGTCGCGGATGTTCTGATGGATGAATAAGAGCATCTGGACCTGAGCACGGACGAACCCTATCACTTGTCGCGAACAAGTGCGGGGTGAAAGCGGTGATTTCTGAAATTGATGTAGAAAAGCTGAGCCCGGAACAGGCCGCCGAAGAACTTGCGCGTCTGGCTGAGATACTCGGTGCGGCCAATCAGGCATATCATACCGAAGATGCGCCAACGATTTCGGACGCCGAGTATGACCGCCTGAAACGCCGCAATGCCGAGATCGAAGAACGCTTTGCGGATCTAAAACTCGATGAAAGCCCGACAGATCAGATCGGCGCGCGGCCCTCTGAGGGATTCTCGAAAGTCGTTCACGCCGTACGGATGCTATCCCTTGGTAACGCGTTCGATGAGGAAGATGTCATCGGATTTGACACGAGTGTGCGAAAGTACCTGAACATCAAACTTGGCCAAGGGCTTGCTTACACAGCTGAGCCAAAGATCGACGGGCTTTCGATGTCGCTGCGCTATGAGGGCGGTCGGTTGGTTCAGGCAGCAACGCGCGGTGACGGCGCGGTTGGCGAAAACGTAACGGCCAACGCCGTGACCATCGATGACATCCCGACCGAACTGAAAAATGCCCCGGATGTCCTGGAGGTTCGGGGGGAAGTCTACATGTCGCATGAGGATTTCGCGGCATTGAATGACAGGCAGGCGGAGGCGGGCGAAAAGACCTTTGCAAACCCGCGCAATGCTGCTGCCGGTTCCCTGAGGCAGCTGGATTCGAATATTACCCGGAAACGCCCGCTCAGGTTCTTTGCATATGCATGGGGCGAAGTTTCGGAGCCGCTCGGCGCCACTCAATTCGAAGCCGTTCAAAAACTGAAGGATTTCGGGTTTTCGGTTAACCCGTTGACCGCTCTCTGTGATGGCCCTTCGGAGATGATTTCGCATTATACGTCCATCGAAGAGCAACGTGCCACTTTGGGCTATGACATCGACGGGGTGGTGTACAAGGTTAACGATCTTGCACTGCAGCACAGGTTGGGTTTCCGATCGACGACCCCCCGTTGGGCGATTGCTCACAAATTTCCGGCTGAGCTTGCTTGGACCTATCTGGAAGCTATCGATATCCAGGTAGGCCGGACCGGCGCGTTAAGCCCTGTTGCCCGGCTCGCGCCGGTAACCGTCGGTGGCGTCGTCGTATCGAATGCAACTTTGCACAATGAAGATTACATCGCCGGACGCGATGCCAAGGGCGGCGAAATTCGTGGCGGCAAAGATATCCGTGTTGGCGACTGGGTGCAGATTTACCGCGCAGGCGATGTGATCCCGAAAGTCGCGGATGTGGATGTATCCAAGCGTCCGGCGGATGCCGAACCCTTCGAGTTTCCTCACCTATGTCCGGAGTGCGGTTCCGAGGCGATCCGCGAAGAGGGCGACGCGGTGCGGCGCTGCACCGGTGGTCTGATATGTCCGGCGCAAATTGTTGAAAAGCTGAAGCATTTCGTTTCGAGAGGAGCGTTCGATATCGAAGGGCTTGGCTCGAAACAGGTTGAACAATTCTATCTGGACGGTTGGATCAAGGAACCTGCTGATATCTTCTTGCTGCGGGAACGGTATGGTTCGGGGATTCAGCAACTGAAGAACAAGGAAGGCTGGGGAGAGAAATCTGCCACCAACCTCTTTGATGCCATTGACGAGAAACGGAAAATCCCGCTCTCACGTGTCATTTTTGCCCTTGGTATCCGTCACCTCGGGGAGGCGGCTTCGAACCTTTTTGCCAGACATTTCCTGACCTGGGACGCGTTCGTGGAGTCAGTCCGAGATGCCGCATCGCTCGAAGGGGCAGCGTGGGAAGATATATTGGGCATAGACGGCGTCGGAACGGTCATGGCGACCTCGCTGGTTACGACTTTTGCGCAGGATCACGAGAGGGAATCGATCGAACGCCTTGTTGACCAACTCGACATTCAAGCGGCGGAACGTCCCGATGTGTCGGGCAGCCCGGTCGCGGGCAAAACAGTCGTTTTCACAGGTACTTTGGAGAAAATGACCCGTCAGGAAGCAAAAGCCCGGGCAGAAGCACTCGGTGCGAAAGTAGCCGGGTCGGTCAGTGCGAAAACCGATATTCTGGTCGCCGGCCCCGGTGCCGGGTCAAAGGCCAAGAAGGCTGCGGAACTTTCGATTGAGATTCTGGACGAAGACGCTTGGTTGCAACTGATCGGTGACGGATGAAGGGACGTCCCGAAAAACTCTTTCCCCTGTTCGCCGGGTTGGAAACTCTGGATGGGATCGGGCCAAAGACAGCCGGACTTCTTTCACAGATCGGTTTAGAAACGCCGCGTGACTTGTTGTTTTCCCTTCCATATTCTCTTGTTGATCGGCGAAGGCGAAAGACGATACGCGGTGTGGATTTCCCGGATGTCGTTACGGTGGAGGTGACGATTGGTTCACATAAGGCGCCAAGAACCAGATCAGGCGCCTATCGTATTCAGGTCACGGATGCGGAGAGCGAATTCCAACTTGTCTATTTCCACGCCAAGAGCGATTTTTTGAACCGCATTGCCCCGGTTGGGGCACGGAGGCTGGTGTCCGGTCGCGTCGAGGTCTTCGACGGGATTGCGCAGATGGTGCACCCTCATCACCTTGTACCAGTGGAAGACGCAAACCAGATTCCGGAGTTCGAACCGGTGTATCATCTGACGCAGGGCGTTTCGCAGAAGGTTATGTTCAAGGCGGCTAATTCTGCCTTGGAGCGGTTGCCGGAGCTTACCGAGTGGATCGATACATCTCAGAAAAAGAAAGCAGGCTGGCCAGATTGGGCTGACGCGATCCAATGCGCGCATCATCCTGAGAGCCTTGAAGCGTTAAGCCCGGACGCGCCCATCCGCGAAAGACTGGCCTATGATGAATTGTTTGCGCACCAGCTGACGCTCGCACTGGCTCGCCGACGTGAGCGACGCGGGAAGGGAGCCAGAAGTACCGGCACCGGCGAATTGCAGCGCAAGGTGCTGGCAAGCCTGCCGTATCGACCAACGGGCGCGCAGATGCGGGCGATTGCCGAAATTTCCAATGACATGGACTTGCCGCAAAGGATGAACCGTTTGCTGCAAGGTGATGTAGGTGCAGGGAAAACGCTCGTCGCATTTATGGCGATGCTGGTTGCTGTCGAGGCGGGTGGACAGGGCGTGATGATGGCGCCGACTGAAATTCTGGCGCGTCAGCATCTGGAAGGTCTGCGTCCGCTGGCGGAAGAAGCGAGCGTTGTGTTAGAAATCTTGACGGGACGTGACAAGGGCGCTGAGCGCCGCCAGAAGCTTGCCGCACTGGCCGAGGGGAAGATCCAGATCCTTGTCGGAACGCATGCCGTGTTTCAATCCGACGTTCATTTTCGTGATCTGCGTCTCGCAATCGTGGACGAACAGCACCGGTTTGGTGTCAGGCAGCGTATGGAGCTTGGGGCGAAGGGCGAGAAAGCCGATGTGCTTGTCATGACGGCGACCCCCATTCCCCGCAGTCTAGCGCTGGCTCAGTACGGCGACATGGACGTTTCCATTCTGGATGAAAAGCCGCCGGGGCGGAAGCCGATCAAAACGGCGGTCGTCAATACCGAGCGTATGGGCGAGGTCGTGGGCCATCTTCAGCGCGCCATTCAGGAAGGGCGACAATGCTATTGGGTTTGTCCGCTGGTCGATGAATCCGAGCTGGTTGATCTTACCGCCGCCGAAGAGCGATTCAAGCGGTTGCGCGCCGTGTTGGGCGACGAGAACGTAGGGCTGGTTCACGGTCAGATGCCACCGGCCGAAAAAGATGCTGCCATGCGCGATTTCCAGTCTGGGAAAACCAAGGTTCTGGTCGCGACGACGGTTATCGAGGTTGGTGTCAACGTGCCGAATGCGTCGATCATGGTCATCGAGAGGGCTGAAATTTTTGGTCTGGCGCAATTGCACCAACTTAGGGGCAGGGTCGGTCGTGGTGCAGCGGACTCGACCTGTCTGCTGTTATATCAGTCGCCTTTGTCTGAAACCGGACGCCGGCGGCTTGATGTCCTGCGGTCGACCGAAGACGGTTTCGTGATCGCGGAAACCGACCTTGAGATGCGCGGTGCGGGGGACATGATTGGAACGGCGCAATCCGGTCTTCCACGGTTTCGAATCGCGGATCTAGAGCGGCAGTCGGGCCTTATGGCCATTGCGCAAAGCGATGCGCGGACGCTTTTGGAAGCCGATCCGGGGCTGGAGAGCGAACGCGGGCAGGCGGCCCGTGTTCTTCTATGGCTCATGAAACAGGATGAAGCGGTTCGTTTGATTTCAGTGGGTTAGCGCAGGTATTCTCATAAAGTTCGCTAATGTTCTTATAAAGTTCTTTACTTTTGATGTCCGAAATGAGAACAAAAGGTCAACACTAGGTTAAATCCTGTTGGAGATCGGAGCCACGCCATGCTGAACGAATTCAAGTCCACCCTGTCCCGCAGCCGTCATACGCTGATCACCGACGTGGTCGGAGCGTCTGCACTTGTCGTCATGCTTGTTGTCGGTCTTCACCTGCCTACGCTTATCTGAGCGGACTCTGCCTGCGCTCTCATGCGGCATGTACGCAGCCAAGTCTTCCTGTATTGGCTGAACCGGAAATCTGCCTGTCCCTTCCGAGTACATAGCTGATCCCACGTGAGAATCGCATTACCTGCCGCCGCCATCCGCCCGGGATGTGCGGCGGTTTTTTTGCGTAAACGGGTTAATCAGGCGCAGTAGGCTTGTTCAGCCTGTGCGGCCGCTTCGGCGGCTGCATCAAGCGCCAGCAGAATTGACGCGTGGCGATTCTTGTACTCGCGCGCGGGCAGCAGCACTTCGAGCCCGTCAAACGGGGCGTCCGGAACGGGACCATCTGTCTTGAGCATAGCCCGGAGTTGATCGCGGGCGGTTTCGATCTGTTCGCGTGTCGTGCCAACGATCGCGGCGCCGACAACCGAAGCGGAAGCCTGCCCAAGTGCGCAGGCCTTCACGTCCTGACCGAACTTGGTGATCTTGCCCTGATCCATGCTAAGATCGACAGTCACGGTCGAGCCACAAAGCGGTGAACGTTTTTTGACACTTGCGTCCGGCGCATCGAGCCGTTCGGCATGCGGAATGTCAGCGGCAAGCGCCAGTATCCGGGCAGAGTAGAGTTTGATCAGGTCGGTTTCGCCGGACATGGCTTTTCCTTCTTGGCTGTCCCCCATACATAGGCAGCCAAATCACCAATGCAAAAGGTTTTTGCCCATGCCCTTTGATCCGAACTCGCTCACCTATGACGAAAAAGGTTTGATTCCAGCGATCGCTCAGGACCCGGACGGCGAAATCCTCATGATGGCCTGGATGAATGCCGAGGCGGTTGCGGCGACGCTTGAAACGGGGCGCGTTACATACTGGTCGCGGTCCCGGCAGTCTTTTTGGATCAAGGGCGAAACCTCGGGGCACACGCAGGAACTTGTTGAAATGCGGGTCGACTGTGACCGTGACTGCCTTTTGCTGATCGTGCGGCAGACCGGGCCAGCGTGTCACACAAATCGGCGCAGTTGTTTTTATACGGCTATTCGCGGCGGCGAAGAAGTTGAGCTGATGAAGCCCGAAAGTTAAAGCCCGATCATTTCGCGTACGCCTGCGGGTGTTACGCCTTCGGACCGGTATTTAGAAAGCGCGCGCGCATCGTCGCGCTTTGCCAGACGTTTGCCATTCTCATCGCGGATCAGCGCGTGGTGGAGATAGACCGGCGCTGGCAAGCCTAGCAACTGCTGGAGTAGCACGTGGATCTTCGTGGCCTCGAAAAGATCGAGGCCACGGGTCACATGGGTGATATTCTGGTCGGCGTCATCGACGGTCACGGCAAGGTGGTAGGAGGTCTGCATGTCGCGGCGAGCCACCACGATATCGCCAACTTCGTTTATCAACTCGTCGCCGGTAAATTGTACCGTGCCTTTATGCGCCGGGCCGATCTCTTCGAATTCAAAGGTGGTTGGGTGCGAGAGAGTCTTTAGGGCAAGTCGCATGTTCAAACGGAGATTCGCCTCCTTGGGTCTTGGTCCTTCTGGCGCATGTGCCGGACGGCAGGTGCCCGGGTAGACGGGACCGTCGGGGCCAATGGATGCGCCACCTTCCTGAGGCGCGGAGATCGCTTCCTTAATGTCACGGCGGCTACAGGTGCAGGGATACAGCAAACCCTGGTTCCAGAGTTCGTCGAGGGCTTTGTCATAAGCGGCGATCCGGTCGGACTGGCGCATGACGGGCAGGGGCCACTCGAGCCCCAGCCAGTGCAGGTCGTCATAGATTTGCTGCTCCCACTCCGGACGGGCGCGCGACCTGTCGATGTCTTCGATACGCAGGAGGAACGTGCCGGAGCGTTCTTTGGCGAGGTCGTAAGCGATGATCGCCGAATAGGCATGACCCAGATGAAGCGGGCCGGTCGGCGAAGGCGCAAAACGGCACCGCATGAACGTCAGTCGCGGCGGGAAAAGTTGCGCAGCTGCCGGTCCTGACGGGCCTGATAGATGAGAATCCACGCCAGAACGATGAACATCGGATGGGTCAGCCCGCCCGAGAAAATGATCGCCGGAATCCAGATGATGAAAACGATGATCGCGACAAACAGGCGGCCGGTCAGCAGGATCGACAGGGGCGGAAGAAAGAGTGCGAGAACGTAGTTCATGAGGTTGCCGTCATTTCTGCGTTTTCGAATTGGGCCAGCCAGGTCTTCCAGTCGGCCTTGGCCCGGTCCGTGTAGGCCTTGTACCGGTCCTTGCGTCCGCGACGCCCGCCCTTGAGGCCGTCAACAGGGGGGAACAGGCCAAAATTGACGTTCATCGGCTGAAAGGTTTTTGCATCGGCCCCGCCGGTGATGTGGGTGATCAAGGCACCCATGGCTGTTGTCGGAGCCGGTGTTTCGACCGGGCGGCCAAGGATCTCGCCCGCAGCCATACGACCTGCAAGCAGCCCCATCGCCGCGCTTTCGACATAGCCTTCGACGCCGGTGATCTGGCCGGCAAAGCGAAGGTTAGGCTTTGTCTTCAGCCGCATCTGCGAGTCGAGAAGGGTCGGCGAATTAAGGAAAGTGTTCCGGTGAATGCCGCCGAGCCGTGCAAAGCTTGCGTTTTCTAACCCGGGAATCATACGGAAAACATCGGTTTGCGCGCCGTACTTCATTTTGGTCTGGAAGCCGACGATATTGTAAAGCGTCCCGAGCGCATTGTCGCGACGAAGCTGCACAACGGCGTGGGCCTTGACGTCGGGCTGATGCGGGTTGGTGAGGCCTACGGGTTTCATCGGCCCATGGCGAAGCGTTTCACGGCCGCGTTCGGCCATGACCTCGATCGGTAGGCACCCGTCGAAATAACCGGCGGTTTCGCCTTCGTGGAACTCTGTCTTATCCGCCGCAAGAAGTGCGTCGATGAACGCCTCGTATTGCTCGCGGTCCATTGGGCAGTTCAGGTAAGCAGTACGTTCTTCTTCGGTCTCGCCTTTGTCATAGCGCGATTGCATCCATGCACGGGACATATCGATGCTTTCGAAATATACGATAGGCGCAATGGCGTCGAAAAATGCGAGCGCCTCGGACCCTGTTTCTGCCTGGATCGCGTGACCGAGCGCCGTGGAAGTCAGCGGGCCGGTTGCAAAGATCCAGTTGCCGCTATCGGGCAGGGAGTCGATTTCTTCGTAGCTGACGGAAATGCGCGGATGCGACATCAAGGTTTCGGTCACTGTCTCGGCAAAAGGATCACGATCAACCGCCAACGCGCCACCGGCGGGCAGGCGGTGCTTGTCAGCAGTTGTCATGATCAGGCCATTTGCCGCCCGCATTTCCCAGTGCAACAGGCCGACGGCATTATGTTCGCTATCATCCGAGCGGAAGGAGTTGGAGCAAACCATTTCCCCCAGATTGCCGGTTTTGTGCGCGAAAGTTTCGACCTTGGGGCGCATTTCGTGGATGACGACATCCACACCCATTTCGGCCGCCTGCCATGCAGCTTCGGACCCGGCCATGCCACCGCCGACGATATGTAAGATTTTGCTCATGCGATGCCATGTAAGGCAGCAGGTAGTTCAGAGCAATGGGGATGGCGAAAAGGTTATTCCTGGGGTCGCCGTGTCGGAACTGTCAACCGGAAGGATCCGGCCTGGAGGGACCGTCTGACGGTGGCGACCCGTAAGGGAATAAACAATTAACTTGTTCTCCTTTGCCATAAACTTGTCGAAATGGAAAGCTTAGAGGTGGAAACAATTGCCCGGATTGGCAGAAACTATTGGTTCCATGAGGGGGGACGCTTTTCCAGAAACGCAGCAATACCCTGCTCAGTGTCGGGATTGAGCATGTTTTCCACCATGACATTGCCTGTGAATTCATAGGCCTGTGATACAGGCATCTGTATCTGTTCATAGAAAGCTCTTTTCCCGATCTTGACGGCTGTTCCTAATTTGGAGGCAATCGTTCTGGCCAGTTCATCTGTTTCATCGGCGAGGTGATCGAGGGGCACAGATCTATTGATCAGCCCGGCTGATTCTGCCGCATCGGCATTAAGGAAAGTGCCTGTGCTCAGCATCTCGAAAGCTTTTTTTCGCGAAATATTCCGCGAAAGGGCAACCATCGGTGTCGAGCAGAAAAGGCCGATGTTCACGCCGTTTACGCCGAACGTTGTATCTTGTGCTGCAATTGCCATATCGCAGGTCGCAACAAGCTGGCAGCCTGCCGCCGTCGCAATTCCATGAACCTGTGCGATGACGGGCTGGGGCAGGGTCGGTATCGTTTGCATCACCCGTGAGCAGCGCTCAAAGAGATCCTTGAAATAGGCCGCTCCACCATCCTCGGACTGCCGGCCTGCGGTCATTTCCTTGAGGTCGTGACCTGCACAAAAAGCCTTGCCCGCACCCGAAAGAATGACAGCGCGGACGGATTTGTCTTCCCTAAGGTCGTCGAGCGTATCCTGAAGCGCAGCCAGCATTTCATCCGACAATGCGTTCAGGCGCTCGGGTGCGTTCATGCGCAGGTGCGCGACCGCATCGATATCGTTACGTTCCAGAATTGCCATCTTGCCCTCTCCCCTTGTTCCGGCCAACTCTAGCCCGAAGCGAGGGAGAGGAAAAGAATGGCGCTGATCTTGAACAAGACGGAAGTGATGGAATTTCTGGACGAGGTATTCCCTCAGGTCCGCAACAGTTTTTCCATCGATGAGCTCGAAGAGAAATCGATCAGGATGCGTCTTTTGGTGAATGACTCTCATCTTCGGCCCGGAGGTACGGTTTCAGGGCCGTCGATGTTCAGCCTTGCGGACGTTTCGGTCTATGCAATGGTGCTTGGCATGATCGGGCGGCAGGCGCTGACGGTCACAACCAATTGTTCGATCGATTTCATGCGAAAACCGAAGGCGGGCAAGGATCTGATCGCCACGGGAAAGTTGCTCAAGCTGGGTAGGTTGCTGGCGGTAGGCGATGTATTGCTACAATCGGACGGTGAAGACGAAATCGTAGCGCGGGCCACGCTGACCTACGCCATACCGCTGAAATAAAAAGGGCCGGGCGCATGTCCCGGCCAGTTCCGTTTTGAGCCAAAACGGGGAGATTATGTCTGGTAAAAGCGCTTTCGCTGTTCCTTGAACGCTTGGGATTCGGTGATGCCGATATCCTCCAGAAGATGTTTGTCCAAATGTTTGAGTTGCTGTCGGGTTCGGCTGCGGCGGTCCCATTCGGTAACGACACTGGCCGCGCGAATGAACACTGCTGCGATCAGCGGAAGGCGGTCCGCCGTGCTGAGCATGTACAGGTTATCTGCGGGTATCGTTCGTGCCATGGGATATTCCTTTCGAATTGTATTGACACAATCTAAATTGTAAGTACCAATGTTGGTACAATAAGTCCTGAATGCTGTCCAAGGAAGAATTGTATTGAGTACAATTAACACCGAAGTGCTTCCGACCAAAGGTCCGAAATACCTTTCTGTGGCCGATACAATTGCTGAATCGATCCGGTCGGGTGATCTGGCCGCAGATAACAAGCTGCCGCCGGTGCGCGATCTTGCGTATCAACTGGGTATCACGCCCGGAACGGTCGCAAGAGCCTACACGGTGTTGACGAACAAGGGGCTTTTGCGTGCCGAAGTCGGGCGCGGAACATTTGTTGCGGGGAATGACGAACGTGAATTGCCCGACGATGGTGCCCCTTTCGGTCAAAACAATTCCCTCTCACCGATCGAGATCGATGTCGTGCCCCATGGTTCGCATGGTACAATTGCAGCCAGATGGCCCGTCAGCCTGTTTTCGCCAGGGCTTCCTGAACTGGGTCAAGCCGGGATCATTCGGAGACTGCTGGCGGAAGTGGCGCAGGAGCCGCCCTCTGGCTTGATGCACTATCCTTCCCATGCGTCGTCCGAGCAGGCCCGGATCGCCGTGCTGAACTGGCTGGATAATGTCAGGCTGGGGCGTGTCGATGAGGATGATATCGTTTTGGCCAACGGGGGACAGAACGCGATTCTCATCATCCTGCAATCGATCCTGCGTGGGCCGCGCCCAACCGTGCTTGTCGAAGAACTGTCCTATCCCGGGTTTCGCCGAGCGGCCGATCTCTTGCGGGCGCCCGTGGTTCCCGTGGCAATGGACAAGGACGGTTTGATCCCCGAGGCCCTGGAGGAAGCAGCCAGAACGTATGGCGCGCAGGTTATCTGCACCTCTCCGGATGTGCAGAACCCCACCGGTATATTCACGCCAATAAAGCGGCGCGAAGCGATTGTTGACGTTGCGCGGAGGCTGGATCTCCAGATCGTGGAGGATGCATGCTATCAATCCTCGGGGATACCGGTGCCAAGCTATCGCATGCTGGCACCCGAACGCGGTTGGTATCTTTCGTCGCTATCAAAAACGATTACGCCCGGATTGCGTGTGGGCTATGCCGTGGCGCCGGAGGCGCAGTCGGCCAACCTGCGCCGTTCTGCGGATCATAGTTTTTTCGGGCTTTCGGCTCCGATTGTAGACCTGACCGCCAAGCTTCTCATGCATCCCGAAGCGATTGCTCTTGAAGGCAAAGTTCGCAGGGCTTTCGATCAATATATTCGCTCAGCGGTCAATCATCTTGGCATCTACGAGCTTACGTGGCGAGAGTCAGTGCCATTCTTGTGGTTGAGGTTGCCGAAAGGATGGCGCGCAGCCGCATTCTGCCAAGCAGCCGAGGCGCAGGGGGTTCAGATAAGATCAGCAGAAGAATTCGTGGCGCGCGAAGCGAGAGCGCCGCATGCGGTTCGAATTGCGGTGAACGCGATGATCCCGCTGGATATCTTCGATGAGGCAATGGTACGGCTGCGTCGGCTATTGGATAATCCTCCGGAGCGGATCAGCGTGTGATTTTTGGGGTATTCTAATACCTATTTTGTAAGCAACTGAATCTGCTAAGTTTTATAGTGTTTGATGCGCTTGACTGGCGTGTAATAGCTTATTAAACCCCGTCCATCGAATTCAGGCGCACGCCCCGGGTGTGCGCCCTTCATGTCAAACGGGACAAAGCTGATGAAAACTTTTTCTGCCACCCCAGCAGAGATCGACAAGAAGTGGATCCTCATCGATGCCGAAGGCGTCGTGCTGGGCCGCCTTGCATCGATCGTCGCCTCGCGTCTGCGCGGCAAGCACAAGGCAACTTTTACGCCGCACATGGACATGGGTGACAATGTCATCGTGATCAACGCGGACAAGATCCAGATGACCGGCAAGAAGCGCGATGAGCACTTCTACTGGCACACCGGCCACCCCGGTGGGATCAAATCGCGCACCAAGCAGCAGATCCTCGATGGCGCTCACCCCGAGCGTGTCGTGTTCCAGGCTGTCAAGCGGATGCTTCCGGGCAACCGTCTGTCGCGTCAGCAAATGACCAACCTGCGCATCTATGCAGGTGGCGATCACCCTCACGAGGCGCAAAGCCCCGAAGTTCTGGATGTCAAATCCATGAACAAGAAAAACACCCGGAGCTGAATGAATGGCTGACCAGATCAATTCCCTCGAAGACCTCAAGGACGTCGTGACCGAGAATGTCGGCGCCGTTCAGGGTACCGAAACCGACCTCGCGCCGCGCGAACCCGTTCGTGACGAGCTGGGCCGTGCCTATGCTACCGGTAAACGTAAGGACGCTGTTGCGCGCGTCTGGATCAAGCCGGGTTCGGGCAAGGTGACCGTCAACGGTAAAGCGATCAACGAATATTTCGCTCGCCCCGTTCTGCAGATGATCCTTCGCCAGCCCTTCACCGTTTCGGGCACCGAAGATCAGTTCGACGTTGTCGCGACCGTAAAAGGTGGTGGCCTTTCCGGTCAGGCGGGCGCGGTCAAGCACGGTGTTTCCAAAGCTCTGCAGCTGTACGATCCCTCGCTGCGTGGCGCACTGAAAGCCGCAGGCTTCCTGACGCGCGACAGCCGCGTCGTCGAGCGTAAGAAATACGGTAAGGCCAAGGCGCGTAAGAGCTTCCAGTTCTCCAAGCGCTAAAAGCCAGCTTACTACAATTGCGGAAAGGCCGTTCTTTTGGGCGGCCTTTTTTGCGTTCGAACGTTGGTTGGCCGATTGCGGCTAAATCGCGAGTTATCTCTGTTATAACTGTGTTTTTTCGGCCCGAAAAGTGGCGAAACCGCCCGAATTGGGTGGACTGTCAGTCTGAAAAAGCTATATTTTTCGCCTGTATAGAGTGCAAAGGGTGCTCAGTAACAACTTAGGGTGTAAAGATGTTAAAGATCCTATCAACTGCGGGCGTGATTGCCATGCTTGCGGTTTCAGCCAGTGCTGCAACGCTGAAATACGAAACCAAACTGAGGGGGGCGAGTGTCGCGCCCGAGGCGGTTTCGACGGATGCCCGAGGCAAGGCAAAGCTCAAGCTCAAGACCAAGAAGGAAATGATCAAGTTGAAGGTCCGCGTACGGAATCTTGACCTTGATGATCTGCTTGACGATCCAGACCTTGGGCCGATTCAATTGTACGCAGGTGAGGCAGGCGAAGTCGGAGAAGTGATCGCGCCGTTCTCGCTTGACGACTTCCGGTACAAAGAGACCAAGAAGGGTTTTAAACTCAAGGTCAAGAAGATCGCCTTTGATGATATCAACGTGGCAAGCGGGATGAGCTTTGACGATTTCGCAACGCTCGTGGCCGGCGGCGGTGTCTATGTTGATGTCGACACAAACGCGAATGAGAGTGGCGAATTGCGCGGGCAGTTCAATGGCAGTTCCAAGCCGATTTCGGCGGACCGTGTCCAGCCTGCGCCCGCGCCGGTGCCGTTGCCGGCGACTGGTTTGATGTTGATGGGTGGACTCGGCCTTTTGGTCGCGCGCTGTAAAACCAAATCAGCCTGAACTGACGTTCTAGAAATTTGACGAAAGTGGCCGTGTTCGCAAGACATGGCCATTTTTTCATGTGTAGTTGTCGCATTGCTTGTGACGTAGGGGCCAAGCGTGTAACTCCGTATTAGATCGAAATATTCTGGCAGGTTTTTTGGTGAAAACAGTCATTCTAGCCGGGGGGTTCGGGACGCGAATTAGCGAGGAATCCCATTTGCGGCCCAAACCCATGATCGAAGTCGGCGGCCGTCCGATGTTGTGGCACATCATGAAACTATATGGCGTCCACGGCATCACGGAGTTCGTCGTGTGCTGTGGCTACAAGGGCTATATGATCAAGGAGTATTTCGCCAATTACTTCCTTCATATGTCCGACGTGACCTTTGATCTGTCTAACAACAGCATGGAAGTGCACAATCAGAGCGCCGAGCCTTGGAAGATTACCCTTGTAGATACAGGGGAAGCGACAATGACCGGCGGGCGGATTAAACGCATTCGCGACTATGTCGATGGCACATTCTGTCTGACCTATGGGGATGGCGTGAGCGATGTCGATATAACCGGGCTGGTCGATTTCCATAAATCCGAAGGCTGCGAAGCGACTTTGACGGCAATTCTTCCAGCCGGACGTTTTGGTGCACTGGGAATCGAAGGCAACCGCGTAACCCGTTTTCAAGAAAAGCCGAAAGGTGACAATCGCTGGGTGAATGGCGGTTTCATGGTTTGTGAGCCGTCGGTTTTTGACCGGATTGAAGGCGATGATACGGTTTTTGAAACCGGACCTTTAGAGGAGTTGGCGGATGACCGTCAGCTCGGTCTCTGGAAGCACGATGGGTTTTGGATGGCGATGGACACGATGCGTGACAAGGCCATGCTCGAGGAGATGTGGGCGTCCGGTTCCGCTCCTTGGCACACGTGGAAATGAATTCGATGGCGGGGTTCTGGCAGGGGAAATCAGTTCTGGTAACCGGTCATACCGGTTTCAAGGGTAGCTGGTTATCTCTTTGGTTGTCGGGTCTTGGCGCCAAAGTCTCAGGTATCGCATTAGAACCTGAAACGGATCCTTCGCTATTCGAACAGTTACACTTGGCGGATCGTCTGAACCATTCGATCGGCGATATTCGCAGCTATGAAACGGTTCGGCGTAAGGTCATTGAGGTCCAGCCGGACGTTCTTTTCCATCTGGCTGCCCAGCCGCTTGTGCTTGCGTCCTATGAGGACCCCCTGACCAATTGGGATACGAACGTGATGGGGACGGCGCATGTTTTGCAAGCGCTGCGCGAGCTAGAAAAACCTTGTGCCGCGGTTATGATCACTACTGACAAGGTGTACGAAAATCGCGAATGGATTTACCCGTATCGCGAAGAAGACCGGCTTGGCGGCCATGATCCTTACAGCGCCAGCAAAGCGGCCTGTGAGTTGCTGATTTCAAGCTGGCGAAAGTCCTTCTTTGCGGATCACAACGTGCGTGTCGCTACGGCTCGGGCCGGCAACGTGATCGGCGGCGGTGACTGGGCCGCGAACAGAATTCTGCCCGACCTTGCCCGGGCGCTGTCTGTCGGGAAAACCCTACCAGTCCGGAACCCCAAATCATCCAGACCGTGGCAACATGTTCTCGAACCCCTGTCCGGATACATGTTGCTTGCCGAGGCGTTGTACGAGGGTGGCAAAATTTCCGAGAGCTATAATTTCGGGCCGGAAACGGGCGATGTGCGGCCGGTACGAGATTTGGTGAGCACGGCCCTAAATTCGTGGCACGGGAATTGGGAGGATGCATCCCAACCTGGAGCGCCGCACGAGGCCGGTCAGCTAAGTCTTGGAATCGAAAGAGCACGCAACGAACTTGGGTATGCACCACGCTGGGATTTCGAAAGAAGTGTCCGGGAGACCATGCAATGGTACAAGACTGCTGCCGAAGGTGGCGACGTCCTGCCTGTGACCTTAGCGCAAATCCGTGATTTCGAGATGTCTGGATGAATTTTATTCCTCTCTCATTGTCAGGCGCTTACGAGGTGCAATTGGAGCCGCGGTCAGATGAGCGCGGGTTCTTCGCACGTATGTATTGCGATGAAGAGTTTGCGGCACATGGGCTCAACACGAACTGGCCGCAGATCAACATGTCACATAGCGTCGAGGTCGGAACATTACGTGGCATGCACTTTCAGCGGTCTCCGAATAGGGAAGTGAAACTGGTACGATGCCTGCAAGGATGCGTTGCGGATTTCATCGTGGATTTACGTTCGGATTCAGTGACTTTCGGCGAGTTTTTAACAGTCGAGTTGAGCGGAGATCTCCGTAATGCGATCTACATTCCCGAAGGTTTTGCCCATGGCTTCCAGACATTGAAGTCGAACTCAGAACTCCAGTATTTTCATTCAACGCCCTACGCTCCGTCATCCGAGGGCGGCGTAAATCCTCTGGATCCTGCGCTTGGAATTGACTGGCCGCTTGAGCCGCGCAATCTGTCTGAGCGTGATACCGCACTTCCTCGATTAAAGGACGTTCCTCCGCTGTGACCAATGAATGCCGCCACTGTAAAACAGAGCTTACGCTCAAGTTTCTTGATCTCGGTCATGCGCCGCCGTCGAATGCTTATTTGACCGTTGAGGATCTATCGCATCCCGAGATTACTTTTCCCTTGCGGCTTTGGGTTTGCTCATCTTGCCGACTTGTGCAGACAGAAGATTTTGCTGACGCAGATCAGTTATTTACCGAAGACTACGCCTATTTTTCCTCGACCTCGAAGAGCTGGCTGGCGCATGCGGCGGAATATGTCGACATGATCGTGGATCGTCTGTCCCTGACTTCCGACAGCCATGTTATCGAGGTTGCGTCGAATGACGGCTACCTGCTGAAAAACTTCCTTGAGAGAGACATTCCCTGTCTGGGTGTCGAACCGACAAAAAGCACGGCCGAAGCTGCCGAGGCGCTGGGAATCCCTGTGCTTCAAGAGTTCTTTGGCGAGGAAATGGCAAAGGAACTGCCGCGAGCGGACTTAATCCTTGGAAACAACGTATACGCGCATGTACCTGATATTAATGACTTTACCTTGGGCCTTACTGAATCCTTAAAGCCGCAAGGTGTGGTCACGCTGGAATTCCCGCATTTGATGCGATTGGTCGAATTCAACCAGTTTGATACAGTTTACCATGAACATTTTTCGTATCTGTCGCTGTTGAGCGTAACAAAGATCATGGCGTCCGCCGGGCTTAGGGTTTTTGATGTCGAAGAACTGCCGACCCATGGTGGATCGCTGAGAGTCTACGCCTGTCGCGAAAAGGCCGATCATGCGTCCCGGTCCAAAGTCGCGGAACTGCTGGCAGAGGAACGTCGGCGCGGCATGGAGGAAGATGAATTTTATTCGGAGTTCCAGTCCAAAGCGGAAAGCGTCCGGAACGATTTTCTTCGGTTCTTGCTGGACGCGCGGCGGGATGGGAAATCTGTGGCGGCATATGGCGCGGCAGCAAAAGGAAACACCCTTGCAAATTTCGCGGGAATTAAACCCGACCTGATCCCGTTTGTGTGTGATGCGGCAGCGTCGAAGCAGGGCAAGTATTTGCCGGGCAGCCACATTCCAATTCGCCCGCCTTCCGCGCTTGATGTGGACCGACCGGATTACCTTGTCGTGTTTCCTTGGAACATCATGCCCGAAGTCAGGGCTCAACTTGCTGAACTTTCTGATCTCGGCACGAAATTCGTCACTGCAGTACCGGAGATGAAAATCTCATGAGCCGAATCGCCTATACGCGCCCGTCCATAACCGACCTTGAAGTCGAATACGCGACGGATGCAGCCCGCAATGGTTGGGGGGCACAGTGTTACGACTACATTCACCGGTTCGAGGCGGGGTTTCGTGAGTATCTGGGGGTCGAATACGCGATTGCCACGTCAAGCTGCACGGGCGCGATGCACATGGGGCTTGCGGCGCTTGGCATTTCTGGCGGTGACGAGGTCATCCTTGCCGACACGAACTGGATCGCCACAGCTGCGCCGATTGTCCATTTGGGGGCCACGCCAGTCTTTGTGGACGTGGACCCTGTATCCTGGTGCATCGATCCGGACAAAGTCGTGGCCGCCATTACGCCAAAGACCAAGGCCATAGTGGCGACGCATATCTATGGCAACCTCTGCGATATGGCCGCGTTGCAGGATATTGCGGAACGCCATGGGGTAACGTTGATCGAGGACGCTGCAGAAGCACTGGGGTCACAATATCGGGGCCAGAGAGCCGGCTCCATGGGGAGGTTCGGTACGTTTTCCTTCCATGGCACCAAGACGATGACGACGGGCGAAGGCGGAATGTTCGTTACCAACGCCCCCGATCTCTACGAAACTGTCCTCACGCTGAGCAATCATGGGAGGTCGCGGCAGCAGACAAGACAGTTCTGGCCGGACATGATCGGGTTCAAATACAAGATTTCGAACGTTCAGGCTGCCATTGGCTGTGCTCAGGTTGAGCGGGCAGAAGAGCTTGCCTCGCGTAAGCGGGAAATCCTTGCCGCCTACAAGCAGCGGCTCTTTCCAAGCAACAGTATTGCGATGAACCCGGAACCGGACCATGTGGTGAACGGTGCCTGGATGCCGACAGTTGTCTTTGACAAGAAGACCGGCGTCACGAGAGATAAGGCAATTGCTGCTTTTCAATCGGCAGATATCGATGCGCGCGTGTTCTTTAGCCCGCTGTCCGAATTGGATTTCTTCGAAAACCGGTTTGCGACACCGGTGGCCGAAGACATTGCAGCACGTGCGCTGAACCTGCCAAGTTATCATGACATGACGGATGACGACATTGATCGGGTGTGCGCGGTGATCCGAGGTCTGCTGGATGGATGAACGCCGTTTTGTGGTCTGGGGTAGCTCGGGACATGCTCGCGTTCTACGAGATATGATTGGGACAAACGACAGGATTGTCGCGTTGATCGACAATGATCGGAATGCTGAGGCAATTCAGGATGACGTTCCTGTTGCAGTGGGGATTGAGGGGTTCAGAGCTTTACTGGAGAAGTTTCGGTCAGACGATCTTAGGGGCCTAGTCGCAATCGGTGGCGGACGTGGCGCGGATCGGTTAGAGATCCTTGATCTTTTCGCGGCGAGCGGTATCGAAACGCCGGAATTGATCCATCCCTTGGCGCATTGTGCACCGTCTTCAGTCGTTGGCAAAGGATCGCATGTGATGGCGCAGTCCGTGCTGGCCGCTGACGCGAGGATTGGCCGTGGTGTGATCGTCAATCACGGTGCAGTTGTCGATCACGAATGCAATCTTGCTGATGGTGTGCATGTTGCGCCCGGAGCGACGCTTTGTGGCTGTGTGCGTGTCGGCGAAAATGCGTTCATCGGGGCAGGGGCAACGGTTCTGCCGCGGCTTCACATCGGGGCGGGCTCTGTGGTAGGCGCAGGGGCGACAGTGACCTGCGACGTTCCAGCGAATACCGTCGTTACAGGTATCCCGGCACGGCCGGTTTCAACGTGAAAAGAGAGATTTGACATGGATCCGATCAAGGAATTCGAGCAGGAACGGCAAGAGATCATCCGCGAGCTTGGCAAGGATCAGGATATCGCCGCAGCGTCCAATGAATGGATGCGGTTGGTTAATGCCAAGAAATACTCCTATACCTTTACGTCGCTTGGTCGTCCTATCATCCAGTACCCTCAGGACATGGTCGCGATGCAGGAGCTGATCTGGCAGATAAAGCCGGATCTCATCATCGAAACCGGTATTGCCCATGGTGGCTCGCTGATCATGTCCGCGTCCGCTCTCGCGATGCTTGACATGTGTGATGCGATTGAAGCCGGTAAGAATATCGATCCTTCGAAATCCGAACGAAAAGTTCTGGGTGTCGATATCGATATACGTGCCCACAACAAGGCGGCTATCGAAGCGCATCCAATGGCAAGCCGTATCGAGATGATCCAAGGTTCGAGTATCGACAGCGAGATCATCGAAAAGGTCAAAATGATCGCAGGCAGGTACAAGCGTGTTCTGGTCTGCCTTGATAGCAATCACACGCATGAGCACGTCCTTGCGGAGCTTGAGGCTTACGCGCCACTCGTGAGCAAAGACAGCTATTGCGTTGTCTTCGATACGGTCATCGAAGATCTTCCCGCAGATATGTTCGGTGATCGCCCCTGGGGCCCCGGGGATAATCCCAAGACGGCGCTACACGCATATCTCAAATCGCACCCTGAATTCGAAATCGACAAAAACATCGACCATAAGTTGCTGGTCTCCGTGGCGCCGGATGGTTTTCTGAAACGCATCGGATAAAGGATATGCGCGTAAGCATCATTATCCCTACGCGTGAGCGTGCATTCTACCTGCGCCATTGTCTGCAGACCGTGTTGGACATTGATGATGACGATATCGAGATCATCGTTAGCAATAATGCCAGCACCGACGACACAGATGAAGTTCTGGCCGAGATAAAAGATCCGCGTCTCAAGGTTATCAACACCGGGACGCGTATCTCAATGCGGCAGAATTTCGAGTTTTCCCTGTCTCATGCGACGGGCGATTATATCATCTATATTGGGGACGACGATGCGTTTATTCCCCAACAGTTTTCGGTCTTCAGGGAAGTCATTGAGCATTTTCAACCGGACTCGCTTAGCTGGTCTATTCCCACGTTTGGTTGGGTGACCGATAATTACTCTGGCAAGAACGGTGGCGTTCGGTTTGAGAAAAAGTTCCTGTTCGGTGCACTCGAGCAGATCGATATGAAGGCGATGAAATCTAAACTTCTGCAGGCGGATTACGAGGATTTCCGTGCGCCGACGATCTATCACGGCGCTGCCTCCCGTGCTTTCATGGAAAAAAATCGCGCGGCCAACGGCGTTTTCTTCAATGGAACCAGTCCGGATCTTTACTTTACTGATCTTGCAGTATTTCAGAATGCCAGGCACTTTGACCTGCGACATCCGATAACGATCAGCGGCAAGAGTGCTGCCAGCACCGGGGCGGCCCATAACTCGAAGGCCATAAAGAAAGACGCCAGCAATCCCGCTGCACGATTTGCCGCCGAGAACAATGCGGACCAGATGCGCGATGTAGCTGATTTCGGAACCAGCGTCCGGGGGGCATTTTTTCAGGTTATGGAAACGGTTCGACACATTCTAGAAGTCGAGGAAAAACCCGACTATGCCGCTTGGTTTCGCTTTGTGCTGGCCGACCACAAAGGCCATGGGGTTGAGGAACAGCAGGATGTTATCCGGCGGCTTCGTGAATACGCGGCCATTAAGGGCGAAAGCGAAATCCTTGAGAAATTGATTTCCGAAGGTGTTTCTGATGTCAGTCGAAAGCGTCTGGCTGCTCGCTGGGAAAAGGCGAAATCAAAGCTGCAAAGTTTTCGGATCAAAACCGAATTGGACGGCGAAAATACCGTGCTGACTGCGGCAAGGGTCGCTGACATCATACTTGGCAACGACTATTCCGCGACGGCTCAGAATAACCGGGATCGCTTGTGGAAAGAGGCCGTGAAACGGTCTAAACCGTTTCCGCGGCAATTCTAGGTTCTCAGATACCAATCGTCGAACCGGGACACCTCGGGGTAAACGTGGGTGTATCCCTTGGACTTGAGCAACTCCTGAATTTGCTCCCTCTGTGGTTCGAAATTGTGCTCAACTGTCATGACACGAAATGACCACCGGTCGAAATCGAGGGCATTCAGAATATCAAATTCACTGCCTTCGGTGTCGATCGAGATGTAGTCGATTTCCGCCGGGGCGTCGTGGCTTTCCAGAAGGTCGTTCAATGAGACCGTTTCGACCGTATAGCTTTGCCCGCGCATCTTGCGGGAAGTTTTGACGAAGGTCGATATGGAAGAGTTGATGGCGCTGGCGGTCTCGGTGAACTGAACTTCGTGTCCGCTTTCTTTCCAGACACAGCGTGTATCGATCTTGGCTTTGCGGTTTTGCCGCAACGCGCTGTGCCAACCTTGCGCAGGTTCTGCGAGAATACCTGACCAGCCAAACTCTTGCTCCATCAGTAGGGAATTCGATAGCTCGACACCGTTGGTCGCGCCGAATTCGACAAAGAAGCCGTTGTTTTTGAAATCGAGCGCTGACAGGGCAAAAAGGTCCTGACGGACTTGCGAGTGCGATCTATCCAGCATGTCGAGACAGGCGCTGCGCGAAGCTTTGGGCAGGCATTTCAGAAATTGCAGATCGTGATAGGCGCGCTCTCGATCCTTGAGCTCCCTTAGGCGGGAGCGGCGGATCAGTGTCGTATCAGAAAGAATTGGAGACAATGCAGCGGGCCTTTGAGAGTGTTGGGTATTTGGTGAGATTTTATGAGTTGCGCAGATACGGCGCAAGGCGGTTCAACCGTCCGGATCAATCAGACCAAGACCTCGAAGGTACACTCCGATACCGGTTTCGAGCAGTTCATCAGCTGGAAACGGGCTTTGAGTACCGGGGGAGTTCCGTGCAAAGAGTTCGACGACGCCGTGGCTCATCGCCCAGATATGGGCGGAAAACATTGCCGGAGGAGGGCGTTTTTCCGGCGGAATCTTTTTGCTGAGATCGGTAGCGGCGCGTTCAAGAACCGATCGTGCCTTTTGGGAGATCGCTGCGAGTTCCGGTGTCCGGTTCACCGAGATGCCGCTTTCGAACATCGCGATGTAATGCCCGGGGTATTTTCGTGCGAATGCCAGATAGGCACGACCTGTTGCCTCGAATGCGGCCAATGCCGAGGGCTGGCCCTTGTCATAGGCGTATTGCATCAGGTCAGCGAAGATTTCGTATCCCTGTCGCGCCGCTTCTGCGATCAGATCTTCGCGCCCCTCGAAATGACGATAGACGGCGGCAGGTGTAACGCCCGCCTGTTTCGCCGCCTCGGACAGGGTGAAACCGGTCGGGCCTTTTTCCCGGATCAATTCAAGTGCAGAATCGACTAGAGCCTGACGCAGGTTGCCGTGATGGTATCCCCGCTTAGGCATCCCAGATTTCCGGTGAGCCGCAAATGTTATCGTCGATCTTTCCGATGGCTTTGTTGTCTTTGCCTTCATAGTCCACGCCATGCAGAACCGTCCGGATTGCATTTAGCCTGGCACGGCGCTTGTCGTCTGAACGGATAATAGTCCACGGGGTGGTTGCGTTATGCGTACGGTCAAGCGTTTCAGCAATCGCAGCTGAATACTCATCCCATTTCCGAAGCCCTTCGACATCGATCTTGCTGAGCTTCCATTGCTTCAACGGATCCGATTCACGCTTCAGGAACCGGCGCAACTGCTCGGCTCGCCCCACGTTCAGCCAGAATTTGAAAAGGTGAATGCCATCGCCGACCAACGCGGTTTCCAAGGGAGTAACCTGCCGAAAAAAACGCTCGCGCTCTTCGTCTGTACAGAAACCGAAAACCTTTTCCACGACGCCGCGGTTGTACCAGCTTCTGTCGTAGAAACACATTTCACCGCTGGTTGGCAGGTGAGAGATGTATCGCTGGAAATACCATTGGCCTCTTTCCGCCTCACTCGGTTTCGGCAGGGCAATGACACGAGCGGTACGGGGGTTCAGGTTTTCGCGAAACCGCTTGATCGTGCCGCCCTTGCCGGCTGCGTCGCGACCCTCGAATAAGATTGCGATGCGTTGGCCGCTGGTCTGCATCGAGGCCTGCATCTTGGCGAGTTCGATTTGCAGCTTTTCGAGATCTTTCTCGTATGTCTTTCGGGACATACGCTCGGAATGGGGGTAGGCGGGATTGAGGATCTCATCTTTGTCAGCGCGTTTGATCGCCTTTCGAACCTCATCGGGGGCTTCTTCGCTCAGGAATGTGCTGATCGCACCGTCAAAAGGCAGATCCATGATGGAGAATCCTTCTCGCTGTGGTCTTTGCAATATGGAATGTTAAAAGGCTTAACGCAAATCCATGTATGGCCGACCTTAGCGTTCCGAGCGAAGTCGGGCGCCCCTCAGGATCTACCTATGTCGTTGATGTCGAATGGAGTCGATTGGTAGATCTGGTTGATCCAGTTCCCGTAAAGCAGATGCGCATGGCTGCGCCATCTGTTCTTGGGCGGCTGAGATGGATCATCGTCCGGATAATAGTTGACGGGAACATTGATCGCCGTGCCGGTTTCGACATCGCGGTCGTATTCCTGTTTCAACGTGTCCCGATCATATTCGAAATGGTTGAATATGTAGATCGCGCGATGGGCGGGATCTTCGACAAGACAGGGTCCGACTTCGTCGCTGCCCAAGAGTGTCGTCAGGCCATCGACGGCAGCGATTTCATCCTGTTTCATCTCTGTCCAGCGGCTGACGGGAATGACGAAATCGTCCGAGAAACCCCGCAGGTAGGGCGAGGCAGGCGCGAGGTTCCTATGCCGGAAACACCCGAATGCCTTGTGCTCGAGTATGTGTTTCTTGACGCCGTGCATATAGTTGATCATCGCCATGCCGCCCCAGCAGACGCCAAAGGTTGAATGCACATTCGTCTGTGTCCAGTCAAAGACCTGCGTGATCTCGTCCCAATAAGTGACGTCCCCGAAATCAAGGTGTTCGATCGGTGCGCCGGTGATGATCAAACCATCGAACTTTTCGTCGCGGACATCGCTGAACGGACGATAGAAGCTCTCCATATGCTCGGCCGCCGTGTTCCTGGTCTGATGTTCGCTCATCCGGATGAGGGACAGTTCGATCTGGAGCGGCGTGGCACCGATCAACCGGGCGAACTGGTTTTCTGTCTGAATCTTTTTTGGCATCAGGTTCAGAAGACCGATCCGAAGTGGTCGAATGTCCTGACGAGCGGCCTGATCTTCATCCATCACCATGACGCCCTCGCGCGTGAGTACGTCGTAGGCGGGCAAACTGGCCGGGATCTTGATAGGCATATCGAAACTTTCGGATTTGGTGCGGCGATTAGATATGGGACGGTTTTGCAATTGCCAAGACGCTAGCAAAACAGCTTTGTCCGGATGTTAATCCTTCGCCTCGATGGATTCGGCGATCAGGTTCTCAAAATCCTGCTCGGTTTTGACATGAGACACCTGATCGGCGGTTACAGTAACACCCCATTTTGCCATTGCTTCATAGCGGGGCTGCCGGTGTGCCAGGGCCTTGGAGTATGTCCACCTGATGAAGGCGTCGGGGTCGACCTCTTCAGGCGCAGCATTCTTTTCCCGTAGGTATTCGTCCCATACGGAGGCCAGAAATTCCGGTTGATAGGCCATTGGCTTGGGCGCTTTGTCGAAACGGCGGATGAGTTCCTGGGTGTGGGCCTCGTCGCCTTTGATCCAAACCATCAGCGTATGACGGTTCAATTCCTTGAGGATCGGATCATTCGGGTCGTCAGCATCAACCCATTCACAGATCGACCCGCCCGTATCGCAGATGAAATGCGGGTAATTATAAAGCCGACCGGCGCGTTCGATGAAATACTGGGTGTCCATGAGAGCATGGATTTCTGACTGCCTGAACTGTTCCTGCCGTCTGCGATATTCATCCATTTCGAGCCCGCCCTTCGATGGGTCGCCGGGCTTGCCAAGATAGGCGGAGACGGGTTTGAGATTTTCAAAGGTTAGGTTCGAACCGATGTAGATCGAATCCGACAGGAGCATTTCCTTGAGGAAAGGCACCTTCATCGCTTCGGCCTTGGCATTGTCGGCGATGTATTCGCCCATGTAGCGCGTACCGATGCGGTAATCGATGGAGTAGTGAAACCAGTCCCCGGCGCTGCGCAGCATGTTGGACAGGAATGTCTTGCCGAGACCCGACATCCCGAAGAACAAGACACGTTTATGCGCCGCCGCGCGCCATTCGCTGGCCGATGAGTACAGCATGGGTGACCCGATCCTTTGTTTTGTCCTAGCTACTTAGGCGCGTTGGTGGGGTCAATCTTGAGCATGCGGGGAAGTTTCAACGTGTTGTTCAGGATCAGAAGGCCGAGCGCCAGAATTGCAAATCCCACATAGGCGCTTGGGCGCAGTTCTTCTCCAAGGACGACGGCCCCCAGAACGATTGCGATAGGCGGTACGATCAGCGTGACCAGCATGAGGTTGCCGCTGCCCGCCATCCCAAGGATGCGATAATAGAGTAAGAACGCTCCGGCCGTACCAAGGAGTGAATAATAGGCGATGGCGCCCCATGTGACGGGCATCAGGGAGAATTGTATTGGGCCATCGAAAATCAAGGCAAGAGGGAGCAGTACGACCGTTGACCCCGTCAACATCCCGGCGGCGGCTATCTGAGGGGGCAGGTGGCTTAGCCTTGCGCGCGCCCAGCAGCTTGCCAGTCCGTAGCTGAGCGTTGCGCCAAGTACGGCCAGCTGTGCGATGGAACGCAGATCAAAGCTCGCCAGAGACTCGATCCCCAGTGCGAAGGCTACGCCGACGAATCCGAGCAGCACGCCGATCACCCGGTTTGCCGTAAGCCTTTCGTCCGCGAAGAAGATAGCAGCTAGGATGATGCCAAAGATTGCGGTGGTGCCGTTAAGGATCGATGCAAGGCCGGTTTCGATATGCAACTGGCCCCAAGCCAAAAGCGCGAATGGGATGACGTTGTTGACCACGCCCATGACCAAGAAGGCCCACCATGTTCGTATGTCTCGCGGTAGCGGCAAGCGCATGAGTAAGACAACGCCCCACAGAACGAGCATTGCCCATCCTACGCGGTGAAGCACGAGCGTAAGCACCGGTATTTCGTTAAGGGCGAGGCGGATCGAAAGGAAACTTGCGCCCCAGATAACTCCGAGCAGGCCCATCTCTACCCACGCCCGTCCGGATATGTTCTTTTGCTCTACCATGCCCGTATCTGGCAGCAGAGCGACATATCAGGCGACCCGATTCCTGCGGGTTTCATTCAGGATATTCATGTAATTGGCGCCGAATATCAGTGCCGCGCCGACAAGTACCCAGATATCGAGCGCCTCGTTGTAGAAAATCATGCCGACGATCGCGATTGTCGGCAGCCGCGCAAAGTCAAAAGGAATCACAACCGACGCCGGCGCGATGGAAAGCGCATTAGTCAGACAGAAATGCGCCGTCAGGCCACCGATTGCGATGACGATGACCATGGGGAGCTCGGCAAGGCCCGGGAGGGCGATATCGCCGTCATAACCCGCTGCGATTAGCCCCATGACCAATTGCATCGCGGTAAGCCAGAGCATGATGCTGCCGGTTGTTTCGGTTCGGGTCAGCCGTTTTGTCACGATATTCGTCGTCGCAAAGAAGAGTGCGGCGGCGGCGGCGGCCAGAACGCCGGGGTTGATGGTTTCCGGGCTGGGGCGGGCCACGACGAGAATGCCGAAAAACCCTACGAGGGCGCAGAGGCTGCGCATGCGTGTTAGTCTTTCCCCAAGCACCAGCGGTGACAGGACCAAGACCCAGAGGGGTGATGTGAACTCGAGCGCAAAAACCTGCGCTAGCGGAATGGCTGTAACCGCGTAAAGCCAAAGGTTCTGGCCCGAAAAATGGGCGAGGTTCCGGATCACATGAGTTCCGAGTTTATCTCGCTTGACCACGTGCCAGTTCGAAGTCGCCGTCAGCACGAGGCATACGACGAAAAGGCCAATAAGGCTGCGATACATCATGATTTCGAATGTATCGAGCGCGTAGGCTACTTCGCGTCCGGCAACCGCCATTGAAGAAAAAGATACGATGGCGCCGATCATCCAAAGAGCGGCTTTGACGGTACTGCTCATCGTATCTTTCCGGTCATGTCCTGTTCTGGGCGATCAAAAGGGAGCGTTTCACTCCCACTCGATTGTTCCGGGCGGTTTCGAGGTGATATCGTAAGTGCAACGGTTAATGCCCTTTACCTCGTTAATGATACGAGTGGCCGTTTCACCAAGAAATTCATGGCTGAAGGGATAATAATCCGCCGTCATGCCATCGACAGAAGTCACCGCGCGCAGGGCGCAGGCGTAGTCATAGGTGCGCCCGTCACCCATCACGCCTACGGTACGTACCGGCAGAATCGCAACGAACGCCTGCCAGATTTCATCGTACAGGCCATGCTTGCGGATTTGGTCAATATAGACCGCGTCCGCCTTTCGGAGGATTTCCAGTTTGTCGCGCGTGATTTCTCCGGGGCAACGGATAGCGAGACCGGGGCCGGGGAAGGGATGGCGACCGATGAAACTGGTGGGAAGGCCCAACTCACGGCCCAGTTCGCGCACTTCGTCTTTGAACAGTTCCCGAAGCGGTTCGACCAGTTTAAGACCCATCTTTTCAGGCAGACCACCTACGTTGTGATGGCTTTTGATCGTGACCGAAGGGCCGCCAGAAAATGAAACGGATTCAATGACATCCGGGTAGAGCGTACCCTGAGCCAAGTAACCCGCGCCTTCGATCTGGTCCGCGTATTTCTGGAAAACATCGATGAAGAGTTTTCCGATGATCTTGCGCTTGGTCTCCGGGTCGGACACGCCCTCCAGCTCACCAAGGAAAAGGTCCTGCTCCTGCGCATGTATCACCTTGAGGTTCATGTGATCGCGGAACATGCCGACAACCTCGTCGGCTTCGTTCAGACGCAGCAACCCATGGTCCACGAACACGCATGTCAACTGTTCGCCAATGGCTTCGTGGATCAGAGCTGCAGCTACAGAGCTGTCTACGCCCCCCGACAAGGCGCAAATAACGTGTGAATCACCGACCTGCTCCCTGATCTTCTTGACCATTTCTTCGCGGTAGGCGTCCATCGTCCAGTCACCCGAGAACCCAGCGTCGCGGACGAAGTTTTCGTAGATCGTCTTGCCGTTCGGTGTGTGGTGCACCTCGGGGTGGAACTGCACAGCATAGAACCGTCTTTCGAGATCGGCGGTGATGGCGAATGGGGCGCCGGGCGAGGTGCCATAGACAGCAAATCCAGGAGCGATTTCGCTCACATGATCGCCATGACTCATCCAGACCTGTTCGCGTTCCTCTAAGAACCAGCCAGCAAGTAGATCGATTCTTTGCTCTGTAGGTTTTACGTAAGCGCGTCCGAATTCGGCCGTGTGGCTTTCACCGGCTTCGACCTTGCCGCCAAGATCCTGCATCATGACTTGCTGACCATAGCAGATCCCAAGGATCGGTACGCCAAGATCGTAGACCGACTGCGGAGGACGGGGCGAACCTTCGCGAACCACCGAGTCGGGACCGCCGGAAAAAATCACGGCTTTGGGTGCGAGTTCCTTGAGGAAGTCATCCGTGACGTTCTGATACGGATGAATTTCGCAATAGACATTCAGTTCGCGCAGGCGTCGCGCGATCAGCTGCGTCACCTGGCTGCCAAAGTCGATGATGAGAAGGCGTTCGTGGGAAATCTGGCTCATATTTGCTGATTAGGCGGCGCGGGGAGGAGAGGCAAGAGGCTTGCATGACCAATCCGGATTTACTGTGGATGCGGGCCTTGTGAATGAAAGCCCGGCTTTAGGATCATTTTGACTTGCTTCTGAATGCGAATGTCGCTTTTTCACTTCAAGCGACGCAATTCTGATCAGTTCACTTGGTGGGCTAAGGTATGGAAGCGTTCAAAAATCTTCATGGCGGAGGCCCGGCAAATGACAGAAGCAAGCGCAAGACGCAGAGGACGCGGTGGTGGCGGCGCGGCGCGCCGGGCAGAACGAACTGCAGTCGTGATCGAAACCGCCAAGTATATCGAACGGAATATTCCGAACTTCGAGATCCTGTCCGAGGAAGCACTGGAGGTGATCGAAACAAACGCTGAGACTGTTTTGGCGGAAATCGGTGTCAACTTCGTCAACAACCCGGCGGCCCTGGATCGCTGGCGCGATGCCGGTGCTGAAGTGGAAGGCGAAAGGGTTCGTATCCCGCGTGGTTTGGCACGCAAGTTGATATCGACGGCACCTTCGCAATTCACGCAACACGCGCGCAACAGCGAGAAAAGCGTCGTGATCGGCGGTAAGAATCTTGTTTGCGCTCCGGTCTATGGCCCGCCTTTCGTGCGCGATGCCAACGGTGGGCGCCGGTACGCAACGATGGACGACTTCCGGAAATTCGTGAAGCTGGGGCATATGTCCAAATGGCTGCACCATTCCGGTGGTACGGTATGTGAGCCGACCGATGTACCTGTGAACAAACGCCATCTGGACATGATCCATGCGCATATGACGCTAACCGACAAGCCGTTCATGGGGTCGGTAACCGATCCCAGCCGGGCGCAGGATTCGGTGGATATGTGCGGCATTCTGTTCGGTCAGGATTTCGTTCAGGAAAACACTGTGATGACATCTCTGATCAACGTGAACTCTCCGTTGACCTTTGATGACGTCATGATGGGGGCGATGGAAGTCTATGCGGCCAATAACCAAGCCTGCATACTTTCGCCGTTCATCGTGGGCGGGGCTATGGCGCCAGTATCAGTTGCCGGCACCCTTACGCAGGTTCTGGCCGAGGTTCTGGCAGGCGTCGCCTACAATCAGTTGGTTCGCCCCGGGGCTCCGGTGATCTTTGGGGCTTTCGTGACCTCGATCGATATGAATTCCGGTGCACCGACCTTCGGAACGCCGGAAGCTTCGCAGATTCTGTATGGCGCAGGTCAACTTGCGCGGCGTCTCAACCTCCCGTTCCGTTCAGGTGGCGGCCTCTGCGCATCCAAGTTGCCAGATGCGCAGGCTGCTTATGAAACTGCGAATACGCTTAACGCCGCGTTGCTTGGCGGCGTGAACTTCATGCTCCATTCCTGTGGTTGGCTGGAAGGTGGTCTGGTATCAAGCTACGAAAAATTCGTCATGGATGCTGATCAACTGGGTGTTCTTCACAAATTGGCTCAGGGCGTAAACGTAACCGAGGACGATCAGGCGATGGGGGCCATCGCAGAGGTCGGACCCGGCGGCCATTACCTTGGATGCGCCCATACGCAGGCCAATTTCAAGACGGCGTTCTGGCGGACGAACCTGTTGGACTACAGACCATTCGAAACGTGGCAGGAGCAAGGTGCTCCGGATACACAGGCGCTTGCAACCGCTCGAGTTGCGCACTTGTTGGATACGTATCAGCAACCCTCTCTGGACCCTGCCATCGAAGAAGCGCTGAACAGTTACATCGCTGAAAAGAAAAGCAGTATGCCCGACGCGTTCATGTAATCGTCAGTTCAGTTTTGGATTTCGGCTCTGGCAACAGCCGGGCCGAAATCATTCCTGAGAAGCGTCGCTCCGGCTGACCGACATCAGCCGTGCTTCTCCCATTATCGCGATCAGAAAATCGATATGCTTCGGCAACGAGTAACCTGCGTCGTCCGACCGCCGCTGCTCATCAAGGATCCTTTCGGCCTCAATCAACTGGATCAGCACCGACGAGGCACGCGGTAAGGTATGATATCCCAATAATCGTTTCAGGTGGCGATCGCGATTGTATTCCTGTGCCCCTAAACGAGCGGCGCGGACAAGTAATCGCGGCCGGTGAAGCTGCTTTAACATGCTTAGAATGTCTTGCATTCAAGATCCTCTCAAGTCGATCGCGTGCTTTGCGAGGGTCCATGTCTTGCACGAATTCAGCTGGTGTTGCTGAAAGGGGCGGATGTGCGCACGGAGGTTTCACCCTTGTTTATGAAACAGTTACTCTAATGAGGTCATCCAAGGTATTAACTAACATGTAACCATTTCCACCCAGAGTTGTGGTTAACAATCCGTGAAAATTCGCGAGCAATTCCCATGATCTCAGGAACCGGGATATGACAAAGGACTTTCCCGAATTATCGCTCCCGCGATGGGTTCCGGATTATGCGGCGCGGTATCTCCAACATATCGAGAATGGGAAATCGATCCGGGATCTTGCACGAGAGGTAGGCTGCCACGCTTCCACAATTCTTCGCCAAATACGAAGAACGGAAAGCCGCCGAGATGATCCTCTTGTCGATTCAGCGCTGTCCATGCTTGCGAGCATATACTGTTGCTCGGCGCCGGTCATTTCGACCGCTGGTGAATGGTGCGGATCAAGAACGAGGAATACGATCAAAATGCAAGCCAATCCAGTCAGTGCCACGAGTTTGCCCGATACGCGCAAACTGCAAACAGAAGCAATTCGTATCTTGCGTCGCCTCTGCGAAAGCGGGGCCGTTCTTGCCGTGGCAGAGAATATGGAAAAGGCAGTTGTTGTCCGTGATGATGACAGTGGCGCAAGTACACGGACCGCTGTGGTGGACAACGGAATTGCTCAGGCCATGGCGCTCAAAGACTGGATCACCTGTTCAGCCCCGGGGCGGATCAGCCGGTACTATATAACCGCAACAGGCCGGACGGCGTTGAGCCAGATGTTGGCGGAGCAGGAAAACAGGGTGCGGAGCGAGCGGGAACTCGGCTTTCAGGACGAGCAACGGCCATTTTCCTATCGGGGCAGTCAATGGGACGAAACTGACGAAGAAGACGGCAACGGCCAACGACCCAAACGGGTCCGCTACAATATGACTGAAAGCCCGCTTGTAGCGTTGGCAAGACGCCGGGACCGGAATGGAAAGCCATTCCTGAACGATAGTCTGGTGCGGGCAGGGGAAAGACTTCGCGAAGATTTTGAGCTGGCTCAGATGGGTCCAAAGCTGGGCCAGAACTGGGATAGCTTTCTGACCGGTGGCGTAAAGTCCGAGCTAGTGGAAAGTGGCGAGAGCTCAATGAGTACGGCATTGGCGCGCGAGCGGGTCATAAAGGCGCTTTCTGATCTTGGCCCTGGTCTGAGCGACGTGGCACTGCGTTGCTGCTGCTTTCTGGAAGGCTTGGAAACTGCAGAAAAACGGCTTGGTTGGTCAGCGAGATCGGGAAAGATCGTGCTGCGGATCGCGTTGCAACGCCTGCGTCGGCATTACGAAACGCAAAGCGGTCCGGATCAGATGATTGGGTAGCTCGATAAGCCAAGCTTGCGACTCTTTCGCGATGCCATTAGGTGAGGTTATGGCTTTCACGATCCGTCAACTTACCTATTTCAAAGCATTGGCTGAGCAGCGCAACTTTGGTCGGGCTGCCGAGGCATGCAATATCTCACAACCTGCACTCTCGGTTCAGATCAAAGCGCTTGAAAGCGAGATGGGTGGCGAGCTCGTCGAAAGGCGGGCTCGCGACGTTTTGTTGACACCTCTGGGGCGAGAAGTTCTGGCGCTAAGTCTGGAAGTTCTCGGAGCGACCGAGCAGTTGGAACGTATGTCCCGGGAGCGGAGCGGAAGCCACAGATCCTTATCCCTCGGCTTGATACCGACAATCGCGCCTTATCTGCTCCCTGGCGTGCTCGCCGCTCTACGTGCGGGTGATCTGTCTTTGGCAGTTCAGGTCCGTGAAGCACGTACAGAACAACTTCTGGCATCTCTGGTTGCAGGGGAACTCGACGTCGCTGTTGTCGCTTTGCCGGTTGAAACGAGTGGACTGATCGAAACGCCCCTTTTTCAAGACAGGTTCTTGCTGGCCGGTTCAGAGGCGCGGCTCTCACGTTTTGAAACAGATAGCCCCATGCTGAAACCGGAAACACTGGAACCTTCACAGCTGATGCTGTTGGAAGATGGTCATTGTCTGACTGATCAAGCGCTTGAAGTTTGCGGCAAGGATCGCAATAGCGCGGGGATCAACATGGGCGCTTCCTCGCTTGGCACCTTGTCTCGACTGGTCGCGGCAGGTTTTGGCTACACGTTGATGCCGGAACTTGCGGCGCGAGACGAATGTATCGCTGCGCCTGGCCTTTGTCTGCGGCGTTTCCCGAAAGACGAACCCTCGCGCACGATTGGCCTCGTGCGCAGGGATTCGATGCCCATAGACAGTTGGTTCGATGAACTCGCAGAACTTATTCGCGCAGAAGGTAATAAAATCGTGAATTCAAGCCGGCAATCGGAAAATCCGAGAATGGCAATTTAGCTCTTTTCCGCTGCTTTGACCGCAGCAGTCGCCTTTTTCTTTATTTTCTCGACTTCAAGTTTGAATGCGTTGATCGATTTTATCGTGTCTTCGATGTCTTTTTTATTGGGAGACTTGTCAATTTCCTTGAGCTGCTTTTTCTGCGCGCTCTGGAAATCGTCGTTAAGTTTTGACAGGCTCACCAGCATGGCTTCACCTTTATCCATGTCGGTTCTCGCGAACTCCACGTTGATCTTCGAGTCTTTGATCGCTTCTTCAAAAGCGTTCATAGCGCTTTTATGAAGCGCTTTGGCGTTCTTTTCGCCTTTCTTTCGGCCAGCATCTTCAAGAATTTTAGGAAGAGCAGCAGGCGCGCCTTTCCCGGATTCCTTCTTGATGATGACTTCCATGGTCTTTTCCTCTTTCGAGGCATAGAATAGCTCGGGCATCTTGAGGGTGCCGTAAATCGCATTGATCTGCTCAAGCATCTTCATGTGATCCTGAGCATCCTTCATTGTCGCCTTGATATTCTTTTTGGCGGCTTCGGGTTCCTTGCTCTGCTTGACGTTTTTCGCGACTTCACCATACTGCTTATTCAGATCGTCATAGTGTTTCTTGGCGGCATCGGAATAACTTTTTAGGCTTTTGACCTGGTCTTTGTGCGCCGTCGTTGCTTTGACCCAGCTTTTATAAGCGTTCGAGAAATCAGGATCTTTCAGCAGACTTGACAGTTTGTCAGCCTTGGCGCCGTTCTGCTGAGCTTTTTTGATGGCCTTGCGAACTAGTGTTTCTTCATCCCATGCCTTGTTGAGATCCGCGATTAACTGTTTCTTTAGTTTTTCGCCTTCGGAAGGTTTAAGGGACTTTGTGCTTTGCTGGATCTTTTTGAAGTTTTTCTGGAAATCGTCCCATTCCTTGGCCATCTGTCGCCCTTCCATACATAAATCGTCGCGCCCCGGCGACCAGATTACAGAATTTCCGCCAAGCTCCTAGCATCTTTGTCTTAAAGTGACTGTGAAACAGTTCACTTATCGACTGTTGAACACCAGGACCACTGGCACTTCAGGCGATGGGGGACTATGTTGCGGTCAGATAATGGACTGAAACCCGAAGGAATTCGTTTCGTGCGCGATCTCAAGATACCTGCTCAGCGTCACCCGGAAAAAGCGCGTCGTCCCGATAACGCACAGCCGAAGAAACCCAGTTGGATCCGTGTTAAGGCACCCGGCGGGAAGGGCTATGCCGATACCGCTCGAATCATGCGCGAAAACAAGCTGGTAACGGTTTGCGAAGAAGCGGGTTGCCCGAATGTCGGCGAATGCTGGTCGCAGGGCCATGCCACGATGATGATTATGGGCGAAGTCTGCACAAGGGCTTGTACCTTCTGCAACATCGCGACAGGTAAACCCCCGGAAGATCTCGATGCGTTCGAACCGGGAAGGGTCGCTCACGCCGTCGAAAAACTTGGGTTGAATCACGTCGTGATAACCTCGGTCGACCGTGACGACATCGAGGACGGCGGGGCGGAACATTTTGCCCAAACCATACGCGCAGTACGTCACCGCAGCCCGTCTACCACGATCGAAATCTTGACACCGGATTTCATTCGTTGTGATGCGTCGGCACTTGAAAAAGTCGTCGAGGCCCGTCCCGATGTTTTTAACCACAACCTGGAAACCGTGCCGGGCTTGTACCCTGAGGTACGGCCAGGCGCGCGCTACTTTCATTCACTGCGTCTGTTGCAACGGGTCAAGGAACTGGACCCGTCGATGTTCACCAAGTCAGGTATCATGGTCGGACTGGGTGAAGAAAAACAGGCCGTTATGCAGGTTATGGATGATATGCGTGCCGCGGATATCGATTTTTTGACGATCGGTCAGTACCTCCAGCCTACGCCCAAGCACCATGCCATTGATCGGTTCGTGACCCCGGAAGAGTTCTCGGCCTACGAGAAGGCGGCGATTGGTAAGGGCTTTCTCATGGTATCCGCGACGCCATTGACGCGATCCAGTTACCACGCCGGTGAGGATTTTGCGCGACTGCGCGCAGCCCGAGAGGTCAAGCTCGGAATGGCCTGAGGCCATTTCGGTTTCAGGGAATGGCCTTGATATAAGCTGCAATCGCGGCGCGGTCCTCTTCGGTCAGTTGAGACGTATTCGCGATTACAGCTGCCATTTCGCCGCCAGCGCTGTCGTAATCCGGGGTGAAACCGGTTTCGAGGTAGTAGGCGATGTCATCGGCACCCCAATTCAGTTGACCGGGGGCAAGACCGGGAATACGACCTTCGCCGGATGGGTTGTCCGCGCCCTCCAGCCAGCGCGTTTCATCCAACGCCCCAAAAACATTCCGTGGTGTATGACATTCTCCGCAATGGCCGAGCGCCTCGACCAGATAACGGCCCCGTTCCAATTGCTCGCCTTCGACCGGGACAATCCAGTCGTCCGTCAGAAACATGCGTTTCCACAGGCCAACAGAGCGGCGTATCGTGACCGGAAACGGAAGCTCATGCGGCTGGCTCTGAGTTTCCGATAAGGGTAGGGTGTCGAGGAAGGCCTTCAGGTCGACCGCATCCTGTAGGGACATTTTCGTATAAGTCCCATAGGGAAACGACGGATAGTAGTGGCTACCAACCGGTGACAAGCCCCGGATAAGCGCGTTGGCCAGATCCAGATCCGACCAGCCGCCGATGCCATTTGCCGAAGGCGAAATGTTAGGGGAAACAAAGGTCCCAAACGGGCTGTTGATACGATAGCCGCCCGCGAGCACCAGCTTGTCTTCTCCTTCGCTGTTCGGCGCCGCATGACATGAAGCACACCCTCCGGCCCAGAACACGTTCTCACCCCGTACCGGATCACCGGTAATCCCCGCGACAGCGTCCGCCTTCAAGGGTTCCGGCCGGGACAAATACCATGCGATTGCTGCAGCTATAACTGCTAAAAATACGATAAAACGAAGCAATTTTCGCATGGTAACCTCATACAGTGATGCCCGGGCAGTCTGGCGGCTGCACGGGCAAAGTTTTCAAAAATAAGGGTGTTCAGTCTTTCTGGCGATACAACTCGTGGCAGCCGCCACAAGCCTTGCCAACAGGTTGCATGGCTCCGCGCAATTCTTCGATTCCCGCGCCTGCGGCTGTTTCAATCGCGGCGGTCGCATCTACCAGCTCCTGGGCATGATCCATAACCTTGCTGTCAGCTTCCCAAATCGCCGGCAGGGCATCTGTTTCATCTCCAAGCACATCCAGTCCGCTGCCCGGAATCCACATGGTCATTTGATTCATGGAAGCGAGCGTGTGAAGATTCGTTGCTGCCGCCTGCGCCGATTCCGCATCATACTCGACTGCACCCTTAGCCATGCCGCCAAGCAGGCCAAGGTTGAAAGCGTATAGCTGCATCACGGACTGACGGGCTTCTGCGGCTTTTTCTGCTGCCTCGTCAGCGCGCAGGGCGCTTGAGGATGCGATCATCGTTGCACCTACAATACCGGCAATAAGGAAGTTTTTGAAAGTCATTTGGGGTCTCCTAAGCTTGATCACCTTTCAGGACTATACACGCTTGTTTCGGCGTTGAAATTGCACAGTCCTGTTAACAGTGTGCAATAACGACGGTTATGCACTTAACCGTAGGCACATGCGATTTATGAGATGCGAAGGTGACATCGATCCACGTCCGGCTCGACCGATCAAATAGGCGTTCAACCGCTAAATCTGATTGGCAATTCCTGGATCAACTGGGGCTTAACGGGTGCTATGGTCGCAAGTGCTCACGAAGGTGTGAAAGGGACTGGAGCAATCGGTGAGTTGACCCAAACGCCGCTAGTCATTCTAGAGCGGGGTCATTCGGTGAAGCGGACCTTACCGATATAGGGCAAATTCCTATTCCGCTGAGCAAAATCGATCCCGTAGCCTACGACAAACTCATCCGGTATTTCGAACCCGATCCAGTCGGCACGAAAATCAACTTCCCGACGGCTGGGCTTGTCCAGAAGCGCGATAGATCTCAGATGCGCCGGTTTGCGGCTTTTCAGCAAGGCGATCACATGGTTGAGCGTGTGGCCCGTGTCCACGATATCCTCGACCACGAGCACATCGCGTCCTTCGATCGCGCCTCGCAGGTCCTTCAGGATGCGAACTTCCCGGCTCGATTCCATGCCATCGCCATATGAAGAGGCTTCTAGAAAGTCGACTTCGATGGGCAGATCGAGTTCCCGCACCAGATCCGCGATGAAGATGAAACTGCCCCGCAAGAGGCCCACAACCACCAGCTTATCGGTATTTCGGAACTCCTGTCGGATATCCCGGCAGAGGGATTCGATTCGAGCTGCAATGGCTTTGGCAGAGATCAACTCGTCGATGACATATGTCTTGTCCGGCATCGGCTTTTCCTTCGTGTTCTGAACAATCTGCCCAAATGGTCCGGACTGTCATGCCAAATGAAATGGTTTCCGGCAACGTCGATTGAAAATTTGCAATTGTTACGGAATTATGGCGTAGTTGCTGTATAGATGCCGTAATTGAACTAACTTTTTAACACTATCCTTCAAAAGGTCAGATTCGTGACGCAAATCGCTGCAAACAATCTTGGTATCGATCCTTGGCAAGCCGTGCTTGCCAGTGCGCCGGTACATGGTGCTGTCCTTCAGCAAAGTTCAGGCGAGATCGCTGAACGGTCTTCGCGCGTCGCGGCTCTTTCGGAGTCTTCGCCAGATCATTCGGCAACGAAAAGGGTTTCAGCGATATCTCGACCTACACCCTTGGAGCGCACGGAAAACAACCGGCAAGCGCTTCGGGTCGCCGCCCGAGAAGAAGCTGGCTACACGTTCAACGACAAAGCCTTGGCGCGTGATCTTGCGCTTTCGGTCGAAGGCCATATGCCTCTTCTGATGTTGCTGAGCGGTATGGGCGATCTTGCTGTCAGGCCTCTTCTTCCGACGCCAACCGCCAGCCAGTGGCAGACAAACGAAAACAACGCCGAGAGCACTGTTTCGCCTGTTGGCCGGTTGGACCTGCTCACCTGATTGTAATCTGATTTACCGCGACTGATTGATGCGACTGCTTGTTGCTCGGGTTGATCTTGGCCCTGTTTCATAGGAGAGACAGGGCAGTTCCGGAATCCAGATCAAAGTTGACATGCCCAGCCACGCAGAAACACGATTTCTCCCTTATTCCAGCCAGCAGATGTACGATCTGGTCGCTGATGTGGGCAAATATCCTGAGTTTCTACCCTGGTGCGCGGCCGCGCGTATCCGGGAAACCATACCAAAAGACGAAGCCACAATCCTTGAGGCAGACCTCGTGATCAGCTTTAAGGTCTTCCGCGAGAAATTCGGAAGCCGCGTTACCCTGTGGCATGACAAACAGAAGATCGATACGGAATACTTGGATGGCCCCTTTCGGTATCTCAAATCCGAGTGGCGGTTTGAAGACGTCGAGGGCGGGTGTAACGTCCACTTCAACGTGGATTTCGAGTTCAAGAACGCAATTCTTCAGCGCGTTATCGGGCTCGTTTTCAATGAAGCCATGCAACGGATCGTGCGCGCTTTCGAGAATCGCGCCGACGCTTTGTATGGTGAAGTCGGCGGCCTCTGACAGGTAATTCCTTCAGCGACTCCTGCGGGTCTGAAGCGTTGTCGCTAGAGTGAATTCGGCAAGTCGAGAAGGTTTTTTAGCAGCATTTTCAATGCGTAATCGCGGGCCGATTCTCTTACATTCGTCCGCCCAAGAGCGCCGAACTCGACCGTTTCTGTGAAAGTCGTTCGGCCATCTCCGGCCAGACCGAAACAAACGCGGCCCTCCGGTTTATGCTCAGAACCTCCGGGTCCCGCGATACCTGTGATTGATACGGCCAGTTGTGCTTGAGACGCCCTCAATGCGCCTTCTGCCATTTCCTGCGCGACTTCTTCCGAGACCGCGCCGAATTGTTCGATTGTCGCGCCGTTAACCCCGAGCATGTCGGATTTAGCCGCATTCGAGTACGTCACAAAACCCCGATCAAACACGTCCGACGATCCCGGCAGATCAGTTAAGGCGACTGCAACCATGCCGCCAGTGCAGCTTTCCGCAGTAGCGATCATGATCTGCGATTGCCTGGCCAGGTTCAAAATCTCCGCCGCGCTCATACGCCGAATACCCCGTGTGCCAGACCGGCAAGAATAACAACACCTATAGCGGCGAGTATGCCAGCGATAACGTCATCAAGCATTACGCCGAGAGGGTCATGACGGCGGTCTGCCCAGCCAACCGGGCCCGGTTTCCAAATGTCGAAGAGGCGGAACAACAGGAACGCGGCGATCCAGCCGGGCCATAGGACTGTGATGGGGATACCCATGGAAGTTGCCGAGTAGGATAGCGGCAACAGCGCGATCGCCTGTCCAACGAGTTCGTCTATCACAACCTCTGAGGGGTCCGAATTGTCCTGCGCCTGTGTGATCTGGCGGGTTGCCCATAGCCCGATGACAAAGGAGATGAGAATGCAGACAAGGACGAGTGGAAAGCCACCAATAATGTGAAGGAGCCAGACCAACAAAAGCGTGAAAGCCGAGCCCCAAGTGCCCGGCGCGGGTCTCAGGTAACCGACACCAAAGACGGTGCCTATTGTTCGGGCAAGCTTGTTCATTTCGCCACCAGTGTTGCCGTTGCCATCGCGGCGATGCCTTCACCTCGGCCAGTAAAGCCAAGTTGTTCCGACGTCGTCGCCTTGACCGAAATGACATCTGCTGAAGTTTCCATAATCCGGGCGAGTGTGTGTCGCATTTCTTCGGCATGCGGTCCGATTTTCGGCTGCTCGCAGATCAACGTGCAGTCTACGTTTCCGATTGCCCAGCCCAATTCTCCGGCAAGGTCGACGGCATGGCGAAGGAAAATGTCGCTAGCGGCACCTTTCCATCGCGGGTCACTTGGCGGGAAATGCTGTCCGATGTCGCCTTTTGCTAGCGCGCCATAGATCGCATCGGTAATGGCATGCATGCCTACATCAGCGTCCGAATGGCCTTGCAGGGAACGCTCGTGAGGAACACGCACACCGCATAAGGTCACGTCGTCGCCGGGGCCGAAACGATGAACGTCAAATCCGTTACCTAACCTGACCATACTTGGTGCTCCCAGTATTCTTGCCGCTTTTTCAAAGTCTTCCGGCATGGTCACCTTCAGGTTGTCATCGTCGCCAGCAACAATCGCAACGTTGATTTTCGCCGCCCGCGCCACGGTGACGTCATCCGGTGCCATACCATCGTATGACTTATGCGCTGCGAGAATTCGGCAAAAGGAAAATCCCTGCGGCGTTTGCGCGCGATACAGATCGGTACGGTCTCGAGTGCCAGAGACCAAACCCTGTTCCCCCGTCCAGAGAGCGTCAATGACGGGCAGGGCAGGCGCGGCACCCTCATGCGTTTCAAGCGCGTCGATGACACGGTCTATTAGTGCCGATGACACACAAGGCCGGGCAGCATCGTGAATGAGCACCTTTTCGGGTTCAAAGGGAGCCAACGCCTGAAGCCCGTTCCTGACCGAAATTGAACGCTCTGCACCACCCATTGCGACGACATATCCGGCATTTCGGTACTGATCGGCTTGTTCGATCTCTCCCTCGGCCAAGACCAACGCTATTTGATCAATGTTCGGGTTCGCTTCAAACGCCTTTAATGTTTGGTCCAGCATCGGTATCCCGGCGATCGTCTGCCACTGCTTAGCAACTAAACCGCCAGCCCGCGTTCCGCGACCCGCGGCGACGATAAGAGCGGCAATGCGCATGTGATAGCTCCGATATTCCGGGGACCGTGATCTGACTATGTGGTGTTTATGTGGTGATGCGACACAGTGCAATTGCGCGACGTCTATCGATTAAAAAATAGGCGAAAGCGGACCGAATTTCACTAAGATCGAGCGGTTTCGTTGTTCAATTGCAGCGATCTCGATAGAAACAGTTCAAGTGCACAAGGTTTAGGCATGTGACGTTCAAACTCGCAAATAAAACGCTTACTTCTCCGGTCCTTCTGGCGCCTATGGCTGGAATCACCGACCGACCGTTCCGTGATTTGGTTACGAAATTCGGAGCTGGGATGGTGGTAAGCGAAATGGTGGCGAGTCAGGAAATGGTTCAATCGAAGCCCGGCGTTTGGGAACGTGCCGAGCTGAGCGCGGACATCGAAAACACCGCTGTTCAACTCGCCGGTCGTGAGACCTATTGGATGGCAGAAGCTGCTAGGCAGGTGGAAAGTTTCGGTGCGAAAGTAATCGATATCAACATGGGCTGTCCTGCCAAAAAGGTCACCAGTGGTGAATCCGGGTCAGCATTAATGAAAACCCCGGACCATGCTTTGCGATTGATCGAAGCAGTTGTTGACGCGGTGGATGTCCCCGTGACGCTGAAGACCCGGCTGGGATGGGACTCAACTTGTCTGAACGCGGCGCATATTGCCAAACGGGCGCAGGATGCGGGCGTTTCCATGATCACGATTCATGGCCGAACGAGATGCCAGTTCTACAAAGGTACAGCGGATTGGGGGGCAATTCGGGAAGTTGTGAACGCCGTGGATGTGCCTGTTGTCGCGAATGGTGACATCGTTGACTCCGGATCGGCCAAAACGGCTTTGGCAAAATCCGGCGCGGATGGTGTGATGATCGGAAGGGGAGCTCAGGGACAACCTTGGATTCTCGCCGAAGTGTCACATGCACTCGGCGCGACCAGCGGTCCCGTAATTCCAGTGGGTGCTGATTTCGTAGATCTCGTTTCGGAACACTACCTTTCCATGATCGGTTTTTACGGCCGCCCCCTTGGCGTTCGCGTCGCTCGAAAGCATCTCGGCTGGTATATGGACCACTCTGGAACACCCGCTGATCTGCGGCGAATGGTTCTGACCGAGCAGGACCCGGAGAGGGTTGTAAGCCTGTTAAGCGATGCCCTGACAACACCAGCCAAGGTAGCTGCATGATTCCGGAAAATGCGATCTGGGCCTCGTTGCCTGTCCCTGCCTTTGTCATCGATCAAGACAACAATATACAGGATGTAAACAGCGCCGGAGAGGGGTTTCTGAACGCCTCATCCAAGACCGTAACGGGGCAATCGGTTTGGAGCCAGATCAGGGTCGATACCCCGATTGAAGAGGCTTTCGACAAGGCGCGCGACAAGAGCACCGCTCTCTTTGTGAATGATGTCGATGTAGGCTGCGGAAGCCGGGCGCCACTTCAATGCGCGCTGCAGATTGCACCGCTCATTGGGCAAGAAGGGTGTATGATACTCATGATCACCCCGCGGGAACTTGCCGGACGGATGACACAGAGCCATTCGGTCAAGTCTGCCGCGCAATCGGCGATCGGGATGGCTGAGATGCTCGCGCATGAAATCAAGAACCCCTTGGCAGGCATTACCGGTGCGGCGCAACTGCTAAGCATGAACTTGTCCTCGGAAGACCTTGAACTTACTGATCTTATCGTCGCGGAAAGCCGCAGGATCGTGAAACTGCTCGAGCAGGTTGAGCAGTTTGGCAATTTGAGTGAACCTGACCGGAAGCCGGTCAATATTCACGACGTTCTGGACCGGGCACGACGTTCCGCCTTGCTCGGTTTCGGTGCACATATGAAGATCATCGAAGACTATGATCCGTCCCTGCCGCTGGCCTACGGGGATCCAGATCAGTTGCTGCAAGTCGTTCTAAACCTTCTGAAGAACGCGTCAGAAGCCGCTGATCCCAAAGGCGGAACCATCAGGATTCACTCATACTTCGAGCACTCATTTCGGTTGAGGCGCAGCGACGGAAGCGGCCAGTCGCTGCCTCTTCAGGTTGAAATTATCGATGATGGCCCCGGATTGCCGGAAAAGATCAAAGATGACGTCTTCGATCCTTTCGTATCCGGACGCGAAAACGGCACCGGCCTTGGCTTGGCGCTGGTCAGCAAAATCATATCGGACCACGATGGCTGGATCTCGGTGACGTCAGTCCCGGGACGCACCGTGTTCCGCCTTTCTCTCCCGCGCGTGCCGCGGGGAGTGTCAAACTAGGAGAGTAACCAATGGATGGCACAGTACTGGTAGCCGACGATGACCGCACGATCCGTACGGTTTTAACGCAGGCACTGACGCGAGCGGGATGCAAAGTCCACGCCACCAGTTCACTGACAACACTGATGCGTTGGGTAGGCGAAGGCAAAGGCGACGTCGTCATTTCCGATGTCGTCATGCCAGACGGCAACGGTTTGGAAATGCTGCCCAAGATCGCAATAGACCGTCCCGGTCTGCCGGTCATTGTCATCTCTGCGCAGAATACGATCATGACGGCGATTCAGGCGGCCGAGGCGGAAGCCTACGATTACCTTCCAAAGCCGTTCGATCTGCCTGACCTGATGAAACGGACGGCGCGCGCGCTTGAATTGAAAAGGCATTCGGGGAGCAGTGCAATTCAGGCGCCGGAAGACGATCGGCCTGATGATCTGCCGCTGGTGGGACGTACCAAGGTGATGCAGGCCCTCTACCGGCTGGTCGCGCGCGTAATGAATACGGATCTGCCGGTTCTCATCTCTGGCGAAAGCGGCACCGGCAAATCGCTGATCGCGCGCGCGATACATGACTTCTCGGACCGCCGCACACTTCCGTTCATCACCATTACCGGCGCGGACCTGCAGGATATCGAAGGGCCCGCCCGTGTGCTTGCAAGGGTGAAGGGCGGCACACTTCTGATCGACGAGATCGCTGATATCGAAGATGAAATTCAGGCGAGGATCGTGCGCATGATGGATGCGCCGGGCGATCATCTCCCAAGGTTTATGGCGACCAGCCAGAACAACCTGAATTCCGCGATGGAAGCGGGGCAGGTCCGTCAGGATCTGTACTACCGGTTGAGCGGCGCGACGATCCACGTGCCAAGCCTTCGCGAACGGGTTGATGACGTTCCTTTGCTCGCTCAGCATTTCCTGGCGCGCGCAGAACGGGAAGGTGCGCAGAAACGCTGGCTCTCGGCCGAATCCGAAGAGTTGTTTCGCGCGTACAGCTGGCCCGGCAACGTGCGCCAGCTTGAGAATGCGATTCGCCGACTTGTTCTTACAAGCCGTTCGGATGAGATTGCCCGGCAGGAAGTTGAGCAGGTTCTCGGCAGCCAACCGGAAATGGAACCGGTGCTTGGCGGAGGAGATACCGAAAAGCTGGCCTCTTCTGTCGCGCGCCACCTTCGTCGTTATTTCGACCTGCACGGGAATATGCTCCCACCTCCGGGGCTTTACACGCGGATCTTAAAGGAAGTTGAGACGCCTCTGATCGAAATCGCTCTCGAAGCGACAGGCGGAAATCAGGCGAAATGTGCCGATTTGCTCGGCATCAACCGCAATACTCTGCGCAAGAAAATATCCGATCTAGATATACAGGTGACACGGCGCCGCAAATTGATGTAAAATCGTCACAGAAGCGTGGCATCCCGGTAAATACGTCGGGCGAGACCACGACATTTGGCGGTTCGTTGCGAAAGCGACACATCAGGTGAGGGCAGCGGGTGGTATCCCGGTCACAAAGATCTCCATTTATGGCGCTCAACAGGTGGCGCCGGACTAAGCGTGCCCAGAATATCGCCACGCTTGGCCTTGTTGTTCTGGGACCGCTCCTTGCGTTTGTGACCTCGCTATCGTTGGGATCGATAGATCGGGGACCGACGAATGATGCACTGCGCGCGATTCTGCTGGCGGACCTCATATATATTCTGGTGGTGGCCGCGCTTGTCCTTGGTCAGGTGGGCCGCATCATTGCTGCGCGCCGGGCAAAATCTGCCGGGTCGCGTCTACATCTAAGGTTGATAGGGGTTTTTGCGCTTCTCGCCCTGATTCCCACGGTTACTGTCGCCGTCTTCGCGGCGTTGACGATCAACATGGGGCTGGAGGGTTGGTTCTCTGACCGTGTAAGCCGTGTTGTCGGTTCGTCGCTTGCGGCTGCGCAGGCCTATGAGGAAGAACAACGCGAAGATCTTCAACAAGACGCTCGGGCCTTAGGGCGTTTTCTGGACAACAGTCGCCGTTTGACAGTGTTCATGAGCGATGCCGAACTGCGGCAGGTCCTTAGTCAGGCTCAACCGCAGATACAACGGGGCCTGAAAGAGGCCTATGTCGTAGACGGAACCGGCGAAATACGCTCCCGGGGCGAAGGCTCGTACCTCTTCAATTTCGAACAACCGACCGAAGAAGATATTCAACAGGCGCGGGATACCGGCCTCAAGATTATTCAAGATTGGGATAACAACGAGTTCCGGGCGCTCGTAAGGTTGGACGGCTTTGTCGACCGGTTCCTTTATGTGAGCAGAGACGTCGATGGGCAGATTCTGAATCTGCTGGATGAGACCAAGGAAACGATCAGGCTATATCAGCAACTCGAAAGCGAACGCGGCCGCGTGGTCTTTGAATTCGGCGTTCTTTACCTCGGTTTCGCAGTCATTCTGATCCTCGCAGCCATTTGGCTCGGCCTATGGTTTGCAGAACGACTGTCTCGCCCGGTGGGCCGCCTCACGATGGCGGCACAACAGGTCGGGGCAGGGGATCTCGACATTCGCGTGATCGAAGATGAAAGCGATGACGAGATTGGAATGCTAGGTCGGTATTTCAATCAGATGACACGGCAGTTGAAAGGCCAGCGCGATACACTTCTTGACAACAATCGGCAGATCGAACGGCGGCGGAGATTGTTCGATTCAGTCCTATCCTCGGTGACTTCTGGTGTGGTTGGCCTGGACCCAGAGGGCCGAGTCACTTTTGTGAACCGTTCTGCAGAAAGGCTATTGGCTTGGTCAGGTGAGGATCAACTCGTCGCTCTCTCGGTCGGTGTACCCGAATTTGGCGAGTTGTTTGAAACTCTGATCCAAAGCGGCCAAGAGGTGGTTCAGGGTGAGGTGAAAGTTTCGCGTGGAGGCCGTCTCGAAAATCTCCTTGTTCGGATGTCTACGCGGCGCAAAGACGATGGAAGCCTAGAAGGCTACGTGGTCGCTTTTGACGATGTAACGGATCTTGTAAGCGCGCAGAGGATGGCGGCTTGGGGCGATGTTGCCCGTCGTATCGCGCATGAAATCAAGAACCCACTCACGCCTATCCAACTTTCGGCCGAGCGCATCAAACGAAAGTTCTCTCCGCTGGTCGGGGACGATAGTGATCGGCTGGAAGCGATGACGGACGTTATCGTTCGGCAGACAGGCGATTTGCGCCGAATCGTCGATGAGTTCTCAAAGTTCGCGAGGATGCCCGAACCGGAACGCAGGGCCGAAGATTTGACCGCTTTGGTCCGAGATGCGGTCTTGCTTCAGCATACAGGGCAACCAGACGTTAAAATCGAAGCTGATCTGCCGCCCCAGCCTTTGATGGCTGAAATTGATTCGACGATGCTGTCTCAGGCGTTGACTAATCTGATCAAGAACGCGGGCGAAGCCATTGAAACCCGTATCGAAAAAATGGGATCCGAAGGTATCACCCCGGAGATCCGCGTTGCGTTGTCTCAGGATGACCGCGGCATAGAGATTTCGGTGGCTGACAACGGCATCGGTCTGCCCGAGGACAGGGCCAAGCTGTTTGAACCCTATGTGACGACCCGGGATGCCGGGACCGGCCTTGGTTTGCCAATCGTCAAAAAGATCATCGAAGAACACGGCGGCACGCTGGCCCTGCAGGATGCCCCTGTTTTCGAGGGCCAGGCCCATTACGGAGCAATGGCCGTTATCAGGCTGCCCAAGGGGGTAGTTGGAAATGAGGCAAATTCATCCGGTGCGCCGGGTGGGGCGGTAAATTAGAAAAAAGAAGCAGGAATGACATGACAGATATTCTGATTGTTGACGACGAACGCGATATTCGCGAACTGGTTTCGGATATTCTAGAAGACGAAGGATACGCGACGCGTCTGGCGGGCAACTCCGACGACTGTATGAACGCGATAAATACCGAGCCACCCGCTCTTCTTATCCTCGATATCTGGCTGAAAGACAGCCGAATGGATGGGATTGATATCCTCAAGACCGTCAAACGGGATAATCCGGACGTGCCGGTGGTCATCATCTCCGGGCACGGTAACATCGAAATCGCGGTCGCCGCCATCAAGCAAGGTGCCTACGACTTCATCGAAAAGCCTTTCAACATCGATCAACTTATGGTCGTTATCCGCCGGGCAATGGAAGCGTCCCGTCTCCGGCGTGAGAATAGCTCGCTCAAACGTCGTGAAGTCACCAACGCCGAAATGATCGGTCAAAGCGCGGCTTTCCGGACGTTGATCAGCCAGTTGGACAAGGTCACGAAATCGAACGGGCGTGTGATGTTGACCGGCCCTGCAGGGGCGGGCAAGGAAATCGCCGCACGGTATGTTCACGCCCAATCTAACCGTTCAAACGGACCGTTTGTCACGGTCAACTGTGCCGGTGTTGAACCAGATCGCGTGGAGGAGGTTCTGTTCGGTCGCGAGACGCCCGAGCGAGGCATCGAACCCGGTTTGCTCGAGGAAGCGCATGGTGGGGTCGTCTATTTCGACGAAGTCAGTGACATGCCGGTCGGAACTCAGTCAAAAATCCTTCGGGTTCTGGTGGAACAACAATTTCAGCGCGTGGGCGGTTCGGACAAGGTGCGCGTAGACCTTCGCGTTATTTCGAGCACGAACAAGGATCTGGAAGCGGAAATTCAGGCGGGCAGGTTCCGGCAAGAATTGTATCACCGTCTGAATGTCGTTCCGATTGCGGTCCCGTCTCTGGCAGAACGTCGCGAAGATATTCCTGTATTGGCAGAACATTTCATCGCCAATTGCAATGCGACCCAAGGCTTGCCTTTGCGGCCCCTGACTGAAGAGTCGGTTGCGCTGATGCAAACAATGACGTGGCCCGGCAATGTGCGACAGCTCAAGAACCTGATCGAACGTGTCCTGATCCTTGGCGAAGGCAGCGGTCCGATAGAAGCGCGCGAACTGCCGAGCGAAGAGGAAAAAGGCGATGACGAAGGCCGTGTCGTGCTTTCAGGGTCGCTTGCTACTCTGCCGCTGCGGGAAGCGCGGGAAGCTTTCGAACGTGAATATCTGCTGACTCAGATTAACCGGTTTGGTGGGAATATCAGCCGGACCGCGTCTTTTGTTGGCATGGAACGGAGTGCGCTGCACAGAAAACTGAAATCGCTTGGCGTGGTGACTTCGAACAAGTCCGGTGCGCGTTTCGCTCATGTCGATGAAAACAGTGTCGAGGCTGCTGAATAGCAGCCTCATCTATTCCTGCCGCGAGGATATGGGCGTGACGATCTGAAACTGATCGTCATTGTACCGGATCATGCAACTGGCCTCGGTCAAAGCAGGCAGGCTTTGTGTGGCGGCAGAAGGTGTCGCATTCTGAACAGCTTGCGAACAGCGCGGAATGCTGACCTGCTGGTAGCCTTTCCGCTGCATGCATTGGTCCAGAACGCGTTGCCGAAGGCCGGCGTTCACATCCACGGTATAAATATCGCCATGCACCCAATACCCGGGCCGTGTGTAACAACTGCCTGCCGAGTTGCAGTAGCTTCTGGACGGAATGAATATAGGCGGATCACGTCGGATCTGATTGGCAACCGGAGCGTCGCGAAGGGCGGAAACCTCGCAATTTGTGTGATCCGTATCCAACCGTGAAACGGCCACGCCCGGTTGATAATACATTGAAACGGGACCGCATCCCGATAACACTGCAAAGGCGGCCACCACTTTGAGCACATTCTTCATGTGTCTATAATGCCTCTCAAATTCATGTGTGACAATTGAATTGACCGTGTTTGGACCTTCTGTCATGCAAAGGTTTCTGTGACTGACCGGGCCAAAGGGCGATAGGGTATGAAAGTCATCATATGCGGGGCAGGGCAGGTTGGCTGGCAGATCGCGCGCCACCTCTCGGGCGAGCGCAACGATGTTACCGTTGTAGACAATAACCCTGATCTGGTTCGAAGGGCGACCGACACGCTTGATGTTCAGGGTATCGCCGGCTTTGCAAGCTACCCGGATGTTCTGGAGAGGGCAGGGGCGCGGGATGCCGACATGATCATCGCGGCAACTCACTCTGACGAAGTCAACATGGTGACCTGTCAGGTTGCTCATTCGGTATTTTCGATTAACCGAAAGATCGCCCGGCTTCGGGCTCAGTCCTATCTCACGGCCATCTATTCAGATCTCTATCGACGCGACCACCTGCCCATTGACGTCGTGATCTCGCCGGAACGCGAAGTCGCAGCTGCCGCGATGCAACGACTGTCCGCACCGGCGGCATTTGATACCGAAACCTTTATGGACGGCAAGGCGCAGCTTCTCGGGATTTCGATTCAAGAGGATTGCCCCGTCGTCAACACGCCACTGCGTCAGCTGACCGATCTGTTCTCAACCCTGCGTGCCATTGTCGTCGGCATTCGTCGCGAAAAACGGCTCTTCGCACCAGAACCGAATGACCAGCTGTTTGTAGGTGACGAATGCTATGTCTTCGCGCAGGTCGACGATGTGTCACGTACGCTGGAAGTTTTCGGCAAAAGTCAGAAGAAACAGGATCGTATCGTGATCGTAGGGGGCGGGAACGTCGGGCTGACCGTCGCGCGAGCGATGGAGGACAGACAGGGGCGCGTTCGGGCCAAGATGATCGAAAAAAACCGTGCGAATGCGGAACGCGCGGCCGAATCTCTCGAACGCACGATCGTCCTTCACGGTGACGGCATGGACCGGGCGTTGCTGAGCGAAGCCGGTATTTCGAGGGCCGATGCCATGTTGGCTATTACCGACGACGACCGGACCAACATGCTTGCCGCCGTGCGCGCCAAGGCCGAAGGCTGTCCGTTCGTAATCGCATTGATCAACGACCCGACGCTTGTGCCACTGATGGGGCCACTTGGTATTGATGCCTATATCAACCCGCGGGCCACGACGGTCAGCTCGATCCTCAGACATATTCGGCATGGTCGCGTGCGGCAGGTCTATTCCATCGGTGATGCCGAGGCCGAAGTTATCGAAGCCGAGGTCATGTCAACATCGCCCATGGCCGGTCAGGCGATCCGGGACATCGATTTCCCCGAAGGCGTCCTACTGGGTGCTGTTCTGCGTGATGGCGAGTTGCGTCGCCCGTCGGGCAATCTGCGCATCGAGGCCGGAGATGTCGTTTCGATATTCGCCATGACCGCAGACGTGCCCGAAGTCGAGAGGCTGCTTCAGGTCTCTATCGACTTCTTCTAGCAGATGCGCACTCAGGCCGCCCCGAACGTTCTGCTGCGTCTGCCTCTGTTCCTGCTGATCTGGGGAATCGCAGCTATTGCAATGTTCATTCCTGCCTCTCACGCGGTTGTTCTGGATAACCATCCCGCATCGCGGTCCTTTTTTTACGCGGGACTTCTTGGTCTGATCGCAGTCACCCTGATCGGGCTCGCCGTCGGGGGAAAAGAATCCCACCACAGCCCGATCAGTCAATTGTTGTCCTTGCTTGCAACGTTTGTGCTGCTCCCCATCTATCTGGCCGTGCCGATGCATGATGCCCTCGGAACGGTAAGTTTCCTCGACGCCTATATGGATATGGTCAGTGCGCTGACAACAACGGGTGCCGACATGTTCAATAGCCCCTTTGACCGGCTCCCTTCGTCTGTTCATCTTTGGCGTGCCGAAGTCGGCTGGCTCGGAGGGTTACTGATGTGGATCGCGGCTTCAGCGATCCTTGCACCGCTCAGCCTTGGTGGATTCGAGGTAACCGCCCAAGGCGAGCCCGGCCGAGGTATCGGCCGGCGCGAAGTCTTGAGAGCAGAGCCACGGCAACGTCTCTTGCGGGTGACGCTTACCCTCGCCCCGATTTACGCCGGTTTGACAGCGGCGATCTGGATCTTGCTTCTTACCTTGGGGGAAAGGTCGCTGCCCGCCCTGTGCCACGCAATGTCGATCATGGCGACGTCAGGCATTTCGCCGGTCGGGGGCATGGAAGGCGCGCAAGCGGGGATCGCGGGCGAGATGATCCTTTTTCTGTTCATGTTCTTTGCTCTTTCGCGACTGACCTTCTCGGCCGATACGGTGCTTCGCGGATATGCCCGTCTTGATCGTGATCCGGAATTTCGTGTGGGCATGCTGATCGTGCTGGTCGTTCCGGTACTGCTGTTTTTGCGCCACTGGTGGGGGGCGCTCGACAGCAACGCGGGAGAAGATACGGTTTCGGCTCTCGCTGCATTCTGGGGCGCCATGTTTACCGTCATGAGTTACCTCACGACGACAGGTTTTGAATCGGCGAATTGGGAAGGGGCGAGAGCGTGGTCCGGTCTTCCTACCCCGGGCTTGATTCTGATGGGCCTGGCCCTGGTCGGCGGCGGTGTCGCGACGACAGCGGGCGGCGTTAAACTGCTTAGAGTTTATGCACTCTATCTCAACGGCCTTCGCGAAATGGAACGTCTCGTTCACCCCCATTCCATCAGTCGAGAAAGGGGCAGCAGCAAGCGCATCCAGAAGGACGGCGCCTTCATTGCATGGATATTCTTCATGCTCTTTGCTTTGTCCTTCTCACTGATTCTCGTAATTTTGGCTGGTCTTGGGGTCGAATTCGAACAGGCTTTAGTGCTTAGCATCGCCACGCTTTCCACGACGGGCCCCTTGCTTCAAAGCGCATCCGACGTGCCGATCAGCCTTATGGACTTGAATAACGGTGCAAAAGGCGTGCTTTGCGTGGCCATGGTCCTTGGTCGATTGGAAACGCTGGCTATCGTGGCGCTTTTGACCCCGGATTTGTGGCGCCGTTAAGCGCGACTTCGTAAGCAACTGACTTTTTGGGTGGAAACTCCCTTCGGCACCCTTCATAATTGAGCGAACGACGGGCGGGCCGATACGCAGCGCGCGATAAGAACAAAGGCGAGATTAACTTAATGGCTTCGGACAGACAGAACCTTCAGGATGCATTTCTGAACCACGTTCGCAAAACCAAGGTGCCAGTGACGATTTTTCTGATCAATGGCGTAAAACTTCAGGGGGTTATCACCTGGTTTGACAACTTCTGTGTCCTGCTGCGCCGGGATGGACAGTCGCAACTTGTCTACAAACACGCGATTTCAACCATCATGCCGGCCCAGCCGATCAGTCTGTATGAGGGCGAAGACGCCTCTTGATGGAACATGATCGTGTCAGTACCCGTGCGTGGGTGCTGCACCCGGATATAAAATCCGACCCCGATCGCAGAGAAGCGCAACCTGCTCTCGACGAAGCCGTAGGTTTGGCCGTGGCTTTGCCCGATCTAGAAGTTATCGGCAGCGAAGTCGTGCCTTTGCCAAAGGCGCACGCCGGTCTCCTGTTCGGCTCCGGAAAGATAGAAGAACTGCGCCTGCGGTTCAGTGAAAACGATATAGAACTGGTTTTGATCGACGGCCCCGTTACACCGGTCCAACAGCGCAACCTTGAGCGCAAATGGAAGGTTAAGATTCTTGATCGAACCGGCTTGATCCTTGAGATCTTTTCCGATCGCGCAAGAACGCGCGAAGGCGTTCTGCAAGTTGAAATGGCGGCGCTCAGCTATCAGCGGACGCGGCTGGTGCGGGCATGGACGCACCTGGAACGTCAGCGAGGCGGTTTGGGGTTTGTCGGCGGTCCGGGGGAAACTCAGATCGAAGCCGACCGTCGCGCCATTGATACTCAGATGGTTCGCCTCAAGCGACAATTGGACAAAGTCGTAAAGACGCGCAGTCTGCATCGCGCGGCGCGGGCCAAAGTGCCATACCCGATTGTCGCGCTGGTCGGTTACACAAATGCCGGCAAATCAACGCTGTTCAATCACCTGACTGGTGCCAGCGTCATGGCCAAGGACATGCTTTTCGCCACACTTGACCCAACGATGCGCAGGGTCGTGCTCTCGAACGGCCTTGAAGTCATCCTGTCGGATACGGTGGGGTTCATCTCCGATCTGCCGACTGAGCTGGTCGCAGCATTCCGGGCTACGCTCGAAGAAGTGCTCGGCGCCGATCTGATCGTGCATGTCCGCGATATTACACATCCGGGCAGCGACGAACAGGCAAGGGACGTTCTGTCCATCTTGTCTACCCTTGGCGTCAGTTCCGAACGACCGTTGTTGGAGGTGTGGAACAAGATCGATCAGTTCGACGGAGATAAACGCGACGCTCTGCGAGCGCGCGCAGCGCGTGATGAAAAAATCTTTGCCGTTTCGGCGCTCACGGGGGAAGGCATCCCTGATCTTCTGGATGAAATAGCCGAGCAGTTGCAGAACGCCAGAACGGAAACCGTATTGCATCTCAGCTTTGAGGATGGACGTCGCCGGGCGTGGTTGTTCGAGCAAGATGTGGTTCAGGAAGAATCACAAACCGAAAACGGGTTCGAAATCCGCGTTCTCTGGTCAGATGTGCAAAAGGCCCGATACGACGCACTTTGATCGGAATTGGCTCAGACGATATGTCTTACTAGGGTCGTTCGGCCAAAAACTCTGGCTACGAGCAACCGAGATAACACGCTTGAAAAAGCAGTGCATCCTTGGATTGCAAAACTCTGCCTCTCTATTGATCTGACCCACTCACGGCGCGTAGCTTGGCGAACGCAATTTCGCGGTGGACCTGTTCGGGGGTGAATTAGGATGGTCATGCCGAACATCATTACAATCGCCGTGCAGGTAGCGGCTGACATGACAGGGAAAAGTCCTTTGTCTTGGTTTCTTGTGGTTCGAGAGGCGAATGGTTGAAGTGAGGTCCGCGCCCGCGGACGGTTTTGATCTTCACTCTGAAATGGTTGTTATCGGAGCTGGCGCCTCCGGCATGGTTGCCGCTCTTGCGGCGAGCGAAAGCGGCCGTCAGGTGCTGGTTGTCGAAGCGGACTCTTCTGCGGGCGGTGCCACGGCATTGTCCGCCGGCCTGATTCCTGCCGGCGGGACAACCGTTCAGAAGCAGGCCGGTATCGAAGACAGCCCTGAGGTTTTCGCGGCAGACATACATGAACAAACTTCCAACCAACATGAACCGGCCCTCATCCAAGGGGTGACGGAGAATAGCGTTAAAGTCATAGATTGGCTGCGCCAGCGCCATGGTTTTGAGTTTTCTTTGATGGCAGAGGCTAAGGTTTCCGGGCACTCAAAGCCTCGGTTACATGGCTTGCCGACCCGATCAGGGATCGAACTTGTCGACCGGCTGCGTGCCAGTTGCGAACGCAACAGGGTCAAATTTCTTTTCAGCACCAAATGCGAAACGGTATTCGCAAAAGATCGACTGATTGCTGGCGTAGCGGTGAAAAGCAAGAACGGGCAAACTAAGTCCATCGCCTGCAATCACCTGATCCTCGCCAGCAGCGGTTTTGGCGCCAATCGGGATCTTGTGTCCAAGCATATGCCGGCGGTTAAGAATGGCTTTGCCCTTGGTCATGATCGGAGCAGGGGCGACGCTTTGTCATGGGGCATCAAGCTCGACGCAGACACCCGCTATCTGAGCGCGTACCACGGCCATGGGAATGTCTCGGTGCCTAACGGAATCCTTGTGCCGTGGGACGTAATCGAGCACGGCGGAGTACAGGTGAACCGATATGGACGGCGCTTCTGGAATGAAGCGGGCGGATCTTCTGCGGCGGCGGCCGCGGTTCTAGCCCAGGAAAATGGCGAAGCCTTTGCAATTTTCGACACGCGCATTGCTTCCATCGCCCGTAGGAACGCCGATTTCCGCATGCTCGACGCTCAGGGAGTTTTTTCTATCGCCAATACCTTGGGTGACCTGGCTTGTCTCTTAGGGCTTCCAATCGGAAACCTCGAGAGGACTGTGGCGGATATTCCAACAACAGGTCAGGACGGTTTCGGTCGTGAGTTCTCTTCCGAAAGATTGATGCCTCCCTACTACGGAATCCGGGTCACAGGTGCCTTGCTTCACACACAGGGAGGGTTGCGCACCAACGCCTCAGGCAGGGTTTTTCACCAAGATGGAACGCTATTCGAAAATCTATTCGCCTGCGGTGGTGCAGCCGTCGGCGTGTCCGGGGCTGGTGTCTCCGGATATCTCCCCGGCAACGGTCTTCTAACTGCCTTCGCTCTCGGTTACGGCGCAGGGGCAAGTATAGGCGCTTGAACCTTTTTGTCTCTCCTGCCAGTTTTCGTTGAAGGTATCATTCGTTGGGAAACAACCATCCATGTCCAAGCTGATCTACATCCTGAACGGTCCGAACCTTAACCTGCTGGGAAAGCGTCAGCCCGAAATCTATGGGACTGACACGCTTGCCGATGTTGAACAGAACTGCCAAAGCCTGCTGCCGGATGGTTACGAAATCTTCATGGGGCAATCGAACCACGAAGGCCAGCTTATCGATTGGATACATGAAGCCAGGGACAAGGCCTGCGGTATCGTTATAAACCCGGCTGCGTTCACCCATACGTCCGTGGCAATTCTCGACGCCTTAAACGCGTTCGAAGGCCCGGTGATCGAGGTCCACATTTCTAACGTTCATAAGCGTGAGAGTTTCCGGCATCATTCCTACGTGTCGCTTCGCGCCGATGGCGTGATTGCCGGATTGGGTATCGAGGGCTATGAGGCAGCCCTGCGTAGTATCATTAATCTGACAAAATCGTAATAACGGTCGCAGACGTCGCAGCTACGAAACCGGACTTGCCTGGCAAGACGACCCTTGCCGGGCAACTCAATACTTCGCCGTATCAGGCGCCCCAGCTACGGACTGTACCACAGTCCATGTGGACAAAGTTGGACCGCGAATAACGGCCAACCCCACCGGCGCGACAGGCGAGTGCAGCCTTGGCCATCTGGTTCACCGAACGCGAAGCAAGACGCAGATCAGCGGCCTGACCTTTCATGTGGAGAGAATTTTTCGCAACGCCCCGCGACCGTGACCGCAACATGGCGTTTGTCTGAGGGCTGCGATAGCCGGACAGCAACATGTAGGGTTCGTTCACATCGAGAAGGTTATGCGCTGCAGCCATGATGTCCACGGTGCGCAGATCCATTCCGACGGTCTGATCGTTGCGCCAGTCACGCATGAAATGGTTGATCTCGCGGCATGCATCTTTGATGTAGTCGCCGTCGATCCAGTAGACCATGTCCATACGTTCACCGGTGCGGCCCGAATACATCCGGACCCGGCGAATATCGCCCCCGCCACGAAGAAAGCCCGCTGCTTTGGAATAGGTTGGTGCTGCTACAAGAGTGGTTGCCGCGAACGCGCCGAGCAAGGCACGTCGGGTCAACCCCGATTGGTTTTCCTCAGTCATTTTACTGCTTATGTCCCGTACGTTAGTCTGCCTGTGCACGATGTTACGTGCCCTTGTAAGTCATCCACCCCAGATGATGGATGATTTATTGCACAGGTGACTTTATCCGCCAACTCCGGAATAACGCGAAGTTTATGCAGGGATGGTTTTCGGCGAATTCTTGCCCATGCTGCCTTTTGTTTGGAACCTGTTGAATAAATGATGCACTGCTGCACCGCCGGGCCGAGATTTTAATGACCTGTTGAGAATGTGAATAGACAATTACCGGATGCTTTTGTCCTGTCATGTGCGGGAAACGGTGCTAATTGAGACCTACAAGATATTGAGGACTATAAGAATGATCACTACTTGCTCTGCTAAATCAGGTGGCAGTTTCGCGGCTCTGGCCGGTGCGGTCGCACTGTCGCTTGGTTTGCTGGTCTCGCCCGCCAATGCTCAGGTCACGGCGTTTAAGCAGGCTGTAGCAGAAGCAGCTTATGATCAGTCCACGATTGCAAGTTTCTATCGCCAAGCGAATTACGCGCCGCTTTGGACCGGAGAGGGCGATGTTTTTGTTGCACGTCGCTCGGCTCTTTTCCAAGCGCTGTCCAACGTAGAAAACCATGGACTTCCAGCCAATCGCTACGATGTAGCGGGGCTCATGCAGCAAATGAAAAGTGCCCGTACCACTCGTGACCTCGGTCTCGTCGAAGTGGCGCTGACCAATATGTTCCTGAAGTATGCGCGTGATGTTCAGACCGGTTTTCTTGTTCCGTCGCGGATCGACGGCGGTATCGTGCGTCAGGTTCAGTACAGGGATCCCAAAACGCTACTCGCGACCTTTTCCAATACGCAGCCCCGCGCTTTCATGAATTCGCTGCCGCCCACTACTGCAGAATACCGCAACCTCATGAAAGCGAAGATCCAGCTTGAAGAAGTGATCGCAGAAGGGACCTGGGGTGCTAAGGTTGCCAGCGGGAAACTCGAACCCGGCGATGGTGGTCCTCAGGTCGTAGCGCTCCGCAATCGACTGATAGCAATGGGCTACATGGAGCGTACTGCTTCGATGACCTACGATACCAAGCTTCAGCAAGCTGTCATCGCTTTCCAGTCAGCGCATGGCCTCGCCGAAGACGGTGTCGCTGGTGCCGGCACCCTTGATGAGATCAACACCTCGGCCGAAACACGTCTGCAGTCTGTTCTTGTCGCACTGGAGCGTGAACGCTGGACAAACATGGAGCGCGGCGAACGTCATGTTCTGGTCAATCTCACCGATTTTTCTGCAAAAATCGTGGATCAGGGCGAAGTTGTCTTCAAGACAAGGTCCGTGATCGGGCAGAACTCGAGCGACCGTCGTAGCCCCGAGTTTTCGGACGTGATGGAACATATGATCGTCAACCCAAGTTGGCACGTGCCACGGTCGATCATGACAAAGGAATACCTGCCGCAGCTGCAAAAGAACCCGAACGCTGCCAGGCATCTCATCATTACGGATCGGCGCGGTCAGCGCGTCAATCGGGAAGCGATGGATTTCACTCAGTTCACCGCTCGAAACTTTCCTTTCGACATGAGGCAGCCGCCGAGCAACAGCAACGCGCTGGGGCTGGTAAAGTTCATGTTCCCAAACAAGTACAACATCTATCTCCATGATACGCCTCAGAAAAGTCTGTTCAAGCGGGAAACGCGCGCGTTCTCTCATGGTTGTATCCGCTTGGCCGATCCTTTCGATTTCGCCTATGCTCTTTTGTCACTTCAGGAAGATGAGCCAAGGGGTTATTTCCAAAGCGTTCTTCGTACCGGAACCGAAACAAAGATCAATCTGGAAAAGCCTCTGCCAGTCCATTTGATCTATCGTACGGCTGTCATCTCTGACAAAGGCCGTGTCGAATTTCGCCGGGACGTCTACGGTCGTGACGCGCGGATATGGGATGCGCTGAGCGAGGCAGGGGTAGCCTTGTCTTCCGTTCAGGGATAATGAACGGACCTGATTGCATCTGCAAAAAGGTCCGCCAATGTACACGGTCCAGGAAATCGCAGCATCGCTTGGGGCAGAGGCCGCAGGCGATATTTCCCTCACGATAAAAGGCGCCGCCGAACCATCGCTCGCGACCATTGATGACCTCGCTATGGCGATGTCCCCGGCCTATGCCGAGCAGTTGGGCAAAGGCACCGCTCTCGCAGCGATGCTCTGGGAAGGTGCGGATTGGCAAGGCCTCGGTCTGAAGGCCGCAATCTTTGTAAGTCGACCGCGAATGGCCATGGCAGGCATCACGCGGATGCTGGACCCGGGCCAGGGCTTTTCTCCGGGCATTCATCCGACCGCCGTGATTGATGAAACAGCTGAATTGGGCCGCGACGTATCCGTTGGTGCCTTCACGGTCATCGGTCCGCGGGTCATCATCGGCGATGGCACGGTCATCGGCCCTCAGTGTTTTATCGGAGCTGACGCGAAACTAGGGCCGAAGGCCTTTCTTCGCGAGATGGTCAGCATCGGCGCACGGGCCCAGATTGGGTCGGATTTCATTGGGCAGCCGGGTGTACGGATTGGCGGCGACGGGTTCTCATTTGTCACCCCCGAAGTCTCCGGCGTGGAAAACGCTCGTAAATCGCTGGGCGATCAGGGTGACGCACAGCCTCAGGCTTGGCAGCGAATTCACTCGCTTGGGTCTGTAACCATCGGCGACAACGTCGAAATCGGGTCGAACTCGACTGTCGATAACGGCACCATCCGGAATACGGAAATCGGTTCGGGAACCAAATTGGATAGCCTTGTTCAGGTGGGCCACAATGTCCGCATAGGACGCGACTGTCTTCTCTGTGCGCAGGCAGGTGTCGCCGGTTCGGTGGTCGTTGGCGACAACGTCGTTCTTGGAGGGCAGAGCGGTGTCGCGGACAACATAACGGTGGGCGACCGAGTCGTTGCGGCTGGTGGAACCAAGCTCTTGTCGAATGTACCTGCCGGACGTGTGATGATGGGTTACCCAGCCGTAAAAATGGAAAGCTTTACAGAGCTTTACAAGGCACAACGACGGTTGCCCCGGTTTCTTTCGGACCTTGCGGAACTTAAAAAGGCGGTTTTCAAAAGCGAGTCGAGCAAGTAAGTCAGCTAGGGATACATCAAGCCAGGAGCTCTCCTATGAGTATTCAGGATAGAGTCATCGAGATCATCGCGGAACAGGCCGTATTGGAACCCTCCGATGTTACGCCCGACAGTACCCTAGAAGATCTCGGTATCGATAGTCTTGGTCTGGTCGAATGCATTTTTGCGATCGAAGAAGAATTCGACATTTCGATTCCCTTCAACGCAAATGAACCGACGAAAAGCGATTTCGACATTTCCAACGTGAAATCCATCGTCGACGGCATCAAAGAACTGATGGTCGAAAAGACGTGATCCAAGGCGAATTGATCTCATGAAACGCGTGGTCATCACCGGCGCGGGCACGATCAATGCGCTTGGTCATTCCGTAGCCGAAACGATGCAGGCCATGAAGGCCGGTCACTGCGGCATCGGGCCATTGGAATTCAGGGATGTCGACCGCCTTTCGATCAAGATTGGCGGTCAGGTTGTCGGGTTTGAGACCGAAGGGCTTTTCAATCGCCAGCAGATGGCTCTTTACGACCGTTTCACCCAGTTTACCCTGATGGCCGCGAAAGAGGCCATCGATCAGGCGGGAATCTTTTTTTCCGGCGAACTAGCGGCCAAATCTGGCGTCGTTCTTGGGACTGCTGGTGGCGGCGTCAGCACGTGGGACGATAATTACCGCAGCGTCTACGAGGACGGGAAGAACAGGGTTCATCCGTTCGTCGTGCCTAAACTTATGAACAACGCAGCGGCAAGCCATGTATCGATGGAGCATAACCTAAAGGGGCCAAGCTTTACCGTTTCGACCGCCTGCGCCTCCTCTAACCATGCTATGGCCCAGGCTTTTGCGATGGTGCAATCCGGTATGGCACCGGCAATGGTGACCGGCGGATCGGAATCCATGCTGTGCTTTGGCGGTGTCAAAGCCTGGGAAGGTCTTCGCGTCATGTCTAAGGACGCGTGCAGGCCGTTTAGCCTCGGGCGAAACGGCATGGTGCAGGGCGAAGGTGCCGGCATTTTCGTCTTCGAAGAGTATGAACACGCCAAGAAACGTGGCGCGGAAATCCTCTGCGAAGTTATCGGATACGCGATGTCATCGGATGCCTCCGACATCGTCATGCCCTCCAAGCAAGGCGCCGAACGAGCCATCTCGGGGGCCCTTCGCAATGCAAAGCTCAACCCCGACGAAGTGGGCTATATCAATGCCCACGGCACTGGCACGGCGGCCAATGACAAGACGGAATGTGCGGCTGTTGCAGGGGTGTTCGGGCCTCACGCGGATCGGTTGATGATCTCTTCGACCAAGTCCATGCATGGCCATCTCATTGGCGGCACCGGCGCCGTCGAATTACTGGCCTGCATCATGGCTGTCCGGGATGGTGTCATTGCGCCGACCATCGGGTATGAAGAGCCGGATCCCGAATGCGCGCTGGATGTTGTCCCGAACGAGGCGCGAGACGCAGACGTGTCCGTGGCCCTCAGCAATGCCTTCGCCTTTGGCGGTCTGAATGCCGTATTGGCAATTCGCCGGATATAAATATGGGTGCGCCGCGTGGCGCACCCATTTGTGCCCGAGGTCAATGCTGGTTTACTGGGAAACCACGTCCACCGCTTCATAACCGGCGGTGAAACCCTTAAGGGACATTTCCAGTTCGACCACCTGATCCGGCGCAGGTGCCGGGCGCAGCGAGATTTTCGCGGTGCTGCCGCGGCGGAACGCGTCGACATCTGCCTGTGTCAGGCCGATCTGCGCAACGCATCCGATCGGGTTGCAGAACGAATAGTTGTACCGCTTACCGGGGTTGCTATCGACGGCAATGGTCAACTGGGCCGGAAGCAGGGTTTCCAGCGGTACGATGACGGTCGCACCGGCCACGGCCTGCGATCCATTACTGATCCGAAAGAGCGAGAATTCGGCCACCGGATTGCCATTGTCATCCTCAAGGATCTGCAAGAGCGAACAGGGGTCCGTTTCCGCTTCGATCTTGATGCAGGCGAGCTCGAAATCTTCGAAAGTCTCTTTCGAATAGCGCTGCCCCAGTTCGGGGTCGCCGGTCACTGTCTGCCCAAGATCAAGCTGAGCTTCGCCAGATGTGGCGGGGCTTGTTCCGGTTTCGGATTGGGCTGGCTCTTCTTGCGCTTGCTCGGTCGGTGTCGTGGTCGTTTCACTCTGTTGTGCCCACAGCGGCGTCGCGATGAGCGCCGTCATGGTGACGAAGGTGAGAGAAGAGAGATTTTTGAACATGGTGAACCTGTGTTTAAACTGCCTGACTGCCATTAGCATGTCTTCCCGCTACTGTCAGGGCCATAGGTCGCGCGAATGCCGCATTTTGACTTTGGACTGGTGCGCGGTTCCACGCTGACCCTTAAAAGAAATAAGGAGACCCCAAAGGATCTCCTTACTATTTGTGCTCCCCGTCGGACTGGCCGACTTAGTTATTGCCCGAACGTTACGAGAAGGCTTTAGTCCGGTCAACAGCCCAAGCCAAAAAACTATGTGATGCAGGGTGCCCATCCGATCACATCGCCCGATATGCTAAAAATCAGGCTGATATCATTGCAAGCGTGTCGGATGCATTGTCCTAACACGCGCTCCAAGCCCAAATTCTAGCGATTTCTGCTATCGCCCTAAGGAGTTAACTCTGTATGTTCGTTTGAAACGTGACGTGCATCAGAGACGGTGATTACCAATGGCAGAACAGATTTTCGTGGGCGGCGGCGGGATCGACTACGCCGAACAGCAGGGTTTGACGCTTAAATACGCCAACCGTCACGGTCTCGTGGCCGGGGCGACAGGAACCGGCAAGACGGTCACCCTGCAAATCCTTGCGGAAGGCTTCAGCGCCAAGGGGGTCCCCGTATTCCTTTCAGACGTAAAGGGGGATCTGTCCGGTCTCTCCAAGCCGGGATCCGCCGACAGCAAGTTGCACGACGCGTTCACGAAACGGGCTGACACGATTGGCTTTCAGGACTTCGCCTACAGCGCCGTGCCCGTCACGTTCTGGGATCTCTACGGCGAAAAAGGACATCCAGTCAGAACGACGGTCGCGGAAATGGGCCCCTTGTTGCTCGCCCGGCTGCTGGACCTGAGCGAAGCGCAGGAAGGTATCCTGAACATCGCCTTTCGAGTCGCCGATGAAGACGGCCTGCCGCTGCTCGATCTCAAGGACCTTCAGGCGCTCTTGGTCTGGATCGGCGAAAACCGGGACAAACTTTCGCTGCGCTACGGCAATGTCTCCGTTTCCTCGATCGGGGCAATTCAACGACGACTGCTCGTGCTTGAGAACCAGGGCGGCACGAAACTCTTTGGCGAACCGGCGCTCGAACTGTCCGACCTGATGCGCTGCGACGCGTCCGGCAGGGGGCTTGTGAACATCCTCGCCTCTGACAAACTGATGGCGGCCCCGGGTCTCTACGCCACCTTTCTCCTGTGGCTGCTAAGCGAGTTGTTCGAGGAATTGCCCGAAGTCGGTGATCCGGACAAACCCAAGCTGGTCTTCTTCTTTGACGAAGCGCATCTCCTCTTCGACGGAGCCCCCAAGGCGCTCGTCGACAAGGTGGAACAGGTTGCCCGCCTGATCCGCTCCAAAGGTGTTGGGGTGTATTTCGTCACGCAAAGCCCGGCCGATATTCCCGAGGATATTCTTGGCCAACTTGGAAACCGCATCCAGCACGCGCTCCGGGCTTTCACGGCGCGGGATCAGAAGAACCTTCGCCTCGCAGCGGAAACCTATCGGTCAAATCCACGGTTCTCGACCGAGCAAGCTATTCGCGAGGTTGGTGTCGGCGAGGCGGTTACATCCATGCTTATGGACAAGGGTGTTCCGGGAGTAGTGGAACGCACTTTGATCCGGCCACCGGGATCACAACTTGGCCCGATCAGTGACAGTGAACGCCGCGAAATACTGGCCGCTTCGGACATGGCCGGCAAATACGACACGACGCTCGACCGTAAGTCAGCGTTCGAGATGCTGGCCGCCCGCTCGGAAAAGGCAGCGCAGGCCGCCGAAGAAGCAGAGCAAGAGGCGGAAGAGGCCGAACCTGCCGTTCGTGAATACAACGCCGGTCGTCGGTATAGCGGTACGCGGGTAACCCGATCCACGTCCCGCCGCAGTAGCGGAGATACGTTCGGATCCGCAATGACCGAGGCCGTCATCAAGGAACTCAAAGGGACAACCGGTCGACGGATCGTGCGTGGAATTCTGGGCGGTCTGTTCAGGGGCCGCTAAGGGACGTTAACGTCGCGCCAAAAACTGGCCGGATCGTAGGGAAGCTGCCCGACATAGCCCTGAAACCGCTCCACCAGATTGACGTTGTAATCCGAGAATATCTCGGCTGGCAGTTGGCCACCGGCGACGTTGCGCATCAGCCGTCCCTCCGGCGGCCCCACCCATACAGCGGTTACGATGCCCTGATCGGTAAAGCCGACAAACCATGCATCGCGGTTTTCCTGGCTCGTGCCGGTTTTGCCATAAGCCCGTCCACCCTCAAACTGCGCGGTATCGCCCGTCGCGCCGTCCGCCGTAACACCGGCAAGAAGTTGTTTCATGCGTTCCGCGGTGACCAATGTCATGACGCGCGTGGGCTCTGCTGAATCGCGGTAGAGCACCTTGCCATATTGGCCCAATACCGCGCGCAACACATGTGGTTCGTAAAGCTCTCCACCATTGGACACAGCAAGATAGGCACCGGCATTCCGGGCAAGGGTCGTTTCGGCGGCCCCCAGGACAATGGCCGATCCCGGCATCCGCGTTTCTGTAATCCCGATCCGTTCCGCCACCTCTGCCACGGCGTCGAACCCGATCCGTTCGGCCAGCCACATGGTGCAAACATTCCTGCTCTGGCTGATGCAGTCACGCAACGGAATGTCTCCGACATAGCGCCGATCCACGTTGCGCGGCACGAAATCGGCCTCAATGTCATCCGGGTTGTCTTTCAGCGTCGCACCAGGCCCCCAGCCAGCCTCAATCGCGGCCACGTATGTGGCGATCTTGGCCGTTGATGCCGCCTGACGCTCGGCCTGCATGGCGAGGTTCCAGTTCGAGGCGCGGTAATCAAGCCCGCCGAGCATCGCAAGCACGCGGCCTTTGCTATCAAGAGAAATCAGCCCGGCCCGGGCGACTCCCCGACTGCGGTAATCCTGAATATCCCGGGCAACCACGCGCCGAGCCTGTTCCTGCGCAATCGGATCGATTGTCGTGATCGCGAAATGCAGCCCGTCAGGTAGAGGTTCTGTCAGGTCGCGCAACTCGCGCATGACCTGATCTTCCAGATAACGGTCACGACGGGGCAAACGCCCGATGGAACGGGGCAGGGCGGCGGCCAGTTCCACGCCCACGGCACTATCGATAAAACCCTCGCTTTCCATGCGCCGCAGGACAAGTTCGGCGCGTTGGGACGAGGATTTCGGGTTGTTGATGGGGTTATACAAGCTCGGCGCATTGATCATGCCGACAAGTATGGCTGCTTGCGCAAAGTTGAGCCTTTCGGGAGCCACGTTGAAATAGGCATAGGCCGCATCGCGCAAACCGAATATCGGGACACCGTTCAACCGTCCGAAATTCACCCGGCTCAGGTAAAGGCGCAATATGTCCTCTTTCTTGTAGGACAGACTGATCCGTGTTGCGAAGAACAATTCGGCATACTTGCGCAGCGCGCTGGGGGATGCCCCGTTCAGCGTGTTCTTTGCCAGCTGCATCTCAAGGGTGGATCCCCCCCGATTTCCGCCGCTCAGGACGGCTTTGCCAAAGCTGAGGAAATCAATACCGAAATGCTGATAGAACCTGCGGTCTTCGGTAGCGATCAGGGCGTTGGCGACGCTGTCGGGAACTTCGTCAGGGCGCAAGGTCGATCCGCAAATGCAGGAGATAAACTGCAATTGATCATCGGTTTTGCGGAAATTCACCAGCGGTTGCGTCAGCGCGGCTTTGAATACGCGCTTTTCTACAGGGAAGAGAACGAACAACCACCCAAGGATCAGGCCAAAGAGAACCGTCGCAATACCAACCCGAAAAAGCCGCTTCAAGCTTCGCCAGAAACCTGAGCGCCGTTCTTCCGGGGTGATCGACTGGATCGGACTTTCAGGCTCAGAAGACAATGAACAACTCGAACTGGACGGGCGACACCCCCTGATTGACGCGTTTCCCGCGCAAATGTCAAACCGGGGCCGCGTCCGGCGCTGATCCCCTATTTCTCGGGGATCAGACCCCTAGGGCTAAAGCGCAGGACCAGCAACAGAACAAGACCCATTGTAAACAGCCGCATATGCGCCGCGCTTCCCATCAGGTGAGACTTGAGCGCAGAGCCTTCTGCCATTCCCGAAGTAATCGTTTCCATCAGGTAGACCCCGATCGGTTCGACTTCGACCCACAGGAACCAGATCAGGAACCCTCCCAGAACCGCGCCAAAGTTGTTGCCCGATCCACCGACGATCACCATGACCCAGACCAGAAAGGTAAACCGGAGCGGCTGATAGGTACCCGGCGTCAACTGCCCGTCCAACGTTGTCAGCATGGCCCCGGCAAGCCCGCAAACGGCACTGCCAAGCACAAAGATTTGCAGATGCCGACGGGTCACGTCCTTGCCCATCGCTTCGGCCGCGACTTCATTGTCCCGGATTGCCCGCATCATGCGGCCCCAAGGGCTCTTCAAAGCCATCTGCGCCATCCACAGGATCACAAGCAGGACGACAAGAAACAGCCCGGCATAGGCCAATTTGACATAAAGCGTCGATGCCTCGACCGGGTCCAGCCCCCAACCGGCTGCGCTCGATACGAAATCAGGATCGTTTTGCAAATCTATCTCGTAAGGCACGGGCCGGGGAATGCCGACCACGTTCTTCACACCCCGGCTCAGCCAGTCTTCGTTCTTGAGCACGGCAATGATTATCTCGGCGATGCCGAGCGTTGCGATCGCAAGATAATCCGACCGCAGGCCCAGCGCCGTCTTGCCAATAAGCCATGCAACGCCTCCAGCCAGCAAACCGCCGATTGGCCATGACAGGATGACAGGAAGCCCCAGCCCGCCAAGGTATCCGGACAGGGCAGGGTTCACGCTCTCGACGGCATCGACACCCGGGTCCAGAACGCCGCGAAAAATGAAAAACCCGCCGACAAGGATCGCAACGATACCCACCGCCCGCAACGGACCTTTCTTGACGCGGGTATAGACAAGCACCGCGCCGATGATCGTGGCAGCCCCAAGTGCAAGCCCGATCAGAACACGCACCCCGCCAGCCCGCCAGGCATCCGGATCAGGCGGCATGGAAACGAGAACGGCCGCCAATCCGCCAAGCGCAACGAACCCCATCACACCGACGTTGAACAGACCGGCAAAGCCCCATTGCAGATTGACGCCAATCGCCATGATGGCCGACACCAGCCCCATGTTGAGGATGAGCAGAGCCGTGTTCCAGCTTTGCATGAAACCGGCAATCGCGATCAGCACGGCGACCACCAGGAAAAGCAGGGTGTTCTTGACGGGTTCGCTCATACCGATTTCCCCTTGAACAGGCCGGTTGGTTTGAAAAGCAGCACAATCAGCAGGATGACAAAGGACACGGCGAACTTGTAATCGGTGCTCAGTAGCTGCACCAACCCGTCCGGTTCCAGCCCTTCCGGCATCAGGTAACCAAGCACTTTTTTCCAGGCATAGGTGATCGTGACTTCAGAAAAAGCGATTACAAAGCCGCCGGCGATGGCCCCTAGCGGGCTGCCAAGGCCACCGACGATGGCAGCGGCAAAGATCGGCAAGAGAAGCTGGAAATAGGTGAACGGCTTGAACGACTTGTCCAGCCCGTAAAGTACACCTGCCACGGTCGTTAGCGCAGCGATGATCAGCCAGGTATAGGTCACCACCCGTTCCGGATTGATCCCCGACAGCAGGGCAAGATCCTCGTTGTCGGAATAGGCGCGCATCGACTTCCCGGTTCGCGTCTTGTTGAGAAACCAGAAAAGCGCGACCACCACCACCACAGCGGTAATGACCGTGATCCCCTGAGAGGTGCGCAAGGCCAACCCTTCGTCCAGCCCCGACCAGGCCTTGAAATCCCGGGCCGAAATGATGAACCGCGCGCCATCGGCAAAATTCTGATCGTCAGGTCCGATGATGAAACGCACGATCCCGTTCATGATGAACATCACGCCAAGCGAAACGATGACAAGGATCACCGGTTTCGCCTTTTGCTGCCTGTAGAACCGGTAGACCACCCGGTCAGTCACCACCAGCAACACCATGGTCCCCAGGATCCCGAAAGGCAGCGCCAAAAGCGCTGTTGGCAGGACGCCAAAACTGATCCCCTGCGCCTGCATCCACCATGTCACAAGGATTGTGACCATGGCACCGAAAGCCATCGTATCACCATGGGCAAAGTTCGAGAACCGGAGAATACCATAGATCAGAGTCACCCCCAGCGCGCCAAGCGCCAGCTGGCTTCCATAGGCGATGCCCGGGATCAGCACATAGTTCGAAAGGGCGACGAACGCGTTCAGAAATTCCATGTTTTCACCCGTTCCCCGTGATCAAACCAACGTTTTCTCCTCGACGCCAGCACGGGCTCCGCCAAAGCGTGAATGAACTTGATTGCCATACCCGTATCACCCACCCAGGAAACTCTTGCGGACTTCCGGATCGTCCAGCAGATCGCGGCCCGTACCGCTATAGGCATTGCGCCCTTGTACCAGGACAAATCCCTTGTCAGCGATCTCCAGCGCCTGACGCGCATTCTGTTCGACCATCAGAATGGGAATACCGGTCCGCGCAACTTCGATAATCCTGTCGAAAAGCTCATCCATCACAATAGGGCTGACACCGGCGGTCGGTTCATCAAGCATCAGAACCTTCGGTTTTGTCATCAATGCACGCCCGACCGCGACCTGCTGCCGCTGTCCGCCGGAGAGTTCCCCGGCCGGTTGCCGACGTTTCTCCTTGAGGATCGGAAAAAGGTCATACACCTGCGCCATCGTCTCGCGAAAATCGTCGCGGCGGATGAATGCGCCCATCTCCAAGTTCTCCTCGACCGTCATCGAGGTGAAAATGTTGTTGGTCTGCGGCACAAACCCCATGCCCTGAACCACGCGATCCTGCGGGCTGAGATCGCTAATATCCTGCCCGTCGAGCCGGACCGATCCCTGTCGCAGATCCAGCATGCCGAACACGGCCTTCATCGCCGTCGACTTCCCCGCGCCATTCGGCCCGACGATCACGGCAATCTCGCCTTGGTTCACGGCAATAGTGCAGTCGTGCAGGATATCCGGCCCCTTGCCATAGCCGCCGGTCATCGCATCGCCGATCAGAAAGGCACCTCCGGCTTCAGACGGGCGGGCCTTACCGCCCTTGCGATGCACAATTTCACCCGCGCCCTGCGGATTGGCGATCGAGCGGTCCTTGTTGCCGCGATCGTCCTGATAAGGATTACCGGCCACCGGCATACCCCCTTTTCCTTTTGCCGAAAATACTCCGGGGGGAGGTCATCGCCTCGGCTATGGCCCGGGGGGCTGGCCCCCCGTCCTCCGGGGCAAAATCTGCACCCGCGCAATGGATCGTTTCTCGCTTCATCACGCGCCAACCTTGTTCTTGTTCTTCAGTCCGGTACCCAGATAAGCTTCGATGACCTGTTCGTTCGCCTTGATCTCATCCAGCGTGCCCTCGGCCAGTACACGGCCCTCGGCCATGCAGATCACCGGATCACATAGGCGTCCGATAAAATCCATGTCATGTTCGATGACGACAAAGGTGTACCCGCGTTCCTTGTTCAGCCGCAGAATCGCGTCGCCAATGGTATTGAGCAGTGTCCGGTTCACGCCCGCGCCAACCTCGTCAAGAAAGACAATCCGCGCGTCGACCATCATGGTGCGCCCAAGTTCCAGAAGTTTTTTCTGACCACCGGAAATCTGGCCCGCTTTTTGCTCGGCAAGGTGTTCGATTGTCAGGAACTCCAGAACCTCGTCGGCCTTGGCTGCCAGCGCGCGTTCCTCGTTTGCAATCCGCTTGCGCCCGAACCAGGTGTTCCAAAGCGTCTCTCCCGATTGCCCGCCGGGCACCATCATGAGATTTTCACGGCAACTCATCGACGAAAACTCATGGGCAATCTGAAAGGTGCGCAACAGTCCCATGTGGAACAGATCGTGCGGCGGCAGACCGGTGATATCCTCACCCGCCATCGTCACCTTGCCCGAGGTCGGCGCCAGCACGCCCGCGATCACGTTGAAAAGGGTTGTTTTCCCGGCCCCGTTCGGACCGATCAGCCCAGTGATCGAGCCTTCCGCGATGGTCAGCGAGGCGCCGTCGACCGCATGAAAGCCCCCAAAATGCTTGTGCACGTCTTCTACGACGATCATTGCACCCCCTCGAACCGCTTTGTCGCGGCCCTGTTGTTAGCGAACTGCTCTCTGGCGGTTCTTTTGTTATTTGGGCAACCCGGCCGGAACCGGCCGGGCACCAGTGTCATGTCAGGTGATCAGCGGAATTTCACGGTGGTATTCTCGCCACCCTGAACTTCGATCTCGCGATAGCTGCCCGCGCTTTCGCCCGGTCCGATCAGCTCGACAGCCGATGCGCCGACGTAATCGACATCACCACCTTCCGCGATGATCTGAAGCCCTTTTGCCAGATCGCCGGGATAGATCTTCTCACCAGGCGCGTTGGCGACTTCCATAATCTTGGGACCATACTCTGCCGGATCGGTCGAGCCTGCTGCCTGCATGGCAAACATGAACAGGGCCGCAGCGTCGTAGCTTTCCGGTGTATAGGGCGAAGTCGCGTCGAAATCATCGCCCGCCATCGACTTCAACTTTTCGATCCCTTCGCCACCCGAACCGGCAATCTGGCCGAATGAGCCATCAAGGTCGGGACCGACGTTCTTGGGCAGGCTGTCGCCGATCATGCCGCCGGGCAGACCGAAAGTATCGAACGCGCCCGAGTCGAGCGACGAACGGATGATGCCTAGACCGCCCTGGTCGAGGTAACCGGCAACCACGAGGATGTCGCCACCAGCCGAGGCCAGCGCACCGACTTCCGCCGAATAATCGGCCTTGCCATCTTCATGCGCGGTGACGATTGTGACTTCGCCGCCAGCCTTCTTGAACTCGGTCTCGATCGCGTCGGCCAGACCCTTGCCATAGTCGTTGTTGGTATAGGTGAGCGCGATGGATTCGATGCCGCGATCCATGAGGACTTCGGCCATGACCTGACCTTCGCGCGCGTCCGAAGGTGCCGTGCGGAAGAACAGATCATTGTCTTCGACGGTCGACAAGCCCGGGGACGTGGCCGAGGGCGAGATCATGACCATACCGTTCGGAATTGCCACGTTCTGCAGAACGGCGCCGGTCACACCGGAGCAGTCCGCACCGATCAGCGCGCTGATCCCGTCGGCCAGCAGACGTTCGGCGTTGGATGTTGCCAGACCGTTGTCGATACAACCGGAATCGGCACGCATCGGCGTTACCGTCGAACCGTCCATAAAGGCGCCGCTGTCGGAAACTTCCTTCATAGCCAGCTCGGCACCCTTGGCCATAGGTTCTGCCAGCGATTCAATCGGACCGGTAAAGCCGACCAGAATGCCGATCTTCACGTCTTCCGCATACACGCCGCTGGCCGTCAGAATCGAGGCAGCGCTCGCCAAAAGCAGCTTTTTCATAATTAACTCCCTTGTTGGAACATGATGTTCACGAAAGACCCTAGGCAAGGAGAAATAAAAAGAAAAGTCTCTTGGCGCAGCGTCATCCGAAACGATTTGTTCCGGGATGCATACCCTCGCACCTGCGGATCAAAACAGCACTTCGGCGTACGATTTTCTCAGATCGACAGGCGGGCCGCGTGGCTGCCACGTTCGCGGTAAGGCGTTGTATCGTAATGCGCACGATAGCATTTGGAGAAATGCGACGGCGACGCAAAGCCACAGGCAAGCGCCACGTTGATGACACTCATATCCGTCTGCATCAGCAGATTGCGCGCTTTCTGAAGCCGCAACTCCATGTAATAGCGCTTGGGTGAGCGATTCAGGTAGCGCCGGAAAAGCCGCTCAAGCTGACGTGTCGACATGCCCACTTCCTTGGCCAGCAATGACGGGCTGATCGGTTCCTCGATATTGGCTTCCATCATCTGGATGACCTGGCTCAGTTTCGGATGGCGCACACCGATCCGCGTCGGAACCGAAAGACGCTGGGTATCCTGATCCGTCCGGATCGAGGAATAGATCAGCTGGTCGGCAACAGCGTTGGCAAGATCCTCACCATGCTCGTCCGCAATCAGTTTCAGCATCAGGTCAATCGACGATGTGCCACCCGCCGTCGTCATACGGTTGCCGTCGATGACGAATACCGATTTGGTCAGGTTCACCTCGTCGAATTCCTCGGCAAAGCTGTCCGCGTTCTCCCAGTGAATCGTGGCGCGTTTCGAGTCGAGCAAACCCGCCTTGGCAAGCGAAAAGGCAGCCGTACACAGCCCGCCAACCATACTGCCGCGGCGCGACTCGCGCCGAATCCACCCAAGCAGGCGCTTGGTCGTTGCGGCTTGAATATCCATGCCACCACATAGCAGGATTGTCGCATCGCGTGTCAGATCGCCAAGGTCGCCATCCACGTTGAACTCGGTATTCGACGAGCTTTTGACCGGTCCGCCGGTCTCGCTCAACAGCGTCCAGGTATACAGCGGTTTGTCGGCCATCCTGTTGGCAATACGCAAACTTTCTATCGCCGAGGCAAAGCTCAGCATCGAAAATTTTTCCAGCAGCACGAAGACAAACTGGCGGGGTTCGGTGTTCTCTGAGAGCACCTCGACAACTTGACGTTGTTCTTGCATGGCGCGGGGTCCTTTGTTCGCTAGCGTCCGCTTGCCCAACAGCGACGAAACATCACAATGGCCAGAGCATAAAGCCAACGTCAAGAGGACGAAATTCATATATGGCCACCGGAGGTGTGGTTTTGTATATAGCCCGCCTAAGGATTGAGATGGGAGACCCGGATCATGGGCGATTGGCATAAAACGAACTGGCGCGCGAAACCGCGGGTACAGATGCCCGATTATACCGACGCGGCCGCACTGGCCGCAACCGAGACCCAGCTTTCCAAGTATCCGCCGCTGGTCTTTGCCGGTGAAGCTCGTCGTCTCAAGGCCCAGCTTGGCGAAGCAGCCAAGGGCAACGCGTTTCTTTTGCAGGGCGGCGATTGCGCCGAAAGCTTTGAACAATTCAGCGCGGATGGCATCCGTGACACGTTCAAGGTCATGCTGCAGATGGCGATGGTGCTGACCTATGGCGCCAAGGTGCCGGTGATCAAACTTGGCCGCATGGCAGGCCAGTTCGCCAAACCGCGCAGCGCGCCGACAGAACAGGTCGATGGCGTCGAACTGCCCAGCTACCGCGGCGACATCATCAACGATCTGGCCTTTACCGAGGAAAGCCGGATTCCCGATCCGCGTCGCATGCTGCAGGCCTACACTCAGGCGGCCGCAACCCTGAACCTGCTGCGCGCTTTTTCGACCGGTGGTTACGCCGACGTTCACCAGGTTCATTCGTGGACGCTCGGCTTTACCGAAGGTCGCAAGGCTGAACGGTACCGCGAACTGGCAAACCGCATCACCGATACGCTCGATTTCATGAAAGCGGCAGGCGTCAACCAGGATACGGCGCACACCCTCCAATCGGTGGATTTCTACACCAGCCATGAAGGTCTGCTTCTGGAATACGAAGAGGCGCTGACCCGGCTCGATTCCACCTCCGGCAACTGGCTTGCCGGTTCGGGCCATATGCTCTGGATCGGTGACCGGACCCGTCAACCTGACGGCGCACACGTAGAGTTCCTGCGCGGCGTGCTGAACCCGATCGGTTTGAAATGCGGTCCCAGCATGACCAGCGAAGACCTCAAGCTGCTCTTGGCCAAACTGAACCCCAACAACGAAGCAGGCCGTCTGACGCTGATTTCGCGTTTCGGGGCGGGAAAGGTTTCCGAGCATCTTCCGCGTCTGATCAAGACCGTGAAAGAAGTCGGTGCGAATGTTGTCTGGGTCTGCGACCCGATGCACGGCAACACGGTCAAGTCGTCCAGCGGCTACAAGACACGGCCCTTCGAATCTGTTCTGAGCGAAGTGCGTGAGTTCTTTGCCGTTCACGCGAGCGAAAACACCGTTCCGGGTGGGGTTCACTTTGAAATGACCGGACAGGACGTGACCGAATGCACCGGCGGCGTCCACGCAGTCACCGACGAAAACCTTCAGGATCGCTATCACACGGCTTGTGATCCACGCTTGAATGCAAGCCAGTCGCTGGAACTCGCGTTCCTTGTGGCGGAAGAGTTGACGAACCTTCGCAACAATCGGCTCAAGCAAGCCGTAGGTTGATCGGATATAGGCGCGGAATGCAGGTTCCGCGCCTTTCCTTATTCATTCACCAACCGAAAACGTGACGGTCGTTTCGCTCTGTCGTTTCTTGGAATCGCTCACCGTCAAGCGCACCGCATGCTGGCCAACCGGCAACAGAACGCCCGACACGCGAACCCTCGATCCTTCCACATCGCCATGCCTTAGCATTTTCCGGGTGACGTCCAGCCAGTTGTCACCAAGCCGATAGGCAATCCGGAATGTCGCCATGTCGACCGATGCGTCTTCGCGTGGCGTTATGTCGATCTCGAAATGCAGGGGTGATTGCAGCCTATATCCAACCGGCGCATTTACCTCGATGGACGGTCCTTCTTCGGTGACCATCTCCAGCCCACGCAACTCGTTCTGCGGCACCTCAAGATACAATTTCACCTGATCATCCGTCAGCAGAGCGAATTCGCTATAGTCGATCTTCGGGTAAAGGATGCCGACCATCACGCTGGTCAATGCGACCAGCGCGAGAATCCACAGCATTGCTATTTGCTTGGACATGCACCGATGATTCCAAATTCACTCATCGTTGACATGTTAACAGCAAGCGCCGCTGTTACGACTCTTTATTGACGCAACGTAAGGCTGTGCGACACCTGTGATCTGTTTGCTTGGTTTAGCTGTCGGTCTTGACCAACCGCAGGTAGGGAACGCGTCCCCTCATAGGCTCAGCAGGTTCATTAAAACCGGGATTGGATTTGGGATCCGACCCATTCCCATAGTGGTTTGGATTTTTAACCGACACGTTTTCCTCTGAAACAGTGGGGGCCATTCCCTCGGTGTCCGATTGTTCAACATGCGAAACCGCGCGAAAATTCGTGCCGGTAACATCAAAACGGACCGTGTCGGAAACCTCGTTAGCATCGGACACCAGAACGCCAAGCGCCCGACTGACATCGCCGTAGTCGCTCATCAGCGGCAAAAGGATCATCTGCGCGGAGAAAGTGGGCCCGCCAAAACGGTCTTCGCTGTGCAGCGTCAGTTCGACGATGGCCGGTGTATCGAAAACCTGCTCAAGCGCGGCGCCGACATTCGGGCGGGACCGCGACGTGAACAGTGCCGACATCGGCATGCCGCGTACTTCCATCCCGATCAATTGTGTCAAATGTTGGCCTGCTAGTCGGAACCGTGCAATGCCCGGTGCGATTCTTTCGATGATGAACGCGTATTCCAGCAGGTTCTCAAGCCCGCGCGGGTCGATCTGCGTCCGTCTCGGGATGCTGTTTCCGTCGCGAAGTGCCGTCCAATAAGCTTCGGCCTGACGCAGGGCAGGCACGCTTTTCACGCTCCGAAACCGTTGAAAGTTAATCACTTTGTCAGAGTTGCTCCGCTTTGCATTCAGGTCGGAAATCACAGGCCTCATCTCCAGGGACGGAGGTGTGGGTGCCACTTGAGAGGTCTGAGAGCACAACACACCGATTGATAATGAAGTAATAGTTACTAGAACCTTAATATGCCACACATATGCTACATTTTGGACATATTCCTTGCCGCTTGGTTAACAGACCGCGCTTTGGACCCGGGTTCAAGAGCGGGTCTTCGGGGTTGTGCAAAGGGGCCCTATGGCTTTAGGTCACGGAAACTTTTGACATAGCGCCCGGAGGAACATGGCCAAGTCTTTGCATTCGATGACCGGGTTCTCCTCAGCACGGGGAGAGATGGCGCCATTCAGCTGGGCGTGGGAGCTGCGCAGCGTCAATGCCAAGGGATTAAGCCTCAACCTGAGGATACCGGACTGGCTCGAAGGGCTCGAAGCCAGCTTGCGCGCAGAGCTGGGCAAGGTACTTGGGCGCGGTTCAGTAACGCTGACTCTTAGGATCGGCAGAGACGAGGAAAAAACCGCGCTGGTCCTTAACGAAAGCGCAATGAACAACGTGCTCGATGCTCTTGCCACCCTCGAAAACGAAGCGCTGGAACGTGGCGTCACGCTCGCGCCTTCCCGTGCAAGCGATCTTCTCGCCCTGCGTGGTGTCATGGAAACGGGGGCAGGGGATCGCGATCCGGCACCGCTGGTGGCCAAGCTCAAGCAGGACTTTCCGTCATTGCTCGACGGTTTCCTTGAAATGCGCCGCAACGAAGGGGCACAGCTCGTTTCGGTTCTCTCGGCGCAGCTCGACGAAATCGAAGAACTTAAAGCCAAGGCGGCGCAACTGGCCGGGGAAAGGCGCGAGGCGGTCGCCCGCGCCCTGTCCGAAAACCTCGCGCGGGTTATGGAATATGCCCGCGAAGCCGACCCCGACAGGGTCGCGCAGGAACTGGCCTTGATCGCGGTCAAGGCCGATGTAACCGAAGAAATAGACAGGCTGGGCGCGCATATCAAAGCAAGCCGGGATCTGATCGCCGCTGGCGGCCCCGTTGGGCGAAAACTCGATTTCCTGACACAGGAATTCAATCGTGAGGTAAACACCATTTGTTCCAAGTCGCAGTCAGTGGAACTGACCACCGTCGGACTCGACATGAAAGCGGTGATTGACCAGCTGCGCGAGCAAGTCCAGAACGTCGAATAAATCATAAGGAAGATTTGCGTCATGGCGGACCGTCGCGGCCTCTTGATCATTCTCAGCTCACCTTCGGGGGCGGGCAAATCCACGCTGGCCCGGCGCATGCGTGACTGGGACCCCGGAATCGCTTTCTCCGTCAGTTCGACCACCCGCGCGCCACGCCCCGGTGAAGTTGACGGCAAGGATTACCATTTCGTCACCGAACCCGAATTCAAGGCGCAGGTGGCCAATGGGGACATGCTGGAACACGCGCATGTCTTCGGAAATTTCTACGGCTCGCCCCGTGGCCCCGTCCAGCACGCCATCGATCAGGGGCGCGATGTGCTCTTTGACATCGACTGGCAGGGGGCCCAGCAGATCCGCAATTCGGCGCTCGGCCAGCATACGCTGTCGATCTTCCTGCTGCCGCCTTCCATCGGAGAACTGCGCAGAAGGCTTGAGGGACGCGGTCAGGATGACGCGTCGACGATCGCCCGCCGGATGCAGCGAAGCTGGGACGAAATCAGCCATTGGGACGGGTATGACTTCGTTCTGGTCAATGACGATCTGGATGCGACCGAAACGCGGCTCAAGACGATCATCTCGGCCACCCGCCTGCGGCGGTTGCAGCAACCCGGCCTGACGGAACACGTTCGAAAACTTCAATCGGAATTCGAGGAACTGGCATGACTATTTACGCGCTCGGTGATCTCACGCCGCAAATCCATCCGGATACATGGGTGGCACCCGATGCCAACCTGATCGGGCAGGTCGTCATGGAAGAAGGTTCTTCCGTCTGGTTCGGCACCACGATCCGCGCCGACCACGAGATCATCCTGATCGGCGAAGGCAGCAACGTGCAGGAAAACTGCGTCATGCACATCGACGCCGGTTTCCCGCTCACCGTGGGCAAGAACTGCACGATTGGCCACAAGGTGATGCTGCATGGCTGCACCATCGGGGACAATACGCTGGTTGGCATGAATGCGACGATCCTGAATGGCGCCAGGATCGGCAAGAACTGTCTCATCGGGGCAGGGGCGCTGATCACCGAGGGCAAGGAAATCCCCGACAATTCACTGGTCATGGGATCGCCGGGCAAAGTCGTGCGCGAGATCGACGAAAAGGCGCTCCAGCGGATGATTTCCGGAACAATGCACTATCAGGACAATATGCGTCGCTTCCGCGACGAACTCAGGGTCATTACCACATGAAGAACTTCAAGGGATCGCTGATCCGCCCCGTAGGCCTGCCGGACAGCGCCAGCCACCCGGTTGTGACCCCGTTGTCGCCCTCTGTCGTCTACGCAAGCGAAACCCCGGATGCGCTGGACGACCAGTACGAAGGGCGCGTGCACGGTTATACCTATTCACGCGAAGGCCATCCCAATGCGGATGTGGTTGCCAAACGACTCGACGCGATGGAAGGCGCCTCGGGCGGCGTCGTGACAGGCTCGGGCATGGGCGCAGTCAGCGCCGTGCTTCTTGGGCTGCTCAGCACAGGCGATCATGTCATCGGCGGCAACCAGCTCTACGGTCGTTCCCTACGCATGATGAAAGAGGACCTGCCACGTCTTGGCATCGCGACCTCGCTGGCCGACCCTTGCGATGTCGGATCCATGCGCGCCGCGATCCGGCCCGAAACAAAGATGATCCTTGTCGAGGTCGTCTCGAACCCCACGCTGCGTGTCGCCGACATCAAGGGCATCGCAGAACTCTGCCGCGAAAACGGACTTCTGTTCGTCGTCGACAACACCTTTACCACGCCACGCGGTTTCCAGCCCTTCGATCATGGTGCCGATATCGTCATCCATTCGATCACCAAGCTGCTGGCCGGTCATTCCGACGTCATGCTCGGCTACGTTGTCGCCCGTGACCCGGCCCTCAACGAAAAACTCCGGGTGTTTTCCGTCACAACCGGGATGACCCCCAGCCCCTTCGATTGCTGGCTGGCCGAGCGGGGGCTGCTGACGTTCGAACTTCGTTTCGACCGGGCGCAGGAAACCGCGAAACGTCTGGCGGACAAGTTGGCGGAACTGCCCGGCGTCGCGCGAGTCCTCTATCCCTTGCAGGCCGGCCACCCCGACCTGACCCGTGCCAAGGATCTGCTTGGCGCGCAGGGCTGCAACATGGTCAGTTTTGAGTTGAAAGGGGGCAGGGCCCCGGCTAATGCCTTTACCCGGGCGGCGGCACAGCTCAACTTCGCACCGACTCTTGGCGATGTCGGCACCACCCTGTCGCATCCCGCCTCGTCTTCACATCGCGCCCTCACGCCGAATGAACGGACCGCGCTTGGGCTTTCCGAGGGGTTCTTCCGCGTGTCTGTCGGCCTCGAAGATCCCGAGGCGCTCCTGTCGATCTTTGCCGACGCGGTGGCCCAGGCCGTGCCAGACGCAAACTAGCCCGACCGGAAGGCGCAGGATCATGCAGGACACGACCATCGCTAACCTGATGTCGGCCATCCCGCTGCCTGCACTGGTCATCGATCGCAATGAACGCATCGCCACGGCCAATGCCGATGCGTTGACCCTGCTTGGCCAGCAGATCATCGGGCGGCACTTCACGACGATCCTGCGCCAGCCGGACCTTGCCGAAGCCATCGAAAACACCCTGCGCGACCGGCGCCCGCGAACGGTGCGCTACCTCTCCAACGACGGGGCACAGGACACCAGCTTCGACGTGATGTGCCGCAACATCGAACAAACGCCTAACGTGATGCTGACCTTTCAGGACGTCACCCATCTTGAACAGGCAGGACAGATGCGCCGGGATTTCGTCGCCAATGTCAGCCATGAGTTGCGCACACCGCTGACAGCCCTGATGGGGTTCATCGAAACCCTGCGCGGCGCGGCAAGCGATGACCCCGTCGCAAGGGACCGTTTTCTCGCCATCATGGAGGATGAAGCGGGGCGCATGAACCGCCTCGTCGGCGATCTGCTCTCGCTCAGCCGGGTGGAAAGCGAAGAGCGCATGCGCCCGCGCGAACAGGTCGATCTGTCAGCGCAGATCTCCTCGGTCCTGAACTCGCTGCGCCCGCTTGGCGATTCCGCCAATGTCGTTTTCTGTTACACACCGCCCGATACTGCGATCCTCGTGCCGGGTGATCCCGACCAGCTGCGGCAGGTCTTTACCAACCTGATCGAAAACGCCGTGAAATATGGCGGCTCTGGCGGAGAGGTGAAGATTACGCTCGCAACGTCACCACGCGACCCGGCCCTGCGGGCACCCGCCGTCCGAATTCAAGTCATCGACAAGGGGCCGGGCATCGATCCGATGCACCTGCCGCGGCTGACCGAACGCTTCTACCGGGCCGACAGCCACCGCAGCCGCATGCTCGGCGGCACCGGTCTCGGGCTGGCCATCGTCAAGCATATCGTGAATCGGCACCGGGGGCGTCTTCGCGTCGAAAGTGAACTGGGCAAGGGGTCGACTTTCACGGTGATTCTGCCGCTCTGAGCCTTCTTCTCGTTACAAATACGGAAATTCCACCTTGGCACACTGTGGGCGGTCACTTCTTTTCCGGAACGCCCGCCTGACCTAACCGCCTGACCAACCGGTAAAAAATGCAGGTCCCTGCCTGCAGTTCCCTCACGTTCCGCCCCAATTCTTTCGGAAAATCCGTCATTGTCATATAGCTGTTACATAGCTGTCACAAAAGCATCGCGCGCAGCCGATAGCTGCACGGCAAGATCATCATGGGGGTGATCAGACATTCCTAACCAGGAGAAATCCATGTCGTTTGCAAAAATGACCGTATCCGGGCTGGCCATCGTAGCGATGTCGGCGACTGTAGCTGCCGCACGTGATCAGGTTCAGGTTGCCGGTTCCAGCACCGTGCTTCCCTACGCTTCGATCGTCGCCGAAGCCTTTGGCGAAAACTTCGACTTCCCGACACCGGTCGTGGAATCGGGTGGCTCGTCGGCCGGTCTCAAGCGCTTCTGCGAAGGCGTCGGTGAAAACACCATCGATATCGCCAACGCTTCGCGCAAGATCAAGGACTCGGAAATCGAAGCCTGCGCCGCTGCCGGCGTTACCGACATCATCGAAGTCCGCATCGGCTATGACGGCATCGTCTTTGCCTCGGACATCAACGGCGCCGAATTCGCCTTTACCCCGGTTCAGTGGTACAAAGCCCTGTCCGACAACGTTGTTGTTGACGGCGAACTCGTTGCCAACCCCTACAACACCTGGGCCGAAGTCGACCCGAGCCTCCCCGACCAGCCGATCCAGGCCTTCATCCCCGGCACCAAGCACGGCACGCGCGAAGTCTTTGAAGACAACGTGATCCTCGCCGGTTGCGAAGAATCCGGTGACTTCGAAGCCATCAAGGCTGCCAATGGCGACGACAAGAAAGCCGCCGAAAAGGCCTGCATCAGCCTGCGCACCGACGGTAAGTCGGTCGATATCGACGGCGACTACACCGAGACCTTGGCGCGTATCGAAAGCAACAAGGACGGCATCGGCGTCTTCGGTCTGGCGTTCTACGAGAACAACACCGACAAGCTTCAGGTCGCGACCATGTCCGGCATCGAGCCCTCGACCGAAACCATCTCGACAGGCGAATACCCTGTGTCGCGCCCGCTGTTCTTCTACGTGAAGAAAGCGCACATCGGCGTGATCCCCGGTCTGAAAGAATACGCGGAATTCTTTGTCGCTGACGAAGTGGCTGGCCCCGATGGCCCGCTCTCCGAGTACGGCCTCGTTGCAGACCCGGAACTGGCAACCACTCAGGAAGCCGTTGCAAACGAAGAAACCATGGGCAGCAATTCCTGATTGCTGACTTCGAACCGGGGCGCTTCGGCGTCCCGGTTTCACCTCCCGGCACTACATTCCTGACGGAGCATCTGCCATGCCTGTCCTCTGGCTTTTCCTAATCATTGTTGCCCTTTCCGCGATCGGCTTTGTCGCCGGTCGGGCCCGGGCCTACCAATCGGCCGGAGGAGATGCGCGTAATCTTCATTCCCTGCCGGGCTATTACGGCTATAACGTCGCGCTGACCGCACTGGTGCCTGCGCTTGCCGTTCTGGCGGTCTGGCTGCTCGCGCAACCGATGCTGATCGAAAACTCCGTATCCAAGATGATCCCGGATGAGATCATCGCCGAAGGCTCCAACCGCAGCCTCGTGATGAGCGACGTTCGCCGCGTCGCCAACGGTCTCGATCTCGCGGTCAGCAGTGGCGCCATGACGAATGACGAGGTCAACGCGCTCTCAACCGATACTTCCGATATCCGCGCGACACTTGGCAGCATCGGCGTTGCCCTTGGATCCGACGTGTCGCCCGAAGTGCTCGCCGCCGCCCAATCTTACCGCAGCAAGAGCTATACCGGTACGCTGGTAATGACCGTGGTGGTTCTGCTTCTTGCCATTGGCGGTCTGGCGCTTGCCTATACCCGGACCCATAAGGATTTCCGCGCCCGTAACGTGGTCGAACGCGGCGTCCTCGGTCTGCTGATCATCGCCGCCAGCCTCGCCATTCTCACGACAATCGGCATCGTCCTGTCGATGCTGTTTGAGACGATGAACTTCTTCCGCCTGCATCCCTGGACCGATTTCTTCTTTGGCGGCACGTGGTCTCCGAACTTCCGCGGCGACAGCGACCTGTCGATCCTGCCGCTTCTCTGGGGGACGCTGTACATTTCTTTCATCGCCCTGCTGGTGGCCGTACCCATCGGCCTTTTTGCCGCGATCTACCTTTCGGAATATGCCAGCAATGCGGTACGCTCCATCGCCAAGCCGCTGCTTGAAATCCTCGCTGGCATCCCGACCATCGTTTACGGTCTCTTTGCACTACTCACCGTCGGGCCCATGCTGGTCAACGTCTTTGGACGCGGCGATCAGGGCCTGCTGGGCGTCGAATGGATGAGCGGCGCGACATCGGTTCTGACCGCCGGGGTGGTCATGGGCATCATGCTCATACCTTTTGTCTCCTCGCTCTCCGACGACATTATCAACTCGGTGCCGCAAGCGATGCGCGACGGCTCGCTCGGTCTGGGCGCGACCAAGTCCGAAACAGTCCGTCAGGTCATCATGCCCGCCGCGCTCCCGGGGATCGTCGGTGCCATCCTGCTGGCCGCCTCGCGCGCCATCGGTGAAACCATGATCGTGGTCATGGGGGCAGGGGCGATTGCCAAGTTCTCGCTCAATCCGCTTGAATCCATGACAACCATCACGACGAGGATCGTCAGCCAGTTGACCGGTGACACCGATTTCGCAAGCCCGGAGACACTCGTCGCCTTCGCCCTCGGCCTGACGCTCTTCGTCCTGACGCTCGGCCTCAATATCCTGGCACTCTACATCGTGCGCAAATACCGGGAGCAGTACGAATGACTGACCTCACCAATTCACCTGCGGCCGGCGTACCCCGCCCGAAGCACGGGACCTTGCTCACGCAGGACGCCCGTACCGCCAAGCGCAATGCGGCCGAGAAACGCTTTCAGATGTACGGTATGATCGCCATCGGCATTGGCCTGCTCATGCTGCTGGTTCTCGTGTTCACCATCGTCCGCAACGGCGCCGGCGCGTTTCAGCAAACCTTCATTACGCTCGATGTTCAGCTGCTCGAAGACAAGCTCGACAAGAACGGCAACCGGAACATCGAAGAGATTTCCAAGGTCTCGACCTTCGGATATTCGCCGCTGATCTCGCAGGCGCTAGAGGACAAGGTCGCCTCGGCCAACGTTCAGACCGAACTCTCTGGAAAGCAACTTGGCGACATCCTGTCCAAAAGCGCGGCCGCGACCCTGCGCAATTTCGTTCTGCGCCATCCCGAAACCATCGGGACGACAGTCAATTTCGAATTCCTCGCCAGCAGCCGCGTCGATGGTTACCTCAAGGGGCGCGTTACCCGCGACTCCATCGCCAATGACAAGAACATCTCGGTCGAACAGCTCGACGTCGTCGATCAGCTTGTCGAAGGCGGCTCCATCGAGAAGACCTTCAACCTCAGCTTCATCACCGGCGCAGATGCGTCCGACCAACGGCCAGAGTCCGCGGGGATCGGTGTCTCGATGCTCGGTTCGCTCTTCATGATGCTGGTGGTTCTGGCGCTGGCGCTGCCCATCGGCGTCGCGGCTTCGATTTATCTCGAGGAATTTGCGCCGAAGAACTGGATCACCGATATCATCGAGGTAAATATCTCGAACCTCGCCGCTGTGCCGTCCATCGTCTTTGGTATCCTCGGCCTAGCCGTGTTCATCAACTACATGCACCTGCCCATGTCCGCGCCGCTCGTCGGCGGGCTCGTGCTGACCCTGATGACCCTGCCGACGATCATCATCTCGACACGGGCATCGCTCAAGGCTGTGCCGCCGTCGATCCGCGATGCCGCGCTTGGTGTCGGGGCCTCGAAAATGCAGTCGGTGTTTCACCACGTGCTGCCTCTCGCAGCGCCCGGCATCCTGACGGGCACCATCATCGGTCTGGCACAGGCACTGGGCGAAACCGCGCCGCTGCTGCTGATCGGGATGGTTGGTTTTATCGCCTCGAACGCTCCGGACAGCTTGGCAAGCGGCCTGCTGTCGCCGAACTCGGCCATGCCTGCGCAGATCTACGAATGGGCGAAACGTGCAGACCCGGCCTTTTATGAACGCGCCTGGGGTGGCATCATCATCCTGCTGCTGTTCCTCGTCACAATGAATACAGTGGCCGTGATCCTGCGCCGCCGCTTTGAACGCCGCTGGTAAGGGGAGAAAACACCATGAACCAGATGACCTCTGTGGAGAAAAAAGTGAACACCCAGGATATCAAGATCTCGGCCAGCGGGGTTCAGGTCTATTACGGCGACACGCACGCGATCAAGGATGTGGACGTCGAAATCGAAGACAAGACCGTCACGGCATTTATCGGACCATCGGGCTGCGGCAAGTCGACGTTCCTGCGCTGCCTGAACCGGATGAACGACACCATCGATGTCTGCCGGGTCGAAGGTACGATCCTTCTCGATAACGAAGACATCTACGACCGCAAGGTCGATCCGGTGCAGCTTCGCGCCAAGGTCGGGATGGTGTTCCAGAAACCGAACCCCTTCCCGAAATCGATCTATGACAACGTCGCCTATGGCCCGCGTATTCACGGCCTTTTCAAGAACAAGGCGGATCTGGACAATATCGTGGAAAGCGCCCTGCGTCGTGCCGCGATCTGGAACGAGGTCAAGGATCGCTTGCATGCGCCCGGCACCGGTCTGTCCGGCGGCCAGCAGCAGCGTCTTTGCATTGCCCGCGCCGTCGCGACCGAACCCGAAGTGCTTCTCATGGACGAACCCTGTTCCGCACTCGACCCGATCGCCACGGCACAGGTCGAGGAACTGATCGACGAACTGCGCACCAACTATTCTGTGGTCATCGTGACCCACTCGATGCAGCAGGCCGCCCGCGTCAGCCAGAAAACCGCCTTTTTCCACCTCGGTAACCTCGTCGAATTTGGCGAGACGGGTCAAATCTTTACCAACCCCGAAGATCCGCGCACGGAAAGCTACATTACCGGCCGTATCGGCTAACAGGAGTCCTGTATCATGCAAGACCAGCACATCGCCTCCGCCTTCGACCGCGATCTCGAAGCCATTCAGGCACGGATCATGAAAATGGGTGGCATGGTCGAAGCCGCCATCCGCAACTCGGCGCTCTCTCTCGAAACACGGGATGAGGAACTGGCCGAGCAGGTGCGCCTCGGCGACAAGGCCATCGACGGGCTCGAAGAACTCATCAACGAAGACACCGCACGCCTTATCGCGCTGCGCGCGCCGACGGCTGTAGACCTCCGCGTGGTTCTCTCAGTGCTCAAGATCAGCGGTAATCTCGAACGCGTCGGGGATTACGCAAAGAACATCGCCAAGCGTACCGGTATCCTGACCCAGATGCCGTCGGTAACCGGCAGCCCTGCTGCGCTGCGCCGCATGGCGCGCGAAGTCGAGATGATGCTCAAGAACGCGCTGGATGCCTATATCCACCGCGATGCCGAACTGGCCGCCGACGTGATCCAGCAGGACCGCGAAGTCGACCAGATGTATAACGCGCTGTTCCGGGAATTCCTGACCTTCATGATGGAAGACCCGCGCAACATCACGCCCTGTATGCACCTGCACTTCATTGCCAAGAACATCGAACGTATGGGCGATCACGCGACATCCATCGCCGAGCAGGTGGTCTATCTGGTGTCCGGCGAACGGCCCGAGGAAGACCGCCCCAAGGCGGACACGACGTCGGAAACCGCAATTTAGGAACCGTAAACCATGACTGCCAATCAACCCACAGTTCTGGTCGTCGAGGACGAACCCGCACAACGCGAAGTGCTGGCCTATAATCTCGAGGCAGAAGGGTTCCGCGTGATCCGGGCGGCCAGTGGCGACGAAGCGCTGCTGCTGGTCGACGAGGACATGCCCGACATCATCGTGCTGGACTGGATGATGCCAACGCTCAGCGGCATAGAAGTCTGCCGCCGGCTCAAGATCCGCCCCGAAACCCGCAGTATCCCGGTCATCATGCTCTCGGCGCGTTCCGAAGAGGTCGACCGCGTGCGGGGGCTTGAAACCGGTGCCGATGACTACGTGGTAAAACCCTATTCCGTGATCGAGCTGATGGCCCGTGTCCGCTCGCAGCTGCGCCGGGTTCGCCCCGCGACGGTCGGCCTGCGGCTCGAGTTTGACGACATCGTGCTCGATGCCGAAACTCACAAAGTCAGCCGTTCGGAAAAACCGCTAAAACTTGGCCCGACCGAGTTTCGCCTGCTCTCCACCTTTATGGAAAAGCCGGGCCGCGTCTGGAGCCGCGAACAACTGCTGGACCGTGTCTGGGGACGCGACATCTATGTCGATACCCGCACCGTCGACGTGCACATAGGCCGTCTTCGTAAATCCCTTACCCAGCATGGCGGTCCTGATCCTGTCAGAACGGTCCGCGGTGCAGGCTACGCTCTCGGCTGAAGACCAAACATCGACTGCTATAAAAACGATTTGAAAGCAAAGACGTGGCTAACGCCGGCCGCGTCTTTTTTTGTTTAAGTCGTTCGGGTGCACAGCTGTGAATGGTACCACCTGCGCCATTAGCAACCCCGAGTTAACAGTCCTTGAAACCTGTTCGGCAGCAGCACCTAAACCGCCGCTTCCAGTGCCTAACTTGAAGGGCAGTCCACCACGGACCTTCAAAGCGTCACGGCGAATTCCCAACCTCGGACAACTGTGAGACAAGATCCACAACACTGCCTGCCACGTTTTCCTGCTGCCGCGCCGCTGCCGAAATTCTTTCAAGCGCATCGCTTGTCTTTCCAGAACTTTCGAGGATCGCTTCGAAAGCCGCTTTAGCAGCTTGCGAATGGTCGGTGCCTGTCTGCACCCGCTCGACGGACCCCGAGATCAACCTCGTGATGTCCTGAGCCGCCGTAGAACTGCGCTCGGCCAGTTTGCGAACCTCGTCGGCGACAACCGAAAACCCGATGCCGTGCTCTCCGGCGCGCGCGGCTTCTATGGCGGCATTGAAAGCGAGAAGATTGGTCTGGTTGGCAATCTCGGAAATCGTCGTCACGATGTCGGATATTTCGCTGGAAGACCGCTGGATCAGTTCGATCGAGGCAATCGCGTTAGTCAAAGCTTCAAGCCCCGTATCAGCGCTGTGCCGCGCGTCTTTCGTCAGGTCAAACGCGCCAGCGGTCGATACCATCATCTCGTCGTCGGACCGGCCGAGTTCACTAAAAATCTCGCCCAGCTGTGAGGCCTGCGCCGTGATTTTCTGCTCCACCTCGACCTGATCGGTCACGTCATAACCAAACATCACGATGCCAATCGGTTCACCATCATGATTTAGAATCGGCGCATAGACCGACTGCAGATAAACACAGCGTTCAAATTTGCCAGCGTATTGCCCCTTCTCGGACCGGAGCTGTCCGGCACGCAGTTCAATCCAGAAATCTCGATAGGCCTGCGAACGCACATAATCAGTTGAGCACAGGATCGAATGGTGCTGGCCGACCACTTCCGCCTGCGAATATCCCGTTGCGCGTTCGAAATTTGTGTTCACACTCAGGACCTTGCCGGTCAGATCGAGCCGGGCCATCACCTCGGCGTGATCAATGGCGGCCAATTGGCTGGCTTGGTCCGCCGCCAGCGCCGTCTCGGCAGAGACATCGGACAAGATTGCCACGATTTTCTCGGGTCTGCCATTCAAGTCCAGAACAGGAATGTGGACAGCCCGTGTCAGAATTTCATTGCCATCTCGAGCGAGTATCCGAAACTCACCCCTTGCCACCGGACCCGAACCCAGTCGCGACCATATTTCGCCGCATTCAGATCCCATGCTCACAGCAGGAAGATAACTTTTACCGAACGCGCTCGCCTGATCCGGGTAGCCTGCAAGCGTCAGGTAGCTGTCATTGGCGGCATTCACTGCCCCATCCGGGTCCACTTCGGCGACGGCATAAACCTGTCTCAACCCCTCATTGATACACTCAAAGCCAATTGCCGACCGGCGAAGGTCGGTCATATCAAGGACAATCAATCTGACTGAAAAAACGTCACCCGCCGCATCCAGTTTGGGAAGGAAGACTGCGTCGACCCAGAATAGCGCTCCGCCGTCGCCCGTCAGAAGATATTCCCGGGAACTCGCCTGACCGCGCGCGAGATCGTCCTTCAACGCGGCCAGATCTTGGTGCGAATTCTCAGTAAGCAGATCGTCCAGCGACAAGCACGTCGCAGCAGTCTCGCTGTACCCGGTCAGCGTCAGGAACTTCTCGTTTGCGGCCACCACTCGCATGTCCTGATCCAGTTCAACCATACAGAACGCGTCGCCAAACGCTGAAATATCTGATTTCAGGTCTTCGACAAGGGAACGCGTTGCGGTGACATCGGTCGCACAGCACAGCACGCTCTCGGGTTCGCCATGCGCTCCCACAATCGGTACAAAGGAGGCCCGCAGCCAGATCACCTCGCCGTCGCGGCGCACATGCAGATACTCACCGGATTTCGACTGACCCGAGGCGAGATCCAACCAGAATTGGCGATACTCTTTTGTTTGTGTAAAGGCTTTCTCGCAAAGCAGCCTGTGCGATTGGCCAAGGATATCGTCGAGGTCATAATCGATCAGGTCCAGAAACCGTCCATTGGCGTGGACGACCCGGCCCTTGAGGTCATATTCAATCTGCGGACAGCCAAGGTCCAAAGCTTTCAACCGGCGAGCCTGCCTTACCGCTTTGCCCGTATCATCCATCGCAGAAATACAAAGCAGCACCCGGTTGGAACCCAATTCGCCGCTATTCAGTCGCTGGAAGAAAGCCTCAGCCTGCCTTGTTTCGCCATCCGCGGATGACATGGCCAGCATCGTTTTGACGCAACCTGTCCGACACAACTCCGCCCAGGTCTTGCGACACTGCGTGCCGGTATCCGGGTCATCCGCCCAAAGCGCTGCATGCGAGGCACCGATCAACTCGTCCCGGTCGCGACCCGCGAGCAGGCAAAGCGGAGCATTGGCCTCGATAATCTTCCCATCCGCGTCCAGTTCCGCAATAGCTCGGCCCTGTTCCAGCGCCGCGATCCGCTGCTGCGCAAGCGCGGGACCACAGGGTTCCTCCTGCGCGACCAATATCAGATTGCCCAGCGGGTCCTTGTACAGCATCCCCATCAAGACACGCGTCGGATCATCGACACAGGGCAGGCGGAGCTTGACCACAGTTTCCTGTTTTACTGTGGCGAGAGTTTGCTCCCACGCGCCATCCGGGCCGATGAGATCCCTCACCATCGCCCCTTCCGCACGTCCGGTCGGCGCCAGGCTATCGGCCATCGCGTTACATTCGAGAATGCAGCCGCTCTTTGGGTCAATACGCAGGAGGTACATCAGGTCCGAAACCGCCCCGGCCAGCGTGATGGTGTCGTCAGGCGATAGGGTGATCGGCATGATCTGGGCGGTCCTTCCGGCTGGCACGATTTCGTCGACGCGCGTCTCTGGCTGGATACCCAAACGTCGTTAACGAAAACTTTCCATTGGCCCCTAAGAACAGACGATCCGACCTTCACAAAAAAGAAACGCGCCTCTTTCGAAGCGCGCTTCTAAATAACCCATTTACTCCGTCGCAATCAGGCGGTGCTGGCCTTATCTTTCCGTTTGGAGCCGATCGAAGCGATGCGACTGACCACGACAAAGAAGACCGGCACGAACAGGATGTTCAGCACTGTACCGGTGATCGTACCGCCAAGAACGCCGGTACCAATCGCGGTCCGCCCGCCTGCACCGGCGCCCGAGCTGAGCACCAGCGGCAGCACACCAAGCGAGAACGCCATGGAGGTCATGATGATCGGTCGGAAACGCAGCCGCGCCGCATGGGTCGCTGCATCCCAGAAGTTTTCGCCACTCTCATACCGCTCGCGGGCGAATTCCACGATCATGATGGCGTTCTTGCCGGTAAGACCGATGACCGTCAGCAACCCGACCTGAAAGAATACACCGTTGTCGAAACCACCAAGCCACGCGCTGCCGACCGCCCCAAGGACACCGATGGGCATGGCAAGCATGACCGCCACGGGAATGGCCCAGCTTTCGTAAAGCGCGGCGAGGGCAAGGAACACGGCCGCAAGCGCCAGCGCATATAGGAATGGTGCCTGCGACCCGGATTCGCGTTCTTCCAGCGACAAGCCGGTCCATGCCACGTTGTAGCCGGGGGGCAATTGCTCGGCGAGACGTTCGATCTCGGCCATGGCTTCGCCCGAACTCACGCCCGGAGCGGGGGAGCCCTGCAGCTGCATCGACGGCACACCGTTGTAGCGGATCACCCCCTGCGGACCGTAAGTCCAGTTGCCGGTCGCAAAGTTGGAGAAGGGCACAAGACTGCCAGTTGCGTTGCGTACCCGCCATTTGGCGAGGTCCGAGGGCGCCGTCCGTGAATCCGCTTGTCCCTGAACATAGACCTTCTTGATCCGTCCGCGGTCGAGGAAGTCATTCACATAGCTTCCAGCCCAGGCAATGTTCAGCAGGTTGCCGACAGTCGTTGCGGAAACGCCCATCGCACCGGCTTTGCGCCAGTCGATATCAAGGTTGTACTGTGCCGCATCCTCAAGACCGTTGGGCCGCATCGAGGCAATCTGCGGGCTCTGCGCGGCCATGCCAAGCATCTGATTGCGCGCTGTCAGCAGTTGCTCATGCGTTTGACCACCGCGCGCCTGAAGGTAAAAGTCAAAGCCAGACACGTTACCCAGTTCGATCACCGAGGGCGGCACGATGGGGAACACCATCGCGTCCCGGATCCCCTGGAAGGCACCGAATGCCCGTCCTGCGACCGACTGCACGCTCAGCGAGGGATCTTCCCGCTCGCTCCAGTCTTTCAGGCGAATAAAGGCAATCCCCATGTTCTGGCCCTGACCGGCAAAGCTGAAACCGACCACGCCAAACATGGACTCAACCGCGTCGCTTTCCCCATCAAGAAGGTAGTCCTCGGCCTGCTTGATGACTTCAAGCGTACGCTCGGCGGTGGCGCCCGTCGGCCCTTGCACCAGCGTAAACAGGATGCCCTGATCCTCATCCGGCAGGAACCCGGTCGGTGTGCGCATGAACAGAAAGACGACCGCAGCGCCCAGCATCAGGTAAATCACGCCCACACGAAATGGGCGCCGCACCAGCCAGCCGACCGAGCCGCTGTAGTTCCGGGTCAGCCAGTCAAAGAACCGGTTGAACGGACGGAACAGGCGGCCCGAGCCATGGGCCTTTGGCTTCAGGATTGCCGCACAAAGCGCTGGAGTCAGGGTCAGCGCCACAAAGACCGACAGTGCCATTGCCGAAACAATGGTGATCGCGAATTGCTTGTAGATCACACCGGTCGATCCGCCGAAAAAGGCCATTGGTACGAACACCGCCGAAACCACCACGGCGATACCGATAAGTGCACCGGTGATCTGGTCCATTGACTTGCGTGTGGCTTCCAGCGGCGGCAGCCCTTCTTCTTCCATGATCCGTTCGACGTTTTCGACAACGACGATGGCGTCGTCCACAAGCAGACCAATGGCCAGCACCATTGCCAACATCGTCAGCGTGTTAATGCTGAAACCCAGGATAGCCATAATGCCAAGGGTCCCCAAAAGAACGACAGGAACGGCAAGGGTCGGAATAAGCGTCGCGCGGAAGTTCTGAAGGAACAGGAACATCACAAGGAAGACGAGCACAATCGCTTCGATCAGCGTATGCAGCACGGCCTCGATCGAGATTTCGATAAACGGCGTGGTGTCGAACGGAATGACGTAATCCATGCCTTCGGGGAAGAACTGCGAGAATTCCTCGACCCGTTCCTTGACCATTTCCGCCGTATCAAGCGCATTTGCACCGGGGGCGAGGTTGATCGCCATACCCGAGGATGGCCCCCGATTGTACCGAGCGATGGTCGCATAGTTTTCAGCGCCGATCTCAACCTCGGCCACGTCCTGCAGCAGCACAAGCCCGCCGTCGGTTTCGGCCCGCAGGACGATTTGGCGGAAGTCTTCCGGCGTCTGCAACAGCGACTGCGCGGTGATGGTCGCGTTCAACTGCTGGCCATCGACCGTCGGCAAGGTACCGAATGCGCCAGCCGAAATTTGCGCGTTCTCCGCCGAAACGGCTGCAACCACGTCAGACGGGGTAAGCTCATAGGCAGCCAGCTTGGATGGGTCGAGCCAGATGCGCATGGCGTATTGCGCGCCAAAGACCTGTACATCGCCGACGCCTTCGATCCGACTCAGATCGTCGACCATGGTCGAGACAAGATAGTCCGAAAGGTCTTCCTGCTGGAATGTCCCATCGGGCGAAATAAGCCCGATCACCATCAGGAAGCCTGACGATGACTTGCTGACCGAAACCCCCAGTCGCTGCACCTGTTCGGGCAGAGAGGAGGTCGCCTGCGCCATCTTGTTCTGAACCTGAACCTGCGCGATGTCAGCATCGGTGCCGGTTTCAAAGGTCAGCGTGATTGTCGCGGTCCCGGCAGAGGTCGAGCTTGATGAGATGTACCGAAGCCCATCCAACCCCGTCATCTGCTGTTCGATGACCTGCGTCACCGTGTTGGCCACTGTTTCCGCCGAAGCACCCGGATAATTCGCGTTGATCGACACCGAAGGAGGCGCGATTTCAGGATACTGAGCGACCGGCAGCGTCACCATCGACAAGAGACCGATCCCCATGACGATGATGGAAAGGACCCATGCAAAGATCGGGCGGTCTATGAAAAAGCGGGCCATGGTGGTCTCCGGTCAGTCAGGCAACAGGTGGGATCAGTGAATGTCGGCTGTTGCCTGTTCGTTTGTTGTTATTCTGTTTCCGCAGGGGCTTCGCGTTCTTCGGCATTGACCGTTGCACCCGGTGCAACGATCTGCAGACCTTCGACGATGACGCGGTCTCCGGTTTCCAGACCCGAAGCGACAACCCAGTCGGATCCCTGATCCTGCAGGACCTCGATATTGCGCAGCTCGACCACGTTCTCGCTGTTGACCACAAGCGCCGTCGGACGGCCGCGGCGATCCCGGCTTACCGCTTCCTGCGGGGTCAGGATGACATCCCGGGCAACGGTCGTGGGCATGTTGACCTGAACGTACATGCCCGGAAGCAGCAACTTGTCGGGATTGGCAAAGCTCATGCGCAGCAGAACAACCCCGGTCTGCTCGTCCACATGTGGCTCGGCAGCGGTGAGGCGTCCGGCATGCTCGTATTCAGTGCCATCGGCGAGGATCAGGGTGACATCGGCTTCGCCATTGGCCTCCGTCACATCGCTTTGCTGTTGGCGGCGCCAGGCCAGCAGGTCGGCGGCGGACTGGGTCACATCGACGAAGACAGGGTCGATTACCCGGATGACAGTCAGCGGATCGGCCTGTCCATTGGTCACCAGTGCGCCCCGGCTTGTCATCGACAATCCGATTTCGCCCGAAAGGCGGGCGTGGATCGTCGTCTTATCCAGTTCTATCTGCGAACTCTGAAGCTGCGCGCGGGCAACTTCCAGCTGGGCACGGGCAGAATCCCGGGCTGTGATGGAGTCGTCAAGCGCCTGCTGGCTGCTGACGTTCCGAGCCGCCAGCGCTTCGATCCGTTGTTCGTCACGTTCAGCCGCATCAAGCTGTGCCTGCGCCGCGTTGACCGACGCCTTGGCCTGCGCAACCGCCGCTTCGTAGGTGGCCGGGTCGATCTTGTAGAGAGGGTCACCCGCTTCGACGGTTTCGCCTTCCTTAAAGAGTTGTTCCGTGATGATGCCCACGACCTGCGGCCTGACTTCGGACTGCTCGGACGCCTTGACGCGACCGGGCAGGGTGGTCGTCAAGGTCACGTCTTCGCTGGCAAGGGTCACCACGGTAACGGTCGGCGCGGCATTCTGCGCCACGGCATTGCCGGTGGCCAGAACGCTGCCAAGCACGAAAGACGCAGCCAAGGCCTGAAAGGTCGTATTTCTGATCATAAGGAAAAAGCCCCTGAAACGGTGTACAGATCGTGCATACTTTGTGCATCGATGGTGCACTGCGATTTTTCGTATTCTTTCAGCAATGCCCCAAAGTCAACACTTGCATCCTGATAGATATTATTGCTCAAATTTGCACAGGACTTTGATGCCGAAAATTGCGGCAGATGACCTTCACGATTTACCGGTGGACATGGATTGGTTTGACCGGTTGACATAACGATCCTTTGTGGTCATAAGCGCCGAACCTGGCCGAACCGTTCGTGCCGGGTTTGTTATTCATTCGCCCGATGACAGGGCGCGCTGTCCGAGGTGATCGCTGATATTCATCAGGGATCGAAAACACCCTAGCGGGGACCACAGGATGCGGCAACGAAAAGGAAAGACGCATGTTTGCGGTCATCAAGACCGGCGGCAAGCAGTACAAGGTTCAGGCGGGTGATATGCTCCGCGTTGAACGTCTGGCTGCAGACGCTGGCGAAAAAGTCCAGTTCAACGAAATCCTGATGCTGGGCGGTGACAGCCCTGTTGTCGGTTCTCCGCTCGTCGCGGATGCCGGTGTGCAGGCCGAGATCATCGATCAGATCAAGGGCGACAAGGTCATCCACTTTGTAAAGCGCCGTCGTAAGCATTCGTCCAAGCGCACCAAGGGCCACCGTCAGAAGCTGACTCTCGTCAAAATCACTGACATCCTGGCATCGGGCGCGGACAAATCGGACGTCAAAGCCGCCATCGGCACCGGTTCCGTAAGCGTTTCGGCTCCTGCCGCTGCTGCACCGGCTCCGAAAAAGGAAAAGGCCAAGCCCGCGAAAGCGGCTGCCGCATCCGGCGCGGACGACCTGAAAAAGCTCTCGGGTGTTGGCCCGGCGCTTGAGAAGAAGCTGCTCGAAGCTGGCATCACGACCTTTGCACAGATCGCTGCATGGACGGACGCCGATGTAGCTGATATGGACGAGAAACTGTCGTTCAAAGGCCGGATCGAGCGTGAAGGCTGGATCGAACAGGCCAAAGAACTGGCTAAAGGCTAAGGAGAGAAAGCATGGCACATAAAAAAGCAGGCGGTTCCTCCCGTAACGGTCGCGACTCAGCTGGTCGCCGCCTTGGTGTGAAACTCTACGGTGGCCAGTCGGCTGTCGCAGGCAACATCATCGTGCGTCAGCGCGGCACCAAGTTCTGGCCGGGCGAGGGCGTTGGTCTGGGCAAAGACCACACGATCTTTGCAACGACCGACGGCGCCGTGACCTTCCACAAGGGTCTCAAGGGTCGCACCTTTATTTCGGTTCTCCCAGTGGCGGAGGCCGCTGAGTAAGCCGTACCCCGAATTGGGAAAATTCAAGGGATCGGCGAAAACGCCGGTCCCTTTTCCCGTTTTAATCCGGCGGTGTAATAGGGGGGCAGATTTGTTACGCAGCCGCGATATGTGACCCGGAGGAGGATCACAAAATGAAATTGGATCAGATTATTAATCAACCGGTTATTGAAACGGAACGGTTTGACCTGCGCCCGCTGCGCCGCTCGGATCAGGGGCTCATCGAATTGTACGCAAGCGACAAACGCATCGCGACGATGACCACGTCTATTCCGCACCCCCTGCCGCCGGGCAGCACCGAGGCATTCGTGGCGCGTGGCATGGCGGATAACCGGGACGAGGATATCTGGGCCATGGACGCGACCAAGTCTGGCGGGGCCGAAGTCATGGGGTTGATCGCGCTGAAGCGGATGGACCGCAACCAGTCCGAAGTGGGCTATTGGGTCGCGCCGATCTACTGGAATACCGGCCTCGCCTCCGAAGCTGTGCAGGCGTTGATCGAGGCGAACCCGATGCAGAATTCGACCATCTTCGCCAGTGTGTTTCAGGACAATCCGGCTTCGGCTCAGGTCCTGACCCATTGTGGGTTCAAATATCTCGGCGATGCCGAGAGCTATTCCGTGTCCCGGGGCGCGACCGTCGCGACCTGGACCTATAGCCGAACCCTGAAAGGATAGACCGGACAGCGAGATAGACGTCGCATGCCGGTCCTTTGAAAAACGGATAAATGGTCTGCCCCGCTCAGCACAGCTTGAGTACGGCAGGCCGATCCGATAAATCCGCCTCAGACGCGGAAGAAATGGACGATACGCGATGAAATTCCTCGATCTCGCAAAGGTCTATATCCGCTCCGGTGGCGGTGGGGGCGGCTGCGTCAGCTTTCGCCGCGAAAAATACATCGAATATGGCGGCCCCGATGGCGGCGATGGCGGCAAGGGCGGTTCGGTCTGGGCTGAAGCTGTCGAAGGCCTCAATACGCTGATCGATTTCCGCTATCAGCAGCACTTTTTTGCCAAGTCCGGTCAGCCAGGCATGGGACGTCAGCGCACCGGCAAGGACGGCGATGACATCGTGCTGCGGGTACCGGTCGGCACCGAAATCCTCGACGAAGACGAAGAAACCGTCATCGCCGACCTGACCGAGGTTGGCCAGCGTGTCGAACTGGCACGCGGAGGTAACGGTGGCTGGGGCAATCTCCATTTCAAATCTTCGACCAACCAGGCCCCGCGCCGCGCCAATCCCGGGCAGGAGGGTGTCGAGCGGACCCTGTGGCTGCGCCTGAAACTGATCGCCGATGTCGGATTGCTCGGTCTGCCGAATGCCGGCAAATCGACCTTCCTCGCGGCAACGTCGAACGCCCGGCCCAAGATCGCGGATTACCCCTTTACCACGCTGCATCCCAATCTCGGCGTTGTCGGTGTGGACAATGTCGAATTCGTTGTCGCCGATATCCCGGGCCTGATCGCCGGGGCGCACGAAGGTCGCGGCATCGGTGACCGTTTCCTCGGCCACGTCGAACGCTGCTCGGTGCTGTTGCAACTTGTCGATGGTACATCCGAGGATATCGCGGGCGATTACCAGACAATCATCGACGAACTCGAAGCCTATGGCGGCGAACTGGCCCACAAGCCGCGCATCACGGCGCTCAACAAGATCGACTCGCTGGACGACGAAGAACGTATTGTTGCGCGTGACGCTCTGGCTGAGGCCTGCGGTTCAACACCGATGATGATGTCTGGTGTCAGTCGCGAAGGCGTCACCGAAGTCCTGCGCGCCCTTCGCGCCGAAATAGACGAGGACCGCCTGCGCCAGAATCCCGAGCCGGAGGAAACCGAGTGGCGTCCCTGATCCCGGCGACACGGGTTGTCGTCAAGATCGGCTCGGCCCTTCTGGTTGACCGTGCCAGCGGCGATTTGCGCTCCGACTGGCTGCATGCGCTTGCCGACGATGTGGCATGGCTGCGCGGGCAGGGTGTGGATGTATTGATTGTCTCTTCCGGGTCAATCGCTCTGGGGCGCGGCGTGTTGAAACTCGGTCTCGACACACTGGCACTGGAACAGTCACAGGCCGCTGCTGCCGTCGGACAGATCCGGCTGGCCCGCGCCTATGAAGAGGCGCTTACACCGCACGGCATCACCGCTGCGCAGGTTCTTGTAACACTCGAAGACAGCGCCGACAGACGCCGCTATCTCAACACGCGGGCCACGCTGGGCACGCTGCTCGGTCTTAACGTCGTGCCCATCGTCAATGAAAATGATACCATTGCGACGGATGAAATCCGCTACGGCGACAATGACAGGTTGGCCGCGCAGGTTGCCGTTACGGTTGGTGCCGATCGGTTGGTTCTGCTCTCCGATGTCGACGGGTTCTATTCGGCCAATCCGCTTCAGGAGCCCGATGCAAAGCGCTTTGACCGGATCGAACAGATCACGCCCGAGATTGAGGCAATGGCAGGCGACGCTGGCTCGGGCCTCTCCAAGGGCGGCATGAAGACCAAGATAATGGCTGCCAAAGTCGCGACGGCTGGTGGCTGCGATATGGCCATCACAAACGGCTTCGCGAACAACCCGCTACGCCTGCTGCAGGACGGGGCACCCTCTACCTGGTTCGCAGCGCAGGACGACCCGCGCACAGCGCGCAAACGCTGGATCGCGGCGATGAAACCGCGCGGTGAGATCGTGATCGACGCGGGCGCGGGCAATGCGCTTGACGAAGGAAAGAGCCTGCTTCCCGCTGGTGTGACCGGCGTTTCAGGCAGTTTTGGGCGGGGCGACCCGGTTCTTATCCTCGACGCCTCGCGCCAACCACTTGGACAGGGACTGGCGCGCTACACCAATGTTGAGGCCGACCGTATCAAGGGCTGTCGTTCTGCGGATATCGAGGAATTGCTCGGTTATCCCGCCCGCGCGGCCCTTATCCACCGCGATGATATGGCGTTATGAGCCTTCTTTGGGTTAAGAATATCCCCGCCGGAGGCATGAAATCCTTCCCAGACGAAACCATGAGGCCCGCACCATGAAAGATCTTGAAAACATCTCAGCCCTCATGCGGGACATCGGGCGTCGCGCCAAAGAAGCGTCACAGGAACTGGCCTTTGCCGCGGCCGAACAGAAATCCTCAGCGCTTGAAACGGCCGCCGATGCGATCTGGTCCCGGCGCGCGGAAATCATTGACGCCAATGCCAAGGACATGGCTTTCGGACAGGAACGAAACCTGTCCGCAGCGATGATGGACCGGCTCATGCTGGATGAGCCGCGCATCAAGTCCATGGCCGACGGTCTACGCTCCGTCGCGGCCCAAAAGGATCCGGTCGGGTCGGTTATGAGCGAATGGGACATGCCTTCGGGGCTTCATATCCAGCGGGTTAGAACCCCTCTGGGGGTGATCGGAGTCATCTACGAAAGCCGTCCCAACGTGACGGCGGATGCCGGAGCGTTGTGTCTTAAGTCCGGCAATGCCGCGATTTTGCGTGGCGGGTCGGAAAGCTTTCATTCCGCGCAGGCAATTCATGGCTGCCTTGTCGACGGGTTGAAGCATGCCGAGTTGCCCGTCGATGCAATCCAGCTTGTCCCCACCCGGGATCGGGCGGCCGTATCCGAAATGCTCACAATGACCGATACGATCGATGTCATTGTCCCCCGGGGCGGCAAGGGCCTCGTCGGGCTGGTCCAACGCGAGGCGCGCGTACCGGTCTTTGCCCATCTCGAAGGGATCGTGCATGTTTACATCGACAAGTCAGCTGATCCGGTCAAATCTGTCGACATTGTTCTGAATGCCAAAACCCGGCGCACCGGGATTTGCGGCGCAGCTGAATGCCTGCTGGTGCATCGCGATGTGGTCGATACCATCGGCAAGGACGTGATCGCTGCGCTGATCGCCAAGGGTGTCGAGGTTCATGCCGAAGGTGACCTCGGAAAAGCCGCCGGTGCAATACCCGCAAGCGATGAGGATTGGGGCAAGGAATACCTCGACATGATCATCGCAGCCCGCGCCGTCGACGACGTGGATGGGGCCATTGCGCATATCCGGAAATTCGGTTCGAACCATACCGATTGCATCATCACCGAAGACGCGGATACCGTCGCACGCTTTTTCCAAAGGCTCGACAGTGCAATCCTGATGCATAACGCATCCACGCAATTCGCGGATGGAGGAGAGTTCGGCATGGGGGCCGAGATCGGCATCGCCACTGGCAAGATGCATGCCCGCGGCCCGGTTGGCGCCGAGCAACTGACCAGCTTCAAATATCTCGTGACAGGTAACGGGACACTGCGGGCCTAAGGGTCAATATCGGATTTCGACACGCTCCAGATCGTGATCGAATTCGACCTTGCGTCCAAGCTTTTCCACCATCTCAGCGAGGAGGGGAAATTGAACAGTTGCCGATGACCCGTTCGTGGAAACGGGTGACTCGCCGAGCGTATTCCACAGGGCAGGATCCAGACTGACCGCGCCGCCCGTCGCAGTTACTTTCCAGCGGTCGCCTTCCTGATCGACGCGTATAGACCCGCCTTGTGGGAGGGCGGTTTCGCAGCAGAGCACGGCAAGAAAAGCAAGACGGACCATCGGGCGAGGATGGGGATCGGATGGCCCCCATAACATCTCGATGCGACCGGTCTTGCTGATATCCTTGAGGACCGACATGATCTCGGTCCGTCCCATCATCTGTTGCCCCGCCGCACCGAATGCGATGCGAAAGAACCGGATGCGGGCATTGGCATTGTGGACGCTGGCGGAAATCAGCTCCATTTCCGGACCGGGAGTCGCTCCCGTCAACTCAAGCAATTCAAGCCCGTTCGCAATCGCACCGATCGGACTGATCAGGTCATGGCAGATACGCGATCCGACAAGAACCGATATATCCAGGTTGTGATCGGTCATATAGTCACCTACTTATCAGTCAGACCATGTCAGACATGAACGCCATACTCGCGCCAGGCATGCTGGTCCGCCACCCTGACCAACCGGATTGGGGCATCGGGCAGGTGCAATCAAACATCGGCGGGAAAATCACAGTCAATTTTCAGAACCATGGCAAGGTCGTCATCGATGGGTACAACATTGAACTCGTACCGATATTTGATGCGTGAAACTGGTTTAATATTCCTTAACACAACTTGGGCGGGCTGTAGAGAGCATTGTATCCGAATGCCAAAGCAGGGTATCTGCCTGCCGACTTAACCGGTGCGAGAGACCATGCCTGACAGCGGGCCTTCCTTTTCTGTCTTCCTTGCTGAGAGCGAACGCGACCTGCGGGAAGCGCAGTCATTGCGTTACGAGGTTTTCGTGCGTGAACTGGGCGCGACGGGCGAAGGCGTGGATCATCAGGCGGGGATCGAGACGGACCGGTTCGATCAATATTCCGACCACCTGCTGCTGCGTGACGACACAAAGGGTGTGGTGGTCGGTGTCTATCGGCTGCTGCGCGAGGATCAGGCGGCGCGGGCAGGGTGCTTTTATACAGAAAGCGAATTCGATCTGAGCAAGCTCAAGGCTAGCGGTCGGCGGTTGCTGGAACTTGGCCGGTCCTGCCTTCATCGCGACTACAGAGGCGGGATCGCAATGTTCCACCTCTGGAACGGGCTGACGGATTATGTCACGTCACATGGGATCGAGGTACTTTTCGGAACGGCCTCCTTTCACGGGACGGACGCAGAGAAGCTAGCCGAACCGCTATCGATGCTCTACCACAACCATCTCGCGCCAGAAGCGCTGCGTGTGCGCGCGCTTTCTGACCATTACCAGTCGATGTCTCTGCGTGATCCCGAAGATATTGACCGGAAATCGGCGATGAAACAGGTTCCGGCGCTGATCAAAGCTTATCTGCGTCTTGGCGGCACCGTGGGAGATGGCGCATATGTGGATCACGCTTTCAACACCACGGATGTGTGCCTGATTCTTGATACCCGCGCGATCAATGCGCGTCAGCAGCGCATGTATTCGGGTCTTCGCCAGACATGACCACGTGGAAGAGTGATGCCAACCCTGACCCGGTGCATGTGTCGCCATTGGGGTGGATACTGGTCATCCTGCGTGGCTTACCGCTGGGTCTGCTCGTCTTCGGAGGGCTTCTGGTCCTGCTTGCGATCCGTCTCGTCGAGCGTCCTGTCTTTGGGCTTCACAGGCCTGTCACGCCATACATCACCCAGTTCGTGTGCCGGAACGCGCTCCGCATCATGGGTATTGGATTTTCCGTACACGGCGACCTGATGAAGGGGCAGGGGGCGGTTGTCGCCAACCACGTTTCATGGCTCGATATATTCTCACTGAATGCACGGAAACGGATCTATTTCGTTTCCAAAGCCGAGGTGGCGGGATGGCCAGGTATTGGCTGGCTCGCACAGGCGACTGGCACCGTTTTCATTGAAAGGGACCGCCGCAAGGCGCGAGACCACACACAGATGTTTGAAGATCGTCTGTCCGCCGGTCACAAACTGCTGTTCTTTCCAGAAGGAACATCGACCGATGGGCTTCGGCTCTTACCGTTCAAAACGACCCTGTTTGAACCCTTCTTTTCCGAACCGCTGCACGATGCGATGCAAATACAGCCCGTTTCCGTTGTCTATCACGCGCCTGCAAAGGCGCCCGATAGGTTTTACGGTTGGTGGGGCGACATGGATTTCGGCAGTCATCTGCTCAAGACGCTTTCAAGCCCGCGACAAGGGCGGGTCGAACTCTTTTACCACCCCCCGCTGAAAGTGGCGGATTTCACCAATCGTAAAACGCTTGCGGCGGCTTGTGAAAATGCCGTGCGCAAAGGATTGGAAACCGGGTTGTCTATTGCGCCAGATGGGCAATAGCGGCCTCAAGTCGATCATCGCCCCAGAACAGTTCATTCCCGGCAATAAAGCTTGGCGCGCCAAAGACACCAAGCGCCATGGCCTTTTCGACATTATCCTTAAGCGCCTGTTTTGCTTCTGGTTCCGAGGCTTTTTCGACCAGATCATCCGGCAGCCCGCTTTGCACCAAAAGTCCGCGCAAACCGTCAGGATCCGAAATTCCTTTACCTTCCCCGAATTCAGACCTGTAGATCGAGCGGCAGAATTCGGGGCCCTTGTCGCTTTCAAGAGCAAGGATCGCCGTGCGCGCCGCGAGCACGCTGTTTTGCGGGAAAGGATCCGGGCGGGCAAAGGGCAGGCCGCGCGCCGCACAAAGCCGTTCCATGTCACGCCACATGTACTGGCCTTTGACAGGGTAGAGATTGAACGGCGAACTGTCCCAGCCCTGTGCTTTGAAAATAGGCCCTAGCCAGAAGGGGTGCCAGGATACCGCCACACCGGCATTAGCAGCCATCTCCTCCACCCGCATCGCGGACAGGTAGGAATAGGTCGAAGCGAATTCGAACCAGAACTGAAGCACCGGGCGTTTCATGAATAATGTGCCTTTGCAGATCAAAATCCCGCAAACCTTGCATCGGGTAAAGCTTCTGTCAAACAGGACTTGCACCCATCATCCGCATGGCCTATACGCGCGCCATTCAAAACCCGCAGGCGGGGTTTGGGCCGATGGGGGAGACATCCCCAAAGGTCCGCCGGTTGGAGCACACGCTCTGAATACCCCCGCCGAGGCGAAACCGGAAAGGTAAACAAGCATGGCTCTTCCTGAGTTCACCATGCGTCAGCTGCTCGAAGCTGGCGTTCACTTTGGTCACCAGACACAGCGCTGGAACCCCCGCATGGCGCCGTACATCTACGGTGACCGCAACGGCATCCACATCATGGACCTGACGCAGACTGTTCCGATGCTGGACCAGGCTCTGCAAGTCATCCGTGAAACCGTTGCCAAAAACGGCCGGATCCTCTTTGTCGGCACCAAGCGTCAGGCACAAAAGCCGATCGCAGATGCAGCCGAGAAATCCGCACAGTATTACATGAACCACCGTTGGCTGGGTGGCACGCTCACCAACTGGAAAACCGTTTCCCAGTCGATCAACCGTCTCAAGCAGATCGACGAGCAGATGGAATCCGGCTTTGAAGGCCTCACCAAGAAAGAGCGTCTTGGCATGGAACGCGACCAGGCCAAACTGACCGCGTCTCTGGGTGGTATCCGCGAAATGGGCGGCACGCCCGACCTGCTCTTCGTCATCGACGTCAAGAAAGAGCAACTGGCAATCGCAGAAGCCAACAAGCTGGGCATCCCGGTTGTTGCTGTTGTCGACACCAACTGCTCGCCCGACGGCATCGACTACGTGATCCCCGGCAACGATGACGCGGCACGCGCAATCGCTCTCTACTGCGATCTGGTTTCGCGCGCAGCACTCGACGGCATGAGCGCCCAGCTCGGCGCGGCCGGTGTTGACATCGGTTCCTTCGAAGAAGCACCCGAAGAAGAAACCCTTGCTGACGATGGCGTCGAAATCGGCAACGTCTCCTCCGAGACCGCGCATGATGACGCGATGAGCAAGGACGCTCCGCTGGACATCGAATCCAAGCAGGACACCGTCGAGAAAGCCAACGGCTGATCGCTTCTGTCACGACATTGACATACGGGGCAGGCTAGACCTGCCCCGATCCCGGCACGATTTGAGGAGAGCCCGAAATGGCAATCACAGCAGCAATGGTTAAAGAACTGCGCGAAAGCACCGGCGCAGGCATGATGGACGCGAAAAAAGCGCTGACCGAAAACGACGGTGACATGGAAGCAGCCGTAGACTGGCTTCGCACCAAGGGTCTCGCGAAAGCGGCAAAGAAATCCGGTCGTACCGCAGCCGAAGGGCTTGTCGGTGTGGTTGTCGAAGGTGGCAAAGGCGTTGCCGTCGAAGTCAACTCCGAAACCGATTTCGTTGCCAAGAACAGCGAATTCCAGGAAATGGTCAGCGGGATCGCTCAGGCGGCAATGGGTGTTTCGGACGTCGAAGCTCTCAAGCAGGCCGATCTTAACGGCAAGCCGGTCGAAACCGTTCTGACCGACGCCATCGCCAAGATTGGCGAGAACATGAGCCTGCGTCGTATGGCATCCCTCGAAGGCGGCAGCGTAGTGTCCTACGTGCACAACGCGGCAGCGCCCGGCATGGGCAAAATCGGCGTTCTGGTTGCAATGGACGGCGGTGACGAAGCATTCGGCAAGCAGGTCGCAATGCATATCGCAGCCGTGAACCCGGCCTCGCTCAGCGAAGCGGATCTGGATCCGGCCGTTGTCGAGAAAGAGAAAAACGTCCAGATGGACATCGCGCGTGAAAGCGGCAAGCCCGAGCAGGTCATCGAGAAGATGATCGTTGGCCGTATGAAGAAATTCATGGCCGAGGTCACACTGCTTAACCAGCAGTTCGTGGTCAATCCCGACCTTACCGTCGGTGCCGCTGCTGAGGAAGCTGGCGCGACCATCACCGGTTTCATTCGCCTCGAAGTTGGCGAAGGTATCGAGAAAAAAGAAGAAGACTTTGCAGCAGAAGTTGCAAAAACGGCAGCCGGCGGCTGAACCTGTTTTCTTTGAAAGACAGATGAGGCGGGGGAGACCCCGCCTTTTTCTTTGCCTGCTCGTAACGTGGGCACGGGCATGGACAGTCGGCAGATTTCCAGGAAACAACCGAAACCGGGGAAAAATTCCCCGGTTTCGGCCTTTCCAGACGGTCCATTTGGGGATGGACGGGACCGTTCAAGAGAGCTCCGGCCCTAACGTGGAAGAATACACGTCAGGACCGGACAGGTCAGAGAGCCTTGTAATTGCAAGGTTCGTTTCCCGATGTTCCCAGGCTAAAGCCACCACTCACGGAACATGGATAGATTGCGTCTTAATCGAACTTAACGAAAGTCATGTATTCCTTACCTTAGGTAAGCACATGACGTTTTCTTGGCGCTGTCCGCCATTAACCGTTTGGAAAACAGCCTTTTTCCGAAATAACCTTGCGGAGGAACTTTGCTTAGGCTTCGAGAACGAACATCTGGTTGTGCAATGCCGCCTTCAATACGGCCTGCGCCGTGGTCTCGACAGAAAGAGACTCACGCGCGAGACGAAGGTGTTTTTCGACCGTCGCCGAGGTAAGCCCCATCAACAACGCGATGTCCTGCGTGGTCTTGCCGTCACCCACCCATTCCAATGCTTCACGCTGCCTCTTTGTCAGCCCGCGGTTGGGGGGCGAGTAGGGCAGCGTCAGGATCTTAAGATGAGCAAAGTTGTTCATCAGATGGATATCACGCCCATGCTCTTCCCAGACCGCATCCACATCGTCCTGTGTCATGCCGACCTTGGCCGCCAGGGATATGGCACCTTTTGAACGTGCCGAAACGGATTTGAAACTGATCGTATAGCCAGCGGTGACCTGCATCTTGAGATTGAACTCGATAACCTTGAGTTCCTCGGGTGTCAGCTCGCCCATGTTGAACTGCTCGCCAAGATGGCGCCAGCTTCCTGCGCCCTCGTTCTTGAGTGCCCAATGGAGCATCGGGGCATGGAAATAGAGCCCTTGGGTCATGAAACCTTCGACGTATTCCGGCGAATGGTTTGTCAGAACGACAAAATCTTCGGGGTCGCCAAGAGAGTTTTCCGTGCGAAAACGCGTGAATCCGTAGAGTAGCCGGTCAAACCCATAAGAGGCCATCTGCGCGGTATGCGCAGACCACAGATCCTCGAGCGTCTGAACGTTGGACAGGTGGTACAGATACTGTCGTAGTTTCATTGCGGAAAAGCCCTACAAACATTGGCGTATCTTACGAATAGGAGGTCAATATAACTGATAAGATGTCCGCAGCAAGACCCAGCATAGGTCAATAAGCCCGTGCTCCGACGACCGGCGCACGGAGTTTTTTCGAAAGCCGATGGAACCGCCGGTCAGCTCGCTTCGAATACCGCCAGACCCAGCCATTCAGCGACAAGAGCGGGCGTCTCCTGACCTTCGATTTCGATCGTCAGCATGGTGGTTCGCAACAGGTCTGTTTCCGAGCGTTTCTTGACTTCGTGCATGACAAACCGTCCGCGAACACGCGCACCCGCCTTTACCGGGGACAGGAAGCGAAGCTTGTTAAACCCGTAGTTGATCCCCATCACCTGACCATCGTACCGGCCAAGGCATTCATAACCGAACTTGCTGGCCAGCGAGAGCGTCAGAAACCCATGAGCGATCGTCCCACCGAATGGCGTCTCCTTGGCGGCCCGTTCGGGGTCAATATGGATCCATTGATGGTCATAGGTGGTTTCGGCAAAGGCATCGATTGTCGCCTGATCAACCGTCACCCATTCGGAAACCCCAAGTTCCGACCCCACCTGTGAATTTGCTTCGGCGAATGCCGCATCGATAGCTTTCATTTTCAATCCTCGACCTTCTATTGCACGCTTTCCGGATCGGGTCCGACACGAACCATCCGTTTGCCTTTGTTTTCGCCAGCCAAGAGACCGATCAGCGCAGAGGGTGCGTTTTCCAGACCCTCGACGATGTCTTCGAATACCTTGATCTGGCCTTTTTCAACCCAAGTTTGCAGCGCTCTGAGCGCGGTCGCATCGCGATCTGCAAAATCCATCACGATGAACCCTTCCATGCGCAGCCGTTTGACGACGACCAGACCCGGCAGGTTACGCGGACCCGAAGGTGCATCGGTCGTGTCATACTGGCTGACGGCGCCGCAACAGACGACGCGCCCTTTGGTGTTCATGGCAAAAAGGGCGGCCTCCAGAACTTTGCCGCCGACATTGTCAAAATAGACGTCAACGCCGTTCGGGCACGCCTGGCGGAGCGCCTTGCCCGTTCCCGGCTCGCGATAATCGATACAGGCGTCGAACCCTAGCTCATCTGTCACCCATTTGCATTTTTGCGCGCCCCCGGCGATGCCAACAACACGGCATCCCAACGCTTTTGCAATCTGCCCAACGATTGAGCCGACAGAACCGGCAGCAGCGGACACCAGAACCGTTTCGCCCGTGACGGGTTGCCCCACACCGATCAGGCCGTGAAATGCGGTTTTTCCTGCAATACCGTAGACGGACATCAGGTTGGACAGCGGTCGCACGGCAGGCAGCTTGACGCACTTATGCGCCGGACGGACCACATGTTCCGCCCAGACCGATTCACAAGCTACGACGTCACCTTTTGCGAGACGCGAACTCTTGCTCTCGACCACTTCGCAGATCGCGTAGGTCGGCATCGGGTCGCCTGCATGAACCGCGTCACGATAGGTCGCCCCCTGCATCCAGCTTCGGTTGGCTGCGTCAATCGACATCAGCACGGTGCGGAGAAGGACGTCGCCGTCGCCAGGACTGGGCATTCCGGTTTCGGCCAGTTTGAAATGATCGGGTGTAAGATTGCCGGTCGGCAATTCTGCAATCGTGATCTGGCGGTTTGTCATGGTCATGTCCCTTGATTTCGGTTTCGCCGCTCGCAGAGTTCGCGATCCGGCGTGTTGTCATCGGTGAGCTGATATGGGTAGGTGGGCGCAATTCATTGCAGCAGACGGCAAGGAAAGCATTTTATGACGAAGGAATATCATCAGAGCGATTACCTGCCGCCCAAAGGCGCTGCCGATCTTCTTCTGATCCGGCACGGTCGGACCGAGGCCTCGCGTCCCGGTGAGAGTTTTCCCATGGTCGATGGTCATGGCGATCCGGCGCTTCACCCCATGGGGGAAGAACAGGCCATTCTTGTCGGTGAACGTCTGAAAAAAGACGCGATTTCCGCGATTTACGTGACGACGTTGAGACGCACACACCAGACAGCCGCGCCCTTGGCGCGCCACTTGAACCTGACACCGCAAGTCGAACCGGACTTGAGAGAAATCCGCCTTGGCGACTGGGATGGCGGTGAATACCGCATTAAGGCTGCAGAAAAGGCGCCGGAGTTCATGCGCGCGATTGAACGCGAGGAATGGGGTGAAATTCCGAACGCGGAAACGACGCAGCAGCTTCATGACCGGGTGCGTGCCGGCCTTTTGCGGATCGCCGCTGCGCATCCCGACCAGCGGGTCGCCGTTGTCGTTCATGGCGGCGTTATCGGTGCCGCCATGTCTATCGCCAGCGGTGCCCGTCCGTTCCATTTCAACGGGGCGGACAACGGCTCTATCAGCCGACTTGTCATCCTCGGCGACACCATGTGGGTGAAAGGCTTTAACGACTGTACGCATCTGGGGTGATCCCGGGCGTCAGTCCGTCGTCACCACGACCTTTCCCATGACCTTTCGGTCCTGCATCATCGTCAGTGCATCAGCTGCTTTTTCCAGCGGGAACGACGCAGAGATTCGGGGCTTGATCTTGCCCTTGGAATACATGTCGAACAATTCGGCGACGTTCTCTGCGTGTCCCTTGGGGTCGCGTCTGGTGGAATCGCCCCAGAACACGCCGACGATCTGACACCCTTTGAGCAGGGCAAGGTTCAGCGGGATTTTGGGGATACCGGCAGGGAATCCAACGACAAGAAAGCGGCCTTCCCACGCCAGCGCTCGAATGGCTGGCTCGGCATAGGCACCGCCAACCGCATCATAGACGATATCGACGCCGTCCTTGCCGACGATATCCTTGATCTGGGCGGAAAACGCTTTCTGGCCTTCTTTTTCAAGCGCACGGTCATAGACGATGGTCTCATCCGCACCAAGTTCCTTGCAGAAATCGGCCTTTTCCTGGGAAGAGACCGCCGCGATTACCTTGGCCCCGGCCGCCTTCCCAAGTTCGATTGCCGCCGCACCAACACCTCCCGCTGCCCCGAGGATCAGGAGGGAATCGCCTGCCTTGATATGCGCGCGATCTTTAAGCGCGTGATGCGAGGTTCCATAGGTAAAGATAAAGCAAGCCGCGTCTTCAAATGGCATATCATCGGGGATTTTGATCAGCCGGGCGGCCTCGGCGATTGTATGGGTCGCAAAACCACCGTGACCGGTCAGGGCAAGCACGCGGTCGCCCGGCGCGACATTCGTCACACCTTCGCCGACCGTTTCCACGGTACCGGCGATTTCGCCACCGGGCGCAAAGGGACGCTCGGGTTTGAACTGATAAAGATCGCGGATCATAAGCGTGTCAGGAAAGTTGACCCCCGAGGCACGGGTTCGAATCAAAACCTGTCCTTTTCCCGGAGCAGGCGTTTCGATTTCTTTAAGCTCAAGGCTTTCGGGTCCGCCAACGGCGGTGCTCAACAAGGCTTTCATGGTGTTCCTCCCCACGCAAATGCAAGTGTTGTCCTCGCCAACACGTTGGGTCAGAGTCTTGGTGTGCGATCCGGTGTTGTCAATCCGTTTTTGAAATGCAATTCTGCACAGCGAAACAGAAGCGCAATGGGGAGGAGACATGGCGCAGATGGCACAGGACCAGTCCGCGTTCCGTATGGAGCTGCGTTCTTGGCTGGAGGCAAACTGCCCGGCCGAGATGCGGGACGGAAATTCGAGCAGAGACCATACCTGCTGGGGCGGCCGCAATTGGGTTTTCGAATCCGAAGCCCAGGAAACCTGGCTGAACCGTTGCATCGAAAAAGGATATACCGTTCCGACATGGCCAAAAGCCTATGGCGGCGCGGGCATGAACCGCGCCGAAGAAAAGATCTGGCAGGAAGAACTCGCCCGGATCGAAGCGCGTCGGCCTTTAGACAGCTTTGGCATATGGATGCTTGGCCCGGCGCTTTTGCATTTCGGCACCGAAGAACAGAAGAAAAAGTACCTGCTGCCAATCGCTCGCGGAGAAATCCGCTGGTGCCAGGGATATTCCGAGCCCGGTGCCGGTTCCGATCTCGCCAGCGTACAGACGAAATGCGAAGACAAAGGCGATCACTGGCTGGTCAATGGCCAGAAGATCTGGACGTCTTACGCGGACAAGGCCGATGCGATCTTCGCTTTGGTCAGATCAGACCGTGACGCGAAGAAACACCTCGGGATTACCTTCCTTCTCATCGATATGGAAACGCCCGGCGTATCCACGCGCCCGATTAAGCTGATCTCGGGAATGTCGCCATTTTGCGAGACCTTCTTTGATAATGTTGAAGTGCCGAAAGAAGATGAGGACGGTATCTCTTCGGTGGTTGGGACCATCAACCGGGGATGGGACGTTGCCAAGTATCTGCTGACACATGAACGGTCGATGATTTCGGCCATCGGGTCGGGAACTGGCGGCATGCGTCCGCTCGCTCAGATTCTGACGGACGACGGCGCCGAGCTTGATCCCGTTCTGCGCGCCGCCGCTATCAAGGCTGAAATCGACTCGCTTGCGACCGGACTTACGCTCGAGCGGTACAAGGATATGGCCGAAGCCGGTCAGGGGGTAGGCGATGCCTCTGCCATGCTGAAATACGTCGGCACCGAACTGAACAAGGACCGCCACGAATTGATGATGGCCGCAGGTGGCAGCGACGCGCTTGAATGGGACGGGCCATACGGATCGCGTCCGGCGGACTGGCTTCGCACAAAAGCAAATTCCATCGAAGGTGGGACCTCCGAAGTGATGCTGAGCATCGTTTCACGCCGGGTTCTGGGACTTCCGGGGTAAGACAATGACGACATTGGTAATGACTGAAGAAGAAACCATGCTGGCGGATTCCGCGCGCGGGTTTCTGGATGAGAACGCGCCGGTGAAGCAGCTTCGCGACTTGCGCGATGCAGGAAAAACCTTTGATAAGGCGCTCTGGCAGGAAATGGCCAAGATGGGCTGGGCCGGCATTCTCGTGCCCGAAGATCAGGGCGGATCCGATATGGGTCACGCGGCGGTGGGTATCCTTGCGCGTGAAATGGGCAAGACGCTGGTCGCCAGCCCGTTTCTTTCCAGCGCTGTCATCGCCGCAACGGCACTGCGTCAGGTGTCGGATAGCCGCGCCCAGCAAGCGCTAAGCGCCATTGCGTCGGGTGAAGTGACATATGCGCTGGCTGTTGATGAAGGGCCAAAGTTTTCACCGGAGAAAACCGAGATGTCGGCGACGCGCGACGGCAACAGCTTTCGTCTGAACGGCGAAAAGACGTTTGTGGTCGACGGAGCGCTGGCCGACCGGCTGCTGGTTCTTGCACGGACGGATGCAGGCCTGACCTTGTTCGATCTGCCTGCGGATCGCGACGGCGTCACACGGGATCAGAAGGGGATGATAGACAGCCGGGATGCTGCCAAGATCACCTTCGACAATGTCGAGGCAACCGGCGAAGACGTGCTGGGGAATGTTGATCACGCAATGAAAGTGCTGCAACCGGCGCTCGAAGCCGGACAGGCCGCGCTGGCCGCCGAAATGAGCGGCGTCGCAGCCGGGGCCTTTGGCATGACCGTCGGGTACCTGAAAGAACGCAAGCAGTTCGGCGTATTGATCGGGCAGTTTCAGGCGCTTCAACACCGGGCTGCAGATCTTTGGTGTCACACCGAAGTTACGGCTTCGGCGGTTGCGCATGCGGGACGGATGCTGGACGAAGACCCGGAAAACGCCAGCCTCGCCGTTTCCCTGGCCAAGGCGCGTGCGACCGACACCGCGAAACGTGCCGTGATCGAGGGCGTCCAGATGCACGGCGGCATCGGAATGACCGATGACTTCGATATGGGGTTTTACATGAAACGCGCCCGCGTCGCCGCCGAATGGCTTGGTGACTACGGCTATCATGCTGAAAAGATTGCAAAAATCAGGGGGCTTTAATGGATTTGACAAGCTTGTTCGGGTTGTCCGGGAAAACGGCTTTGGTGACCGGTGGTGCGACCGGCATCGGACGCATGGCGGCAGAAGCGCTTGTTCTGGCGGGCGCGCGCGTCTTGATTGCGTCGCGCAAGGGCGATGCCTGCGAAGCCGTCGCCGCCCAGTTGAACGATATGGATGCACCCGGGTCCGCCGAAGGTTTTGCCGGTGACGTCAGTACCGAAGAAGGCGTGATGGCCTTGGTGCAAGAGGTAAAGAACCGCACCGACAAGCTTGATATCCTGATGAACAACGCCGGGAGAAGCTGGGGCGCGCCGCTTGATGAATTCCCGTATGATGCCTGGGACAAGGTGATGACCCTGAACGTGACCGGGTTGTTCCATCTGACGCAGCAACTCCTTCCCATGCTTCGGGAATCCGCGACCGAGGATGATCCAGCCCGCGTGGTGAACGTCGGCTCAGTCATGGGCGAAGTTCCGATGGGCGATGGCGCATACAGCTATTCCGCGTCCAAGGCGGCGGTCATCCATCTGACCAAGATTTTGGCCAAGGAACTGGCGGGAGACTTCGTCACGGTCAACGCGCTGGCGCCGGGACCGTTCGTGTCCAAGATGACCGCTTTCGCGACCGCAGACGAAGGCATGCGTGACCGGGTCGGCAAGGACGTGCCCCTCAAACGCGTGGGCCGCGAGGAAGACATCGCAGGATGCATGTTGTTCCTCTGCGGACGTGGAGGCGCCTATATCACCGGCGGTGTGCTGCCGGTTTCCGGTGGGATCAACGTCGTGACCTCTGGAAATATCTTCGAACAGGCATCGCACTAAACGGGAAAGTTGACCCATGACGATAAGATTTGATGATCGGGTTGCCATCGTAACCGGCGCGGGGGCAGGGCTTGGCCGAAGCCATGCCCTGCAGCTTGCAAGTCGCGGCGCGAAGGTGGTGGTGAACGATCTTGGTGCTTCGGTCGATGGTTCCGGCGCTTCTGAAAGCGCCGCGCAACAAGTCGTCGACGAGATCACTGCGGCAGGTGGCGAAGCGATGGCGCATGGCGCGGACGTTTCGAACGAAGAACAGGTCGCTGACCTCGTATCGCGCACGATGGAAAAATGGGGCCGTATCGACATTCTCGTCAACAATGCCGGTATTCTGCGCGACAAGACCTTTGCCAAGATGACCATGGCCGATTTCCGCAAGGTGATCGATGTGCACCTCTTGGGCACTGCCTGTATGACGCATGCGGTCTGGCCAATCATGCGCGAGGCCAAATACGGTCGGATCGTTCTGACATCTTCTGCGTCGGGGCTGTACGGCAATTTCGGGCAAGCTAACTATGGCGCGGCCAAGGCTGCGATGATGGGGCTGATGAACGTGCTGCATCTGGAAGGCGCGCGCGATGATATTCGGGTCAACACGCTGGCACCCACCGCCGCTACCCGAATGACCGAAGAGCTGATCCCTGCGGATGCACTTGCGCTTTTGAAGCCCGAAACGATCACCCCCGGCCTGTTGTACCTTGTCAGCGAGGACGCCCCGAGCCGGGTGATCCTCGGCGCTGGGGCAGGTTCCTTTGCCGTCACGAAAGTATATGAAACACAAGGCGTTACCCTTGTGGACGAAGATCTCACGCCCGAGGGCGTGGCATCCGCCTTTGACCGGATCAGTAACACCGAAGGTCAGGAAGAACTGACCCAGGCGTTTCAGCAGACCGGCAAATACGCGGAAAATGCAGCCAAGGCCCGGGGCATCGACCTCGGCCAGTCAAAGAAATAATCTCGAGAGGAAAACCCATGCGCGACGCAGTAATCGTATCCACGGCACGGACGCCGATCGGCAAAGCCTATCGCGGTGCCTTCAACGCAACGACGCCTCAGCAGCTTTCCGGCCACGCCATTTCCAACGCGGTCAGCCGTGCGGGCATCGATCCGGCCGAGGTGGCTGATGTTGTCTGGGGCGCTGCCCTGCAACAGGGCTTTCAGGCGGGCAACATCGCGCGGCAGGCGGCGATGCGTGCAGGGCTGCCGGTGACGACCGCCGGCATGTCTCTCGACCGTCAATGTGCCAGCGGCATGATGGCCATCGCGACGGCTGCAAAACAGGTTGTTCATGACGGCATGGATGTGGTTGTCGGCGGCGGGGTCGACAGTATCTCGACCGTCCAGACCCAAGAGATGCGCGTGAACCGCGACCCCTGGCTCAAGGAAAACCTGCCTGCGATTTACATGAGTATGCTGGAAACGGCCGAAACCGTTTCCGAACGCTATGGCATCAGCCGCGAAGCACAGGACGAGTATTCCGCGCGCAGCCAGGCCCGGACTCATGCTGCCCAGCAAGCGGGCAAATTCGATGATGAAATCGTGCCGCTCACGACCATCATGAAAATGCAGGACAAGGAAACCAAGGCAATCTCGGAACACGAGGTCACGCTGGAAAAAGACGAAGGTAACCGGCCCTCGACGACAGCGGAAAGCCTTGCGGGGCTGAAGCCCGTTTTCAAGGACGGTCTTGTGATTTCCGAAGGGAAATACATCACTGCCGGAAACGCCAGCCAGCTTTCCGATGGTGCCTCGGGTTCGGTCATCATGGAAGCCAAGGTTGCAGAGAAAAAAGGGCTTGAACCGCTCGGCCGTTATGTCGGTGTAATGGCGGCAGGCTGTGAACCGGATGAAATGGGCATTGGTCCCGTTTTCGCAGTCCCGAAACTGCTCGAGGCGCATGGGCTCAAGATGGACGACATCGGCCTTTGGGAATTGAACGAAGCGTTCGCCTGTCAGGTGATCTATTCGCGCGACAAGCTTGGAATACCTGATGAATTGCTGAACGTGAATGGCGGCGCAATCTCGATCGGGCACCCCTATGGCATGTCCGGTGCGCGGATGGTCGGCCACGCGCTGATCGAAGGCAAGCGTCGCGGCGCCAAGTATGTCGTCTGCACCATGTGTGTCGGCGGCGGTATGGGCGCAGCCGGGCTCTTCGAGGTTCTGTAAGCACATCCATGGCAGAGCTTTTTGTCGTTCGTCATGGTCAGGCGTCTTTCGGGGCGGATGACTATGACATTCTCTCAGAGGTGGGACATGAACAGTCCCGCCTCGCAGGCGAAGCGCTGCGGGACATGGGCTGGACCCCTGATCGGTGCATCACTGGTACGCTCAGACGTCAGAAAGAAACGCTGCATGCCATGGGCTTCGATCAGCCCCGCGAAGAGCATCCCGGCTTCAATGAATACGACTTTCACAACCTGCTGTATCACCGGTTTGACGGCGCGGTGCCGGATGCGGTCAGGGGAGAGAGAAAGACCCATTTTCGCACGCTCAAAGACACAATCCTCCAATGGCAGACCGACGGAATTCATGGCGCCGCTGAAAGCTGGCAGGATTTCGAAAGTAGAACCTCGGACGCGCTGCGCTTTGCGACCGATACCACGGCCCGTCGTGTTCTTGTCGTCAGTTCCGGCGGTGTGATCGGACAACTGGTTGCCCGCGCGCTACAGGCCCCCAATGCGATGATGATGGAGGTGAACCTGCAGGTCAAAAACACCGCGATCAACAAGTTCGTCTTTTCCGGGCCGCGCTACTTCCTGCATGAATTCAACTCGACGCCACATCTCTCCGGCCCGCACCGGAAAGACCTTCTGACCTACAGCTAAGGACTCGAAATGGCTGATACCCAAACGCTGGATCTTGCGGCCGTGACCGCCTATCTCAACGAAAACCTGACGGGTTTCGAAGGACCGATAGAGGCGGAGAAATTCGATATTGGTCAGTCGAATCCGACGTTTCTGCTGAAAACGCCAGGCAAGAAATACGTTCTGCGGCGCAAACCCCCGGGCGTTTTGCTGAAATCGGCCCATGCGGTAGATCGTGAATTCCGTGTCCAAAGCGCGCTTGCGGATACAAAGGTTCCCGTCGCCAAGATGCACCTGCTTTGCGAGGATGACTCGGTCATCGGGTCAGCTTTTTACATTATGGACCATGTCGACGGGCGGAATTTTCGACAGCCCACGATGGAAGGCGAGGGCCTTTCCAACGCCGAACGCGGCGCCGTTATCGACGACATGAACCGGGTGCTGGCAGAACTGCACATGGTCGATATAGATGCGGTCGGTCTTTCCGATTACGGACCGCCCGGCAACTATTTTGAACGTCAGGTCGGGCGCTGGTCAAAACAGTATCGGGCATCGGAAACCACCAAGATTCCGGCCATGGACAAGTTGATGGAGGAACTGCAGCGACAGATGCCCGAAGACGACGGGCAAAGAACGCTGGTCCACGGCGATTACCGCATCGACAACATGATGTTCGAAAAGAACGGCACCAATTGCCTTGCCGTTCTGGACTGGGAACTGTCGACCATCGGACATCCCTATGCCGATCTGGCATCGGTCATCATGCAATGGCAGATGCCTGCGGGGTCCGAAGGCCGCGGTCTTGCCGGTGTGGACCGCAAGGCACTGGGTCTGCCATCGGATGAGGAATTCATCGCAAGCTATTGCGAGCGCCGCGGTTTGCCGGAAATCGAAAACTTCGGCTTCTATCTGTCGTTTTGCTTTTTCCGTATGGCCGGGATCATTCAGGGCGTTTTGAAACGGGCGCTGGACGGCAACGCCTCGAACCCGGAACGCGCCATGAAAGTCGGAGAGCATGTGCCTGCTTTCGCTGAAAAAGGCCTGGAAGCCTTGCAGAACTGATGCGAAACGGTTGAAAGGTCGCTCTCATGGCGGATGCTGAATTCACCCCCCATTCCGAAGATCCCAAAGACCGCAATTTCGTAACGGCTCTTGCCCGTGGTCTGGACGTGCTGCGCTGCTTTGGCGCGAATGAAACGGAGCTGACCAACACGGATTTCGCCGAGCGCACCGGGCTGCCGAAACCGACCGTATCGCGGCTTACTTATACGCTGTGCAAGCTCGACTACCTTATCGCAGATCCGCGTAAGGGGACGTACCGGTTGGGGGCAGGGGTTCTGCATCTTGGCTTTGGCGTGCTCGCCGGCATGGAAGTGAGCGAACGGGCAACCGAAGTCATGCGTGATCTGAGGGACGGTCCAAATTCCTACATCACGGTCGCGCTTGGCGAAAGACACCGGCTTGAGGTCGTTTATCTCGCGGTCCAAAGCTCGCGCGAAAACGTGTCTTTGACCATGCATGTGGGATCGCGCTTGCCTCTCTTCTTTTCGGCCATCGGGCGCGCTATTCTCGTAGGCATGGGACAGCGGGAACGTGAGGCAGTTTTTGACCTTGTCCGGCAGGAGATCCCTGACCAGCTACAGGCTTGTACGGAGAGCCTCGACCGCGCTCTCGAAGAGTACCGGGACTGTGGCTATTGCCGAGGGTACGGTGAATGGCGCGGTGACGTGAATGGGATTGCCGTTCCCGTCATTTCCCTGAACGGCGCGCGGGTTTACGGCCTGAACACCGGTGGACCTTCTTTCCACGTACAGAAAGAAGAACTTGAAGGGCAATATGCCGACCGTCTGAAGAACGCCGCCCAAGTTCTAGGGTTTCGTTCGCAAAGCGCTTAACGCAACATTATTGCGCGAAAGAATCACATTCTTCTGCGGAAGAAATTTTTGCTCTGCAGAATGACCGACAGCGCAAATTCCGGTTCTGAACCTCGAAGAACGAGCATCCATACGGGCAAAAGACACCACCAACTTAAATCGCTCACCAAACGATTTTGAACCGGACCTGCTCAGATTACCGGCAGGAACCGGTCCAATTTGGACTGAAATCATTTCCGATATAAAAGCGACATGCAGAATATTTAAATACACGTTTCCAAATACTTATAGATCGAACCTGAACAGAGATAGTAGGAGCGGCCGTGAGAATAACTTGCCCCCGGTAAGCCCGTACAATCATTCATCGCCCTTCAAAGCATCACCTGACCTGAGCGCCGAGTTTCGCCGGTAACATTTGGTAAGGTTCGCGTGCTTGACTTTGAACAGCGATATGTAAGGCTCTTGATGCGGGACCGAAAAATCGCCTCGAAAGCGACCGGTCCCATGTTAGGGAGGAAAACTAATGCGCATACCTATGAAGTTCGGCGTCACCGCCGCGCTTGCACTGTCTGTCAGTGCAACAGCCGCTTTCGCGGAGAATATCAAGATTGCATTCATCGATCCGCTGTCGGGGCCTTTTGCCACCACAGGGACCAACGGTCTGGCCGAATTCCAGTTCGCAGCGGAGGAGCTTGTGAACAAGAAGGGTGGCGTACTGGGCGGTGACATGTTCGAAGTCATCGGTCTTGACAACAAGATGGACGGGAAAGAGTCGCTCATTAACCTTCAGGTCGCGATCGACCAGGGCGCCCATTACGTGGTGCAGGGCAACTCCTCGGGGATTGCCCACGCGATTACCGAAGCGGTGAACAAGCACAACCGCCGCAACCCGGATAGCTAGGTCCTGTTCCTGAACTACTCGGCGGTCGACCCGGCGCTGACCAATGAAAAATGCAACTTCTGGCATTTCCGCTTTGATGCCAATGCCGACATCAAGATGGATGCCCTGACGGATTCCATCGTCCAGAACGAAGACATCAGCAAGGTCTACCTGATCGGCCAAGACTACTCCTTTGGTAAGGCCGTAGCCGAAGCGGCCCAACGCGATCTGGGCGCCAAAAAAGCCAGCATCGAAATTGTCGGCAACGAGCTTCACCCGATTGGCAAGGTCAAAGACTTCACGCCCTATGCCCGCAAAATCGTGTCCTCGGGCGCCGATGCGGTGATTACCGGCAACTGGGGCTCTGACATGGTTGGTCTGGGCAAGGCCATCATCGAAGCGGGCTTTACCGGCCCGATCTACACCTACTACGCGGCATCGAACGGTATCACTCGTACATTCGGTGAAGCAGGCGTTGGCAAGATCAACCTTGTCGGCGAAGGCGCCCTGAACCCGTCCGGTTCGCCCGAAGTGGATGCCTATGTCGAAGCTTTCGAAGCGAAATACCCGGATCACGACATTTCCCAGCCGCGTATCGCCAACGTGGTGCGTATGTTGGCACTGGCCATCGAAGAAGCCGGTACAGCAACCGATGTCATTCCCGTCGCCAAGGCGTTGGAAGGCATGGAAACCGACAACTTCTGGGGCGGCAAGATCAAGATGCGCGCCGAAGACCACCAGGCGATCCAGGACGTTTACGTGATGGAACAGGCCACCGGCCTCAAGCATCTGCTGGACAACTCGAACTTTGGTCTCGAGACGGCGGTCAAGGTCGAAATGGCCTCGGCTGACATGCCCACCACCTGCGAAATGGAACGTCCCGAGTAATCGGCGACTTTTCCGAGAGGCTGCCCCGCGCCCCGGCGTTCGGGCAGCCCGTTCGCACTACTTGCAATAAGACCTGAATTTCGACCAAGGAGTGGTGGCCGATGGATCTGGTTATTATCAACCTTATCGACGGGTTGTTCTATGGATTGCTGTTGTTCATGCTTTCCAGCGGACTGACCCTGATCTTTTCGATGATGGGCGTTCTGAACTTTGCGCATGCCAGCTTTTACATGCTTGGCGCGTATTTCGCCTATCAGATCAGTATGTACCTCGGATTCTGGATGGGGTTGCTGGTCGCACCTCTTCTCGTGGGTGTTGTCGGCGCGCTCGTCGAACGCTACGGGCTACGTCGCGTACACCAATACGGCCATGTACCTGAACTGATCTTTACTTTTGGGCTGGCGCTTCTGATCGAGGAAGTTGTCAAGTTCTTCTGGGGCAACAACCTGATGGCCTATCAGGAACCCGAGATCCTGAAGTTCGCGCTTTTCTCCATCGGGAACAACGCGGTACCTGCCTACAAGGTATTCATGATCTTTACCTCGGTGGCGATCTTCATCGGCCTTCTTTACATCCTGACACGCACCCGGATCGGTATGATCATTCAGGCCGCACTGTCCTATCCGCGCACGGTCGAAGCGCTGGGACATAACGTGCCGCTGATCTTCATGGGGGTCTTTGGCGTGGGCACCGCACTTGCGGGCGTTGCCGGTGTGCTGGCCGGACCGGTCCTTGGCACGTTCCCGGGAATGGCTTTCGTGCTCGGCTCTATTGTCTTTGTGACCATCGTAATCGGTGGACTCGGGTCGCTCTGGGGGGCGCTCGTGGCTTCGCTTCTGCTCGGATGGCTTACAACCTTCGCCGCATCGTCGAGCTTTTCCTTTGCGACGATCCTTGAGTCTTTTGGCATGCAAAGACCGGAATCGCTCAGCGACAGCTACCTGCGGGATCTCTGGACACTTACCCTGCCGCAGATCGGGCCGATCCTGCCCTATATCCTGATGGTCCTGATCCTTGTCTTCCGTCCGCACGGACTCTTTGGAAAGCGTGACGTATGACCGATGCATCTCACAAAACCGCAACTATAACCCGCGCCCCGACACTCAGCCTTGGGCAGGTCCTGCCCTGGGTGATCAGCGTGATATTCCTTGTCGCGATGCCGACGATCTTCCAGTCGAACAGCGCGATCACCATCATGAACCAGATGATGATTACCATCGTCTTTGCCCTAAGCTACAACATGCTGTTGGGGCAGGGCGGCATGCTAAGCTTTGGCCACGCCGTTTACATGGGTGTCGGCGGTTTCTTCTGCATGCACCTGATGAACATCGTCGAAGCGAACGAACTTCCGATTCCGCTGCCGGTACTGCCTATCTTTGGCGGTCTCTTCGGGCTCGGTCTAGCCACCATCGTCGGTTCCTTTTCGACACGAAAAGCGGGCACCGTGTTTGCAATGATCTCGCTGGGGATCGGCGAACTCATCGCGGCCTGCTCCGTCATCATCACAGCCTTCTTCGGCGGTGAAGAAGGCATGCCGGGCGACCGCACCTATTTCCTGCCTTTCTTTGGCATCGAGTTCCTGCAACAGATCGAGGTCTACTACCTCATCGCCTTCTGGACGGTCCTTTCGACGCTGTTGATGTACTTGTTCTCCCGCACCCCGGTGGGGCGGATGGCAAACGCTGTCAGGGACAATCCCGAAAGGGCAGAATTCCTCGGCTATTCGGCACGTTGGGTCCGGTTCTTCTCATTCTCTGCGGCTGGTTTCTTTGCTGGGATCGCAGGGGCGCTTTTTGCGATCAACTACGAGATCCTTACCGAGACGAACCTTTCGACCACCCAGTCCGGCGTGATCCTTCTGATCGCGTTCCTCGGCGGTGTTGGGTTCTTTTTTGGACCGATCATCGGGGCGATCGCCTTTACCCTACTGCAATCGGTTCTCAGCCTGCAAAGCGAAATCTGGCAGCTCTACCTTGGTGCATTGTTCCTTGCGACAGTAATGTATTTTCCCGGCGGTTTGGCGGGCGTTCTCATGATGCATGTACCAGCGGCCAAGTTCGGCAAACTGGGCACCCTGATCGTGCCCTATATCAAGACGCTTGTGCCGGCGGTCATCGCCATCTTTGGCCTTGCCGCCTTGATGGAACTGTCGTTCCACGTCCGCCATGCCTCGGCCGGGGACGATGAAATGACGCTCTTCTGGACGACCTTCAACAGCCACAACGCGCTTCCGTGGATCATCGCATCGGTCGCGACGGTAGGTGGCTTCTGGTTGGCACGCCTGTCCGCGCCGTCACTCAAAGAAGCCTGGCATCGGGCCAATACACCAAAAGGGAGACCCGCATGACGGCCGCTCTTGAAATCACCGACCTGAAGAAGAGTTTCGGAAAGGCCGAGATCATCCGTGGCGTGAACCTGTCAATCGCCAAGGGGGAACGTCATGCGATCATCGGGCCAAACGGGGCGGGAAAGTCCACGCTGTTCAACCTGATCACCGGACGGTTTCCGCAGACCAGCGGGTCGATCAAGCTTCACGGGCACGACCTGCGTGGCAAGGCGCCGTTCGAAATCAACCGCATGGGGCTTAGCCGTTCGTTCCAGATCACAAATATCTTTCCAAAGATGACGGTATTCGAAAACGTGCGCTGCTCACTGCTCTGGTCGCATGGCTACAAGTATTCGTTCTGGAACATGGTCAGCCGGTCGCAGGATCTGACTGATGGTGCGATGGAGATACTTGATCAGATCAACCTCTTGCAGCGTGCTGAACTACCTGCGGGTCTTCTGTCTTATGCGGAACAGCGTGCACTTGAGATCGGGATCACGATCGCTGGCGGCGCCGATGTCATCATGCTGGATGAACCGACCGCAGGAATGAGCCATTCGGAAACGGATTACATCGTCGAACTGATCCGCAAGGTCACGCAGAACAAAACTCTGGTGATGGTGGAACATGACATGGGCGTAGTCTTCGGCCTCGCTGACCAGATTTCCGTGCTGGTCTATGGCGAGATCATCGCCACGGGACATCCCGAAGAGGTGCGTTCCAACCCCAAAGTCCAAGAAGCCTATCTGGGCGCCGCATTGGAGGCAGAGCATTAAGATGCTGGAAGTCAGAGACATGCATGCCTACTACGGCAAATCCCATATTCTTCAGGGGGTTAATCTCAATATCCAGGAGGGCGAAATCGTCGCTCTCTTGGGCCGGAACGGGGTAGGGCGATCAACGACCTGCAAGGCCGTGATGGGCGAAGTTTCGCCCGTCGGGTCGGTCATGTTCAAGGGGCAGGAAATCGCAGGGAAAAAAGCCTTTGAGATCGCCAACCTCGGCGTGGGTTATGTGCCTGAAAACCGGGATATCTTTCCCGGCCTGACCACGCGGCAGAACCTGATCCTTGGCCTGAAACCTGGCCAAAAAGACGGCGTCGGACGCTGGTCGATGCAGGATATGTTTGACCTGTTTTCGAACCTCGACAACCGGGCCGATGTCGAAGCTTCAGTGTTGTCGGGCGGGGAACAGCAGATGCTGACCATGTGCCGGACCCTGATGGGCGACCCTGACCTCGTCATGATCGACGAACCGACCGAAGGCCTTTCGCCCCAGATGGTTCAGCGTGTGGCCGAGCTTTTGCAGGAAATCGCCAAACGCGGGATCTCGACCCTGCTGGTGGAACAAAAGCTTTCCATTGCCTTGGACATCGCCCATCGGGTCTATGTGATGGGCCACGGCAAGGTCGTTTTCGAAGGCACGCCGCAGGAATTGAAAGCCCGCGAAGATGTGCGCAAGGAATGGCTTGAAGTCTAAGCCTTGGGGAAAAAAAAGGCCCCGAATTCCGGGGCCTTTTCATTTCAAAGCGATACCGCCTTTTGAAAGGCGGGCCGCGCCTTGAGACGGTCGATATAAGGCTTGAGATTGGGTTTGTCCGACAGGTCGGCCCCAAGACGGTCGGACACGATGACGGCCTGGCCGCACATGATGTCCGCGCCCGAAAATTCTCCCGCCAGATACTCCTTGCCTTCAAGCGCTGCATCAACGGCTTTCAGCATGTTGTTCAAAAGCTTGGTCGCCCGTTTGACATTGGTTTCGTTGCGACGCTCGGGCGGAAGGAAGACGGTTTCCACCATGATCACGTTAATCTGGGGCATGATCATGCCTTCGGCATAATGCAACCATTGCAGGTATTCGGCAAATTCCGGACTGTCTTGTGCTGGGACGAGCCGTCCGTTGCCATATCGTGCAAGGACGTATTCGACGATAGCGCCCGATTCATGAATCGTGACATCTCCATCGACGATGGTCGGCACACGACCATTTGGGTTGACCGCAAGATAATCCGGTTCGCGCATGGACTTGTCGCCCAGTTTGAAAGGGACGATTTCGTAGTCCATCCCAAGCTCTTCAAAAAGCCAGGCAATCCGGATCGCCCGCGTATTTGCGGCATAGTATAGTTTCATAAATCCCCCCTGTTTTCGCTTTAACCCGAGTGGCTTGCATGGCAAGTTCGGCTCGTGCACGGTGCTCGCGATATGTACCGTTAACATGTAAAGCCGTCAATTCCGGACCACAATGCGCCCGATGCGCAGAGCACGGAAATGCCCGGCTGAGGGGAGTGTAACATGCAAACTGCCGGGTTCGACAAAGAGCGTCTGGATCGCATCGCCGACTGGATGGAACGCTATGTTTCGGAACGAAAGTTTCCGGGCAGTTCGGTCCTGATCAAGCGCCATGGCGAAGAGGTTTACTTTAACGCCGCCGGCAAACGAAACGTCGAGGACGATCTGCGTTTCGAACGGGATACGGTGGCGCGCATCTATTCGATGACCAAGCCGGTCACCTCTGTCGCGGTCATGATGCTGGCAGAAAAAGGGCTGTTCCATCTCGATGCGCCCGTTTCGGAATTCATTCCTGCCTTCAGCGACATGCAAGCCCTTGTTGAGGGCGCAGAAACACTTGACCAGACCGAACCCGCGCCCAGCCCGACACTGCACCACTTGCTGACCCACACCAGCGGGTTGAGCTATCCGTTCAACCCGGGCTTGCTGGGGCAGGCGATGGATGAACACAAGATCCTGTTTCGGGCAAATGATAGCAGTCTCGAGGAAATGACGGATCGAACAGCGGCACTGCCACTTGCGTTCCAGCCGGGACGCCACTGGGAATACTCGGTTTCCATCGATATCCTGGGCCGGGTGGTCGAAGTCGTATCAGGCAAATCGCTTGATGCGTTCTTCAAAACCGAAATTTTCGCCCCACTTGGGATGACTGAAACCGCCTTCACTGTTCCAGCCCACGTCGGAGACCGTTTCGCTTCGCTGTACACCCCGCTCGAAGGCGACGGGATGGCGCTCAACGCGGCAAAAGGGGAAGGCAATACGCTGCGCCGGGTCGACCGCGCCGGTAAATCGCCATTTGAAAGCACAACCTGTTTCTCCGGTGGCGGCGGTCTTGTCGGCACACTCGACGACTACATGTCCTTTACCGAGATGCTCCGTCGGGGCGGCAATTGCGAAGGCGGTCGCCTGCTCAGCCCGCATACCCTGTCATTCATGATGCGTAACCATCTGCCCGGCGACATCGCCTCGATGGGACCCAAGAGCTTTGCCGAACAGCCGATGGAAGGCATGGGCTTTGGTCTGGGCGGATCGGTCGTCCTTGATCCCGGTCGGGTCCGCGTTCCGGGCAGTGTCGGTGATTTCAGCTGGGGCGGCATGGCCTCGACCATGTTCTGGGTCGATCCGGTGCTCGATCTCAGTTGCGTCTTCTTTACCCAGCTGACTCCGTCCAGCTCCTACCCCTGCCGGGCAGAACTGAAAGCGCTGGTTCATGGAGCGATCACGGAATGACAACCGAGCGACCGATCCTCTGGACCCCGTCACCCGAGCGCGCCGAGGCCAGCACCATGGCCCAGTTCATCCGTTGGATCGAGCAGGAATATGGCCTGATGTTCGATGATTACGATGCCCTGTGGCGGTGGAGCACGAGCGATCTCGACAGTTTCTGGCGCGCGATCTGGACCTATTTTGAAATCGGCGATGCCGATGACGTGGATGAGGTCATCACCGACCGTAGAATGCCCGGCGCCAAGTGGTTTCCCGGCGTCAAAACAAACTTTGCCGAAGTAACACTCCGGCAGGCGCGGAAAACGCCGGACAAACCCGCCCTTATCGTTCATTCGGAAACCTTCGAGCGTCAGGAGCTAAGCTGGAAAGAACTCGAGCGACAGGTCGCCAGCGTCGCAAAGCATCTGTCAGATATGGGGGTCGGGCAGGGCGACCGCGTCGTTGCCGTGCTCCCCAATACCGAAACCGCTATCATCGCCTGCCTCGCCACGGTGAGCCTGGGCGGCATCTGGTCCCTCTGTGCGCCCGACATGGGTGGTGTCGCCATCCTTGACCGTTTCCGACAGATCGAGCCGAAAGTCCTCATCGCGCAGGATGGTTATGTCCATAACAGCAAGCGCATCGACCGGGGAGAGTTGATCGCAGCGACGGCCAAGGGCCTGCCGACCCTGGAACATCTGGTGATGCTTCCGGTGATCGGCGATCTTCCGGAAGGCGCAATAGCCTGGAATACGCTGACAGGGGAGGATGTTGAATTTTCTCCCCTCCCGGTCGATTTCGATCATCCGCTCTGGGTTGTTTATTCCTCCGGAACAACTGGCAACCCGAAACCCATCGTGCACGGCCACGGCGGCATTCTGCTCGAAGCGTCCAAGCAAAGCCTGCATCAGGACCTGAGCGATAAGGACAGGTTTTGCTGGCTTACATCCTCTGGCTGGATCATGTGGAATTCGCAGTTCACCGCGCTTGGTCTGGGCGCGACCGTGGCACTCTTCGATGCCGCGCCGAATAACCCCGATATGATGGCGCTCTGGCGTTTCGCCGCCGACGAAAAGCTGTCCTATCTGGGGGCAGGGGCTGCGTTTTATGCGGGATGTCTCAAGGCGGGTATCCGGCCAAGGGACGAGGTCGACCTAAGCGCCCTGCGCTCACTGGGTTCAACCGGCTCGCCACTTTCCGATGACGCCTATCGCTGGATCTATGACGCTGTAAAACCCGATGTCTGGCTGGCGCCGATCTCTGGCGGCACGGACCTTGCCGGGGCTTTTGTCGGCGGCCACCCGATGATGCCCGTTCGGATGGGTGAAATGCAATGCCGTCTGCTTGGCAACGCGGTCCGTTCATTCGATGAAAGTGGCCAAGAAATCAACGGTCAGGTCGGCGAACTTGTCTGCACCGAACCGCTCCCGTCGATGCCGCTGTTCTTTTGGGGGGATACGGACGGTTCGCGTTTGCATGAAAGCTACTTTGATACCTATCCGGGTGTCTGGCGCCACGGCGACTGGATCGAGTTCACCGATACCGGTGGCTCGGTGATCTACGGCCGGTCCGACGCGACGATCAACCGGCGCGGCCTGCGTATGGGCAGCGCGGAAATCTATCAGGCCGTCGAAGGCTTGCCCGAAGTGATGGACTCTCTGGTTGTCGATCTCGAATTCCTCGGGCGCGACAGCTTTATGCCCCTGTTTGTTGTCCCGGCAGAAGGGGTCACGCTGGACGACGCTCTGAGAACCAAGATTGCCGATGCCATTCGCGCCGCCGTATCCGCTCGGTTCGTGCCGAACGAGATGATCGAGATTGCCGAAGTTCCGCGCACGCTTTCCGGCAAGAAACTGGAAGTTCCGGTAAAGAAGCTTCTGCTTGGCGGAGATCCGGATAAAATCGTCAACCGGGATTCGATGGCGAACCCGGACAGTTTCGACACCTTTATCGCCTATGCGAAAACCCTGAATGACAACATGAAGAAAGAAAACTAGATGTCTGATCCCTCTGCGGAAATACAGAACCTGCTGGATATTGAACGACTGGAAGTCGATCTGTTTCGCGGCATCGGCTCGGGGGGAGAGACCGAAATTCGCATCTTCGGCGGGCATGTCATCGCGCAGGCGCTGATGGCCGCCTATCTCACGGTGCCTGACCGCACCTGCCATTCGCTGCATGCCTATTTCATCCGGCCCGGCGATCCGAAAATTCCCGTGATCTACGAAGTCGATCGTGCCCGCGACGGTGGCAGCTTTACCACCCGCCGCGTTATCGCCATTCAGCACGGCAAGCAGATCCTGAACCTGTCGGCCTCGTTTCACGAACCGGAAGAGGGTTGGGAATACCAGCACAAGATGCCCAATGTGCCAGCTCCGGATGGGCTGCCCAGCATGGCGGAACTTCGCGCCAAGGATGCCGAAAAGCTTGACCCGAAACAGGCCAAATTCTTTGCGCGCCCGCGACCTATCGAAGTACGCGAAGTAAACCCGCAGAACATGCTGGAACCAGCACCGATGGACGATGAAAACTGCATGTGGTTCCGGATGCCCGCCGCCGAAGGGCACGATGCCAAACTGCAGCATTGCTATCTCGCCTATGCCTCCGACATGAACTTGCTCGGGTCGTCTTTACGCCCGCATGGCCTGAGCTGGCTCAAGGGCGGCGTTGTCCCAGCAAGCCTTGACCACGCCATGTGGTTCCATGCGCCGATCCATTTCGATCAATGGCACCTTTACGCGATGGATGCGCCCTTTACCGGTGGCGGGCGAGGCTTCAACCGTGGCAAGATCTTTGACCAGAACGGCAAGTTGGTCGCCAGCGTTGCACAGGAAGGGCTGGTGCGCCGTTACAAGCCAGCGGAAGAGCGCAAGTGAGCGAGGGCGGGCGCTATCCCGGATGGCGCCCGGGCATCGAGTTACGTGACGACTGGCTCGCACTGACGCGGGAAGAAATCATTGATCCAGACCGCGAAATCGTCGATCCACATCATCATCTCTGGGTCCACGGCACCAAGGAAAACCCGGCGGTCTACGAAACGAAACAACTGCTCCGCGATACCGGCGCAGGACACAACGTCGTTCAGACCGTCTATATCGAATGTCGGTCTTACTGGGATCTTGCGGCACCCGAGCATCTGCAATCCGTGGCTGAAACCGCGCACGTGGCAAAGATGGCGTCCGACATGCCACAAGGCGGCGCGCAGATCGCGGGTATCATCGCCCATGTCGACCTGACCCTGCCGCTAGATCACTTGGACGAGGCGCTGGATGCACATGAGAAAGCCGGGCAGGGGCTTTTGAAAGGCATCCGCCACTCCGGTGCCCGCGACGAAGATCGTGCCAGCCTGATGATCCCGGGGAGAGGCGCAAAGGGCCAGTACAGCGATCCCGACTTTCGGCGCGGCCTGTCGCATTTGGGTACACGCGGTCTGACCTACGACACATGGCACTACCATCATCAGAACCGCGACTTTTTCGATATGGTCCGCGCGGTGCCTGAGACGACAATCATCCTCGACCACTTCGGAACACCTTTGGGGGTCGGTCGCTTTACCGGCAAGCACGATGAGATTTTCGATATTTGGCAGGAAGACATGGCCGATCTTGCAGACTGCCCCAATCTGCGCGCCAAACTTGGCGGGCTGGCGATGCCGGACAACGGGTTTGGCTTTATGGACCGCGCCACGCCAACCGGTTCCGATGAATTGCTCGACCTGCAAGGGCGGTGGTACAGCCACATGATCGCTCATTTCGGACCCGAACGCTGCATGTTCGAAAGCAACTTCCCGGTCGACCGCGTATCAGTCAGCTATGCCGTTCTCTGGAATTTTTTCAAGAAATTGGCGGCTGAGCTTGATGCAGAGTCTCAGGATTTACTTTTTGCCGGAACGGCCCGCGCCACATACGGCTTGCCGCCCGCCTGAAACGGGCGGCCTGTATTTCATTTGAGCTGACCGTATTGACGGTTCAGTTTGCGCATCCCGCCGATCCAACGGTCGTAGTTCTCGGTTTTCTTGCGCATATAGGCCAGAACCTCTTCATGCGGCAGAACAAGGAACGTCTCCTCACGGATAGTCCGCACACAGGCCTCGGCCACCGGTTCGGGCTCCAGCATGCCATCCATCGAGGCAACGCCATCTTCGCGGCCACGGGTCATTTCGCTTCGGACCGCCTGAGGGCAGAGGACCGAAACCTTGATCCCGTCATCGCCGTGGGTCAGCGCAAGCCATTCCGCAAGGCCCACCGCCGCGTGTTTGGTCACGCCGTAGGGGGCCGAACCGACTTGATTCAGCAGACCCGCAGCAGATGCCGTGTTCAGCAGGTAACCGCCGCCGCGCGCGATCATGCGTGGCACAAGATGACGTGCGGCCCAGACATGCGCCATCACGTTCACTTCCCAGATCCGCTGCCAGTCTTCGTTGGCAACTTCCATGCCGCCGACGGTCAGGATGCCGGCGTTGGAACAGAACAGGTCGATGGGGCCAATTTCGGCTTCGACCTTTTCGATCAGGCCCGAAATTTCTGCCTCTCGCGCCACATTGACCTCAAAGGCGATGCCGTTGATTTCACTGGCGGTTGCTTCGGCACCGGCAAGATTGAGATCGGCACAGATCACCTGTTTTGCGCCCTCGGCGGCAAAACGGATAGCCATCGCCTTGCCGATACCGCTGGCGGCCCCGGTGACGACGATGATTTTATCTTTTAGTTCCATTGCTTACGTCCACATGTTGGAGCCGCCACAAACCGTCAGCGCCTGACCGGTCATGTAGCGGCTGGCATCCGACGCTAGATATACCGCGATACCTGCGAAATCCTCGGGCTCACCTAGTCGGCGCAGCGGAATGCTCTTGTTGATACGGGCCTCGACCTCGGGATTGTCCCAAAGCTCGCGGGCAAAATCGGTTTTCACGAGCCCCGGACAGATCGCGTTGAACCGGATGCCGTCGGGGCCAAACTCTGCCGCTAGGTTCCGTACAAGCCCGATCAGCGCCAGTTTCGACATGCCATAGGTACCCAGCGTTTCCGACGGTTTGAACGCCCCAATGGAAGAGGTGAACATCATCGACCCGCTGCCCTTGGCCTGCATGTCCGAAACCACCATCTTGGCAAGCCAGAGATTGGCCTGCACATTGGCGCGCATCGTCTTTTCATACGCTTCGTCAGGTATTTCCGAGGTTTTCCCGTAGTAGGGGTTCACCCCAGCATTGCCTACGACGATGTCAATCGGACCGGCTTTTTCCCGCGCCCCGGCAACCAGAGCTTCAAGCTGATCCTTGTAGCCGACATTACAGGCAATCCCGACGGCGCGATCCGCGCCGACGGTTTCGTTGATCTTGGCGGCAGCCTCGTCAAGCTGATCCTGCTTGCGCGCAGAGATCACCACCTTGGCCCCGTGATCGGCAAGGGCCGTCGCCATGACAAGCCCCATGCCCTTGGACGCGCCGGTCAACAGCGCGACGCGTCCCGTGAGATCAAAGAGTTCGCGCATGACTTACGGACCCTCGAACATGCGGCCACCGACCGAGCGCGCGACACGGGCCTTGCGGTCGTTGGAGTCCTGGTAGCCCTGCACTTCGGCACGGGCCACGACGTGATGGTGCACCTCGTCCGGACCATCAGCAAAACGCAGCGTCCGCTGGCCTACATACATCTCGGACAGCGGGAACCACTGCGACAGACCTGCGGCGCCATGCACCTGCATCGCCTGATCGATGATCTGGCAGGCTTTTTCAGGCACCAGCGCCTTGACCGCCGAAACCCAGATCCGGGCTTCTTTGTTGCCCAGCACATCCATCGCCTTGGCGCCTTTCAGAACCATCATCCGCATCGCCTCGATATCGATCCGCGCCCGCGAGATGGTTTCCATGTTCTTGCCAAGATCGACGATACGCTTGCCAAACGCCTTCCGGTTCAGAGACCGGTCCAGCATCATGTCCAGCGCCTTTTCCGCCGAACCGATCGAGCGCATGCAGTGGTGAATCCGGCCTGGCCCAAGGCGAAGCTGGGAAATCTCGAAACCGCGACCTTCGCCAAGCAGGATATTCTCCTTGGGAACTCGCACGTTTTCGAACTTGATATGCATGTGCCCATGCGGCGCGTCGTCATGCCCGAACACGTGCATCGGACCAACGATGGTCACGCCGGGCGTGTCGATAGGCACCAAGATTTGGCTTTGCTGCTTGAATGTTTCCGCCTCGGGCGAGGTTTTCACCATGGTAATCATGATCTTGCAGCGCGGATCGCCAGCACCGGAGATATAGAATTTCTCGCCGTTGATGACCCATTCATCGCCTTCAAGAACCGCGCTCGTCGCGATATTCTTGGCATCCGAAGATGCCACATCCGGTTCCGTCATGGCGTAGGCCGAGCGGATTTCACCGGCGAGCAGGGGCTTCAGCCACTTTTCCTTTTGCTCGGGCGTGCCGACACGTTCCAGCACTTCCATGTTGCCGGTGTCCGGCGCCGAACAGTTCAGCGTCTCCGACGCCAACGGGTTCTTGCCCAGCTCGGCCGCGATATAGGCATAGTCGAGATTGCTCAGGCCTTCGCCGGTCTCCGAATTCGGCAAGAAGAAGTTCCAGAGTCCGCTTTCCCGCGCTTTCTTCTTCGCGGTTTCGAGCAGTTCAAGCTGGCCAGGCGCATAAGACCAGCGATCTTCACGGCCTTCGCCCAGACGATAGAATTCCTCGGTAATCGGATCGACGTTTTCTGCGATATGCTTGATGACCGCCTCAAGCAGCGGGCGCGCCTTTTCGGACATGCGCAGGTCGTTCATCTCCGGGGGATGTTTTGCCAATGACATACTAAACTATTCCTTTCGCTGACTTAGCGGTTTTTCCATTCGGGTTTGCGTTTTTCGACAAAGGCCTGCACGCCTTCCTTGAAGTCCTCGGTCTTGGCCAGATCGGCCTGAACCTCGCGCGAATATTGCAGGCTTTCAGGAAGGCCATCGGCCACGGCCATACTGTTCAGGATACGCTTGGTCGCCTTGATCGAAGACGGTGACACGGTGCACAGTTGTTCGGCCATTTCCATTGCGCGCTCCATTGCCTTTTCATGGGCCACAACCTCGTTACAGCATCCCAGTTTGAGCGCTTCCTGCGCATCAATCGTGCGGCCGGTAAACATCATCTCTTGTGCGGCAAGCCGCCCGATATAGCGCGACAGACGCTGGACCCCCGAGGCAGAGGCGAAAAAGCCGACTTTGACTTCGGGCAGGGCGAACTTGGCGTTTTCCGACGCGATGATGATGTCGCAGGAGAGCGCGGTTTCGAAACCACCGCCCATTGCGAACCCGTTGACCGCCGCCACCAACGGTTTCTCAAGGTCAAAGCGCGACGATAAACCAGCAAAGCCGCTCGCCGGCAGGCCTTTCTTGATCCCGCCCTCATTGGTCGCCTTGAGGTCATTTCCTGCGGTAAAGGCCTTGTCGCCCGCACCGGTCAGGACCGCGACCCATAGGTCTTCGTCCGCCGCGAAAGCGTCCCAGCAATCCGACATTTCATGATGCATCTCGGAATGGACGGCATTGTAAACCTCGGGACGGTTCATGGTCACGACGAGGATATGACCTTTCTTCTCGGTCTTGATGAATTCATATGCCATGGATTTACGCCCCCTTGTCGGTTTTCAGACCGCCTGTATCGATATCGGTGAACTTGCCACCTTCGGCTGCCAGCTTCTTGAGTGTTTCCGCTGGCGCAAATTCCGGATCATCGGCGGCAAGCTTTTCCATCCGGTCAAGCACGGCCTGCGCGCCAACAATATCGCCATAGAACATCGGGCCGCCCTTGTCGGCGGGCCAGCCATAACCGTTCAGCCAGACCACATCGATATCCGACGGTCGCTGCGCCTTGTTTTCTTCAAGGATCTTCACTGCCTCGTTGATCATTGGATAGATGCAGATTTCGATGATCTCATCTTGCTCCATCGTGCTGGGCTCGGCCCCGGTGATGTCACGAATGATCTTGGCGGTCACATCTGAAGGGATCGGGTTGCGCGCATCATCATAGTCGTAGTAACCCGCCTTGGTCTTTTGCCCGCGACGATCCATTTCACAAAGCGCATCGCGGATCGGGTTCGCCGTCTTGGCCCCCTTGGACCAGCCGATATCCAGACCTGCCAAATCCGACATCTGGAACGGCCCCATGCGGAACCCGAACGCATTCAGCGCCGCATCCACATCCCAAGGCATCACGCCCTGATACACCAACTTGTTGGCCTGCTTCTGCCGGGCAAACAGAATGCGATTACCGACGAACCCCGGGCAAACCCCGACCAGAACCGCGATCTTGTTGATGGTTTTAGCCAGATCCATGCAGGTCGCAACCACGTCATCCGCAGTCTTTTCGGCGCGCACGATCTCAAGCAATTTCATGACGTTAGCGGGCGAAAAGAAGTGCAAACCGATAACATCTTCGGGCCGCTTTGTCATCGCGGCAATCTCATCGATATCCAGCGCCGAGGTATTCGTGGCAAGGATCGCGCCGGGCTTCATCACGCGGTCAAGCTCGGTAAAGATCTTGCGCTTCAACTCCATGTCCTCGAAGACCGCCTCGATGACCAGATCGCAATCGGCAAGCGCTTCGATCGACAGTTTCCCATCGAAACGGGCCATGCGTGTTTCGACCTCATCCTGCGGAAACCGGCCCTTGTCGGCACTGCGCTGATAGTTGCCGCGCACGACACTCAGCCCGCGATCAAGCGCCTCTTGCTGAGTTTCGACAATGGTGATGTCAAAGCCAGCCGTCGCGAAATTCATGGAAATACCACCGCCCATGGTCCCGGCGCCGATGACACCGACAGTGCGGATTTCCCGACGTGGCGTCGAGGCATCGATGCCCGGCACATTCCATGCGGCTTTGCCAGCATCAGCGATATAGCTGCCGATCTCTTCCTGTGTTGCTTCCTTCATGCAAGCTCCGTTTTCTCATTGAGTTCGTCGAGGCAGATCCGGCGCAACTCGCGCCGATCCAGCTTGTCCGTCGTGCCGCGGGGCAGGGCGGCGTCAAAAGTCCATATCCTTTCGGGGATCTTGAACTTGGCAATATGCGGGGCAAGAAACACTGTGAGTTCCCCGATCTCTAGCCGAGCGCCGGGGCGTAGCCAAAGTCCGGCACCCACCACTTCTCCAAGCCGGTCGTGGGGTATCGAGAACGCACAGGCTTCGATCACATCGGGATGCCGGTGCAAGGCCCCTTCGACATCAAGACAGGCGATGTTCTCGCCACCCCGAATGATGATATTTTTCTTTCTGTCTAGGATAGTTACGATACCATCTTCATCCATCATACCCAGATCCCCGGACCGCAGCCAACCGTCCGTAAGGATTTCAGCTGTCGCTTCTGGTTTATTCAGGTAACACCGCATGTTACATGGGCTTTTGACCGTGATCTCCCCAATTTCACCTTGCGGAACCTCGTGGCCCAGATCATCGATTAGTTTCAAATCCTGAACCGGCGGATAAAGACGACCCGTGGCGCCGGGATGAGACAGATATTCCTCTCCGGCAAAGCCGATCCCGTTTGCATTTGTCTCGGTCATGCCCCAGCCAGTCGCAATCTGCGCCTCGGGGAAAGCCTCGGCCAGACCATTGACCTGCGCCGCCGGACGTTTGGCGCCGCCAGCGCCTAGGTATTGCAGCGTCGGAAACGACAGACCATCACGGCGTGCAACGGCAAGCAGATCGGCTGATTGCGTTGGAACCCCCAGAAAACGCGTGACTTTTTCCGAGATGATGAGCTCGGCAGCTTTCTCGGCATTCCATTTTTCCATCAGGATAACGCGACCGCCGGCGGCAAGGCTGAGCAGGAACATCGGATGCGTGGCGGTCACATGAAACAACGGCGTCACGATAAGCGCGCATGGGCGAGGGGGCTCGGCTACCGGTTCCACGGGCGGCGTAAGGATCGCCGCGATTTCGGGCTGCATCAGCCATGTGTAAACCGCGTTAAGCGCCCCCCGATGGGTCTGAACCACGCCCTTGGGCTGGCCCGTCGTGCCCGAAGAATACATGATCGCCATGTCATCGTCGGTGTCGATAAACCGCTCGGACCAGTCCGCCGAGCCAACGCGATTCTTCAACGCCGCATAGCTTTGTACATCGCCAGTATCGCCATCGCGAACGCCAATCAGCGTAAGATTGAACTTGTCCAGCAAAGGCATGATACGATTGCATCTTTCGCCATCTGCAAACACGATCTTGGCACCGCTGTCCTCAATCGCATAAGAAAGCTCTTCGGTCGTCCACCAGCCATTGAGGAAAACGACGACACCGCCGACCGAAGTAATCGCCAACATCAGGATCAGCATCTCGGGGCAGTTGCGCATGGCAACTGCAACCGGCTGTCCCTTGGCGATCTGCATATCCTTTTCCAGAACATGCGCCATCGCCTTGATGTCATTGCAGAACTCGTCAAAGGTCCAGGTTTCACCGTTGAAGGCGATGTAACTGGCCGACCCATCATCAAACTGAGGCCGAACATATTGAAGGAATTCGCGCATGTGTCGCGGGATGGATTTGAATACCCGGTAGGTCACGCCACGGATCTCGGCTTCTTCAACCGCGTACTGCGGATTGTTTGCCACGACCTGACGTGCAGCTTCCTGAAAATCCGATGCTGTATTCATCAGGCGTTTTCGCTGCGACACTCGGCACCGAGCGCGACATCTGCTAGCATTCGATTTCCTCCCATGCGCAGCGCATTCAATCACCCGGGGGATTGCAGGCTGCGACTCTCCTCGAAAAAATGGTAACCATCTTTTCACAGACTGCAATACCGCTTGTCGGAATTGTATTCCGCAATACACGTTTCATTTTTTACATAATACCAATTATACGAATAACAGACACAGACGGGGCACATTCTAAACTGGCTTGCGACAATTCCCCTATCTTGCTGGAAAG
>NZ_AQQP01000089.1 GCF_002210165.1 Phaeobacter sp. 22II1-1F12B | reverse complement strand
CTGTGTGGATGTATATGGATCCCGCCTGATTGCAACGGTCTGTTTGGCTCTGGATCGGAGGTCGCGATTGCTGATGTATATCCGGCTTCTTAGGGCGGCCTGATAGATCATCGCCGCGAGCCCCGATGGATTTCCGCTTGCTTCTCCCTCATCGCCCCTAAGGCATTGGTGTTGACCGTGCCGATCCACACATCAGGTTCAAGAAGCAACGGGCGTGACCCTTCTCCATCTCCTGGCAGATGTTGCAATATTCCTTGCGGCCCTCCTTGGCTTGGTCTCTCGTAATTTGGCTCAGACGGTGTGTCCCCGACGGTATTCCTGATCGGTCGATAGAAGCGACCAAACGATCCGCGCGTTCTTGTTTGCCAACGCAACCGCGATGACATTCGGGTGACGTCGTTCTCGCATACGGTTGATCCATTGGCTTCGCGTGTCAGTTTTTCCGGCAGACCGTCCCAGGACCGCGCGCGCCCCGTGGATCAACATCGTCCGCAAATACCTGTCGCCTCGTTTGCTGATGCCGAACAGGCGCGCCTTTCCGCCGCTTGAGTGCTGCTTTGGCACCAGGCCCAGCCAAGCAGCAAATTGACGGCCATTTTTGAAGCAAGACTTGTCGCCAACTGCGGCGACCAGCGCCGTTGCGGTAATCGGTCCGATCCCCTCGATCTGGCCGATGCGCTGGCACATTTCATTGGAACGAAAGAGGCTTTTGATCCGCTGATTGTAGCCAGAGAGACGCGCGTCCAACTCGATCAGTTCTTCTCGGATATCGCGTAGGATATCAACGAAGAGCTCCCCGAAGCCTCCCGACTGACCGTCTGCAATTTTGCTAAGGGCGCGCCGAATGCGGTTGATATCACGTGGGACCACGATTCCGTGCTCGCCGAGCAGACCTCGGACCTGGTTCACGAGCCGGGTACGGTTTGCGACCACCCGCTGGCGGATTCGGTGGACCGCCTGGATTTCCAACTGCTCTGGCGACTTTGGCGGTACAAACCGCATCGATGGCCTGCCGACAGCTTCGCAAATCGCTTCCGCGTCATTGCGATCATTCTTGTTGGATTTGACGTAAGGCTTCACGAACTGAGGCGAGATTAGCCGAACCTCATGTCCGAGATCCGTCAAAACCCGCGCCCAATAGTGCGATCCACAGCACGCTTCCATCCCGACAACGCAAGGCTCCAACTCAGCGAAGAACTGCGCGACAGCATCTCGCCTCAGCGTCTTTTGAAGCACGACCTTTTCGTCATGATCCACGGCGTGAACTTCAAAGATGTATTTGGCCAGATCAAGGCCGATCCTTTTGATTTCCATGGCATGAACCCTCCTGTTTGCTTTTCCAAGGTACGCCGAACGTGGGCGGCGGGGTCCATACCATTGCTCC
>NZ_AQQP01000088.1 GCF_002210165.1 Phaeobacter sp. 22II1-1F12B | reverse complement strand
AAGTTGTGATGTGTCGGTTAAGGTGGTGATAAGGCAAACTTATTGGACATAAAATAGCACGGCAAGCCGGGGCGGTTTTGTCACTAAAAAGTGGCTAAAAGCGCCGCGATGAGATAGGCTTCAGACACGACATTTGCCCAATCGGATCACATCAACGCCCTCGGCACGCTACCCCGGATGCCCGCCTGGGTCACCCACACATGTGCTGAAACCATTGAAGATGTTGCGTTTTTGTCGAGTGCGGCGCTGAACCGCCTGCATCTTGTGTTGGGACGCGAGGACGTGCCCCAAGCGTTGTTGCAATCCGCTAGAGCTCCGAACAGCCGAGGCTTGCGGAGTGATTTTCGGGCGATCGGAGCAGGCAGGGGAGCTGCGCGACGCGGTGCATTTGTTGCGCCCGGGCGATCTGCCCGGACCGGCGGGTGAAACTTTCATGGTTTAACGGAGCGCGGTGGAATGGCCGGTTATCTGAGGTCAGCGCCAACGGCACCGCTTGGGCTGATTTGATATGAGAGGGTTTCTGGTACATCCTTCCCACCAAGGAGTGGAGATGAGACAGAAAGCCGGACCCCAGCAGAGCCAAGGTGTGAAGATCGCCAAGGACATCCGCGGCGCAAGCAAAATTCGGCGGAAGAGAAGATCAAAATCATTCTGGACAGCCTGAAGGGCGAAGCCAACATTGCCGAACTGTGCCGTTGGCAATCCCCTGGCAAGATCCCGGGGTTTCACCCTTGGTTTGTTTGTGTCGACTACCCATCTTGACGTGTGAAGTCCCGGTTCTGGTTAAAACGCACATAAGCGTTGCCTGGACACGGTCGAGGTAAAATTTTTATGTTCGCTTATTCGTTTTGGGCGTGTGCCGCCCTGTTGTCCGCAGTCTTTGGGTACCGGAAACTCCGAGCCAAATTTGGTCGGCATCGGCTACGCAACACTCTCGTTGAGTTTAACGAATTGTCTGACGTTCAGGTGTTGGAGCCGGGCCCAGTCTGGGTCACGTTCTATGACATGTCCGGCTCAAAGATGACTGCTCCACGGCGCCTACAGAACGTCCGCGTTGCTCTTGAAATGGTCTTTGCAGAGTTGACAGAAGCCAAGATAGAGGCCGTGGAAGTAGTTCGGTCTGGCTCGGATGTTCTTCATATTCAAAAACCGGAAAGGAATATTTGCAAGAAGGTGGACCAGAAGGCGCTTGGCAGCGTAATCATTCTCGTGGCGGGTCGGAAAACTAGGGACCATTAGTATCAGCAAGTTTCTGCCGTCCTCAGTTTTGAGCAAAATCTGTTTCCGCGTACGATTTATAAGTAGAATCCTTCTACGTGCTTTTCAGGGGAGCTCATGTAATGCTTCGAGAGTGTCTCGGCGCGTTTAGCCTCGGGGTTGCTGTGGCGATTGTTCTGCTGCTGGTCATTCATGTACTGTAGACGGGCTCTGATGATGTGACCGCCCCCCGACGGCATCTCTGTGTCAAGGTGGG
>NZ_AQQP01000087.1 GCF_002210165.1 Phaeobacter sp. 22II1-1F12B | reverse complement strand
CCCGTTCGCTGGCGCAGAATATCGATGGCTGAACGTGGCGCGAGCGCCTTTCCTGTCAGGCTTTTCGCGGTTGCTGCGGTGCAGGAAGGATCTTGGCCAGCTTGCGGAGGTTCTGGGCGGTTGCGGCGAGGAGGAATTCGTCGTTTGCGCCGCATGGTCCGCGTAATCGGAGCCGGTTCAGGCCAAGGATCCGCTTGAGATGGGCAAAGAGCATCTCGACCTTCTTCCGCAACTTCATCGAGATGGCGTATTGCTCGGTTTTGGCGATGTCGCGAGCGACCTGCCGGGCATCTTCATGTTCCTCACGGGTGATCTTGCGTGCATCCGCGTTCGGGCAGCACTTCGCTTTTGATGGGCATAGCTGACAGACCTCTTTCAGCGCCCGATAACGGGCTGTGCCCTTGCCGGTTGGCCCGCGGTTCGGATCGGAATAGTTCCGGCGGAACTGCTTCAGCTCGTGCCCCTCAGGGCAAATGTATTGGTCGTTCTCCGCATCCCATTCAAAGTCGGCGCGGGTCCATGTCCCGTCATTGCGCCCTGACTTGTCGAATACGGGAATGTGGGGCGCGATCTTGCGGTCGACCAGCCAGCCCAGCATTGGCGCGGTGCCATAGGCGGTATCCGCGATGAGCCGCTCTGGATGAAGGTCGAACTTGGTCTTCACGCGCTCCAGCATGGTCTTGGTCGAACCGACCTCGGCCTGGCGGATGGATCTCGTCGCCTCCACGTCCACGATGACACCGTGGTCGGTATCGATCAGGTAATTGTCGGAATAGCTGAAGAATGCCGGTCCCTTACGGGCCGCAGTCCACTGGCTGGCCGGGTCGGAATGCGACGTGAACTTGGGCTGCACCTCGCTGGCCGCACCAAACGCGGCCTCGTCCAGGGTCTCAAGATACTCGCGCACGGCCCGCGGTGCGTCGGCGGGATCGATCTGCCCCGCATCCCACTCCTCCTTCGGAGTCGAGTTCTGCTTGTTGGCATCCGCTTCGATCAGGCTGGCATCAATGGCCATGCGCTGACCGCTGACAAGACCCTCTTCGATGCACCGCGCGACGGTCGTCTCGAACAGGTGGCGCAGCAAGTCGCTGTCGCGGAAGCGGCCGTGCCGGTTCTTTGAAAAGGTCGAGTGGTCCGGGATGCGGTCACTGAGGTCCAGGCGGCAAAACCACCGATACGCCAGGTTCAGATGCACTTCCTCGCACAGTCGCCGCTCGGATCGGATGCCGAAACAATAGCCCACCAACACCATCCGGATCAGCAGTTCGGGGTCGACCGACGGCCGCCCCGTATGGCTGTAGAAATCGGCGAGGTAGCTGCGGATGCTGGACAGGTCTACGAACCGATCGATGGACCGCAGGAGGTGGTTTTGCGGGACATGATCCTCGAGCGAGAACTCATAGAAAAGCGCCGGCTGCGCCTCCTGCCGCGGTCCCATCATCGCCGATCCTCCCATCCCCTACAGGAATTGAATCAGCAGACGGCCCTTCGATCAAGGGCGAGTTTTTCAACAGAATACGCCC
>NZ_AQQP01000086.1 GCF_002210165.1 Phaeobacter sp. 22II1-1F12B | reverse complement strand
GTAAACCTCCGGGGGCGGCCGTCTAAACTTGTGTTGGCTCCGATGCTAAGTCCGACCTTATGTCCGACTTTATCAACCGTCCTCAAATCGAAGTACTTTCCGCAGCCGATGGTGAACGCCGCCGGCATTGGTCGGATGATGACAAACTGCGCATTGTGGAAGAAAGCTTTATTGGCCACCGTCAGGTGACAGCCACGGCGCGGCGTCACGGCATTTGCCGGTCGCTTTTGACGACTTGGCGGCGGCAGTATCGAACTGGTGAGCTTGGGTCTTCTGGCTCTGTATCGTTCGCGCCGGTGACTGTGCCGAAGGAAGTTTCCACGTCGCAGGCAATTCCGATCGATGCCAGTCCACCTCCGGACTGTCGGATTGAGGTGGCTCTTCCGAATGGGCGTCGTCTCATCGTCCCGATGGGCGTGGAGCCCGAAGCGCTTGCTCGGATTCTGACAGTGGTGGATCGGCAATGATTGCGTTTCCGGCAGGCGTGAAGGTCTGGATCGCAGGCGGCGTCACCGATATGAGGCGGGGCATGAGCACGCTGGCACTACAGGTGCAGGAAGGGCTCGGCCGTGATCCCCATGCGGGTGAGATATTTTGCTTTCGGGGGCGTAAAGGCGATCTGGTCAAGATCCTGTGGCATGATGGCGTGGGCATGTCGCTCTATCTAAAGCGCCTGGAGGCAGGTAAGTTCATCTGGCCCGTGAGCCGGTCGGGCGAAGCGGTGCAGATCTCGGCGGCGCAGTTGGGCTATCTTCTGGAGGGCATCGACTGGCGTAACCCACGCTGGACACAACGCCCTGCAAAGGCTGGTTAATTTGCGCCAGGTAACCTGTTTTTATTGGTGCTTCGCGGCTTCGGCTGGTAGATATTGGTCATGTCTGATGCCGCCTCTGAACTCGCCAAATTACGCGCTGCCCTGACCGCGGCAGAGGCCCGTGCAGATGTGGCGGAAAGCGAGCTGGCGCAGGCCCGTGCGGTTGTCTCCTGCTCCGAGGCGATGATCCAAGAGCTCAAGCTTGAGATCGCCAAACTGCGCCGTGACAAATACGGTATCTCGTCAGAACGACGCGCCCGGCTGATCGATCAACTGGAACTGCAGCTTGAAGAGATGGAAGCGGCGGCCACCGAGGATGCCTTAGCCGCAGATCAAGCAAGCGAGAAAGCCAGCACGGTGCGCGCCTTCACGCGCCGCCATCCGGTGCGCAAGCCGTTCCCCGATCACCTGCCGCGCGAACGGGTTGTCGTCGAAGCACCAGTCGCCTGCACTTGCTGTGGCTCGGACCGGATCGTGAAGATGGGCGAGGACATCACCGAGACGCTGGAGGTGATCCCACGTCAGTGGAAGGTGATCCAGACCGTGCGCGAGAAGTTCACTTGCCGGGCCTGCGAGAAGATCAGTCAGCCGCCAGCCCCGTTCCATGCGATTCCGCGCGGATGGGCCGGGCCCAGCCTGATCGCAATGCTAATCTTCGAGAAATATGGTCAGCACCAGCCGTTGAACCGGCAGGCCGAGCGCTTTGCCCGTGAAGG
>NZ_AQQP01000085.1 GCF_002210165.1 Phaeobacter sp. 22II1-1F12B | reverse complement strand
AACGTCCTATGCGCGGAATGATTGGCTGATTTGGCATCAGGTCATGGTCATGCTGAAGTGCTCCAGCATGGTAAAGTGTGTATCAGTTCGGCATTTTGGTCAACAACGTGTCTCTCCCATAACAAACACAGAGTACGCTCTTGCGGCTCTCACCGTCCTTAAGACGAGATCTTCGGGTCGTTGAGCAGAAGGCCTGAACATTATCTACGAGGTCGAATGGTCGCCTCTACGGCCCTTACGGAGAAAGGTCCTTCTGCCGTCGATCATCCCTCAAAGAAGGGACGATAGGGTTCGCCGCGTTTGATGATCCCGTGCACAGTGCGGGCCATTTTGGCTGCGATTGCGGTATACGCCTTCCGGCGCAAATGGGCGTTCTGCCGATCCTTTGCGATGTAACGCTCGAATTTGTCGCGGAAGCTGTTGGTCTTTTGCATGATGGCCACTTGACCCGCCATCCAGAGCGTCCGTCGCAGTCGGGCGTTTCCATATTTGGACAGCTTGGTCTGTCCGCGGAATGTACCGGACTGGATGGTTGCCAGGTCCATGCCACAGAACTTCAGAAATTGGCGGTGATGCTGAAAACGGCGCAGATCGCCAGCTTCTGCCAGGATGGTCAGCGCATTGATCGGTCCGATCCCCGGTATGGATGTCAGCAGTTGATAATCGTCGTTGGTCTTGAGCAGTTCAACAGTGCGGTCCTCGATCTCGTTACGCTGAGCAATCAAACTGCGTCCTTCACCCAAGACCAAACGGAACATCCTTGCAGCGTCGGAGTCCTGCGCAATTGGCAGTCCCACAGAGGATTTGGCTGTCTGATAAATATCTGCAAGAAAACGTTCTTTTGAGACTTTGCGGCCGACAACCTCCCAGGCGTCGGCAATGAATGCCGCTTGGCTCATTGCTGAGATAAAGTGCGGTGACGGATAGCGTTCCAGGAAAGCAAAGAACCAATCACTGCGCGAGCTGCGATGGAAGCGTTCTGCCTCGGGCCAATATAGCGGCAAATAATGGGTCAGAACACGGTGCCAAAGTTCCGTCTTCGAACGTGAGACAATGTCGTGCGTTTTGGACAATTCCTGAAGATCGTTTGTGCCGCAGAGCATTGGGTCGTGATAGAACCGCTCGTTCCCGATCTGCATCATGTGCAGGATGACTTCCGCATCCTTTGGGTCGTTCTTGTCCCAACTGTTGTTCAAAGCTTCGCGGGTGCGTGCTAAGGCAACTGAAGAGACCAACTTCACCTCGAACCCGGCGATTCCGAGCCGGTACGCAAGGGCGCGGTGATAGTTGCCCGTAGCTTCAAAGGCTGCGCGGACAGGACGGTGATAATCCGACAGCGTAGTGATCAGCCGGTTGAAGTCGTCGAGCTGGTTCAGAACTGTCAGACGGCGACGGCGCTTTCGGCCGGGGACAGCGATCAAAACTTCATGGCGGGCTTTTGCGATATCAATAGCCACCAAAACAGGCTCGCCCTGTGCAATAATGGTGTTGGTCATAGTCGGTCTCCCTTGCAGTGTGGTTTGTTGCAAAACCACTGTAGGGACCTGAGACCGGGCTATGATCACCTGCTGCGCTATTTGGAGGCTGCGCAGGCAATCATAGCCTTAAA
>NZ_AQQP01000084.1 GCF_002210165.1 Phaeobacter sp. 22II1-1F12B | reverse complement strand
GCCGACGATGCACTAACAATCAAACCGGACCACCCGATGGGGGCATGCCAGTCCTGCCGTCACGATCAAGTCCGGCAGCGGCGGCGAGTTCGAGCGCTTCACAACTGCAGAATGCAATTTCAACTGTTATGACATAGAGGTGGCTGGCAGATAGGAAATTGAAGTCGATGATGAAAAACAAGAGGGCAGAATATCTGCACACAACAATGGCCATGGTGTCGGCGCAGATATCTCCGCTTCATTGCGCTCTGATGGTTTCCCGAATTCCCTCACTTTTAGCAAATTGAGATCGCATGGTAACCACAATAAGCTCGATCGAAGTTTCCCACCTTTGGTGGACATAAATATCGACGGCGTCACTATCAGGGTTGAGGCGCCAATGATTTCATTCAATGGAGTAAGCGCACTGCAAGATGGCACTTTTGAGCCAGCCGAGCTTCAGCAAGTGAAATAAGTATGCATTCGGGCAACAAGGGAAGTGCTTTCGACCTAACCCTCCGCGCTGATTTTAACACGGCACATGGTCACGCGTAAGCTAAGAGCGATAGTGGGTCCCACTATCAATACGGCAAGGCTGCATGCCGACCGGTTCTACTGTTCTCCAGATGTCAGCGAATAACTCTGGCAACCCCCAGTGCAGGGATGCTGCGGTGTAAAGCGAAGTATGCTATCTTGTTTTTGTCAGCGCTGTCCCGAAAACTGATAGCAAGCTGGTTTAGATGAGTGCCACGCGGATCTCGATCACTATGTGATGCTCGCTACGACACTAGGTTACTTATTTTAAGATAGCCACCGAGTGGATTTCGAGGAGCGATATTTGTCAGACATCGATACAAAGAAGATAGAGGTGCTTGAGCGGGAAGTTGCAGTCAAAGAGCGGGAACTCGAGCATACCATCGCACAGAGTCAGATCAGCGCATGGCGTTCACCAATTGTTGTGGCCGTTCTAGCGGCAGCCTTGGGTGCGTTCAGCAATGCAGGTATTGCTTACCTTAATGGCACATTGGAGCGCGCTGCCGCAGCTGAGGATCATCTTCGAGAAACCCAATTAGCGCAATCTGACGCCGAGAATGATCGAATTCTGGAAATGATAAAAATTGGAGATCCCTCCCAGGTCGAGGACAATCTTTCGTTTCTGATTGAAACTGAATTAGTAAAGGACGCGACACTAGTGGCGAGTATAACCGCCTACTATGCAGATCGCGCACCTGGCAGTGGTCCCGGAGCAAGTACAACTTCTGTATCCATCAACAGAGGCGGGCTATTTCGCGTTGGAGAGACTGTTTACTATACATTCCTTGGAGAATTCACGAAGCGCCAAGCCAATGCTGTAGATTTAGCAGTCAATGAATGGCAGAAGCATGCCAACGTGATATTTGAGTTTACGGATGATTACTCAAAAGCAGACCTAAGGATATCTTTCGACGATACCAAGGGTAACTGGGCATATCTGGGAAAATCCGCCCTAAGAGTCGCGCCTGATCAACCAACCGCAAACCTGGCCGACGTCAGCCGAGCCGACAGCGTACTGCATGTTTTTGGTCATATATTGGGTTTGCCCAACGAAATGAGTAATCCGAGGGAAGGAATCGAGTGGGATGAAGGTAAGGTCATTGCGTATTACGCGGAAAACCTAGGCTCAGGACCCATTGATTTTGTTTGGTTGACATGATTCAGCTTTCGGA
>NZ_AQQP01000083.1 GCF_002210165.1 Phaeobacter sp. 22II1-1F12B | reverse complement strand
CCCACCTTGACACAGAGATGCCGTCGGGGGGCGGTCACATCATCAGAGCCCTTCAATGGGCGCCTTGAACCGCGCCGGGTTTGCCGGAGGTTGATTGATCTTAGTTACGCGGCCATGTCTGATTTTTCCAGAGCTGCGTAGAAATTTGCCTCGGCCTCCGCTGGCGGGATGTTTCCGGTCGGTTCCAGCAGGCGACGGTTGTTGAACCAGTCGACCCATTCGAGTGTGGCGTATTCCACGGCGTCGAAGCTGCGCCATGGCCCACGACGGTGAATGACCTCTGCCTTGAAGAGACCGTTGATCGTCTCGGCCAAGGCATTGTCGTAGCTGTCACCCACGCTGCCCACGGAAGGTTCGATCCCCGCTTCGGCTAGGCGCTCGGTGTAGCGAATGGACAGATATTGCGATCCGCGATCCGAATGATGAATCAGGCCTAACCCAGGTTGCCGCTGATGCACGGCCTGCTCCAAAGCATCCAGGACAAACTCGGCATGAGCCGTCCGACTGACCCGCCAGCCCACAATGCGGCGCGCAAAAGCATCGATAACAAAGGCTACGTGAACGAATCCCTGCCATGTCGCCACATAGGTGAAATCGCTGACCCACAGCATGTTTGGCGCCGGGGCCTTGAACTGACGGTTCACCTTGTCCAGCGGACATGGCTGAGACTTGTCTGGAATGGTCGTCCTGTGTTTCTTGCCGCGAATGATGCCTTTTAGGCCCAAGTCTTTCATCAGCCGCGCCACTGTGCATCTGGCCACATCGAAGCCCTCCCGGCGCAGCTGGTGCCAGATCTTGCGAACGCCGTAGACCTTGTAGTTCTGTTCCCAGACGCGCTCGATCTCAGGCTTCAAGGCCATGTCCCGCTTCGCCCGGTCCGGTCCGACAGCAGATCGGGGTTCTCCCGCTTGGCCATGTGATCGTAGAACGTGGATGGGGCAATCGGCAGTTGCTTGCAGATCGGCTCGACCCCGATGGTGCGACGGTCCTCTTCGATGAAGGCGATCATGTCCTGGACCGGCGGTCGAGCTCCGCCTGAGCAAAATACGCCGAAGCCTTCCGCAGGATCTCGTTGGCTTGCTTCAGCTCGCGGTTCTCGCGCTCCAAGGCCTTAAGCTTCTCGGCCATCTCGGTCGTAATACCGGCGCGGTCTCCGCGATCGACCTCGGCCTTCTTGACCCACTCGTTCAGCGTCTGAGGCGCGCAACCGATCTTCGATGAAATCGACAGGATCGCCGACCAGCCGCTCTCATGCTGCCCCGCGTTGTCCAAAACCATCCGTACGGCACGTTCGCGCACTTCTGGGGAATACTTGTTCGTCGTCTTGCTCATGATGCTCCATCCTACTCAGGAGTTGGAGCCTCCGGCAAACCCGGCGCAGTTCAGGATGATGTGCAGCTTGGGCCGTATGTTGTCGAACGATAAAATGGCTTGCGCTAGCGCTTTCACAACCTTAAGGTGAGCAGTCAAGACGCGGACAGATCTGCCTCGCAAAAAAAGTTCTCAGAAGGAAGCGTTGGCCGGGAACTTCTGAACCCAAGGTCACGCAGTTGCTGCCAATGGATTCGTCTTGTAATGCAAACATGTGAGGATCTTCAGAACAAGCTCGAGGATGCGGTTCTGACTGTCGTGATTTTTAGAAACAGCAGCGGCGGCAAGCCGCGTAGCCGTCAAGCGGTTGCCAGTATCGAATTTGAGTTTAGTGACGGAACGAAACTAGCACTGCCCAATTCTGAGTTGCGCCGCCCGGCATTCGACGCCATCAGGTTCCGACTGATGCCTAAAGAAATGTACTAGTTTCAAGGGGCTCTGATGATGTGACCGCCCCCCGACGGCATCTCTGTGTCAAGGTGGG
>NZ_AQQP01000082.1 GCF_002210165.1 Phaeobacter sp. 22II1-1F12B | reverse complement strand
CCGTTGTTCAAATCATCAAATCTGTCCCACAGGTGCTGACGTCAGACAAGACGAAGGTCCTTTTCTTCGAGAGCGTATGCCTGACAGGCCAGTTCGAGCGTGACGAGATCGACCACCGCGGTTTCGAGAACGTCTTGCTGGAGTGCGGCATGCGGGGAGAGGGTGTAAGCTTTCAGCCAGCCGCGAAGCCGCTCACCCCATGTCCCGCTATCCGTATTGGAGAGCAGGGTCTCGAGGGCCGAGAAATGTTTTTGCCCGAAGTCTTGAAGAGACCCGAGCGTCTGGGAATCGTGCATTTGGTTCACCTTTTGTGTTGATTGGCCTGGCGCCCGGGTTTCGGACCGGGTGGATCCGCGGGCGCCACGCGCGACGCCCGCGGGACCACCGGTTCCTGAACCCCCAAAGCGCCAGAGGCCTTCAGCGACGCTCAGATCCTGTACGGCGCCCCCGCCCTCCGACGGCGGTCACCTTTGCGCGGATGCAGACCGCGGCGTTCCGCCTCGAGGCGTGCCGCATCGTCCGGCCAGCTCGCCTTGATCCGCGCGAAGAGATCCGCCTTCCGCAGGCGCAGAGCCTCTGTCAGACGTCCGAGCACCGGGGAGCCGGAGGCGTTTGTTTCAAGCCTGGGGTCGGACCGCGCGACGCGGATGCGCCGTGCAAGCACGAAGCGGCTCGCGCGGTTCAGCCCGCAGGCGGCAAACTCGGCATTCAGCCGTATTTCAAACCCGGTATTCGCACGCTCACGGGACGAGGTTCCGTAGGCGAGCAGGAGCTCGTCTTCGGTGGCGTCAAGAACCAGACAGGGGCGCGCGTAGAGCGTCATCCCCTCGGAATAGGGAAACCTGAACGAAACGATATCGCCCGGAACAACAGGGTCGGTGGCAGGATGAGACATGACAAACTCCTATGAAGACGACGACACCGGCGGCGTGCCGATGCGGTGGCCCCCTAGCACCGCATCGACACGCGCGCCGCGCTTGTCGTCCTTCCCGGCTCCGAAGCACTGCTTCAGGGGACCCCAGACCGTTTCCGCGCTGCAAAGCGCCTCCCGGGCGGATTCGGCGAGGACCAACGCCTTGCATAGGCGGGCGTAGGGGCGGTCCTCCTGGAGTTGAACAAGGTGCAGTTGACCACGCAGGCGAGGACTCAGCGCCCCAAGGATGGCGCAGGTGTCGACCCCCTCCCGCTTTCGGTAGGATTTGACAGCGCCGAGTGTCGGGAAGACCTTGGACGCATCTTCGACGAGCCCAATGTCTGACAGGCGCATCCCGCCCCTCTCGAGCAGGGCGTCGTTCAAGGCGGCGGCAAGCCGCGTCGGACAGAACGCCTCCCAAGAGACCAGCTCATCGACGGGCAGCCCGGGGACCGGCATGTTGCAGCCGAGGATGACCCGTTTTCGGGTCTCCGAACGCGCAAGCCGCAAACGTTCGACCAGTTGCCGCGTCGCCAGTTCCCGCGTCTGGAGCTGCACCCGGCGGATGAGCGGATCCGGGTGACAAGGCAGGCGCACGGCCGCCGCGCTGCCATCCGACATCTCGTAGAGAACTTCCCGGTCAGGCAGACGCAGCGCGCCATCTTCACCGGGCACGACGAACTCCAGGTCGACCCCCGCACGATCACCCCAGAGTGCACGCCCGCGGTCCTCGAGCGCCTCGACCGGCAGCTCCTCCCGCCCGATGACGATTACAGTCGAGAAATCTCGATACCGGTTGGTCCCGAGCGACCGTCCGCCAAACCACAGCCAATGCGCCCCGTGGAGCGGTGTCTCCAGCATGAACCGGGACGCTTCGTCGTCCGACAGCCCGCCGAAATCGTGTCCGGCATCTTCGAAAAACCGCAGCACGATCTTCCGGCTGGCGCCA
>NZ_AQQP01000081.1 GCF_002210165.1 Phaeobacter sp. 22II1-1F12B | reverse complement strand
TTGATCGGTAGCGTTGTCCATGGTGTCGGGGCCGGTTGCCAATCCCTTGCGGCGCGTGATTGGCCACCGCGCTCCTTTCGCGGAACCTGGGATGGGCAACCACAGACGAAAGCCCGTTCACGTCATTGGCAGAGATCGGGGCAGGGGCCATGTCGCGGCGCCAGTAATTCAGCGTTGTACTTACCGTGCCGCTTTTTCGGGTTCGGAATTGTTCATCTTAAGGTGCGCTCGGAAAGCGCTCCCTCCCACATCTTTTTCATATGCGGGAGGGTAATCCCCGCTCCGTTCCTGCACGATCCAAATATCCAGCGGACATTTTCCGATCACTTGTTGAGCCGAAGTGGCCACCGCCATTCCTTTCGTGGCCGGGTTTTCGTTGAGAACCCCGGCCACGAAAGGAATGCCAATGGACATGGAACCCCTACTTATTCTGCAGCGTGAAACATTGAGCCGCGATCTCGCGCGCGCTTTTGCGTGGAGCGCGTACAACTATCCAGGGGTCGACTTCCCAAAGAAGGGATGGGCCGCCTGGCTCGAGCCCGACAGCATCGTTTTTGTCGCAGGCTGGCCGCGTGAATTGGGCCGACCCGAACTCGACGATCTCGCCCGCTGCACGGACAGGGCGCTCCGGCAGCTTGGCTATGTCACAACGGCCCCCCTGTCGATCTGGAAATCGATGGGCCACGTCATCTTGGCGGCCGACATGTCGGCGCACGAGCGACTTCAGGCCATCGCGTTTTTCAAACGGATGAATGAAAATCGGTAGGCTTAGGTCAGCGCAGCCGCAATGCGGCTGCGCTTGTTTATTGACCGACATGTCACAGCATATTTTTGGCCCGGGGGCCGCCTGATGGCGGGCCCTGCATCACAAAAAGATCCAGAAGGCCGGGCTATGTAATGGTCTTTCGGTCTCTGGCGAAGGGAAGCCGAGGATCCCGATCTATCGGTAAGCCCCTTCTGAGCAACGTGCTCCCCCTCCATCTGAAGAGTGACTGTATAGAAATTGCCTGTGATCTCACCCTCTCTAAGCGACGTGCGCGGTGTGCCACGTCGCTTAGAGAGGGTCCGATCCACGGACTGTCGGGTGATGTGCGCCAACCGAAAGGACTTGCTGTATGTCTCAGCTCACTCACGCCCCCTGGCAAACCAACCTCACAACCGGCGATATCGTCGCATTCGCGTTTCCGGCTGAAATCGACGGCCCCGACGCCGGGAATTCGCGGCCGGCTCTCGTTCTCTCCGTCGTCGAGAACGCAGGGGAACTGTACGTCGATTTGGCCTTCGGCACGCGCCAGCAACGTTCCCGGCGGCTCGGGCTCGGGGTGACCGTTTCGGATCGGAACGAGCTGAACGCCGCCTCCCTTCGCACCGCCACGATTTTCGACGCAGAACGTCGGATCACGGTCTCGATCCGCAACTCCCGTTTCGACATCAATAGGAAGACCGGCACAGCGGTACTCGGCCGGCTGACCGGCCAATCGCTAAGCCAGCTCGGGCGGGTCAACGAACGTCTGGCGGGGAGGCCTGAACGGAAATCCCGACCGAACTTTCGGCGGAGGAAGGATCCGCGGCCGGTTCAGGTCGAGTATCGCAGGCGGGGCCGCCCCACTGCCCGGGAAATCCGATACGTGTGAGGCGTAGGCAGCTCAGGGCTTGTTGAGAGCAAGCACCCGTGCCTTGCCGAAATGATCGGGGATGCGCGCCAACATCGCGCGTCCCTCCACGGCGAACGTATGCCTTGCCTCCAACAAAAGCAGAACATAGTGGAAAACTCGCCGTCCACCTGATATTGTGGTCATCATGAGACTGACTCCCAATATGTTCCATATCGCTGAGGAGTTTGAGACAATCCCGACGAGTGTCGAGCTCAGGCGGATTGATCCCTCGCTCAACATGCGG
>NZ_AQQP01000080.1 GCF_002210165.1 Phaeobacter sp. 22II1-1F12B | reverse complement strand
TTGATCGGTAGCGTTGTCCATGGTGTCGGGGCCGGTTGCCAATCCCTTGCGAGTGCCGATGCGGCTTCTGAGGCAACCGCATCGGCACTTCGCCGGTTCGCTGAGAAGGGAAACCTCATGAACCAGTGTGACATCGACCGGATCCGCCCGGGTGATTTCGTGTCTTTCCAGTTTCCGTATCGGAACGGGGAATCGTATTACACCAGCTGTCCAAACCTGCGATCAGCGGCAGCGACAACGGCGTTGACCCGCGTCGGTATCGGGGTAGGGGTCATGTCGCGGCGCCATTATTTCATAGTTGTACTTACCGTGCTGCTTTTTCGGGTCCGGAATTGTTAATCTTAGGGTGCGCTCGGAAAGCGTCGCCATGCTCATCTTATTCGCCTGCCGGAGACAGCAACTGTCGCCATCGGTGGAATTTGGAGATCACGCAGTTCCTGAGCGATCGCTTGTCGATCTGAATCGGTCCACGCCATTCCTTTCGCGGCCAAGTTTTCGTTGAGAAACCCGGCCACGAAAGGAATGGCAATGGACATGGAACCCCTACTTATTCTGCAGCGTGAAACATTGAGCCACGATCTCGCGCGCGCCTTTGCGTGGAGCGCGTACAACTATCCAGGGGTCGACTTCCCGAGAAAAGGGTGGGCCGCCTGGCTCGAGCCTGACAGCATCGTTTTTGTCGCAGGCTGGGAGCGCAATGCGGCCCGGCCTGAACTCGACGATTTTGCCCGCTGCACGGATACGGCGCTGCGGCAGCTTGGCTACGCCACCGAGGCTCCGTTGTCGATCTGGAAGTCAATGGGCCACGTCATCCTTCCAGCCGACATTTCGGCGCACGAGCGACTCCGGGCAATCGCGTCCTTCAAGGGCATGAACAAAGGTCGATAGGCCTGGGTCAGCGCAACCGCACTGCGGCTGCGCTTTTTCATTGTCCGAAATATCCCGCCAATTTTCGGCCTGGTGGCCGAGTGGCGCGTTGATTTCTGGCGGCGGGAAACCGTGCATCTCGTTGTATCGGAAAGCCGTTGACGGGCGGCGAGGACCCGCCCCCGTAGAAAGAGTGCCTGAGTGGAAAATGCCCGTGAACTCACCACCTCGAAGCGACGTGTGCGGCGTGCCACGTCGCTTCGAGATGGTCCGTGCCGGTCTGTCGGGCGATGTGCGCCAAACGAAAGGAGTGCTGCATGTCTCAGCTCCCACACGCCCCCTGGCAAACTAACCTCACAACCGGCGATGTCGTCGCATTCGCGTTTCCGGACGAAATCGACGGCCCCGACGCCGGGAATTCGCAACCGGCTCTCGTGCTCTCCGTCGTCGAGAACGCCGGGGAACTGTACGTCGATCTCGCCTTCGGCACGCGACAGCAACGTTCACGCCGCGCCGGGCTCGCGGTGACCGTTTCGGATCGGGACGAACTGATTGCCGCCTCACTCCGATCCACTACAATTTTCGACGCAGAACGTCGGATCACGGTCTCGATCCGCAACTCCCGGTTCCACGTCAACCCGGAGACTGGCACCACGGTACTCGGCCGGTTGATCGGGCAGTCGGCGCGCCAACTCGGACGTGTCAACGAGCGTCTGGCGGGGAGGCCTGAACGGAAATCCCGACCGCACTTTCGGCGGAGGAAGGATCCGCGGCCGGTTCAGGTCGAGTATCGCAGGCGGGGACGCCCCACTGCCCGGGAAATCCGATACGTGTGAGGCGTAGGCAGCTCAGGGCTTGTTGAGAGCAAGCACCCGTGCCTTGCCGAAATGATCGGGGATGCGCGCCAACATCGCGCGTCCCTCCACGGCGAACGTATACCTTGCCTCCAACAAAAGCAGAACATAGTGGAAAAATCGCTGTCCACTTGATATTGTGGTCATCATGAAACTGACTCCCAATATGTTCCATATCGCCGAGGAGTTTGAGACGATCCCGACGAGTGTCGAGCTCAGGCGGATTGATCCCTCGCTCAACATGCGG
>NZ_AQQP01000008.1 GCF_002210165.1 Phaeobacter sp. 22II1-1F12B | reverse complement strand
CAAGGGCTTCGACCTCATGCACGAGGGAAAATCCATCAGGGCCGTGGTGGAGTACTAGGACGGAACATGGAGCTGGTTTCGGAAAATAAGAGTTTCGGCGGCAAGCAGATGGTTTACCGGCATCCGTCGAATACCTGCGGGGTCGAGATGACCTTTGCCGTCTACCTGCCGCCACAGGCCGAGGACGGCCCGGTGCCGGTGCTCTGGTATCTCTCCGGTCTGACCTGCACCCATGAAAACGCCATGAACAAGGGCGGGTTTCAGGCCCATGCCGCCGATCTTGGACTAGCGCTGGTCTTTCCCGATACCTCGCCGCGCGGTCAGGGTGTCGCCGATGACGAAGCCTATGACCTTGGGCAGGGGGCCGGGTTCTATGTGAACGCCACCCGCGATCCGTGGAGCAGCCATTTCCGCATGTATGATTACGTGGTCTCGGAACTGCGCGACATCGTGGAGCGGAATTTCCCGGTGACCGACCGGCACGGCATCACCGGCCATTCGATGGGAGGACATGGCGCGCTGACCATCGCGCTGCGCAACCCGGAACTTTACCAGTCGGTGTCGGCCTTTGCGCCGATCGTGAATCCGACCCGCTCGGACTGGGGGCGCAAGCAGTTGAGCGAATACCTTGGCGACGATGAATCGAACTGGTCCTGTTACGACGCCACTATTCTGCTCGAAGAGCATGGTTGGAAAGGCGATCTGCTGATCGATCAGGGGGCGCAGGACCAGTTCCTCGACCTGTTGAAACCCGAGGCGCTGGTCAGCGTCATGGCCAAGCGCCGCCAGCCCGGTCAGGTGCGGATGCAGGCGGGCTATGACCACAGCTATTACTTTGTCGCGACCTTCGCGGGCGATCATGTCGATTGGCACGCGGACCGGTTGCTGAACGGCAGGCACTGAAAGAAGGGAAGCCAATGAAAGCCACCATGTTCAAAGCGTTCTGTACGATGGTCATCACCGCCTGTTCCGGCTCGGTCGCGCTGGCACAGGACGCAGGAGATCCCGAAAAAGGCGAAAGGGTCTTTCGCAAATGCAAGGCCTGCCACGAAGTCGGACCTGATGCCAAATCCAAGACCGGTCCGGTCCTGAACGGCATCGTCGGGCGCGATGCGGCCACCTACGACGAATTTTCCTATTCCGATGCTCTGGTCGCCGCCGGGGAGGGCGGGCTGGTCTGGACACCGGAAGCACTGGCCGAATTCCTCGAGAAACCGAAGGACTTTGTCGACGGGACAAAGATGACCTTCGCAGGGCTTCGGAAAGAAGACGAAAGGGCGGATGTCATCGCATATCTGGCCACGTTCAATTGAGAGAAGGGAGGAAGATCAGGACGTAACGGAAGCCGGCCCGGGGGGAGGAACCACTAAAGAACCGGGCCTTTGCCGATTTTTCCGAAACACCCGCCCCAAGGGGCGTCGCGGACGGAAAAAGTGACGGCAGCACACCATACAAAGGGAGTTGAAAATGAAGAAGCTACTGGCTTTGACATCCACATTAGCCTTTTGCTCGGCCGGGATGGCCTATGCAAATGACGGGCTGATCGAGGATATGAACGACCCCAATCAATGGGCCATTCAGACCGGCGATTACAAGAACCAGCGCTTTTCCAAGCTGGATTCGATCAATACGGAAAACGTCGGTGATCTTCAGGTCGCCTGGACAATGTCCACCGGCGTTCTGCGCGGCCACGAAGGTTCGCCCCTCGTTGTCGGCGATACGATGTACCTGCATACGCCGTTTCCGAACATCGTCTACGCGCTCGATCTGACCGACGGCGGCAAGATCAAGTGGAAATACGAACCCAAGCAGGATCCGGACGTCATCCCGGTGATGTGCTGCGACACGGTGAACCGTGGTGTGGCCTATGCCGAGGGTAAGGTCTTCCTGCATCAGGCCGACACCACCGTGGTGGCGCTTGACGCGGAAACCGGCGAGGTCGTCTGGTCCAAGGTCAATGGTGACCCGGCCAAGGGTGAGACCAACACCGCGACGGTTCTGCCGGTCAAGGACAAGATCATCGTCGGCATCTCGGGCGGTGAATTCGGTGTCCGCGGCCATGTCACCGCCTACAACATCGAAACCGGCGAGCAGGAATGGCGCGCCTATTCGATGGGGCCTGACAGCGACATCCTGATGGATCCCGAGAACACCACCCATCTGGGCGAACCGGTTGGCGCGGATTCCGGCACCAACACCTGGGAAGGCGACCAGTGGCAGATCGGTGGCGGCACCACCTGGGGCTGGTACGCAGCCGATATGGATGAGAACCTCTTCTATTACGGCACCGGCAACCCGTCGACATGGAACCCCGCGCAGCGTCCCGGCGATAACCGCTGGTCCATGACAATCATGGCCCGCGATATCGATACCGGCATGGCCAAGTGGGTCTACCAGATGACGCCCCATGACGAATGGGACTATGACGGCGTCAACGAAATGATCCTGACGGAACAGGAGATCGACGGCGAAGAGCGCAAGCTGCTGACCCACTTCGATCGCAACGGTCTGGCCTATACGATGGATCGCATCTCGGGTGAGCTTCTTGTCGCCGAGAAATACGACCCGGCGGTGAACTGGACCACCGGCGTCGACATGGATCCGGATTCGGACACTTATGGCCGTCCCGAAGTGGTCGCCCAGTATTCGACGGAACAGAACGGCGAGGACGTGAACTCGACCGGCATCTGCCCGGCGGCGCTTGGCACCAAGGACCAGCAACCGGCAGCCTATTCGCCGGATACGCAGACCTTCTATGTCCCGACCAACCACGTCTGCATGGACTACGAACCCTTCCGGGTCGCCTACACGGCGGGTCAGCCCTATGTGGGTGCGACGCTTGCCATGTATCCTGCACCGGACAGCCATGGCGGCATGGGTAACTTTATTGCCTGGGATAACATCAACGGCGAGATCAAGTGGTCCCTGCCCGAACAGTTCTCGGTCTGGTCAGGTGCGCTTGCGACAGCCGGTGGCGTGGTCTTCTACGGCACGCTTGAAGGCTATCTCAAGGCGGTCGATGCGGAAACCGGGGATGAGCTTTACAGCTTCAAGACCCCCTCGGGCATCATCGGTAACGTGATGACCTATGCATCCGGCGGCAAGCAGTATGTCGGCATCCTGTCCGGTGTCGGTGGCTGGGCCGGTATCGGTCTGGCAGCCGGTCTGACCAATCCGAATGACGGGCTTGGTGCCGTGGGCGGTTACGCCGCACTCAGCGACTATACCGCACTTGGCGGGCAGCTGACCGTCTTTACCCTGCCGGATTGATCCGACAGGCCACGAACCCGGACCGGCGCGGGCGATCCCCGGGCCGGTCCTCTGGATCGAAGCAAAGGTATGAATGATGAGAGTACTGGGAATCCTCCTGACTGCGGGCCTCGTTGCAGGCTGGGGCCATATGGCCGCCGCTCAGGACAATCTGGCCGCAGCCTATAGCGAGGACGGTCGGTATTTCACCGAAGATGACATACCGACGTTCAACGTGGCCGAGGATGGCACCGTCGACTGGCTGACCTATTCCGGGTTCCGCCGGTACCATTCGGAATGCCACGTCTGCCACGGCCCCGAGGGCGAAGGCTCGACCTATGCCCCGGCTCTGAAGAAATCAGCCATCGACATGGATTATTACGACTTTCTCGATGTCGTGGTGAACGGACGCAAAAAGGTCAACGCCTCCGAAAATTCGGTGATGCCTGCCTTTGGCGAGAACCCGAATGTCATGTGCTACATCGACGACATATACGTCTATCTCAAGGCGCGCGGCGCCGGAGTGGTCGAACGCGGCCGTCCAGCCAAGAAGGAATCCAAATCGGAAGTTATCCGGGAAGACGAGAATGCCTGCCTCGGCTAGACATATCGTCTTGATCTTGGGGTCGGTCCTGCTGGCCTCCCTGTCAGGACCCGGCGCGGCGCAGACTTCGGACCTGGTGTCGCATACAGCGTTCAGGGTCTGCGCCGATCCTGCGAATTTCCCGATGTCAGACGACCGGGAACAAGGCTATGAGAACAAGCTGGCCAACCTGATCGCGGGCGAACTCGACCTGCCGGTGCAATATACATGGTACCCGATGGCCACCGGGTTCATCCGCAACACGCTTGGCGCGAACCAGTGCGACGTGGTTATGGGCTATGCCGAAGGCCATGAGCTGGTCCTGAACACCAACCACTATATGACCTCGGCCTATACGATCATCGCGCCGAAAGGCAGCCCGCTGGCCGATGTCGATACGTTGTCTGATCCGGCGCTAAAGGACGTGAATATCGGCATCATCGCCGGCAGCCCGCCCGCCACGCATATGGCGCGGAACGGTTTGCTGACCAAGGCGCGCGCCTACCAGCTCGTGGTCGATACGCGCCACGAGTCCCCCGCCGTCCAGCTGCTTGAAGATCTGCAGGCCGGGGAAACCGGGGCGGCGATCCTCTGGGGGCCGCTGGCCGGACCACTGGTCAAGGCCAGCTACCCGGATCTGCAGGTCACCCCACTGACCAAGGAAACCCTGCCACCGCGGCTTTATTTCCGGATCACCATGGGCGTGCGACAGGGCGAAAAAGTATGGGAGCGCAAGCTGAACTCGCTGATCCGCCGTAATCAGGACCGGATCAATGAATTGCTGACCGAGGCAGGCGTGCCGCTGTTGAACGATCAGGGCACCGAAGTCCTGAACGTTTCGAATTGAAACCGCTGGCCGCACTTCTGGTGCTGGCCATTATGACCGGTCCCGTCCACGCCCAGACAGAGGAGCCGTCCGAGTACCGTCAGGATCATTACCGCGCCCCGGTGCCGGAAACCCTCAAGGGCGCGACGGTCGTCGGCCCCGAGGAAACCCATGAGCTCTGGCAATCCGGCGGCATCGCTTTTGTCGATGTGCTGCCCCGACCGCCAAAACCTCAGAACCTTCCCAAGGGCACGATCTGGCGCGACAAACCCCGGCATTCGATCCCGGGTTCAATCTGGCTGCCGAACGTGGGCTATGGCGCCATCGCTGAAGTGACCGACACCTATTTTCGCAACGGACTTGAAAAGGTGACGGAGGGCGACAAATCGCACCCGGTCCTGTTCTTCTGCCTTGCCGATTGCTGGATGTCGTGGAACGCGGCTAAACGCGCGCTCGAATACGGGTATGAGAATGTCTACTGGATGCCCGAAGGCACCGACAGCTGGACCTTTTTCGACTATCCGACCGAAGAGATCACGCCCGAGCAGCCCGAACCTCAGTAACCCTCGACCGATTTCTGCGCATGGGTGACAGTGCCATCCGTATCGGTCATGGTCACGCCCACCGTCTGCGTCTTGCCGGGCACCGACATGCCGATGCGCGGATTTTCCGACAGTGAAATACTGCCGGTCATCTCCACGTATCCCGCGCCATCCAGATCCACGTCGAGCGTTTCGACATAGCGCATCGGGATGAACAGCAGCGTGATCTGGTCCATCTGCATCCCCGACAGACTCGGGTGGCTGATGTCCACATCGACCCGCTTTTCGCGCTGCGCCAGCGCGCCCAGCCGGTCGAGCGTTGTCGCGCTTTCCCGGTTCGCGCCGATCAGGATATCCATCTCGCCCAGTGTCTCCAGCGCCACATCAAGGTCCGAACCGGGCGGCGCCGCGCAGGCCCCCTGGCCCGAAGTCTTTACAAAGGTCTCGGCCACGTAAAGCTGGCCGTCGGTGGTTTCGGCCACCACGTGCAGTGGCGTCGGCCCGTTGATCCGCATGGTCACGTCGAAAAAGAACCGGGGCAGGGGGGCGTCAAATGCAAATACCGCAGAAACCGGCATCGGATTTTCGTCAAGGATCAGGCTTACTTTCCCCAGCATCCGTCCGGCCGGGGCGTTGATCTGAGCGGCGATCTGCGTGCGCGCGTCGTTGTCGGTGCGATAGGGGCTGTTGATCTCGATAAAGTCGCTGCCATCCAGCAGTTCACGCCCTTCGTAGAGAATCGCGGAAAGATCGGTCCATGTGGGTTCCGCAGCCTGAGCCGGTGACGAAATCGCCAGCGTCAGAGCCGCAAGAGCGCGTCGCATCATCTCTCTCTCCCCGGGGTTCGGGCAGATCCGCGTTCAGCGCGTGCCCGGCGTCGCAATCCTAACCACGTGCCCGACCCGCGCAATGCGCCAAAAGTATTGGTTGGGTTTGACCCTGTATCTGGCACTATCGCAACGGGCAGGTCGGCTGCGGGAGGGCAGCCAGACCTGCGGGAGGAGAATATGCGACACTTCCTGTCAGTGCTGCTTGTCGGCATCTGCGCTGCTTTCGCGACTGTCGCGCAAGCGGTCGAAATCCGCGCGACCGTGTTCCGCATCGACTATCCGCAGCTCGCGCCGATCTCGCGCTATGACCTGAACCCCGATGATCTCGGGTTTGCCGGGGCCCTGCTAGCGAATGAAGACAACCAGACCACCGGCAATTTCATGGGCCAGACATGGACGCTCGACACGGTCACGACCACGCCTGATGAGGCCGATGCCGTCTTTGACGCGCTGATGAGCGAAGGCGCGGGTATCATCATCACGATGGCCCGTGCCGATGATCTGCTGCGCCTGTCCGACCGCGCAGGCGACAAGGTGCTGCTGATCAACGCCCTTGCCCGCGACACCGCGCTGCGCGACGGCGAGTGTCGCGCCAACCTGCTGCATGTCGCGCCCTCTGACGCGATGATGGCGGATGCCATCGCGCAATTCGCCATGTGGAAGAAGTGGTCGGACTGGTTCCTGATCCATGGCTCCAACTCCGCCGACACCGCGCTGGCCGAAGAGTACCGCCGCGCGGCAAAGAAATTCGGCGCGAAGATCGTGGAGCAGCGCGAATACGAAGACACCGGCGGGTCGCGCCGTACGGATACCGGGCATGTGCTGGTCCAGCGCCAGATCCCTGTCTTTACGCAGGATGCGCGCGACCATGACATCGTGATCGCCGCCGATGCCTCGGATGTTTTCGCGCCTTACCTGCCGTTTAACCTTTGGACCCCGCGCCCGGTCATGGGCTCTTCCGGCCTGCGCCCGGTCACCTTCCACGCCGCGCATGAGGCTTGGGGCGCCACCCAGTTCCAGCGCCGGTTCGAGGAGCTGACCAACCGCCGCGTGCGCGAAGAGGATTACCAGGCATGGCTCGCCCTGCGCGTCATCGGCGAGGCCGTCACCCGCACCGGCGAGGCCGCGCCGGGGGTCTTGCGCGACTATGCCCTTTCGGATGCCTTTGAGCTGGCCGCGTTCAAGGGCCAAAAGGTCACCTTCCGCCAGTGGAACGGCCAGATGCGCCAGCCGATCCTGCTCTATGACGACCGTATCACCATGAGTGTTTCGCCGCAGGAAGGCTACCTGCACCAGCGCTCCCCGCTGGATTCGCTTGGCCTCGACATGCCGGAATCCGCCTGCACCGCCTTTAACTGAAGGAATACCTTGATGAAGCGCCTGATCGCGACCTGCCTGACATTCTCCTGCCTTGCCACCGGCGCATTCGCCAACAAGGTCTATGTCAGCAATGAAAAGGGCAACACGGTCACGGTGCTGGACAGTGACAGCTGGGAAGTCCTCACCGAATTCCCCGCCGGTAACCGCCCGCGCGGTATCACCATCAGCCCGGATGGCAAGCTGCTCTATGTCTGCGCCTCTGATGACGACATGGTGCGGGTCTTCGATGCCGAAAGCTACGAGGAACTCTATACGCTGCCCTCTGGCCCCGACCCGGAACTTTTCGTGCTGCACCCGTCGGGCAACCCGCTTTACGTCGCGAATGAGGACGACAACCTCGTGACCGTGATCGACACCGAAACTCACACCGTACGGGCAGGTATCCCCGTCGGCGTCGAACCCGAAGGCATGGCGATCAGTCCCGACGCGAAATTCGTAATCAACACCTCCGAGACGACGAACATGGCGCATTTCATCGATACCTCGGATTACAAGATCAAGCACAACATCCTTGTCGACCAGCGCCCGCGCTACGCGCAGTACAGCCATGATGGCAAGATTCTTTATGTTTCGGCCGAGATCGGCGGCACCGTTTCGATCATCGACATCGCCGAGGACGGCACGCCCACGCTTAGCGACAAGATCAGTTTTGAGGTGCCGGGTGTGCAGCCGGAATGGCTGCAACCGGTCGGCGTGCGGACCACGTCGGATGGCAAGTGGATCTTTGTCGCGCTTGGCCCCTCCAACCGGGTCGCGGTGATCGACGGGCAAAGCCACGAGGTCGTGAAATACATTATGACCGGCCAGCGGGTCTGGCAGCTGGCCTTCACCCCGGACGAAAAATTCCTGATCACCACCAATGGCAATTCCAACGACGTGACGATCATCGACGTAGAGGCGCAAAAGGCGATCAAGTCGGTTCAGGTCGGTCAGCAGCCCTGGGGCGTCGTGGTCGCGCCGGACTAGGCCCGGGTCGCCCGATGATGAAATACCTGCGAAATCTCCTGCTGGTTGCCGCGCTTGTTTCGGGGCAGGGCGCTTACGCGCAGGACATGCCACAGATCCGCGCCGCCACGCTGAAAATCGGCACCGTCAACTGGGAGCTTTCGACGATCAAGGCGCAAGGGTTCGACCACGCCAACGGATTTGAACTGGTCATGCAGCCCTATGCGGATAATGGCGCAACCCGCGTCGCTTTCGAAGGGGGCAGGGCCGATCTGATCGTCGCCGACTGGATCTGGACTGCGCGACAGCGCTCGGCAGGCCGCGACTACGTGTTTCTTCCCTATTCCAAGGCGGTGGGTGGGCTGGTCGTTCCCGCCGACAGTACCGCCCAGTCCCTTGCCGATCTCGCGGGCGGCAAGATCGGGATCGCGGGCGGGCCGCTGGACAAAAGCTGGCTGATCCTGCGCGCCTATGCGGCCTCTGAATACGGTCTGGATCTGACCGAGCAGACCGAACAGGTCTTTGCCGCGCCGCCACTGATCTACAAGACCGGGCTTGGCGGAGAAACCCAAGGCTCGGTGAATTACTGGCACTACCTTTCGCGGATGAAAGCCGAAGGTATGCGCGAGCTGATCTCGGTCAGTGATGCGGCGCAGTCGCTGGGCCTCAACCCTGACACGCCGCTGCTGGGCTACGTGCTGCGGGAAAGCTTTGTTGCCGACAACCCCGGCGTCCTTCAGGCGCTCCATGATGCCTCGCGCGCGGCCAAGGATCTGCTGGCCTCGGATGACGCGGTCTGGGACGACCTGCGTCCGATGATGCGGGTTGGCTCGGACGCCGAATTCATCGCCACGCGCGACGATTTCCGCGCGGGCATCCCCCCGGACAAACCCGTCGACCGCGAGGACGCGGACCGTTTCCTGCAATTGATGGCCCGTCTGGGCGGCGAAAAGCTGGTTGGCAAGGCCACGACCCTGCCCGATGGGCTTTTCGCGCAGGTAGATTAGGCCGTGCTGGATGACAGAGAAATCCGCCATCACGGCTCTTTCCCTTATTGGCCTCCTGATCTTCTGGAGCGCCGCCGCTTGGATCACCGCCGATCCGCAGATCCTGCCCTCGCCGTTTTCGCTGGTCGCCCCGCTGCTGGCCGAGATCCGCTCGGGCGAGCTTCCTTATCACCTTGGTCATACCCTGCTGCGGGTGATCTGGGCCTTTCTGCTCGCCATGACCCTTGGCACGATCCTCGGGCTGGCGATGGGACGAAACGACCGTCTGAACCGTTGGCTCGACCCGTGGCTGGTGGTCTTCCTGAACCTGCCCGCGCTGGTGCTGATCGTGCTTTGCTATCTCTGGATCGGGCTGAACGAAACCGCCGCCATCGCCGCCGTTACGCTGAACAAGATCCCGAATGTCGCCACCGTCATCCGCGAAGGGGCGCGCTCGTTGGACCGCGAACTCGACGCGATGGCCCGCATCTATCGCCTGTCATTCCGCACCCGTCTGCGCCACATCCTGCTGCCGCAGCTTGCGCCCTTTATCGCCGCATCGGCCCGCTCCGGCGTCGCCGTGATCTGGAAGATCGTTCTCGTGGTCGAATTCCTCGGTCGATCCAACGGGATCGGCTTCCAGATCCACCTCTATTTCCAGCTCTTCGACGTGGGCATGGTCCTGATCTACGCGCTCTCTTTCATCACCGTCATGCTGGTGGTCGAATGGGGCATCCTGCAACCGTGGGAGCGGCGCGTGACGCGCTGGCGGGTCGCATGATCAGGGTCGATGTGACAGGTAAATCCTTTGGCGAAAGCCCGGTGCTCGGCCCCTGCCGGTTCGACATCGCCAGCGGCGAATGCGTCGCACTGACCGGCCCGTCCGGGATAGGCAAAACCACACTTTTGCGGATCGTCGCGGGTATAGACGACAGCTTTACCGGTCGGGTCGAGCGCCCCGGCAACATCGCGATGGTGTTTCAGGAACCGACCCTGCTGCTCTGGCGCAGTGTAATCGAAAACCTCACCCTGATCCATCCGGACCTGTCCCGCACCCAAGCGCTCGATATGCTCGCCCGCGTCGGTATCGCCGACAAGGCCGATCTTTTTCCGACCCAGCTTTCTCTTGGTCAGCAGCGCCGCCTCACCCTTGCCCGCGCCTTTGCCGGGCGGCCCGAATTCCTCATCATGGATGAACCGCTGGTCTCGCTCGACCATGAGACCGCGCAATCCATGCTCCGCCTGATCGAAGAGCTGATCGCCGCCACGAAACCGGCGGTTCTCTTCGTCACCCACACGCTCAGCGATGCCGAACGGCTGGCCACGCGTATTCTCGAACTCCGGGGATCCCCGGCCAACCCCTTTGAACATTCCAGAAAGGACGCCTTATGAAACGCACCATTTTTGCCGCCGTCATCGCCTGCCTCGCCATTCCCGCCACCGCCCATGAGTTTGGCTTTGCCGGCATTCTCTCGAACGACAATATGGAGGACATGCCCGAAATCACCCTTGGTCTTGGCAAGCCGCTGGCCGAAGGCCCGATCACGCTCAAATCGGGCACCGGCTACGAGCTTGAGATCACCTCGGATGGCAGCGGCGAACTTGCCCTTGAAGGACCGGGGTTTTTCCGCGCAATCTGGATCAACGAGATCGTCATCAATGATCTCGAAGTGCGCCCCTTTGGCCTCGAAAGCGTGGAATTCGACGATGAAGGCACGATGGAAATCGAATTTATCGCGATCAAGCCGGGGCGTTATTTCCTGCGGATTCCCGGCTCCACCGGTGAAACCCAGCGTGTCGAGATCACCATCCAGTAACCCGATATGAGCGCGCTCGATATTGCCCACGTCAGCTATAGCTACGGCGAGCGCCGTGCGCTTGACGATGTGAGCTTTGCTCTGGCGCCGGGCCGTTTCTCGGCGCTGCTGGGGCCGAACGGCGCAGGGAAATCGACGCTGTTTTCCCTGCTCACCCGGCTGACCGTAACGGGGCAGGGGCGCATCAGGATTGCCGGGCATGACATCGCCACCAACCCCCGCGCCGCGTTGTCGAAGATCGGAGTCGTGTTCCAGCAACCAACCCTCGATCTCGATATGACAGTGTCGCGCAACATGACCTATTTCGCCGCGCTGCACGGGCTTTCCGGGCGGCAGGCGCAGGCGCGGATCGATGCGGCGCTCGAGCGGCTCGATATGCGCGAACGGGCCCGTGAAAAGGTGCGCGCGCTGAATGGCGGCCATCGGCGCCGAATGGAGATCGCCCGCGCGCTTGTCCATAACCCTGAGGTGCTGCTGCTAGACGAACCCACTGTCGGGCTGGACACCGCCAGCCGCCGCGCGATCACCGATCACGTTCATGAACTGGCGGGCGGGGGGCTTACCGTGTTCTGGGCCACGCATCTTGTCGATGAGATTGCACCACAGGATGACGTGGTTATCCTGCACCGGGGCCGCGTACTTGCCCATGACCGGGCGGAAACCATCGCTGCCGGAAAGCCGCTGACGGATGTCTTCATGGCCATGACCGGCGCGGAGGCGGAGGAAAAGACCCCGGCATGAATCCCTATCTCACGTCGCTGACCGCTATCGTTACGCGGGAATCCCTGCGCTTCATCAACCAGCGCAGCCGGTTCCTTTCGGCGCTGGTGCGACCGCTGGTCTGGCTGGTGGTCTTTGCTGCCGGGTTCCGGGCCGCGCTTGGCCTGTCGATCATCCCGCCCTACGACACCTACATTACCTACGAGGTCTATATCGTGCCCGGCCTCTGCGGCATGATCCAGCTTTTCAACGGGATGCAGTCCTCGCTCTCGCTGGTTTACGACCAAGAGATGGGGTCGATGCGGCTCTTGCTGACCTCGCCTTTACCGCGCTGGTGGCTGTTATTCTGCAAGCTTGTCGCCGGGGTCGCCGTCTCGATCCTACAGGTTTACGTGTTTCTTGCCATCGCCGCCGCGATGGGGATCACCATATCGCCCGCCGGGTATCTTCTGGCGCTGCCCGCGCTGGTGCTCAGCGGGCTGATGCTGGGTGCGCTCGGCTTGCTTTTGTCCTCGACCATCAGGCAGCTGGAAAACTTTGCCGGGGTAATGAATTTCGTCATCTTCCCCATGTTCTTCCTGTCGACCGCGCTCTATCCGCTGTGGAAAATGGCCGAAAGCTCTCAGCTCCTGCGCGACATCTGCGCCTTCAACCCGTTTACCCACGCGGTCGAACTGATCCGTTTCGCACTCTACCAAAGCTTTAACGGCTGGGCGCTCTTATGGGTGGTTTTGTGCCTTGTCCTGTTCTTCGGCCTATCCTTGGTCGGATACACGCCGACGCCGGGCACAGACAGGCGCAAAGGGCGCGGCTGAGAAACCGGACTCAGGAGCATAATCAAGATTATGTTAATCGGATGTAACCTGCGTCGCGAGTTTCACAACTGAACCGCGTGGCACCGCAAGCTCAGCCCAGCCACAACGCCGCCAGGGCGAGAGTCACTGGCAAGGTCGCAAAGGCAAGGCCGGTTTGAAAGGTGACGATCGCGTTCATCAACTCTGTGTCGCCCCCCGTCTCTCCTGCCAGTGCGGTCGAGGACGGAGCCGTCGGTACCGCTGCAAAGATCAGCAGGATCAGAAGTGTCGGCGTGTCCAGCCCGGTCGGAAGCAACAAGACGAAAACCGGAAACAGCACGAACCGGCCCGCCGTCGACAAGGCCAGCGGCGCAAGTTGCGCGCGCAGCCCCTTTAGTCGCAAACCGGCACCGACGCAGAGCAGCATCAGCGGCAAGGCCACCGCGCCCAGCATCGCGGTGCCGTCATGCAGCACAGGAATCCGTTCGGCTACCAAGGCGTTCACTGCCAGTCCGGCACAGATCGACAGGATCAAGGGATTGCAAACGATATCTTTCAGAACCTGACGCCCGGCCAGCCCTCCGTCGGCACCTGTGCCGAGCAGCTTCAGCACCGGCACGATGACAAGGTTCGTCACCAGCGCAAGCACAGCGGCCGCCAGCGCGCCCAGCGACAGCCCTTCGGACCCGAAAAGCGTCTCGGCCACGGCCAATGCCATAAAGGAATTATGCCGTACCGCGCCCTGCAAGACGGAACCACGCTGTGCGCCGCTCATGCCCGCGAGCCCGCTCACCAGCAGGATCACGAACCCCACGAGGAAAAACGCGCCGCCCAGCCCCAGTGTAAACGGCGCCATCAGGTCGATATCGACCTCGGCGGTGGAAAGCTTGTAAAACAGCAGCGACGGGATCAGCACCCAGTAACCCAGCCGCGACGCCTGCGGCCAGAACGCATCGCCCGGCAGACCCAGTCGACGCAGGACATTGCCCAGCACGACGATCACGAAAATCGGCGCAATTGTCAGGGCCAGGTCTTGCATGCGTGTTTAACCGCCGCAGAATGCGACGACGGCGCGTCCGCGTGTGCGCCCGGCGATCATCTCCGCCATCGTCTCGTCGATTTCTTCCGGTTCGATGACCCGTGCAATCGCCGATATCCGGGGCGGGCGCAGATCCGATCCCAGTCGTTCCCAGATACGCCGCCGCAGTGCGGGCGGCGAATTGCCGTTGATCCCGGTCAGGGTGATGCCGCGCAGAATGAATGGAATGACCGACGTGGGCAGACGGTTGCCTCCGGCGTTCCCGATGGCAGCAATCGCCGCCTCTGCCTTGGCGCTGCGCAGCAGCCAAGCAAGCACGTCACCCCCTACCGTATCGACGGCCCCGGCCCAGATCGACTTGTCCAGCATCCGGTCGCTTGCCTCTGGCGGCGCGATCACATCTGCGGCCCCCAGCGTTCTGAACAGCTCTCCCGCGTCAGTTTTAGAGGTGACGGCAACAACCTCGTAGCCCAGCCGCGCCAGCATGGCGACCGCCTGACTACCCACGCCGCCGGTGGCGCCGGTCACCGCAATCGGGCCGTTGTCAGGCTCTACACCAAGGCTTTCCAGCCGATCCACCGCCAGCGCCGCGGAATAGCCGGCAACACCGATGGTCGCGGCCTCAAGCAGGCTGAGACCTTTGGGCAAGGGCACAAGCCATTCGCTGTCAGCGCGCATGTAATCGGCTAGCCCGCCATCGCGCGCCACGCCCATGCCCATGCCATGCGCAATCACCGCCTGCCCGGGTTCAAGCGCCGGGTTTGTGCTTTCGACCACATGGCCGACCGCTTCGATCCCGCAGTTCAGCGGCAGCGACTTGGCAATCGGGGCCTTGCCCTGCCCGGCCAAAGCGTCCTTGTAGTTGATGCCCGAATAAAGCACGCGCACCAGCGTATCGCCCTCGCTCAGCGCGCCTTGCTCCATGCGCACAAGGCTGCCCCGGCTCATCTTGCCCTCGGCCTCGAGCCGGTAGGAAATCATGCCCCGGCCCCCGCCGCGTCGCGCCGCCGCTGCATCTGTTTCACGATGTTCAGCTGGTGGATCTGGCTCGTTCCCTCGTAAAGACGGAACAGGCGCACGTCGCGATAGTACCGCTCGATAGAGCTGTGATCCGCGACAAAGCCCGCGCCACCAAAGACCTGAACGCAGCGATCCGCCACCCGGCCACACATCTCGGATGCAAAGTATTTGCAGATCGACGCCTCAAGCGCGATGTCGCCGCCGTCGTCCCGGTTGCGGGCAGTGGCGAGGATAAGCTGCTTTGCCGCTTCGATCTCGGTCCGGCAATCGGCCAGAAGTGCCGAGACAAGCTGGAAATCAACAACCTTCTTGCCGAACTGTTCGCGCGTCGTGGCGTGATCCATTGCCATGTCCAGCATCCGGATCGCCGGGCCGGTGCAGAGGGCGGCCAGATGGATGCGCTGCTTGTTCAGCACCTTCATCGCGGTCTTGAACCCGACGCCTTCGACACCGCCGATCAGGTTTGCGGCCGGCACCACGCAATCGTTGAAATGAACCTCGCCCACGGGTGAACCCGCCTGCCCCATCATCTTGTAAGGTGCCGAGGTCGACAAACCCGGCATCCCGCGTTCGACGATAAAGGCCGAAATGCCCCGCGCGCCCGTGCTGTCCGGGTCGGTTCGCGCAAAGACGGTGAACAGGTCCGCAATCGGTGCATTCGTGATGTACCGCTTCATCCCGTTCAGCACATAGGTATCGCCCTCTCGCCGCGCCGTGGTTTCGATGTTGCTCGCCTCGGATCCCGCATTCGGTTCGGTCAGTGCAAGACAGCCGGTCGCCTCACCCCGTGCCATCAGGGGCAGGTACTTGTTCTTCTGTTCCTCGGTGCCATCCGCGACCAAAGCTTCCGAGCCGATGCCGGTATTGGTCCCGACCCGCGCCCGATAGGCCACCGCGCATTGCGACAGCTCCATCGCGCCCATCACAAGCTCTTCGGTGGTCAGGCCAAGCCCGCCGTATTGCTCGGGGATGGACCAGCCAAAGAACCCGCGCGCCGCCATATCGGCGACGATATCCTCGGGCACTTCGTCAAGCTCGGCGACGCGGTTTTCGTTTGGATGCGCCACCTCGCGCACCCATGAATGCACCTCGGACAGCAGGCTTTCCAGCTTCTCGGGATTTCTGATCACCATGTCCGATCACCCCTTTCCGACGAAATCGGGTTTGCGCTTTTCAAGGAAGGCGGCAAGCCCCTCGGCGGCCTCTGCCCCGAACCGCGCCGTATTGATGCCCTGCGCTTCGAGCACCAGCTGCGTTGCAAGGTCGTTATGCGGGGCCGCCGCGATTTCCGACTTGATGACCCCCATCGCGCCAACCGCCCCGGCGGCCATTTTCGACGCCATCTTCTTGGCGGTCTCAATGGCCTCCCCCGAAGGCACCACGGCATTCACCAGACCCAGCGCATAAAGCCGGTCGGATTCCACCGGATTGCCGGTCAGGCACATCTCGCTCACGATCTGGCGTGGCAGGCCCTCGCTCAGGAAATGGGTGACGCCCCCATCCGGGGCAAGGCCGACCTTCACATAGGCCACGACGAATTTTGCCCCTTCGGCGGCCACGATCATGTCGCAGGCGAGTGCGAGTGACAGCCCCGCCCCCGCCGCCCCGCCCTCGATCGCGGCAATCACCGGCGTCGGGCAATTGCGAATGGCAAGGATCATCGAATTCAGACCGTCGGTATTGCCGCTGACCTGCGCCATGGTGCTCTTGGCGCTTTCCTTGAGGTTGTTGATATTGCCGCCCGAGCTGAAGAACCCGTGCAAGCCCGTAAGCACGATGGCCCGCACCGCGCTGTCCTGACCCGCCGTGATGATCTCGTTCTGGATTGCCTTGTAGACCGGCGGGCTGATCGAGTTGCGGCTGTTCGGCCCGTCCAGTGACAGGACCAGCACAGGCCCGTCTCGTTCTACGCGCAGTTCCGTGGCCGGAGCGGTTTGGGTATTCATGCGACTTTCTCCTGTTCCGGGGCCTCTTGCAGGCCCGCGCGTGTTTCTTCCGCGATCAGTTTTGCAAGGCGCGCGCCATGTGCATCGGCGCTGCCGTTCAGCATGTCGGCCACCACTGCCCGTTTGACGAAACGCCCCAGCGGGTATTCCTCTGTCATTCCGATCCCGCCGTGCAGCTGGATCGCCGAAGCGGCGGCACGGCGTATCCGTCCGCCAAGAAAACGTTTGAGTGACGAAACCGCCCGCTTCCGCAGGGCCACATCCGTGCCTTCGCAGGTCTGCGCCGCGAAATGCGTGAGCGAGAGGAAATGCTCGGTGTCGTGATAGATATCCGCCATAGCGTGCTGCAGCGCCTGAAAGCTGCTGATCGGCCGACCGAACTGCTTGCGCTGCTTCAGATAATCCTGCGTCATCTCGCGCAGGGCCAGCAGCGCGCCAAGCGCGTCCGCGGCAAAAGCAACGGCAGCCACATCGCGCAGCCATTCCGCCATGCCCGGGACGACCCCGCCCATTGCGCCATCGGCAAGCTTGACCGAGGCAAGCTCAAGGTCCGCCGCGCCGCGCCCGTCGACCAGACGGTATTTATCGCGTTTGACTTCTGCCATCGACACCACGGCCAGATGGTCATCTGCAAGACAGATCAGCAGGACCTCTGCCGCGTCCGCGCCGGGAACCACCCGCAGCGTTCCGCTTAGTGCGCCGTCCTGCAACGTAAGGCCCTCACCGTCCGCAAGGCACACCGTTCCTTCGGGCATCTCGGGCGCTGCGGACCCGGCACCTGTAAGGGCAATCCCGGGCAGCACCCCTGCCCCGATCACTGGCTCGGGGGCTGCTGCCCTGCCACATTCGATGAGGGCATGAACCATGTCGGAAACACTTGCCCCGAACCCGCGCGGCTCGGGAAACGTGGCCTCGGTCAGGCCAAGCTCTGTCAGCGCGGACCAGTTGTTCCCCGAAGTCGACGGATAGCCCGCATCCGCAAAGACGCGGGCAAAGCTGTCCGCGATCATGCGCTGTTCGTCATTCGCCGTGAAATTCATGATCGCCCCCTCAGAACCCAAGAACCTGCTTGGCGACGATGTTCTTCATCACCTCGCTCGATCCGCCAAAAATCGTGAAGGCCCGGGAAAACAGCCAGCCGTGGGTGCCATAGCCATCCTTGGCGCCACCTTCGCGCAGCACCTGCCACGGTGCGGCCTCTGCCCCTGCCGCCTCCATCGCAAGTTCCTGTATCCGCTGCTGAATCTCGGATCCACGCAGCTTGAGAAAGGACGAAAGCGCACCCACGTCCCCGCCCGGCACGACGCTTGACAGCATCCGCAGGTTGGTCACCTCCTGCGCCAGGAAATCTGCCTCAAGATCGGCCAGCTTGGCTCCGAAAACCGGATCGTCGATCAGGGCGGCGCCATCGCGGAACCGCTCCGCTGCCAGCCGTTTCAGCAAGGCAAGCTCCGCCTTGCTCTGCCCGACATTGGCGATGCTGACCCGCTCATTGCCCAGCAGGTACTTGGCATAGGTCCAGCCCTTGTTTTCCTCGCCCACCAGCAGGTCGGCAGGGACGCGCACATCCTCAAGGAACACTTCGTTCACGTGGTGATCACCGTCGATGGTCCGGATCGGACGTACCGTGACGCCCGGACTGTCCAACGGGATCAACAGCATCGAAATGCCGGACTGGGGCCGGTCTGCGGCGGGGTCCGTCCGCACCAGCGTGAACATCCAGTTCGCGTGCTGCGCCGTGGTGGTCCAGGTCTTCTGGCCATTCACCACATAGGTATCGCCCTCCCGCACCGCGCGGGTTTTGAGCGAGGCCAGGTCCGATCCGGCACCCGGCTCGGAAAAGCCCTGACACCAGTAATCCTCACCGCTCAGAATACGCGGCAGGAAACGGGCCTTCTGCTCCTCTGACCCGAAGCGGATCAGCACCGGCCCGATCATCTTGAGTCCGAAGGGCCGGAGGCGCGGCGCACCCGCCTGCATCGCCTCGCTGTCGAAAATATACTGCTGCATCGGCGTCCAGCCGGTACCGCCATGCTCGACCGGCCAGTGCGGCGCGACCCAGCCCTTGCGCCCCAGTATCCGGTGCCATTCGATCATCTGTTCCCAGCTGTGGCGCCGGTACTCAAAGAACGTGGCCGAGATGTCCTTGGGCAGGTCCGACTTGAGAAAACGGCGAACCTCGTCGCGAAACGAAAGGTCCGCGTCGGTGTAGAAAAGCTCCATGTCCTGTCTTTCGGCTGCGGGGACTGTAATGGTCCGCGGCAGGTCTTCCGCCGCGGACCCGTTCCGTCTGATCAGTCAGCGGCTTCCGGCGGGATCAGCGCCTCGGGAACCTCGACGCCGATTTCCTTGTAGTACTTGTAAGCCCCGATATGCAGCGGCGCGTTCATCTGGTTCAGCGCCGTTTCCGGGGTGATCGCCTCCATCCACTTGGCGGCGGCGACCAGATCGTCGTGATGGTCGAAGATCGCCTTGGTGATGTTATAGATCTGCTCTTCATCGGCCCATTTGTTGGTGCCAAGCCCGACGATGGAACTTACCATACGCACCGGCTCTTCGTTGACCTGACCGCCGTAGGTGCCCGGTTGCAGCATATCAAAGGTTCGACCCGGCACGGCGCCTGCGGCCTGAATGCTCGGCTCGTCAACCTTGTCGTCCGGAATGCCCAGCACGCGGAACTCGCCAAGGGCCGACAGCTGTTGCAGTTCGGAACTCGGGATCGGCGTGGGAACGAAATAGGCGTCAAGCTGGCGATCCTGGAACGCCTGCTCGGCCGAGGCCCAGTCGAGGTTGACCGGTTCGAAATCCGTGTTGGCCTCGTAGCCCGTCACACCCTTGATCACCTGTTCGATCACCGTGCGCCCGGCGCTTGACGGGGGCCCGATATAGACCTTCTTGCCCTTGAGATCGTCCATGGTTTCGATCCCGGAATCCGCCCATGTGATGCCGTGATAGGCCCCCAGCGGGTAATTCACGATGCTGCGGATATTGCTGAACAGCTCATTCGAATTGGGCAGCTGCTCGTACATCCGCGTGCCGTCGCGAAGATAGCCGTTGATCGACACCGCCGTCATGAACAGGTCAAGCTGCTGGTTCGCCGCATCGACGATCATCCGGGTGCCGACAGCGCCGGTGGTCAGCTGTGTGCTATAGCCATAGTCCTGCTTGATGATCTGCGAGACCGCGATCGAGAACACGGTCGTCGGCGACGCCTGCCCCAATGAAGCCATCCGGAAATTCTGGGCGCTGGCGGTAACGGTGCCCGCGATCAACGCGGTCCCGGTTGCCAGCACCAGCGCGCCGGTCTTGAGTTTGTTGAAAATCATCATAGTCCTCCCTTGGTTTCTGAAACTTGTTTCCCCATTGCCTGATCCGCCTGGCCGCCCCCGAACCTTCCGGGGAGGACAAGCAGGCCAATGCTGGCAACGATCAATACGTATTGCAGTGCCGGTTCCTGAATGATCAGGCCGATGGCCATCAGGATGCGCACAACGCGCATGGCCGGTCCGATCCTTTCTCCGGCATAGCCGACGATCCCGGTGTTCAGCATCCAGATCGCTAGACCTAGTGCCACGCAGACCCGCGCGAAATTCACCGGGTCGAAATCGACGACCAGCAGCAGTGATGGCTCATAGACGAAGATGAACGGGATGATGAAACCGGTTACCGCAAGGCGCAGCGCGACAAAGGCCGTCACCATCGGGCTGGCCTGAGCGATGGGCGCGGCGGCAAAGGCACCGATGGCAACCGGCGGCGTAATCGCCGACAGCACGCCAAAGTAGAAGACGAACATGTGGACCGCGATCATATCGGCACCCAGCTTGGTCATTACCGGACCCAGCACCAGAACGATGATCAGGTAAGCGGGCAGCGTCGGCATTCCCATGCCCAGCACGAGGCAGGCAAATGCCGTGACCAGCAGCGACCCGAACAGCCATGTGTCACTGATCGACGAGATCAGCGAGGCGAATGTCAGCCCCAGACCGGTCAGGTTCAGCACGCCAAGGATCACCCCGATGCATCCGACAGCCACAAGGATCGAGGCACAGGCCTTGCCCCCCTGCACCAGCGCATTGAGGAAGATCTTCGGGTTCTCCCGGTTCTGCTTGCGGAAAAGGCCCAGCACGACGGTCGAAACGACGGCGGCAAAACCCGCAAGTGCTGGCGAACGTCCCGCAACCAGCACCGCCACGATGGCGAGGATCGGCAGGATGAACTGCAGCGACAGGATATAGTCCTGACGCGAAAGCTTGACCCGCTCGGCCTCGGGGATCGGCTCGATCCCAAGCGCCCGCGCCTGCACTGAAATCGCGGCGAAGAGCGACCCGTAATAGAATATCGCGGGCACCAGCGCGGCCAGCGCGATGGTGGTGTAAAGCTCGCCGGTCAGGTCCGCCATGAGAAAGGCCGCGGCCCCCATCACCGGTGGCACGATCTGCCCGCCGGTCGAGGCCGCCGCTTCGATGCCACCCGCCATCGCGGGCGAAAAACCGCGGCGCTTGATCATTGGAATGGTGAATGTGCCGGAGCCGACGACATTGGCCGTCACGCTGCCCGACATCGACCCGAACATCGCGCTTGCCACGACCGCCGCATGGGCCGGCCCGCCGCGCGATCTGCCGGTAAGCGCGACCGAACAGCGGATCAGGGCATCCGATGCCCCGGTGCCTTCCAGCAGCAAGCCAAAGACAACAAAGACCATGACGACACGGATCACCACGCCGGTCGGCATGCCGAACACGCCCTGGAACCCGTACCAGACGTTCTGCATCGTCCGGTTCAGATCCACTCCTGCATGGTTGAAAATGCCGGGAAGATAGCCGCCGAAAAGACAGTAAAGGATCATCAGAACGGCGATGATCACGATCGGCGGGCCAAACAGGCGCCGCGTCGCTTCCAGCAGGGCAACGCAGCCGGCCAGCGCCAGCCATGTGTCATAGCTGGAAAACATGTAAAAGGTCGCTTCCTGCAGGTGTTCGACCTGCGTAAAGCGCCAGCATGCCATGATCACGACGGCAACAAGCACGGTATCAAGGATCGTGCCCGCGATCCTGACCACGCGCGACGGTTCAGCATCAAGCCTGTAAACGGGCCAGCTGATCAGCACGATCACCAGCGCCGCGCCCATCAGCATGTTGCGGCCAAAGGCCATGCTCCACGGTCCCGACCACGCAACCCAGATCGACTGGAGCGCCATGGCGGTGGCCAGTACCGCAACTATGGAAAGCCCTATGGTGCGAAGCGACATTTTTTCGATCATTCCGCTGCCCTCCGGACAGGCTGTGCGGCTTCCGGCACTGCCAGATAGGGGCTGTCTTCCAGCGACCATTCCGGCTGCGGTTCACTGCGGAAGATCTGGCGCAGATGCACCTCGTCCGGGCCGTCGCCGATGCGGAACCAGCGCGCATAGGCAAAGGCATGGTGGATCGGCAGATCATCCAGCCCGCCCATCGCGCCAAAGATCTGCAGCGCGCGGTCCGCGATCTTCTGCAACATGTTCGGGACCGAGACCTTGATCATCGAAACCGGTCGCCAGCTTGCGCTGTCGCCGCCCTGATCCAAAAGCCATGCGCAGCGTTGTACCGCCAGCCGGTTCATATCGATTTCGACCCGCGCCTCGCCGATCCAGCGCTGGATCGTGTCATAGTCGATCACGCTGCGGCCAAAGGCGGTCCGCTCACGGGCCCGCACGATCATCAGTTCCACCAGCATCTCGGCCAGCCCGATGCAGCGCATCGCATGGTGGATCCGTGCCGGTCCAAGCCGCACCTGCGCGCCCTTGAAGCCCCTGCCGCGTTCGCCAAGCAGGTTCTTTGCTGGCACGACCAAGTCTTGCAGTTCGATCTGCGCAATCGGAGCGACATGATCGGCCCAGCCCAGATAGGTCAGATCGCGAGTGATGGTCACGCCCGGCGCGTCAGTCGGCACGATGACCATGCTTTGGCGCTCGGTGCGCCCGGCCTCGGGGTCGCTCACGCCCATGACAATCAGAAAGGAACAGTCCGGATGCGCGCCGCCGGTGGCAAACCACTTGCGCCCGTTAATCCGGATCTGGTCGCCCTCGAAACTGATCCGCGTGGCGATATTCGAGGCGTCGGACGACGCCACATCAGGCTCGGTCATCGCAAACGCCGACCTTGTTTCGCCTTCGAGCAGCGGGTTGAGCCAGCGCTCTTTCTGTTCCGGGTCTGCCAGTGCCTGAAGCATCGCCATGTTCGGCACATCCGGCGCCTGGCAGTTGAACGCCTGCGAGCCCCAGGGCAGTTTGCCCATGATCTCGGCCAAAGGTGCGAATTCAAGATTGCTCAGCCGTGTCCCCGGCTCGCTCTCGGTCAGTTCGGGCAGCGCGAGGTTCCAAAGCCCCTGCTCGCGTGCCTTGGCGCGCAGCGCGGGCAGAAAGTCAGCCTCGTGCCCTTCCCGCATGACCTGCTGAACCCAGTCGCGATGACGCGGAAGGACATCACTCGCAAAAAAACCCGCAACTGCGTTACGGAATTCCTCTGCCTTGCCAGTTGGCTCGAAATGCATGATACCCCTCCCCAAGGCTCATTAATTGCACGTATTGACCTTCTTGTTTCAAATATCGTAACACTTGTCAAACATGTTTCACATAGGAGGAGTGTGAATGACCATCTCCGATACCGGCGCGGGCCCCCTTTCCGGGCTCAAAATCCTTGATATCGCAACTATCATTGCAGGTCCGATGGCAGGTTCCCTGCTGGCAGATTTTGGCGCCGAAGTCGTCAAACTCGAGCTTCCGGGCGTTGGCGACGGGCTGCGGGGGTTCCCTCCGCTCAAGGAAGGCAAGCCGCTTTGGTGGAAGGTCACGAATCGCGGCAAATACCACGGCACGCTGGACCTGCGGAAAGACGATGGCGCGAAACTCTTCCTCGATCTGGTCTCGCAGATGGATGTTCTGATCGAGAATTTCCGTCCCGGCACGCTCGACCGCTGGGGGCTTGATATCGAAACCCTGTGGAAAGCCAATCCCCGTCTCGTCGTGCTCCGGGTCAGCGGGTTCGGACAGGACGGCCCGATGGCCAACCAGCCCGGTTTCGCCCGGATCTTCGAGGCTATGGGCGGGCTGACCCATATCACCGGCGACCCGGATCGCCCGCCCGTCCACACCGGCTATCCTCTGGCCGATTCCATCGGCGGTCTGTTCGGCGCCTTTTCGATCTGCGCCGCCCTGCTCAAGGTCGTGCGTTCCGAGAGGCAAGAGGGCGAAGAGATCGACCTTGCCATGACCGAGGCCGTTCTGCGCCTGCTGGAATCCCTGCCTATCGAATATGATCAGCTTGGCGATGTGCGCGAACGCGTGGGCAACAAGAACACCTACTCTGCACCTTCCGATGTCTACATGACCTCGGACAAGCGCTATGTCAGCCTTGCAGGTTCGACCAACCGCACCTTCCGCTACAACGCGGCGGCCATCGGTCAACCGGAGTTGGTAGACGATCCGCGCTTTGCCTCGAACGTGGCCCGGGTGAAGCATGTCGAAGAGCTCGACAAGATCTTTGGCGCATGGATCGCGGCGCATACGCTGGACGAGGTGATCGCCTCCTTCCGGGAACACAATGGCACCATCGCGCCGATCTACGGTATGGATCAGGTTTTCGACGATGCGCAGTACAAGGCGCGCAATGCGATTGTCTCGGTCAGCGACGAAGATTTCGGGTCGGTCCGCATGCAGGGGCTGGTGCCCCGTTTCCGCAAGGCGCCCGGCAAAATCCGCTGGGCCGCAAAAGGTCTGGGAGCGGATAACGATTACATATACAAGACACTTCTGAACCTGGACGACCAGGAGATCGAGACTTATCGGGAGCAGGGAATCCTTTGAGCGACGGCAAGACGATCCTCAACCAGTGGGCTGATGCGGGCGAGTGCGAACTGCCCGGTGAAAGCGCGACGGATCAGGCGCTTTCCTCGACCCTGATGAAGGGGCTTGAGATTCTTGCGCTTTTCAATGATCAGGAAGATCGTTTTGCCAATTCCGAGATCGCGCGGCGTCTGGGCCTGAACCGGGCGACCGTGTCCCGCCTGTGCAAGACCTTGATGCACATGGGCTATCTGCGGCGCGATATGAAAGGCAACTTTCGCCTCGCGCCGCGTATTCTTGGCCTGTCCTATCCTGTTCTCGCAGCAACGCGCTGGCGTCACCAACTGGTGGGGCCGATGCGCGAGATTGCCGAGATGAGCACGGGCAATGTCACGCTTGCGGTAATGTCGGGCGATCAATTCGTTCAGGTGCAGACCATCGGCGACCCGATCAGCTTTCCTCACATCCCCGAACCCGGCATCACCGGACCGCTGCACCGCTCGGCAAGTGGCCGGGCCCTGCTGTCACTGCTCGAGGGACAGGAACTCTACGACAAACTGGCCGAGTTACGGCTGCGTTTCCCCGAGGAATTCGCGACCCATGCCGAGGATACTGCCGCCAGCATCGCGCGTTGCCGCGAAGAGGGGTTCTGTGCGTCCTATGGCGACTGGCGTCCGAATATCGTTGCCCTCTCGACACCGCTTGGCGAAACCGAGGACGGCCTTCGCGTGGCGCTATCCTGCGGCCTGCCGCGCTTCCGCGCGCGCGAAGACGTGGTCGAAAACGACCTTGGCCCAAGGCTGGCCGAAGCCGCCAAGTCCATCCGCATGATGGGCATTTTCAAATCGCCCTATTTCGTCGGCTGATGCCCGGCAGTGGCTGGCTGACCGGCGATCCCGAGCGATCTGTCGCTCCGATCGTTTACCACAATTCCTTGCGGTAGTTTTCTGCAAGGCTTTCGTCGATTTGCTCGGCCGCAACCGAATGCGCGATCTGATCCCGCAGAATCTCGCCAAGCGACGGCATGCTGCTGCGCTCGGGCCATGTTTCAGGCTTCCACAGTTTTGAGCGGATATAGGCCTTGGCGCAGTGCATGTAGACTTCGTGGACAGCAATCACGATAACGCTCTTGGCCGGTTTGCCATTCACTGCCAGCCGTTCGCAAAGGCCGGGATCAGCAGTGATTTTCGCCATTCCGTTGATGCGTAGCGTTTCGTTCATGCCGGGGATCATGAAGATCAGACCGACAGCCGGATTCCGCAGAATATTGTCCAGCGTATCAAGCCGCGCATTGCCCGGACGGTCGGGCATGGCGATGGTGTGATCGTCAAGCGCCACCGTGAAACCGGGCTGGTCGCCTCTTGGCGTGACATCGCCCATACCGTTCGGGGCCTGAGAGCCGATCACCGCGAAAGGTGACAGGGACAGAAACTTGCGCGCATGTTCATCCAGCGAAGCCAGTTGCTTGCGCAACGCCCCCTGCGACGCCTCGCCATAAATGGCGCGCAGATCTTCGGCGGTTTCAATGAATTGCATGGCTGTCCCCTTTGGCGATTTGCCGCAAGCCTGCGGATGGTTCGCTCCGGACGCAAGCGCAAAGACTCCGGTCGGCCATCTGCTGCTGGCATGGTGTTATGGCGAAATGAGGCGCTGTCCGGCTACGAGTTTTCGCATTCCGCCCTAGCAGTCTGGGTTGGGTCAAAAACGCTATCTGTCTGAGCCCTCTGAATTCTCCCGCTGAAATCGCCGGTTGTCGCTCAGGCCGGTACGGGATGCATGACTCGCGTCTTTCCCTTCTGTATGATCGATCCACCCCAGATGGGGGAATCGTGGCCATTCACTTGTCCAGTGACCGGAGGAAACCATGAATACAATGCAGATTACCCAGCACGCAAACGCGCTTTATCGCGTCCACGGAGATCGGGCCGAAGCCGAAGCCGCGCAGATGGTGCGCCAGTGCCAGACCGAAGGTAAACAGGAGCAGGCCGACAATTGGCAGGCAATTCGGCAGGCCGTCCGCGCCAAGCGCGGTCCGAACGCCAGCTGACCTTACTGATAGTCGCAAGCATCTGGACTTGTTGCGAGGCGAACGCGCGCACCGCCCTCTTATTGGGTGAGGTCGTGGCAGATTGGCTACATTAGAGTTGAAGGCTAAGCGAGCTTTGGGCTGTGTCTGCAATTTGGCTTATGGGACGGCCGAAATCGACTATCGATGCTTGGCCCAGTTCGTCATACGGCTGATGTACAGATGTCATACGGTTTGTGCACGGATATCACCCCCGTCTTTCGCCAGTGCTAGCCGCTGTCGAGATGCGGAGACCTAGCTTGCTGCCGTCTGCCGGAATTGACTTTCGTGGGGTCCCGGTACCATCCGTTTCCACCGGGTCCCGAGGGACGATCTGAAAAGCGAAAGCCTCGCGATGGTTGAAGAGCTGGCCGCCTTTCAGACTGACATGCTAAAAATCAAACTCGGCAACTCAAGTGGGGCTAACCATTGCCCGAGTCGAACAGCGGGTCGAACCCGGCCCAGATCATGCGTTTTCCGTCGAAGGGCATCTTTGACATGTCCATGTCGCTCATCTCGGCCTGCATTTCTTGGGCAGCCTTGTCGCAGGTGGCGCGGTCCGGCCAGACCGTCCAGCTGAAAACGGGAACCTCGTCTTCTTCGGCTTTCGTCGCGATGTAGAAATCGGTGGTCTTGCCGTGGGGAACATCCTCACCCCAGCCTTCGATCATGCCAAGGGCCCCCTTTTTCTTGAACATGTCCCAGCCCTCGTCCGCCATTTTTGCGTAAGGCTCTTTGTTGCCCTCGGGGACGGCCAGCAGGAAGCCTTGGTAATACCCGGCATCGGCACCATTGCCGCCTTCATAGATCGGTGCGAAGCCGCCATAGATCATGCGGCTGCCGTCAAACGGCATATCGGCAAGCGTGGCCATTTGCGGGTCGGACGGCATTTTCTCCCATGCGGCGTCTGCTGTTGCCTTGTCGGGCCACTGGATCCAGGAGAATACGATTGCTTCTTCGGGTTTTGCCTGCACGGCTCCAAAGAAGTCGGTGACCTTGCCCTTGGGAACATCTGCGCCCCAGGTTTCGACCATCCGGGTTGCGCCATAGCCTTTGAAAATGGGCCAGGATGCAGCGGCGTGCTTGATGTAGGCGTCTTTGTTCCCGGTGGGTACTGCGGCCACCATACCAGTAAAATAAGTCATTCTTCGAACCTCCCGTCGAAAGACAGCAGAGCGATTCTCGCTTGCACAGGCAGCCTGCCAAGCTTAGTATTAAAAAGCAACTACTGGTATTCTTTAATGACTAAACCGGCAAAAACCCGGAACATCCGATATGAAGAAGGCTGTCTTGCCGCGCATGCGCTGAACCTGATCGGGGATCGCTGGGCCTTGCTTGTGGTGCGCGAGCTGATGTTTGCTCCTAAACGGTTTCAGATGATCCGGGCCGGTATGCCCGGCATCACCGCAAGCGTTCTGACCGGACGGCTGGCGCAGCTTGTTGGCGGCGGCATTGTCCATCACGACGAGCGCTTGGGCATCTATTCGTTGACCGATCAAGGGCGCGGTCTGTTGCCGGTTCTCGAAGCGCTTTGCCAATGGGCGCTTACCGTTCCGGGGCATGATCCGTCCTTCTTTATCAGCCCCTCGTCGCTGGTGATCTCGATGGGGGTCACCTTTGTACCCGAACTGGCCGCTGGCCATGAAATGACCGGGGGTTTCGACTTTGGTAGCGAGGCCTTTGAGGTCGAGCTTGCCGGTGGAAAAGTGCAGAGCAGATCCGTCGCTGCGCCCGATGCGAGTTTTATTCTGCGCGGAAACGGCAACCAATTGGCGGCGGCGGTCTATGGCAAGACGCCGCTTGAGGACTTGATATCAAAGGGAATTGTCAGAGCTGAGGGGGATGTTGACGCGGCGCGCGTATTTCTGTCGGTATTTCGTCTAGCGCCGAAAAAAGTGCCTGAGGAGGTCTAGGTCGAATGTGCATTTGGCGCGCTGAACAAGACACCAGTGCGCAACCTCGACGTCCGTATCGCGGCGGGATTTGACTGAAACGGCCGGCTGCCCCTTGGGGCAACCGGCCGTCTGTCTTTTTAGCGATTGGCTTCGCCCGATCAGCGGGATGCCTTACTTTCGAGAGAGCTGCTCGACATCACGCACGGCGCCACGTGCCGCCGAAGTCGTCAAGGCGGCGTAGGCTTTGAGCGCGGACGAGACCTTGCGCGTCCTCTTCTCCTCAGGCAGCCAGCCCTTGGCGGCGCGATCTTCGCGGCGCTTGGCCAATGTCGCGTCATCTACGGAAAGCTGGATCTTGCGGGCGGGGATGTCGATTTCGATCAGGTCGCCTTCTTCGACGAGACCGATGGTGCCGCCTTCGGCAGCTTCGGGAGAGACGTGGCCGATCGAGAGGCCCGAGGAACCGCCAGAGAAACGTCCGTCGGTCACCAGTGCGCAGGCTTTGCCGAGACCTTTGGATTTGAGGTACGATGTCGGATAGAGCATTTCCTGCATGCCGGGGCCACCGCGCGGTCCCTCGTAACGGATGAGCACGACATCGCCTTCGTGCACCTTGTTGGTCAGAATAGCACTTACGGCGCTGTCCTGAGATTCAAAAATGCGGGCGGGACCCGAAAAGACCAGGATCGATTCATCGACACCCGCCGTTTTGACGATGCAACCATCCTCGGCGAGGTTGCCATAGAGCACGGCAAGACCACCATCTTTTGAAAACGCGTGTTCGGCATCCCGGATCACACCATTCTCTCGGTCGACATCCAGCGTGTCATACCGGCGGGACTGGGAGAATGCGGTTTGTGTCGGTACCCCACCGGGCGCCGCGCGATAGAAATCATGCACGGTCTGGGAATCTGTCCGGGTTACGTCCCAGCGTTCCAGCGCCTCGGCCATGCTGCCCGCATGAACCATCCCGACAGAGGTATCGAGCAGGCCGATACGATCAAGCTGGCCGAGGATCGACATGATGCCCCCTGCCCGGTGCACGTCTTCCATATGCACGTCGTTCTTGGCGGGCGCGACTTTGCAAAGCACCGGCACGTTGCGCGAAAGCCTGTCGATATCCGCCATGTCGAAATCGACTTCGCCTTCATTTGCCGCTGCAAGAAGGTGAAGCACGGTATTGGTCGACCCCCCCATCGCGATGTCGAGCGTCATCGCATTTTCAAATGCTTTCACCGTTGCGATGGACCGTGGCAGAACCGAATAATCATCCTGTTCGTAGTGCCGCCGGGCAAGATCGACGATCAGATGCCCCGCCTCGACAAAGAGCCGTTCGCGATCCGCATGGGTGGCAAGGGTCGAGCCGTTGCCCGGCAGGGACAGCCCGAGCGCCTCGGTCAGACAGTTCATGGAGTTGGCGGTGAACATGCCCGAGCAGGAACCGCAGGTCGGGCAGGCTGCCTGTTCGATGGTTTTGACCTGTTCATCGGAATAGCTGTCATCTGCGGCGGCGACCATCGCGTCGACCAGATCCAGCGCGGTTTCCTTGCCATTCCAGACGACCTTGCCGGCTTCCATCGGACCACCGGAAACAAATACCACCGGGATATTGAGCCGCATGGCCGCCATCAGCATACCGGGCGTGATCTTGTCGCAGTTCGAGATACAGACCATCGCGTCGGCGCAATGTGCGTTGACCATGTATTCCACGCTGTCGGCGATGATCTCACGCGAGGGTAGCGAATAGAGCATGCCGTCATGGCCCATCGCGATGCCGTCATCGACCGCGATGGTGTTGAATTCCTTGGCCACGCCCCCGGCCTTTTCGACCTCGCGCGCGACCATCTGGCCAAGATCCTTGAGATGCACATGGCCGGGCACGAACTGGGTGAAAGAGTTCACGATGGCAATGATCGGTTTGCCGAAGTCGTCCTCTTTCATGCCGGTCGCCCGCCAGAGACCACGGGCCCCTGCCATATTACGTCCATGTGTGGTTGTTCTTGAGCGATAGCGGGGCATCTGGCTCTCCCTTGGCTGGATTGGTCCGGCATGCCTAAGCCACTCGCCCATGAGAGTAAAATATATTAAACAGGTGTTATTGATATGCACTGAGTATGAAAAAATGAACGCGCGACAATTGAAGCACTTTCTGACAGTGGCGGAGACGTTGCATTTCGGGCGCGCAGCCGAACTGCTGGGTATGACACAGCCGCCGCTTAGCCAGTCGATCATGTCGCTTGAGCAAGAGCTTGGCGCACCATTGTTCCTGCGCAGCCGCCGCCATGTCGAACTGACCCCCTTTGGCGCCCAGTGGGCACCGCATGTTGCCAGTGCCCTGGCTGATCTGGACACTTTGCCCGACATCGCCGCGCGCCTGATCGAAGGGCGCGCTGGCAGCCTGTCGTTGTCTTTTGTCAGCACGGCGGATTACAGCGTCCTGCCGGTTCTGGTTCATCGCTTTCGCCAGCTCTACCCGGACGTGAACCTCTCCCTCACTGAGGCGACGAGCGACAAGCAGACGGCGGCGCTGTCTGATGGTGTCGGGCATGCAGGGATCATCATCCCACCCAACCGGGAAAGGCTTCCGCGGGAATTCTCCTATCGTCGCCTGATCCGTGAACCGCTTGTCGCGGCTGTGCCCGAAAGCTGGATCAGCGAAAAACGTCTGAACCCGGTTGATGGGCAACTGAGAGCCGAAGACGTGATCGCTTCTCCGTTGATCGTATTCCCACGGGATGCGGCGCCCCTGTTTCATGATCTCGTCACCGAGTACTATGCGTCGAGAGGGGCAACGGCTGATGTGGTTCAACACGCCATCCAGATGCAGACGATCATTAGCCTTGTCTCGGCCGGGATGGGCATTGCGCTTGTGCCGCAATCGCTGCGCCACCTTGCCCGGACAGGTGTGCGCTATATCGATCTTGCGGGGGCCGCACCCGAACTGGAAACCGGCCTGATCTGGAGGCGTGATGACAATTCTTCCACCTTGGGGAACCTGCTTGAACTGGTGGAAGAAATGGAGCTGGATTAAGCAGTCTTACCGGATCCCTTTCGATTAGGCCCAGCCTAAGTCAGGCTCAGGAACTATGTGCTTTCCTCCGAAGGAAGGGCACGTCAGGCTGCGGGTCAACATCGCTGATCCAGCGTGCCGAGAACCAAAAGAGGCTGAAACCCATGCAAAATGTGGAAAGAACAGAAGTGCTTGTCGTTGGTGCAGGACAGGCCGGTATCGCCGCAAGCGAACATCTGGGTGCCAATGGTATTAGCCATATCGTGCTGGAGAGAAACCGTATCGCGGAACGCTGGCGCTCGGAACGATGGGATTCTCTGGTGGCTAACGGTCCCGCCTGGCACGATCGCTTTCCGGGAATGGAATTCCAGAACGACGGTCCCGATGATTTTGTCGCAAAAGAGAGTGTAGCCGATTACTTCGTCGATTACGCCGACAGGATAAAGGCCCCGATCCGTACCGGTATCGAGGTAAAAAAGGTTTCGCGTCTTGATGGTCGTCCGGGGTTTCGTGTCGAGACATCGGAGAATGTCATCGAAGCCAGCTACGTGATCGCCGCGACGGGGGCTTTCCAGATTCCCGTGATCCCGCCTCTCGTACCTAAAACTCCAAGCCTCACCCAGATCCACTCATCCGCCTATCGCAATCCGGCTTCCCTCCCCGCAGGCGCGGTTCTGGTTGTCGGGGCCGGATCATCGGGTGTGCAGATCGCCGATGAACTATTGGAGGCCGGACGCGATGTCTATCTGTCGGTCGGCCCGCACGACCGACCGCCCCGCAGCTATCGCGGGCGCGATTTCGTCTGGTGGCTGGGAGTGCTGAACAAATGGGATATGGAAGCGACGCCGGGCGCCGAACACACGACCATTGCCGTCTCCGGTGCGCGTGGCGGCGAGACAATCGACTTCCGCCGTCTGGCGCATCAGGGCATGAAGCTGGTCGGCCGGACAGAGAGATATTCGGATGGCAAGCTGACCTTCGCCGCTGACCTGACCCGCAATATCCGCAACGGCGATGCCTACCTGCAAGACCTTCTTGACGAGGCCGATGCCTTTGTCGCGCGCAATGGGCTTGACCTGCCAGAAGATCCGGAGGCACGCAGGCTTCTGTCTGACCCGGCCTGTATGACAGACCCGATCCTGTCGCTGGACCTCGCTAAGGCAGGCATCACCACGATCATCTGGGCGACCGGCTTTTCCTCGGACTATTCCTGGCTGCCCTCCAGCGCACTGGACGACAACCGTCGCCCGAAACACCAGCGCGGCGTCTCTGCCGAGCCGGGTATCTATTTCCTCGGCCTGCCCTGGCAGACCCGTCGCGGGTCTTCCTTCATCTGGGGGGTCTGGTTCGACGCCCGCTACGTCGCCGATCATATTGCAAAGCAGCGCGGCTACATGGCTTACACCGCCCCTGTGCCCCAAGAAACCATCGACGCCTGAGCGTTACCCGGAGACTGACAGACATGGCCCATACCCGCATCCGCAAGTTCAATACGCGGGACACCTACCCGGAACAGAATCTTGACAACGACCTGTGTCAGGCCGTCGTCGCCCGCGGGCGCATGGTATTCCTGCGCGGCCAGTGTCCGCAGGATCTGGATACGGCAAAAAATATCGACAGCCACGATCCGGTCGAACAGACCCACAAGGTCATGCAGAACATCCGCCAACTAATGGAGGAAGCCGGTGGCGAAATGGAACACGTCTGCCGGGTGCAGGTCTTCCTGACCGATGTCCGCAACCGCGAAGCCGTCTACCGGACCATGGGTGAATACATCAAGGGTGTGCACCCGGTTTCGACCGGTCTGGTCATCAGCGCCCTCGCCCGGCCGGACTGGCTGGTCGAAATCGAAGCCACTGCCGTGATCCCGGACTAAGCGCATGACCTTCTCTCTTGTCGCCCGTTGCCCCGAGACCGGCATGTTCGGACTAGCGATCTCATCCTCCTCTCCCGCCGTGGCCGCGCGCTGCGCCTATGCCCGCGCGGGCGTCGGTGCGGTCGCCAGCCAGAATGTCACCGACCCGACCCTGGGCCCTTTGACACTGGACCTGATGGAGCGCGGCCTTTCCGCTCCGGAAGCAATTGCAGAGGTACAGTCCCAGGAAAAGTTCATCGAGTATCGTCAGGTTCTTGCGGTTGATGCGAATGGCGAAACAGCAATCCACTCCGGCCCCAACAGCCTTGGCATCTGGACACAAGCGCAGGCTGAAAATGTCGCCTCTGGCGGTAACCTGCTGGCCAACGACAGTGTGCCGCAAGCCATCGTCGATGGCTACCTTGCCGCAACCGGCCATATTGCCGACCGGCTGATCGCTGCGATGCGTGCCGGGCTTGCCGCGGGCGGCGAAGCCGGGCCGGTCCATTCGGCCGGCATGCTGATCGTCGATAGGGTCAGTTGGCCGGTTGCCGACCTGCGCTGCGACTGGACCGAAGATGATCCGATTGAGAACATTGCCCGCGCCTGGGAGATCTACAAACCTCAGCTCGACGCCTATATCCAGCGCGCGCTGGATCCGCGCGAGGCCCCCTCCTACGGCGTGCCGGGCGACGATTAGAAGAAAAGCCCCGCTCAAATATTCGCGCCAATCTACCGAGAACCCAAAGCAGGTTTTCCGGCCATGCCAACTTTCCCAACTGGCCGCCCCTTCACCCCTTCTTTGGGTCAAAAATATCCCCGCCGGAGGCATCCGACTTAACCCAAAAAACGCACCGGGATGTTCCAAAAGCACCTGAAGCAAGGGTATTCATCTCTGTCTTTGATCAACTGTCTTGACCCGAAACGGCCTTTTTCTTAGCCAAAAGCTAATTCCAGCGGATCTAGGCTTTGCTATGCCCTTACGCTTCACCTTGCGACAGCTTGAATATTTCGTTGCCGTCGGCGAAGCGGGTTCGATCGCTCAGGCCGCACAGAAAGTGAATGTTTCCTCGCCCTCCATCTCTGCCGCGATTACTCAGATGGAGGCCGAATTCGGATTACAGCTGTTCGCCCGAAAACATGCACAGGGTCTGGCCCTGACACAGGCGGGCCGGCAGTTTATCGAGCAGGCTCGAAACGTTTTGTCCGAGGCGGACCGTCTCAACAGTCTTGCCAACGAAATCTCCGGTCGGGTGCGCGGGCCGCTCAACATGGGATGTCTTCTCACCTTTGCCCAGATCGTTCTGCCGCACCTGCGCCGCAGCTTCATTTCACTTTTCCCCGAGGTGGAATTCCATCAGTTCGAATGCGATCAGCAGACGATTTTCGCCGGGTTACGTCAGGCTGAACTGGATATTGCGCTGACCTACGATCTCGGAATTCCGGATGATCTCGAATTCGTTCCCCTGTTCAGCCTGCCGCCATATGCGCTTTTGCCGGACATGCACGAACTGGCCCATCGTCGGGTGCTGACACCGCAGGATCTTGCGCCTCATCCGATGGTTCTGCTCGACCTGCCCCATTCCGGCCCGTATTTCCTGTCTTTCTTTTCCCATGCCGGGGTCGAGCCCAACATTGTTGAGCGCACACGTGACCTTGAAGTCATGCGTTCACTGGTGGCGAACGGGTTTGGATATTCCATCGCTAACATCCGCCATACCTCCGAACGCGCGCCCGACGGCAAACCGTTGCGCTTCGTGCCGCTTTCAGATGGTTTGCGGCCTTTGCGTATGGGCCTGGTTCTCGATGACGGTGTCAGGAACACCCTGACTGTGCGCGCGCTGATCGACCATTGCAGGGAAAACGTGACGCCGGAATTTACGCCGGGCTTGAAACTGCAGATGTCTGCTCCCGGTCCCGGAAAGTGACCTATGCTCAGGCGAGTGTGCCGAACCCTCACGCATAGGGCCTACCTAAGTGCAGCTTTATCAAAGCCTTGTTTACCCGGCGCCCGCTTTGCGAAACACTGACCCGCATAGTGTGAGGCCACATGAATTCGAAAGAGATACTTGACCACCTGATAGGCTTTCCCACGATCAGCGCCGAGAGCAATCTGGACCTGATCGAATGGGTCGAAGAGTACCTTCGCGATTTGGGGTTCTCCCTGTGGCGGATCGAAGATCCAACAGGAAAGAAGGCCGGCCTCTTTGCCCGTATCGGGCCGGACCAGCCGGGCGGTATGATGTTGTCAGCGCATTCCGATGTGGTCCCGGTCAGCGGACAGGACTGGAGTCATCAACCGTTTCGGCTCCGCGAGAGTGGCGGTCGTCTTTTTGGACGCGGAACAGCAGATATGAAGGGGTTTTTTGCCTGCATGCTCCGCGCCGCTGCAGCGGCTTCGAAAGCTCGGTTACAAGAGCCGTTGAAGTTGGTTGTTTCCTACGATGAGGAAGTCGGTTGTAAAGGTATCGCCGAGATGATGCCCGCACTGGTACCTTTGATGGAGCGACCACGTCTGTGCATCGTGGGCGAGCCGACATCGATGCAGATCGCGACAGGGCACAAGGGCAAGGCGTCCTACAGGGCGACCTGCACAGGAGAGGCCGGCCACTCGGCCATGGCCCCCCTGTATCGGAACGCGCTGCATCTGGGGGCTGATTTCATCGGCGCATTGCGGGCGATTCAGACGGCTCTCTCGGCCTCCGGTGCGCAGGACCCGGGCTATGATGTTCCCTGTTCCACGGTTCACGCCGGACGCATGGTTGGCGGCACGGCGCTGAATATCGTGCCTGATCTTTGCCATATCGATTATGAAATCCGGCATCTTGCCGCTGATCCGCTGGCGCCTTTGGAAGCCCGTCTTAAGGAAGCTGCTGACCGGATCAGACATGTGACTATCGAAAAAACCGGCGCGTACCCGGGTCTGGATGTCGACACCGGTTCCAAGGCGGTTCAGATGCTTTCTGGGCTGCTTCCTGCGCCAAAGTTGACCAAGGTCGGCTTTGGAACCGAGGCTGGCCATTTCCATGCTGCAGGCATACCCACGCTTGTTTGCGGTCCGGGGAATATGGATCAGGGCCACAAGCCCGATGAGTTCATCGAAATCAGTGAACTCGATGCCTGTGACAGGATGATGGACCGTCTCATCGGAGAACTCACGGGATGACCTTGGGATGGAAGCTCGATTGGATTATGCTTAGGCAAAAGCATCCGTAGTTTGAACGGAGCATCGTGTGTAGTTACTAGAGAACCTCTTCGAAGCTCTTACCGGGGCCTTCCCCGGTCACCCGGCACTTCTTTTCAAGCCAGTCGTCGAGCAAAGCGAACAGCCGTTCGCGGTGCTTGAGATATGTGAAGGTGTGATCGCTGTCCTTGAAGTAGTGAAGGTCGAGTTGTTCGCCAAAGTCGACGTTTTGCAGCGCATCCAGCAACTGCCTGCGGTAATTGTGCTGAAAGCTGTGGCCCCCCGTAAATACGGCGAGCATTTCTGCCCCGTTAGTCACGGCCTTCTGGTAGGTTTCTTCGAGAAAAGCGATTGCTTCGGGGGTTTCCAGCTGGGGCTGGGCAAATTCTCCCTGACGCGGTTCGGGGGCCTTACCGCCGAACAGGTGCCGGATGCGCGCCCAGGTGCTGCCGCGACCGCTCAGGATGTTCCGATAGATCACCGGTCGCTTAAGCCGGCTAAGCGTGTCGCGCAGGAAAAACTGCCAGGTTCGCGGGATAGTCGGGTCAATCAGAACCACACCGGCCACCCGTGGATCGCGGGCCGCATAAATCACCGAGTGGTCGGCGCCGGAACAAAGCCCGATCAGCACGAAACGCGAAAGTCCAAGGTTGCTTTCGACCCAATCGCAGACCTCGCCGATGCTGATGAGATTGGCGTCGAGCGGGGGCAACTCGTCGCTTTGCACCGGGCTGTCGCCAATCCCGCCGAAATCGAAACGAACCACAGGATGGCCCTGTGCGGCCCAGCGTCGCGCAAGCGTCACGTACATACGGTGATGCCCGACCCGGTGGATGATCCCTGTGTTGAGAACGACAATCGGGATCCCGGGCGTCTTGGTGGTGGGATGGGTCACGATACCGCAAAGCGATTGTTTCGCGCCGAACAGGACAACTTGCTCACGCGGGGGTTTTACGCTGCCATCCTGCGGCTGGTTCATGTCATCCATGCCTCGATGCGGGAAATGGCGAGGGCAGGAACGTTCCCGGCATTGAGCGGCCAGTCTTCTTTCCAGGCGGCGCGGTCTTCTATCTGTTCGAACCGCGGATCTTCCGGGGTATCCTTTGCGTCGAACGCAGAACGGAGTGCGTCGTGGGACTTGAGCGGTTTGGTCACCAGCGTGAACCATCGCCGAGGCAGCTTTGAGAGATGCGGCATGATATCTACGCCCGCTAATTCGCTGCGCTGCGAGTCCGTCAGGGGGAAGCCGCAGATTTCGTATTCGCCGTTCGGCGCTTCGGGCGAGTTGTGAGAATGTTCAACCCCGATCGGCATGGTCGCCGCCGCCTCGAACAGAGCGGCCACGTATTCTTCGCCTTCGATGACAGGATCCCAGAGCACGACACGGTCGATCCTCTTGGGGTCGGCCGCTGCGACTTCGACAGCCAAAGCGGCACCAAGACGTAGCCCGACAAGCGAGACGCGGTCGGCACCGCTCATATCCAGAAGCTCTTCGATAGCCATCTCGATATCCGCGCGACAACCGGACAGGGTTACATCGCGCGCTTCACCGCCTGAATCTCCGGTCCCGAAGTAATCAAAGCGCAGCACATGAAATCCGGCAGCGGCGAGTGTCGTGGCCAGCCGTGCCATTGAACGATGGGAATAGATGTATTCATGCCCGAACGGAGGGCAGAGGACCACGGCACGTTCAGCACCTCTCGAGACGCGCGGCGGATGATAGACGCCGAAAAGGCGACGCTTTGAATTGCCCAGAAAAAATGGGTTCATATGAAAATTTGTCTTTCAACCTAATCGTTGTGTCAATTCGAGAGCGATCTGACGGAGGCTCTTGAAAAACAGCAGCCTTGGATCGAGAGCCAGTCCCAGTTCAGATCGCACCCTTTTTGCAACTCGCAAAGTTATAAGCGAATGACCGCCGAGTTCAAAGAAATTGTCGTCCGCGCCAACGTCTTCCACCTGCAGGACGTCAGCCCATATATCCGCCAGCGCCCGTTCCATTCCCGGACGCGGTGGCACTGCGACCGGACGGCCCACACCGCCGCCCTTGAAAGGCGCAGGTAGCGAGCGACGATCAAGTTTGCCGCCGGGCGTCATTGGCAGTTTCGGCAGTTCCATGATGACCGACGGGATCATGTAGCGTGGTAACGTGGCCCGCAGGTTTCGCCGGACCTCGCTGGCGGTCAGCTCTTCGCCGTCCTCGAAGACGAGATAGGCCACGAGGCGCAGATCTCCCTGACCGGGGTCCTGAACAAGCACGGCCGCCTGACGAATCTGAGGCGATGCCAGAAGCGAGGCTTCGATCTCGCCAAGCTCGATGCGCACACCGCGTATCTTTACCTGATTATCGCGCCGCCCCAGATGGTATAGTTGACCGTCCGGCGCCCAGCGTCCGATATCGCCCGTGCGGTAGAGCGGTTCGTTCTGCGGCGAGATTGGATCCGGCACGAGGCTTTTCTCGGTCTGTTCGGGTTTGCCGACATAACCTTTGAACACCCCTGCCCCGCCGATACAGATCTCACCCTGCATGCCGATGGGCACAAGCGCACCGGTATCGTCGAGCAAAAGGACCTGCGTATTGCGCAACGGTCGCCCGATGCTGATCGCGTCGCGTCCCGGTGTGATCCATGACCCGGTCGAATAGATCGTGGTTTCGCTGGGTCCGAACCCGTTCCAGAGACGGCCAACGCGTTCAAGCAGGTCATCGGCGAGATCGTGGGTAAGCGGTTCGCCCCCGGTGATCGCGAGAATGTCTTGCCCTCCTTCCCATCCGCCTTCGATCAGAAGTCGCCAGGCCGAGGGTGTTGCCTGAACGACAGTTGCGCCACAGGCGACCAGCGCTGCGGCGAGCTCTTCTCCATTGGTGGCGACTTCGCGGCTGAGCAGTTCGATCGTGGCCCCGACAGTCAGCGGCAACTGCAGCTCGACCGCTGCGATGTCGAAAGAAGCCGTAGTGGTTGCAGCGACGATGTCGTCGGGGCCCATGCCCGGTTCGTCGCGCAGAGCGGCCAACAGGTTGGACATTGCGCGATGGGTGATCTGTACGCCCTTTGGTCGTCCGGTCGAGCCTGATGTATAAATGAGATGCGCACGGGAGTCCGGATCGATGTCGTGATCCAGATCATCCGGGGACAGGGTGTCGATAACCTGTGTGTCCGATTGGAGATTGATTTCGGTAACGCCGTCGGGGAGCGCCAGGTATCCGGCTGTGCCTTCGCCCGTGAGCACTGCTGTGGCCTTGCTGTCCGATATAATGTAATTCAGCCGTTCTTCGGGAAAACCGGGGTCCAGTGGCAGATGTGCCGCGCCTGTCTTTTGCACGGCTATTATCGAGGCTATCAGATCGGGCGTGCGTTCGAGGCACAGTCCGACGACCTGACCTGGTCCGATGCCGAGAGACGACAGATGCCGCGCAATTCGGTTCGCGCGCGCGGCAAGTTTCGCGTAGCTGACCGTTTCGCCTTCATGACGGACTGCCGTCGAATTCGGGACTTGTTCGGCCATTCGGGAAAACTGGACGGGATAGGGGACCGCGTCGCATTCGACCTTCGCGGGTATGAGTTCACTCGACAGAATCCGCTGATCGTTTTCCGATAACAGGCGAATGTCGGCCAATTTGGTTTCGGGGTGAACAAGCATACAACGCAGGATCAGTTCCAGCCGCTCGATAAGACGTTCGACCGTATCCCCAAGGTAGATGTCCGAGCGATATTCGATTGCGCCCATGATCTGTCCGCCGGACGTCCGTACGATCCACGTCATGTCGTGGATCGCGCCACCACCGAAAATCGGTTCAACTTGAGCATCGTCGGCGTTTTGCAGGACAACGGCAAACTGAAAGAGCGGCGACCGGTTCAGGCTGCGCACGGGTTGGAGCCGGTCTACCACCATCTCGAAGGGTACATGGCTGTGAGGGAATGTATCCAGCATTGACGTTCGACAGGTTTCTAGCACGTCAGCCACGGAAGGATTGCTGGAGAGGTCCATCCGCAGCACCTGGGTGTTTACGAAGGGACCGATAATGCGCTCGAATTCGGCCCGTTCACGAAGGGCGACAGGGCTGCCGAGCACGATATCCTCGAGTCCGGTGTGGCGCTGAAGCGCGATCGAAGCAGCGGCGAGAAGGCAGATGTACAGGCTGATGTTGCGATCATTCGCAAAGGCTTGCAGCCGGTCTGAAAAGTCCTTGTCCCAGATAAACGAGCGGCTGGTTCCCTCGGGTTCAAGCCCCGGTACAAGGTCGGCGTGGAAGGTGCACATTTCGGGGTGACCACCAAGTTTCTGTTCCCACCAATCCAGATGTTCAGAAAGGCGTGTCGGGTCCAGCCGCCGTCGCTGCCATCCCGCATAATCGGCGTATTCGGGAACAGCGGCCTGTGTCGCATAAGCGGCTGGGTCAGAAAGCGCTGCTGTCAGCTCGCGCCGCAGGATCGAGAGAGACCAGTGGTCGATGGCGATATGGTGCACCGCGACAAGCAGCGCGGTATCTCCATTTGCCAGATTGAGTATCACAAAGCGTGCCGGCGGCGCCTTGTCCAGTTCGAAGACAAGGTGGGTTTCGCGATCTACAAGTTCGGCCAGCGCCTGCTTGCTTTGCGTTTCGTTCAGGTCGGACAGGTCGACATCCACGATCGAGACGTGATCCGGCTCCAAAACTTCTGATTCGGGTCCGGTTGGCGTTTCCCGAAATACGGTGCGCAAAATGCTGTGCCGGGTCACCACGTTTCTCAGCGCCGCTTCGAGGGCTTCTGCGCTGGTATGCTCCATCGGCCAGACGGTAACCAGATTGTACTCGGTTGCTGACGGGTCAAGCTGCTGGATGATCCAGAGCCGTTCTTGGAAATGCGACAGCGGCAGGGGTCCGTCCTTGGGCAGGATGGTCGCGCCCTTGTTTTCCTCTTCGCGCAAGAGCGCCATGATCTGGGATTTGTGATCGAGAATCTTCCGGCGTAACTCTTCGCTGAGGCTGCCCACATGTCCCGACAGGCGGAGGTTTTCGCCAGCCAGTGCGATGCGGCCACCACGCGCGCGAACTTCCTCCAATAGTTCTGTTGCCGTCACAGAATGAACTCCTCGCGGTCCTCGTCGTGCTCATGCCCATCGGATGTCCCGTTTGAGCTTGCGATTTTGCTGGCGATCGCAGCGATTGTGCGGCCGTCAAAGACATCCCTGAGAGACAGTTGCGCGGATGTCGTCGATTCCAGCCGTGCCAGGAAACGCGTCGCCATAAGGGAGTGCCCTCCGAGTTCGAAAAAGTCCTCTTGCGGCCCGGTGATTTCGGTCTGCAGCAATTCGGCCCAGAGCAAGGCGACCTGATATTCTTCGTCAGTTTCGAAGCTGTCGCGCGAGGCAAACTCGCTGCCGGTAAGCGGAGCCTCGGGCGCGATTTCAGGTTGATCGGCAGGGGTAGCCGCAAGGGTCGCTTGCTTGATTTCGACTGCAAGCCTTGGGAGGTCGTGGGGCGAAATGACAACCTGACGTTCGGGACCGGCTGCGATGCGCATGAAAAGATCAGTGGCGGCAGCAGCGTCGATCATGTGCAGATCCGGGTCTTCGCGTTGCTTCTGGCGGCGCGCGGCCATGCCGATGTCGGCCCATGCGTCCCAGTTGAACACGGTGACCTTTTTCCAGCACCCGGGGCGCTCCGCGCTATGCGGCCAGACATCCAGAAATGCGTTCGCGGCGGCGTAATCGATTGCCCCGGCCGCCGGGACCAGCGAGTTGATCGAGCTCATCAAGACAACAAGGCCAAGCTCGTCTTTGCCAAAGACGTGGGCCAAAGCCCGAAGTCCGTCCACTTTCGGTACAATGGTGCGCGACATGTCCTCGGCGGTCTGACGGATCGCAAGCGCGCCGCTTCCCTCAAAGCCAGCGGCATGGATGATGGCGTCCATCGCGCCCCAACGTTCGAAGATTTCGCCACGCAGGTCCGATAGCCGCGCCTCGTCGTCCATGTCGCAGTCAGCAACAAACAGTTCGGCGCCCAGTTTTTCGATGTCGATCAGGTCAGAGAAGAGTTTGGCGTCCTCTTCTGTCGTCGATATGATTTCTTCCCATTCTGCGCGAGGGGGCAGTTTTCGGCGGGAGGTCAGTACCAATCTGATCGGCCCTGCTTTGGCCAATGCCAAAGCGATTTGGCGTCCCAGATCGCCAAGCCCTCCAGTGATCAGGCAGACCGCATTATCTGGTAGAGGCAAACCTTCGGCTGGCGGCGGGACCGGCTCGAAACGCCGGTGGAGACGGATGCCCGCGCGACGGGAGCAGATCATTTCCAAGTCGTCGCGGCAGGCTTCGTCGGCGATCAAGGCGGCAAGATGCCTGTCTCCTTGTTCAGCGTCACTTGCGGAAAGATCGAGATGGCGCAGTTGGAGGCGTGGGTCTTCGACGGAAAGCGCAAGAACCGGCCCTATAAACTGAACCATGTCAGGCCGCAAAGCGGGTTCGCCCAAGACGGACTGTGCGGAAACGGTGACAAACACCACTTTGACGGGGGCAGCAATCGGGATCTCCTGCGCGAGGTGGGCGATGGAAAGACCCACGTCCAGAGACATGCGTCCGTCGATCTTTTCATCCGTCACGCCCCACGCCACGATGATACCTGAAATAGGCATGCCATCTGAGCCGATGGCCGCGACCAGATCCTGATGATTTCCCGGCCGGGCAACTGCAATCGGGCCTGACTGGGGCAGATGGCCGGGTAGAACGGCCACGACGTCCTGTGCGCCTTTTTCCTGTAGCTCTTTCGTAAGTGCCTGAGCCTGATCAACGGTATCGATCAGCACAAGCCAGCGCCCTTCAAGAGAGCGGTGTGGCACAGACGATGCGGTTGACCATACTGGCTGGCAGAGGAAGGGATCGGCGGTCACGCGCGGCAGTTGCCGCTCAGGGCTGGCAGCGAAGCCCGGTTCGGTTCCGGGCGCTGGGTCGACCCAATGGCGCGATCTTTCAAAGGGATAGGTCGGAAGCGGTACGCGACGAGGAAATGTATCACCTTGTCCTTGAATAGCGGTGTGCGAGATCGGTACACCAGCGGCCCAGAGCCTGCCGGTCGCATCAAGCATCGCCTTGCTGTCAGGCTTTTGCTCGCCCGGATGGGAGAGCGAGGCGCTTATGCGTGCGCGGGATGCCGGAAAGGTCATCTGTGCGAGCGTCGCAAGCGTCGTGCCCGGGCCGACCTCCAGCAAGAATACGGACGAATCCTCTCCGAGAGTGCGCAGCCCTGCTTCAAATTTGACCGTGCCGCGCACGTGTCGGGCATAATAGTCGGCGGAGGTCGCTTCCTGGGGCGTGATCCACGTTCCACTCACATTGGAGATATAATCGACCTTGGGTGCGCTAAGGTCGATATTTTCGACGGCGGCGATAAAGCGATCAAGGGCAGGCTCCATCATGCTTGAATGGAAGGCATGCGAGGTCCGCAGCATCTTGGCGGCAACACCATCACCGGACAGCTCGGCGACAAGTTCCTCAATCGCTTCGGTTTCTCCCGAAATGACATTCAGTTCAGGAGCGTTTTCTGCCGCGATTTCTGCCCTTCCAGCGAGTCGGCGCCGCAGTTCGCCTGCGGGGAGAGGAACGGCGGCCATGCTTCCCGGTGCCATTTCTTGCATGAGACTTCCACGCAGGGTCACAAGCGACAAGGCATCTTCGAGCGACATGACACCGGCCAGATGCGCGGCGACGTATTCGCCAATGCTATGACCGATCATCGCGGTCGGGGCGATGCCAAGAGCCATCCAAGTTTTGGCGAGCGCATATTCATGCGCAAAAAGCGCGGGCTGAGTCAGCCATGTTTCATTTATACGGGGATCATCGCCCTTGAGGACCGCGTCGCGCAGGTCGCAGCCCAACGGGGTCTTGAGGATGTCAGCGCAAAGGTCGAAAGCATTCTTGAAGGTTGCGTTTTCGGCGTACATACCGGCACCCATCCCCGAGAATTGGCTGCCTTGTCCGCTGAACATGTAGGCCACGCGACGCGCGCCACCGTCATGCACGCTGCCCCGGCTTTGGCGACGCAATTCTTCCACCGCCTCGTCTGCATTGGAGGCGACGACAAACCGCCGGTGGCGGAATGCTTTCCGGCCTGAGAGCAGAGTGTGCGCAACATCGGGCAGCGCGGGCGCGTGGGGTTGGCTCAGCCTGTCTGCAAGTCGGTTCGACACCTCTGTCAACGCAGCCTGTGTACGGGCCGACAACACGAGCGTTCGGGGCTGAGAATCGGAGGGCGCCACGCTGACTGGCGGGGCCTCTTCCACGATAAGATGCGCATTTGTACCGCCGATTCCAAACGAACTGACGGCAGCACGGCGCGGCCCCTCGCACATCCAGTCCGAGCCTTGAGCCGATATTGTGAACGGGCTGTCTTGCAGCGCGAGCTTGGGGTTTGGTTCGCGGAAATTGACCACTGGCGGGATATAAGCGTTTTTGAGGCAAAGGATCGTCTTGATCAGACCGGCCACGCCTGCCGCTGCATCCAGATGGCCGATGTTCGCCTTGAGAGCACCGAGGCGGCAAAAACCGGTATCGTCGGTACGGTCGCGAAATGCCTTGGTCAGAGCCGCTATTTCAATCGGATCACCAAGCGGAGTGGCGGTGCCATGTGCCTCCATGTAAGTAATTGAACGCGGTTCGACTCCGGCGATTGTCTGCGCTGTGGCGATTACCTCGGCCTGTCCGTCGATGCTGGGCGCCGTATATCCTGCCTTGGCAGCACCGTCGTTGTTTACCGCCGCGCCCCGGATCACCGCATGTATGGTGTCGCCATCGCGCAGGGCGTCCGTGTAACGTTTGAGCATGACCAGTCCGGCACCTGCTCCGGCGCGGGTTCCACGGGCCTCTACATCGAAGGGCCTGCAATGCCCGTCTGGAGAAAAGATCATTCCTTCCTGGTAGAGGTAGCCGGTCTGTTCCGGAAAATTGATCGACGCACCCCCGGCAAGTGCCATGCCGCATTCACCGCGCGCCAAGGCACGGCACGCCATTTCGACCGCGACAAGTGAGGTGGAACAGGCGGTCTGCACCGTTACGCTCGGACCTTTCAGATCCAGCTTGTAGGACGCCCGGGTGCAGAGGAAATCCTTGTCGTTGCCGAGCATAAGCTGATACGCGCCCGCCGCTTCGGCCTGTTTGCGATTACCGAGGATATGGAACGTCAGGTACGTGTTCATGCTGACGCCTGCGTAAATACCTACTGGCACATCGAAACCGCCGGGTGTGTAACCGGCGTGTTCCAGCGCCTCCCAGGCGCATTCGAGAAACAAGCGCTGTTGTGGATCCATGATCTGCGCTTCGCCCGGAGAAATCTGGAAGAACTCGGCATCGAACATGTCAGAGTTATCCAGAACCGTGCCCTTGCGCACGAAACGCGGATTGTTTTGCAGCGCCGTCGGCACGCCAGCAGCAGTCATCTGGTCAGGTGTGAAATCGCGCAGGGATTCGACTCCATCCCTGATATTGCGCCAGAACGTTTCGAGATCTGGCGCATCGGGAAATCTTCCGGCCATTCCGACCACGGCCACGGCGTGAGCCGGAAATCCGGACCCGCTGACAAGCGCATCAGACATTGGCAAATCTCTCTGCGCGCTGGCGTGCCTCTGAAACCGATCCGTTGTCCGTTTGCGTTGTTCCCTGTTCGAAGGCCGCAGCCTGTAGTGCCACAGTGGTCAGGCGGAATAACTCGACCAGAGGCAGGGTTGCCTTGAATTCGTTGCTTAGACGTTCGTGCAAAGTCACAAGGATCATCGAGTAACCGCCGACGTCGAAAAAGCTTTGGTGGAGGCCGACGGCGGAGATATCGAGCAGATCGCACCAGATCCCGGCGACGCGACGTTCGGCATCTGACATGGCGACACCACCGAGCGGCAATACCACGCAATTTGCGTCTTCGGCCTTCGGCTGGGGGAGTGCTCTTCGATCAACTTTGCGGTTAGGTGTCAGCGGTATTGCATCCAGCGTCACGAAGATTGCGGGGACCATGTACTCAGGCAGAACCTTGCGCAATTCTGACCGCGCTTTTTCAGTATCGAATGGTAAGCCGTTCGAGGGGACGACATAGGCCACGAGGGACACCTGCCCGCCATCCGGCTGCCAAGTATCCACCACGCAATCGGCGACACCAGTTACAGCTGCCAGACGGGCCTCGATTTCGCCAAGTTCGATCCTGAAGCCACGTATTTTGACCTGGAAATCGTTGCGCCCGACATAAATGACTTGACCGTCGCTGCGCTGGCGAACCAGATCGCCGGTCCGGTAGGCTCTGACAGGTCCACTGCCCGGAAAGTCGAGTGCAGTGAACCTTTCCGACGTAAGGTCGGGGCGGTTTCGGTACCCCCGGGCCACGCCAGCACCGGCGATGCAAAGTTCGCCGACTACACCGGACGGAAGCGCGTTGCCCTTGTCGTCCATCACGGCAACGCGGGTATTTGCGATGGGTTTGCCGATGCAGACTGCGTCTTCTTCCACTTCGACCTTCACACAAGTCGACCAGATCGTGGTTTCGGTCGGACCGTACATGTTCCATAGCGATCCTACTCGTGGCAGCAGTGCGGCGGGCAGCGTCCGAGGCATCGCCTCACCACCACAAAGGGCTTTCAGCCGGAGCATGCCGGACCAGCCAGAGTCGAGCAGCAGCCGCCACGTGGCCGGGGTCGCCTGCATCATGGCGATCCGCTCGCGGCTGAGCAGTGACGCCAGCGCCCGTCCGTCGAGCCGCTCGGAGCGGTCGGCTAGAACAACGGTCGCGCCGGTCGTCAAGGGCAGCCAAAGTTCCAAGCCGGCGATATCGAAGGAAGGTGTTGTCACCGAAAGCAGCCTGTCGCCCGGCTTCAGCCCCGGCTCTTTCCGCATCGCTTCGAGGAAGGAGACAAGATTTCGGTGTTCGACCTCGACTCCTTTCGGGCGGCCCGTCGAGCCAGATGTGTAGATGACATAGGCGAGGTCTTCTGGCGCGCTTGTTCGTGGCGCTTCATCGCTTTCGGATATGTCGATCAGGTCCAGATCGAAGCGTGGCACACCAACTTCCGGCAAAGCGCTGGCAAGGTCCGAAGTGCTTATCACCATGCGGGGCTGGGCGTCGTCGAGAATATCGGCCAAGCGCTGCGATGGGTGGTGCGGATCAAGCGGCACGTAAGCTGCGCCTGCTTTCCAGACTGCGAGCAACGCGACAACCAGATCGCACCCGGGTTCAAGTGCTACAGCTACGAGATCTTGGGGTTCTACCCCACCTGAGACCAGCTGATGCGCAAGTCCATTGGCGCGTCGCACGAGTGTTCCGTAATCCAGCGCTGATTCGCCGACGACAACCGCCTCGCTTTCGGGGTTATGCTCTGCCTTCGCGTCAACCAGTTGCGCCGTGGATGCTTGAGGGAATTCAAGGCTGGAGACACTGGATAATTCGGTCATCTGAGCCTTGTCGGCAGCTGCAACAATATCGAGTTCCTGGATGTTCTGGTTCGGGTCTCGACAGATCGACCAAAGCAGGGTTTCGAAGCGATCATGCAGCCTTTCGATGGTTGCGGCGTCAAAGAGATCCGTCGCGTACTCGTAAGTGGTTTTCAACAAGCCGCGAAATTCGGTCATCTCAATCGACAGATCGGTCCGCGTCGCGCCGTTCTGGAAGGGGATCGGGGTCGTGGCGAAACCCGCCGCTTCGGCGTTGTTTTCCGGAAAGCTCATGAGCGTGAACAGCACTTGAAAGACCGCAGCATGGCGAAGCGTGCGTTCGGGACGCAGTGCCTCGACCACCATGTCAAAGGGAGGACCACTGTGATTCTGAGCTTCCAGCAGGGTTTCCTTGACCTGCTGGAGATAAGTGCGGAAGGGCATGTCCTGTTCCAGATCGCCCCGCAAAACGATGTTGTTGATGAGGCAGCCGATCGTATTTTCGAACTTCTGGTTCATACGGTTGGCGACGGGTGATCCGATCAGGACAGTTTCCTGCTTTGAATGTCGGTGCAGGAGCACTTGCAGGGCCGCGAGCACGATCATGTAGAGCGTCGATCTCGAATCGCGCGCTGTCTTCTGCAGCGCTTCGACCAGCTCCGAAGAGAAATCCAAAGTCGCGCGCGCACCTCGATAACTCGGACGTTCCGGGTGCACGCGGTCGGTTGGCAGTTCGGTCAGCGCCGGTGCGTCTTTGAGCTGCTCGACCCAGTAGTCGAGATCACCACGCCAGTCGCCCGAGTCGGAGCGGTCGTGTTCCCACAGCGCATGGTCGAGACTGTGTACTTCGACTTTGGGCAGATCCGGGTTTTTGCCTGCGCTTAAAGCCTCGTAGATCGTCAGCAACTCGCGAGAGATCAGCGCCAGCGACCAGCCGTCCGAGACGATGTGATGGATTCGGCAGAACATGACGTGGTCTTCCGGCGCCAGCCGTAGCATGGACACCGATATCAGCGGTGCCTTCGAAAGATCGAACGGGGCGGGCATCTGCGATTCGATAAGCCGGGCGATCTCGACTTGCCCGACATCCGGATTAACATCCGGAATATCGAACAGTTCGAAATCAGGCGAAATCTGATCCAACACCTCGGTGTAGGGAACGCCTTCGGCTTCGCCAAAGCGGGTTCGCAGCGCCTCGTGGCGCTGGGTGAGAAGCGCATATGCCTTTTCGAGCAACGCGATATCAATCCGGCCCTGCATACGCATCGCGCCGCTGATCACGTAAGCGTTGGATGCAGGGTTCACCTTTTCAAGGAACCAGAGCCGTCGCTGTGCGAAAGAAAGAGGAAAGCGCGTGCGTCCGTTGCGTTGTTGACCGGGTTCAGCGGCGCGCTTGCGCGCGGCTTCGCGACGGGTCAAAACCTCGATCAGCGCCTCTTTTTGTTTGCGAAGCCGATTCTTGAGTGCCTCGTCCAACGTGCCCGCTGGCGCCGAAATGCCAAGGTTGTCGCCCTTTAGGCTGACCGAAATCTGGCGTCTTTCCAGTTCTTCAAGAAATTGCTTGGCAACAGAAAGCAGCCTTTCATAGTCTTCCATCAAACGCTCAACCCAATAGTAAAAAAATAAGATTTAATATAGCGGCAACTGTCCTACACAACTTGCCACGGTTCAATAAAAGAATTTCCGGAAAACCACCGGTGGTTGTTAACATGTAATTAAGTGCCTAGAACTTCATAACTTTAAGAGTAATTTTCTCAAAATGCCTAATGAAACAGCCCTAGCGCAATCCAAGGTTGAATTTTCCAGGATAGAATCTGCTTCCACTTGGGAATCGTGGTCCTTCGACGACATGGACATCGAATATTCGCGAGCCTGGGAAAGAGAACCGGAGACCTACACGCCGCTTCCTCCGCTAAATGCGGCCGCTCTGCTGACAGAGGATGAGGTGCATGTGTGGCTGATGGATCTGGATTTTCCGGCACTTTCGGACGCGGCGATGGATGTCTTGTTGTCAGATGAAGAGGCTGTGCGCTGTGCGGCGTTTGCATTTCCTCTCTTGCAAAAACGCTTCCGAGCGGCTCATGCGCAGATGCGCGAAGTACTGTCGCCCTACGCAGCTATGCCAGCAGCAGCGCTGAAGTTCGATAAAGGTGCTGAGGGCAAACCGTTCCTGTGTGGTGAAAGCAAGCCATCCCCGATTTTCAACCTGTCGCATTCCGGCAATCTGGCGATGCTGGCCATCGCTAGAAGCGGCGATCTCGGGGTCGACATAGAAGAACAGCGCAAGACGGACGATCTCGACAGTCTGGCAGAGAGCGTATTCGCACCGTCCGAGCATGCGGCCTATCAATGCCTTCCGGAGCACCAGCGTCTTGATGCGTTTTTCAAATGCTGGACCCGGAAGGAAGCTGTCATCAAAGCCGACGGGCGTGGGTTGGGAATGAAACTTGATAGCTTTGTCGTGCCTGTTGAGCCGGGCGTGCGCCCGTATGTAGCCTTTGAAGCTGGCGCGGTGCGAAACGGGTTTCATCCAAAGTTGATCGATCTGCCAGCTCCACAGGGTTTCAGCGCTGCGCTCGCCGCTCCGGGCGCGAGTGAAAAGGTCAGATTCCTGAGACTGTCGGGGAAGGAAACGGGCAAGGCGATTGGACGCGATAACTCCCCACCAGAGCGCGTGGGTCGGTAATGAGCAGGATAAGATCGGCTCTGCTTCATGCCACGGCAGGGAACTACGCCACTACGATAATCGGCCTTGGCACAACTGCCGTTGTTTCCCGACTTATACTGCCCTTTGAGTATGGAGTCGCGGTGCTTGGCATGGCCACGCTTGCTGTAGCGGGTGCTGTAAGAGAGCTGGGATCGGCCGCGTATCTTGTGCAGGTCGAAGAGCTGACGGAAGACCGCCTGCGCGGGGTTTTCACTATTAATTTAAGTATTACGCTGGTGCTGGCAGCGATTCTGGCCTTGGCTGCCCCGGTCATCGCGCATACTTTCGATCAGCCGGGCCTGACGGCATTTTTGCATGTCTCTCTTATCGGTTTCCTGACCGGATCAATCGCTTATCCGCTCTACGGGCTCCTGTCGCGTGAACTGGCCTTTCGCAAACTCGCTGCCGTGGCTGTCTGCAGTGCGGTGGTGAACTCAGCCGTCCTGCTTTTCTTTGCCGCCCTCGACTTTAGCTATCAGAGCTTCGCTCTGGCCAACGTGGCATCGGGTCTAACGGGCGCGCTTTTGTTGTTCTGGTTGAAACCGACACGAGAGATGTTCAGGCCCGGATTTGCATCATGGCGCGAGATTCTATCGTTCAGCCTTTTCACCGGCGGAGCGTCGATCCTGCGCGATGCGTCGAACTATCTGACGATCTCCATTCTGGGGGTTATCCTCACGCCGGGTGTGGTCGGGCTTTTGCACAGGGCGACGCAGATCTGCCAGTTTCCCGAGAAAGTCATTCTGGCTGGCGTGACCGAAGTGGCTCTTCCGGCCTTTTCCGACCTCGCCCGGCGCAGGGAGAATCTGGCTGCAACATATCTTGGCGTGATTGAGAAGCTGACCGCCTTTATGTGGCCCTGCCTTGTGCTGGTTATCCTTCTGGCGCATCCGCTCGTGCGCGGCTTTCTGGGGCCGGACTGGCTGGAGGTGATTCCACTTGTGCAGATCATCGCTGGTGCGTTGTTGCTGAATTTTTCACCGGGCATCAATTATCCGCTGATCGTCGCTCTGGGAAAAACACGGCGCCTGTTCCTGCTTGCTCTGTTGCAGATGTTGGTATCGCTGCCAGTCGTTCTGGTCGCCGCCCAGTTCGGCATGACCGCTGTTGCCTGGAGCACCTTTATCATCGTCGGCGTTTCTGTTGTGGCATCGACATGGGCGGTTAAAGGGTTGATTGGTTTTTCAATCCGCCAACTTTTGACATCGATGCTCCGGAGCTTTGGAACGACGGCGATCTCGATTCTGCCGGTGGCTGGTCTGGTCATGCTTTTTGGCGGCCCGGAGATGCTTGGCGCTCTCATGAGCTTTGCTGTTTTGTGTACGGCGGGGGTGGGCTGGATTTTGGGAATCGTTTTTCTTGATCATCCGATTCGGCAGGAAATACTGCCACTATTTCGCGCAGTTTTGCAGAGACTGACAAGAAACCGTGATGAACCCCGGCATTCAGTGCCCGAAACGGATTGACAATAGACAGCTTAAAAAAGCTGCGATACTACTTAGCATGTATAGAGCTACATTTTTATTTTTCGATGTAATGATTTTTGGGACTCCGTTCCGAAAAAGTATTTGTACAGGAGTTTGTCTTTGCGTGACTTTCCCAAGCCAGAGATCCCCGTCAAAAAGCGGTCGCAAAACCTAGAATCGCATACCGGTCAAATATCCCCCGAAACGACAGACGAAAAATGGTTTCTGCGTCCCGGGGCGCGGCAGGACGATGGTGTCCGCCTGTTTTGCATTCCCTGTGCTGGCTACGGTGCCGCGATGTACCGGTCATGGATTAATGCGCGGCCGGGTATTCTGGATGTGTACCCTGTACAGCCGCCCGGTCGTGCCAATCGGCTTGGCGAACCGGCGATGGCCTCAATACCCGACCTTGCCGCGCGTCTTGTCAAAGCCATCGCGCCACTGACGGACCGTCCCTATGCCTTTTTTGGCCATAGTTTTGGCGCGACTCTCGCGGCTTTTACCTGCCTGGAACTGGAGCGCGCGGGCTATCCGGTGCCGGTTCATCTGTTCCTGTCCGCCCGGCACCCGCCAAATTGTCCGAGTCCTGTACCGCCCATGTCGCACATGAGCGATGACGAGTTCGTTTCCGAGATCAACACAAGATATGGCGGCATTCCCGAGCAGATCCTGAATGAGCCCGATATCCTTGCGATGCTCCTTCCGGCGTTGCGCGCCGACATCCGTGCGCTTGAACATATCGAAGGTCAGCGCGCAGTGGACTTGCCTTCCCCGATCACGACCTTTGGCGGACTTTCGGATTCCATCATTTCAGCCGACCTGATCGATTACTGGCAGGACTGGACCGCTTCCGGTTACCGTAGGCGGATGTTCGAGGGCGATCATTTCTTTCTCGACAATCAGCGAGATGCACTGCTGGACGAGATAGCCGAGACGCTGAAATACGCGCGTGACGTCAGTCCAAGGCAACGGCTACAACCGTGAACCAAATTTACGATCCGTCCCGCTCGGCCGCGATCGTCGGCATCGGGCTAAGATTTCCGGGGGGGCTGTCTTCTACGGAAGAATTCTGGCGTTTCCTGATGGACGGCGGCGACGCGATTACCGAGATTCCGGCTGATCGCATGGATATGGGTCGTCTCTATGACCCTACGCCGGCCAAAGCCGGTCACATCACTACCCGCTTTGGCGGTTTCCTTGAGGATATAGATCGCTTCGATGCCCGGTTTTTCGGGATCGCACCGCGCGAAGCTGAAAGCATGGATCCCGGGCAGAGGCTGGTGCTTGAAACCGCTTGGGAGGCAATAGAAGACGCCGGACTGGATGCCGCCCAACTGCGGGATCGCCCTGTGGGCGTCTTTGTTGGACAATGGGTATCGGATTTTGAAGCGCGACTTCTCCGTCATGAAGAAGCAATGGATTTCCGCAAGACCTCCGGCAGCGGTCGTTATGCGACGCCCGGCCGCCTGTCATACTGTCTTGGGCTTCAGGGTCCGAGCCTCTCGATCGACACAGCCTGTGCATCATCTCTGACGGCCGTCCATCTGGCTTTGCAAAGCCTGCGCAGCGGCGAGAGCGAGATGGCTTTTGCGGCGGGCGTGAATATCATTCTCAGCCCGCATATCACGATTGGCTTTTCCCAGAGCCGGATGATGGCACCAGATGGCCGCTGCAAATTCGGAGACGCCGGCGGAGACGGATACGTGCGCAGTGAAGGCGCAGGTATGCTTCTCTTGAAGCGGCTCGATCGGGCGCTGGCGGACGGGGACCGCATTCACGCGGTTGTGCGTGGTAGCGCGGTCAATAATGACGGTCGCAGTGGGCAATCTTTTGGCACGCCGGGACGAGGCGGTCAGGAGCAGCTACTGCGCTCGGCGCTTGCCGACGCGGGAGCCGAGGCCAGGCAGATATCCTATGTCGAAGCGCATGGCACGGGCACCCGAAAAGGCGATCCAGTGGAACTTGGCGCTATTGGCGAAATTGTCGGTGACCGTCGGGAAGGAAAACTGCTGGTCGGGTCTGTTAAAACCAATATCGGCCATACCGAAGGTGCCGCGGGGCTGGCAGGTCTGATCAAGACAGCGCTCATTCTGAAACACGGCAAAGTACCGCCAAGCCTCCATCTGGAAACGCCGAACCCAGAGGTCGATTGGGATGGAATGAGTGTGGCTATACCGAAGATTCGCCAGACCCTTCCCGAAAGTGAAACCGGGTGGCTGGCAGGGGTCAACAGCTTTGGCATCGCCGGATCAAATAGCCATGTCGTGCTACAGTCGCCCCCTGCCCCTAACATGACCCGGGGCAATTCGCATTGCGTGTTGACGGGTTTCAAACTTGTTCTGCCAATCTCGGCGCAGACAGGGTCTGGGCTGCAGGCACTTGCCGGGCGCTACCTCGAAGCTACCGAGCGAGCAGGAGATGCCGAACTGGCCAAAATTTGCGCCGCGGCATCACAGCACCGAACCGGATTGATGGAACGTGCGGTTCTTGGTGGATTCGGCTCAGAGGGTGTCCTGACACAGCTTCGCGCTCTTGCTGCCGGCGAAAATTCGGGCCTGCGTGGATTGGCGCCCGAGGTAGCTCCAAAAGTTGTTTTCGTGGCTCCCGGACAAGGGGGGCAATGGCAAGGTATGGCCCGGGAATTGCTGAAAAACAGCCCCGTGTTCAGCAAATCTATTGCCGATTGTTCCAAGGCACTTTCCAAGATCGTTGACTGGCAACTTGAAGAAGTTCTGACGGTTAACGGCTTGCCAGAAAATAACCGGATCGATGTGATCCAACCGACGCTTGTGGCCTTGGCGATTTCATATGCCAACCTGTTAAAAGCGATGGGTATTCACCCTGATATGGTCATCGGTCACAGCATGGGTGAAGTTGCTGCTGCTGCGATTTCAGGAAGTCTGACTCTGGACGACGCGATGCGGATTGTCGCGAAGCGCAGTCTTCTGATGGCTGATCTGAGTGGCACCGGCGGTATGGCACTTGTCGAGCTTGTCGGAGAGGCGCTCGAAGCCCGGTTGCGGCAGTATCCCGAACTGGGACTGGCCGCTCGGAACGGCCCGAGAAGTTCGGTCGTCTCCGGCGAGACCGGGGCGTTGGATAAGTTTCTTGCCGAGGTTGAGCACAAAGGTATCTTTTGTCGGCGGGTGCATGTTGATGTCGCCTCGCACAGTCCGCAGATGGAACCGCTTGCGGCACAACTAAGCGGCGGTCTGGTGGATCTGACCGCGCAGGCTGGCGAGATACCGATGATCTCGACCGTTTTTGGGTGCGAAGTTACCGGCACCGAACTCGTCGCGGATTACTGGGGCGAAAATCTTAGAAAGCCGGTTCTTTTCGATGCCGCAGTGCGCAAAGCCATCGGCGCTGGCGGTAACGTCTTTGTCGAACTCGGCCCACACCCTGTGCTTTTGCCATCGATCAAGGATATAGGCGGCGATCTGGGAGAGACTGTCCATGCCTATGCTTGCGGCAAGCGGGATGTCGACAATAGTGATGCAATGGTTGCCTGTGCTGCCGGTCTCTGGACGGTTGGCTGTCCACTGGATTGGCGGAGTTTGTACGGCGAAAACCCGCGCAGAACGGATCTTCCGGGCTATCCGTGGCAGCGCGAAAGGTATTGGGTGCAGGAAGCCGAGATCGGTTTTGGTGCCCACGCGGACCGGCTGCCTCAGCCAGATGCCGAAACCATAGGTTGGCTCTATCATGTCGACTGGCAGCCGACAGAGATACCGTCAATTGCGCTGGAAGCGGGTTTGTCCGATTGGCTTGTTGTTGGCGACGGGCCTGAGGATGGGGTTGCTCTTGCCATTCGGGATGCGCTGGGAGTCAACGGCGCAAGGGTGCGCGTCGGATGTTTGGACGACGTTGGTGGCGAAGACCTGAACGGTCTTTCGATCATGGCGCTGGCGCCAAAAGGAAGGTCAGCGGCAAGGCTCCCGGTTGCGTTGAGCCAAAGCCTGCAAGCAGGGGGATTCCGCCCTCGGCAGCTTGTCTATGTAACCCGAGGCGCGATGACACCGGACATCGGTGAGACTGCGAAGCAGGGCGATCCGGATCAAGCTGCGCTATGGGGTGCGGCACGGGTTGTCGCGCAGGAACAACCTGAACCGCCGATTCGGATGATAGATCTTGACCCGACTGAGGAACCTGCGCGTACGGCCTCCTTGCTTGTACAGTCGCTGGTCGGATTACCGGACGAGGACGAGCTTGCTTTGCGCGGTAAGGATTGCTTCCTGCCTCGCCTGAAAGGTGGACTTGCGGCGCCCTCTGCCAGAGCCCTGCCGTGGCGCGCAGATGCGGCCTGCCTCATTACAGGTGGTCTGGGTGGCGTAGGAACCCGCGTGGCACGACGCGTGGCTGCCGAAGGCGCGCGCCATCTCGTGCTGCTGGGACGTACGCCGCTGCCACCTCGGGCAGAGTGGCAAACGGTTGCGGCTGAGTCGCCTGCCAGTCGGGCTATTGCCAATATTTGCTCGATCGAGGCATGCGGTGCTTCGGTACATTACATTGCTTCCGACGTGTCTGATGAGACCGTGATGCAGGAGGCCCTTACGGCGTATGCGGCTGAGCGTCGTCCTCCGATTAGGGCGCTGATCCATGCCGCCGGAAATGTCCGCAACGGGCTGGCGGCACAAATGAACGAGGCGGATTTTGACGCCGTCCTGCGGGCCAAATTGGAGGGCGCAAAGGTTCTCGACCGGCTTTTGCCCGATCTCGATCTGTTTGTTGTTTTTTCTTCTATCGCTGCGACGCTGGCGCCGATTGGGATGGCAAACTATGCGGCTGCCAATACCGGAGCCGAAGCGATCGCGGAAAGGCGCCGCCAACAGGGGCAACCGGCCCTTAGCATCGGTTGGAGTGCATGGGACGGGACCGGCATGCATGAGCAGACCGGCGACTTTACCGATTCCAGCGAGCTTGAACGCGTTGGCGCGCGCACGCTGGGTCCTGACCAGCTCGAACCGCTGATGGGGTCGATTTTACGTAGCAAGCGATCAGCGATTATTATGGATCTGGATTGGTCCACTTTCGCTGCAACCGCCGACCGCAAGCGGGCTATTTTCGGTGAGCTCGTCCGGGCCGCGGGTCCGGCCCCGGTGCTTATTTCTGCGCTTCCTGAAAATGCCACACCGCAGGAACGGCGGGCGCTGATACTCAATCTGGTTCGAAGGGCAGCAGGTTCAGTGCTGCAGATCGCGGCGGATACGATTGACCCGGACGTCGCTTTTGGTTCGCTTGGCTTGAACTCTTTGATGGCGATGGAGTTGCGTGCCGAGCTGGAACGCAAACTTGGTCGCCGCCTTCCTGCAACTCTTGCCTGGAACTACCCAACCGTGACCGCGCTTGCGCGTCATCTGGCTGAAAACAGCGAAGATGCGCCGGCTGAGAAACGCCGGGAAGGTTCGGTGAAAGAAACAGCCCCGCAGGATGCTGGTTTCTCGTTCGACGATCTGGCGGAGGCCCTCGCCGACAGCAGCGACGACTATCTCGCCGTGGCTCTGCGTCCGAAACGTACAGGGGTGCGGGGATGACAGACTCGACTAACGGCCTGTCGGCGCTCAAGCTCTCGATGCTGGCTAAGGATGTTCGGGCAAAAGCGGGTGGTATTCTCTCTGCCGATCCTATTGCGGTTGTGGGCATGTCCTGTCGTGTGCCCGGCGCGGATTCGCCTGATGCCTATTGGGAAGTTTTGGCCGAGGGGCGGGATACAACGTCAGAGGTTCCGGCCGATCGATGGGACAATGAAGCATGGTATGACCCCGAAGTTGCAACCCCCGGTAAATCGAGTACGCGCCGTGGCGGATTTCTCGACCAGATCGACGGATTTGATGCGACATTCTTCAACATTCTGCCTCGTGAAGCCGACACGATGGATCCACAGCAGAGACTGTTTCTCGAATGCGCCATTGAGGCATTGGATGATGCGGGTCAGGTCAATGCTGGCCTACGTGGTAGCCGCACAGGTGTTTTCGTCGCGAGTTATCACTGCGATTATGCGGGGCTGTCATACCGTGATCTTTCCAAGGTCGACCTGCGCACTTTGACGGGGACCGTCCACAGTGTCGTACCGAATCGTCTGTCGTACCTGCTTGATCTGCGAGGACCGAGTGTATCGATTGACACTGCGTGTTCTTCCTCGCTCGTCGCGATCCACATGGCTTGTCAGAGCCTGCGCGGCGGCGAGAGCGATCTGGCCATCGCGGGTGGCGTTTCGCTGATGATTACGCCGGACCTGATGGTTTCGCTATCAAAAGTCGGGTTCATGGCCCCGGACGGGCGCAGCAAAGCCTTTGATTCTGCTGCCGATGGGTTCGGGCGTGGTGAAGGCTGCGGCGTGATGGTGCTGCGACGTCTTTCCGATGCTATCGCAGAGGGCAATCAGATCCACGCGGTTATCCGTGGCTCGGCTGTCAATCAGGATGGCGAATCGACCTTGTTGACCGCGCCCAACGGCCCGGCGCAGGAGGCCTTGATCCGCGAGGCGTTGGATGCTGCCCGGGTCGACGGCGCAAGCATCAGCTTCATAGAGGCACATGGCACAGGTACGGCGCTTGGTGACCCGATCGAGGTTGGTGCGCTGGCGTCCACGGTGGGGATCGCGGTCGAAGATGGGGCACCGTGTTACGTTGGGACAGCCAAAGCCAATATTGGCCATCTTGAGGCCGCAGCTGGCGTTGTAGGTGCCATAAAAAGCGTGCTGACGTTAAAACATCGCGTACTTCCACCACAGCCGCTGTTCGAAACGCTCAACCCCAACATCGATCTGGCCGGTACCCGATTGAAAATCTCGAAACAGCCAGTTGCTTTCGATCCTAAAACGGTTCTGCGTTGCGGGGTAAGTGGGTTTGGCGTTGGCGGTACCAACGCTCATGTCGTTCTCGAAGAAGCTCCGAGATTAGCAGAAGTCGGTATGGCTGAGGCCCCCGTCGGACCGGTCATTATACCGCTGACCGCCAAATCAACTGAAGCCCTGGATGATCTTGCAAGAAAATGGTCGGAGTTTTTGCGCAGCTCGCCGGACTCCCTTAATGATATCGCGTTTACCGCTTCTGAGCGGCGCACGCACTATACTGAACGTCTCGCGGTCGTTGGCCATGACAAGGATCAACTGGCCAAGGCGCTGAGCGAGGCGACCGAAACCGGGTTCAGCCGCGCCGTGCTGAAGGGAACTGCGAAAAAGCGCAAGCTTGCCATGGTTTTCTGTGGTCAAGGTCCGCAATGGTTCGCCATGGGACAGGAGCTTGCTTCGTCCTCGCCGAGTTTTCGCGCAGCGCTTGAGGAATGCGATGCCGCTTTGGCGACGCACTGGGATACTAGCCTGAAATCGGAGCTCTCGCGCGGCGAAGATGACACGCGTTTGCAGCATACCGAGATCGCCCAGCCCGCGCTCTTCGCAATTCAGGTCGCTCTGGCACGAATGTGGATGGCACGTGGTGTCATTCCTGACGCTGTAACCGGCCATAGTGTCGGCGAAATCGCGGCGCTCCATATCGCGGGTGTGATTGATCTGGCCACGGCGGCACGCATCGTCGTCCACCGTGGGCGGATCATGCAACAGGCGGACGGAACCGGTGCTATGGTTGCTGTCGGAGTCAGCAAAGAAGAAGCGCTACGCAGGATTGGCCCGTTCGAGGGCGAACTCAGCCTTGCTGCTGTCAACAGCCCACGCACGTGCGTTTTGTCCGGAGTACCCGAAGCGCTAGATAAAGTGATCGAAGGCTTCGTGCGCGACGGGGTCGAGGCGCGCCGCCTGCCCGTGCGGTATGCCTTTCACAGCGTGCAGATGGAACCCTTCGTGCCCGACCTTTGCGCGGCCCTGGAAGGTATCGGAACCACGTCTCCATCGATCCGGTTCATTTCAACTGTGACCGGGAAGACGATGGAGCAAGGCTTTACCGCTGAATATTTCGCCCGGAACATGTGTGAGCCGGTGCGCTTTGCCGCCGCCATCGAAGAACTTGCAGGCGTCGGACACGATTGCTTTCTGGAGATTGGACCGCATCCTGTCCTGGGTGCTTCAATTGCTGAAACAGTGAATGAAACCGAAGTGTCGGTTATTGCGTCCTTGCGGCGGAACCTGCCAGACGCTGAATGCGTCGCAATGGCAAGTGCCGCGCTATTTGTAGCCGGAGTGGAGCCCGATTGGACGGCTTTCGGGCCTGAGGGCAAGGTCGTACCACTGCCTTCTTATCCATGGCAGCGTCGTCGCCATTGGTTACCGGACACCCCGGCAGTCAAGCCAACGGGCCGACGACAGCATCCTGTGCTCACGCGTCGTAGTGTCTTGGCGCCCGGCGATGTAACTCAATTTGAAGGAGATGCGGGAGCCATTTTCGAATGGTGTGGCGATCACGTCATCTTCGAAAGAACGCTTCTGCCTGGCGCAGCCATCATCGAAGGTTTTTTGGCGGTTGCGCGTGAACTGCTTGGCGATGCTGTGCAGCTCTATAATTTAACCCTGCTCAAGCCGGTTGAGGTCACCAACCCTGATACGAGCTGGCAGATCGTCGCGCGCCGGATTTCAGATACTGAACAGAGTCTTGAGTGGTTTATTCCCGTTGAAAGTGGATGGGACTTGGCTGCGACGGCACTGTGCGAGTTGCGGGCAGGGAACGAAGCTGACGAACTGCCAACAACGTGGCCCACAGGGGAGCCCAGTCAGGCGCAGTTTGAACGTTCTGGGCTTGGATTTGGTGCCAGCTTTAGGTTGCTGTCTGACATCCGTATCGATCAAGATCTGTCTTCGGGGATTGTATCAACTCCGCCGGGAAGCGCCGGGCATATTCTCCATCCCGCTGTTCTGGACGCGGCGTTTCAACTGGCCCTGATCGCCGCCGAGGGTGTGATCGATGCGCCTGAGAAAGCCCCATTCGTTCCTGTCGCTGTGAGCTCGGCATCGATGGCATGTCCCTCAGATGGGCCGCTAAAGGCGGTGGCGTCGGTCACAGAACGCAGCGTGATGTCATGCCTGGCAAATGTGGCTTTGTTTGATGCGTCTGGTGCCTGCTGCGCGCGGATCGAGGGCTTGCAGCTGTTGGAGGCCACGAAAGAAATCGGTGGCGTCGCGGATAACAAGCTCACCTATATTCGGGAGTGGAAAGCGCATTCAGACCAAGGGACACCAAAGGATGCCGACGATTGGTTGCTGGTTGATCTTGGCGGCAGCGCGGAGACCGTTCGAGATCTGAAACAAACGACAGGGTCGGTTTTTGACCTGACCGTTCCAGACCTTGTCAATCGCGAAGCGGTGGCACGCGCGATTGACAAGGTTTTTAGAGATGTCAGGCCGCCATCTGGCGTTGTGCTTTGCCTGAGGCTTGATCCGGTTCAAATCGAAAGTTCCAGCGCCGCTGAGGCAGTCATCGGGGCGATCCATGTGATTCAGTCACTTCTCGCTCAGGACAACATCTCTGTTCCCCATCTGAGATTACTGACAAGGGACGCCCAAGGGATAACCTCGGACGAACCCGGTTGTTCGATAGGGGCGAGTGTTTGGGGAGCAATGGGAGCGCTTGCGATCGAGCACCCCGAGTTCAGTTTCAGGGCTATTGATGCGGACAGCACCGCCTCGGCCGCTGCCTTGTTCGACGAAATGACCCAGACCGGTCCTGCTTGGACAGCGCTGAGAAATGGTGTTCGTCTTGCGCCGCGTCTGGAGCGAGCACGGGTAGCGAACGGGGACATCAAACTGCAGCGTCTTGCGGTGACAGGCGAAAAGGCCATCGAAGCTATTGAACTGTCGCCGATGGAAAAAAGCGACCTTGGCGCGGATGAAGTCCGCATTTCTGTACGCTGCTCTGGTCTAAATTTCCGCGATGTACTTCTGGCCCTAGGCACCTACCCTGATGCGTCCGCTACCATTGGTGCCGAATGCAGTGGCGTTGTTCTCGAAGTCGGAAACTCTGTGACACGGTTCAAAGCGGGCGAACGGGTCATGGGAATGGTGCCTTGCTCACATGCTGCCGAGGCGGTGGGAACCGCAGATTTGCTGGTGCATGCACCGGACAGATTGTCCGATGCCTCGGCCGCTGGGCAACCCGTAGCCTATTTGACCGCGAGTTACGGGCTGGAACATCTGGCAGGAATAAAGAACGGCGACAGCATTCTTATCCACGCCGCTGCGGGCGGCGTCGGCCTTGCCGCGTTGAGGATTGCCAAGAACTGTGGCGCCCGGATTTTTGCCACTGCGGGGTCCAAGGAAAAGCGAGCATTTGTGATCGCCGAAGGGGCTGACCATGTCTTTGACTCTCGCAAGGCAGAATTTTCTGAAGAAATTATCAGGCTGACAGACGGGCGCGGAGTTGACATCGTGCTCAACTCCCTGGCGGGTGAATTCATTAGTGAAAGCTTGCGCGCTACAGCTAAGGGCGGATGGTTTCTTGAGCTTGGCAAACGCGGCATTCTGACAACGGAAGAGGTCGCGTTACAGCGCCCGGACATCAACTACCTGCCCTATGATCTGGGTGAAGAGCTTATCAATCAGGCCGGTCTTTTGCCTGAACTGATGAGCTCTGTGATTCAACGGTTCGGGTCAGATGAACTGCAACCTTTGCCGGTTCGGGAATTCCCGCTTAGCGCAGCTAAGTCGGCATTTCGCTACATGGCCGAGGCCAAACATATCGGCAAGACAGTCCTTCGTGCCAGTCACGCGCCCTTTTCTATTGACCCGGAAGGTGTGTATTGGATCACCGGCGGTCTTGGTGCCATCGGGCTTGATGCGGCGAGATGGCTGGCCGGGCATGGCGCAAGACAATTGGTGCTGACCGGAAGGCACGATCCGGATGAGCACGCGGCGACTGCGATTTCCGATCTCGAGTCCTCAGGCGTCCGCATTCATGTTTTTAGCGCGGATGCTGCTGACCGTGGCAGCATGACAAAAGTCCGGGAACGGATCGACAAGCTCGGCATTCTGAAAGGCGTCGTTCATGCAGCGGGAGTCTTAAGGGACAAAGCCTTTCACCTGCTGACCGCTGCGGATGTACGAGAGGTCATGTCCGGGAAATTCGACGGCGCGTTTTTGCTTGATGAACTGACCAGGGATCGCCCGCTGGATTTCATGATCTTGTTGTCCGGCGCTGGCCTGAGCTTGGGGTCGCCGGGACAAGCTGCCTATCTCGCTGCCAATGCGGGTCTAGATTCTCTGGCGCATAAACGCCGGTCGAGCGGGCTTCCTGCGCTGAGCGTTGCACTGGGGCCGTGGCAGGGCGGTGGCATGGCCGCAAACCTGCAAAAGGGCGGAAGTGACGTTTGGGCGGAACGCGGCGTGCCTGCAATCTCCCCCGCCGAAGGTTTCGCTGCGATCGAAGAAGCAATGTCGCAAGGAAGAGCGACGGCAACTGTTGCGCATATCGATTGGCCGACTTTCCTGCGAACAACGCCGACGGGACTCGACTTGGCAGTGTTCGAAAATTTTTCCCAAGTCGCCGCTGTGCCCGAGCAAGTAAAACAGCCGGGAGAGACGCAACACCTGCTCGATCGTCTTCGTGCTCAGCCGGATGTGCTGCGGGCTGAGGCGATGACAGATGCCTTGGCTGAATTGGCCAAAAAGGCAATCGGCCTGCCTGAAAGTGCCTCGATCCCACCCTTTGCGTCCCTGAAGGATGAGGGTCTGGATTCTCTCATGTCCGTCGAATTCCGTAACATGCTTGTACGTGTGGGGGGCGTTCCGTTGCCGGTAACCTTGTTGTTCGACCATCCCACCCTGCACGACCTTGTACGATACCTTGCCGAGGCGTGGTCAATCTATATCGGTCTGACATCGGACAACCTCGAAAGTAAATTCACGGACGAACTCAGCGACGACGACATCTTGGCAGAACTCGAGGCGGAACTGGCTCAGTCCGTATCTGGCGGAGCAGTGTCATGACGCAAGCAAGGCCAACGGATACGCAGGACACGATCCGCAGGGCTCTGAACGAGATCCGGGAACTCAAGGCGCGGCTCGCGCGGGCTGAGCGCGACAAGCGTGAACCTTTGGCAATCGTTGGCCTGGGGCTGCGTTTGCCCGGCGGCGTAAAAGATGCGGCTGGGTTCGAAGAACTGCTTTGGTCCGGGCGGGACGGCATCGTGCCGATCCCCAATGATCGCTGGGAAATCGAAGACTTCTACAATGAGGATCCTGACGCCGCCGGTTGCATGACCACCCGTTACGGCGGGTTCATCGAGGACGTCGATATGTTCGACGCGGACTTCTTTGGCATTGCCCCCGAAGAAGCGCGCAATCTGGATCCGCAGCAACGCCTTGTGCTTGAGATTGCTTGGGAGGCGCTTGAAAACGCAGGAATTGCGGCGTCCGATCTGCGCGGTTCGCGCACGGGCGTCTATCTTGGAATTGCAAACGTCGATTTCGGGCGCACGGCTTTTTCCGACAGATCAATTGTCGGACCTTATCATGGCACTGGAACGGCGCAAAGCGTTGCCGCAGGTCGCATCTCTTACATCCTAGGGCTGCGTGGTCCGGCGATCTCGATCGATACTGCCTGTTCTTCTTCATTAGTCAGTCTGCATCTTGCGGCTCAGGCGCTACGCAACAATGAGTGTGATCTTGCGTTGGCCGGTGGTGTGAACCTGATCCTTACGCCGGACTTGAATATTGCCTTTTCCCGCGGCCGCATGATGGCGGCCGACGGGCATTGCAAAACATTTGATGCGAGTGCGGATGGATATGTGCGCAGCGAAGGCTGTGGCATGATCGTCCTTCGAAGACTGTCAGACGCGCTTGATGCGCAGGACCCAATTCTTGCCGTCATTCGAGGCAGTGCAATAAACCAGGACGGTCATAGCGCCGGACTAACCGCGCCGAACGGTACAGCCCAGGAAGACCTCATCAGGGCTGCGCTGAAGGATGCCGGACTGGAAGGGCGCGACCTCGACTTTGTCGAAACCCATGGTACCGGCACACCGCTTGGTGATCCGATTGAGGTTCGGGCCCTGATCGCAACCTGTTGTCCTGAAAGACCGCCTGAACAGCCTTTGCTGTTGGGCGCGGGAAAAACCGTAGTCGGCCACCTCGAAGCTGCCGCCGGGATCGCCGGGGTTGCCAAAGCAGTGATCGCCTTGCAGCGGAAGGAGCTTCCGGCCAACCTTAACTTTTCCACCGGTAACTCCGAGATTGACTGGCATTCTCCGGTTGCTGTTCCGACAACCCATACGCCGCTGCGGTCAGAAAACGGGCTGCTGCGCGCGGGGGTAAGTTCTTTCGGGTTCAGCGGGACCAATGCACATGTGATCCTGGAAGAGGCTGATGTGCCTGCGCCGGTTGAGAGCGCGACTAAGTATCTTGTCCTGCCTCTTTCGGCGCGGCATCCGCAGGCATTGCGCGATCTTACTGAAGCTTACGCGGCTGGATTGGAAACGGGTCAGTCGGCGAAGAATCTTTGCCGGACCGCCGCACTTGGGCGTTCACACCTGCAACATAGGTTTGCTGTGACAGCTGAGAATGCGGAAGGGCTGCGCTCTGGCTTGCGTGATTTTCTGGCAAACCGATCAAGCGACGCGTGCCACATCGGCCAAACTGAAAATGTCCGGAAGCCGCGCATTGCCTTCCTATTTTCCGGTCAGGGCGGACACTACCCGTCGATGGCGCAGGAGTTGTTGGCCACGTCCTCTGTTTTCCGTCGCAGCTTTGATGCGGCAGATGCAGCGCTCAGGGACATCATCGGGATTCCTCTGAAAGAGGCACTGAATTCGACTGCCGGAGATGTGCTGGACCGGACCGAAATCGTTCAGCCAGCAATGGTTGCAGTGCAATGTGCGCTGAGCGATCTCTGGCGAGCACTTGGAATAACCCCATCGGCGGTTCTGGGTCACTCGTTAGGTGAGTTCGCGGCGGCCCATACGGCAGGCGTAATGACACTTTCCGATGCTGTGAGAGCAGCGGCGACCCGCGGCAGACTTCTCGCGTCACTTCCAAAGGGTGGATCGATGGCATCGGTATCGGCCGCAACTGAGGTAATCGAAGCTGCACTTGCACAATATGATGGCCAGGTCTCTATCGCAGCTTACAACAGCGCTCAAAGCGTGACGCTAAGCGGGCCAGAAGATCTTCTCACTCAATGCCTTGATATCCTTTCCGAAAAGGGCGCGCGCACGCGCAAACTGAATGTGCCTTTCGCTGCACATTCCGCGTTTGTTGAACCGGTTTGCGACGAGATGCGCAGTAGCATGAAGCAGGTGAATCTGCGATTGGCGAAAATTCCGGTTATCTCGACAGTTACGGGAGAGTTTCTTTCGGCGGAGGCCATGGCCGAGGCAGATTACTGGCCCGAAAACTTGCGCCAGCCGGTGCACTTTGCTGACGCGATGAAAACGCTTGTCGATACCGGTGCGACCCATGCGATCGAAATCGGCCCACATCCGATGCTGCTAAGTCTGGCCGACGAATGTGCCACCGGTAACGCGATTTCATTTCTTCCAAGCTTGCAACGTGACAGGAATGATTGGTCCGAAATGGCTGACAGCCTCTCGCAACTCTTTGCGGACGGTGCCGACATCAACTGGCGTGGATTCTTGGAAAACAGCAACGCCGGGGGACGACGCGTAGCGGCGCCGACCTACCCGTTCCAACGAAAAAAGTTTGCGCTTTCAACGAAGGGACCAGAACCGCGCAGTTATTGGGATACCGTTACGAGTGCGCTGACCTTGCAAGCTGAACGTGGGCCGCTTGATCTCGACCTCAGCAGCTATCACGAAAAATGGGCGCATCTGACCCGCATCACGACTGCGGTTGCTCAAAAGACGTTGCACGATGCCGGGGTCTTGACCGTACCGGGTTCGAAACTGACCTTTGACGAGATCATGACGGCCCTTGGCGCCGACGAAATGTATCGGCATCTGATCGGGCGATGGCTGGAGCGCCTCTGTGTTCGAGGTGTCTTGCACCATGATAACGGCGTGTACATAGCGCCTGCGCCTCTGCAAGCGCCGGATATGACGGTACTCTGGAAAGAGGCACAAGGTCTCTTTGCCGACAACACAGCATTGCTGAACTACGTACACCATTGTGCCGCGCTTGCGCCTGAGGTGATCAGCGGCAGGTGTTCGCCACTCGAAACCCTGTTCCCCGATGGCACATTCGAACTTGCGCAGGCCCTGTACGAAGATAGCGCGATGATGCGTTATATTAACGGGCTCGCGCGATCCGCCGTTGCATCGATGGCTGGCATGCAGGGTGTCGGTAAGGTGCTTGAAGTCATGGAGATCGGCGCGGGCACCGGAGGCACGTCTTCCAGCATTCTTTCTGCCCTGCCCCAAGGCACGGCGCGCTATATCTACACGGATGTCAGCGACGCCTTTCTGGACCGGGGTCGCGAAAGGTTCGGAGATCGTTCTGATATTGTTTTCCGTAAATTCGACATGGAAAATCCGCTTGATAAACAAGGCTTTCAGGCTGCAAGCCTTGATCTTGTGATCGCGGCAAACGTCGTTCATGCGGGCTCGGACCTGCCCGAAACACTTGAGCGCCTGCGCAGCTTATTACGCCCGGGTGGTTTGCTGATGCTCGTTGAGTCAACTGAGCATCTCGACTGGTTCGATATAACCACTGGACTGATCGAAGGCTGGCAGAAATTCAACGACGGTTTGCGTGTTGATAACCCTCTGATGCGTCCAGAAATCTGGTGCCGCGCGTTGGAGGGGGCAGGTTTCGTTGAGGCATCGGCATGGCCAGAAGCAGGTTCGGCAGCAAGCATTCTTGGCCAGCACGTGATTCTTGCGCGGCAGGCGGGAAAAGCTCGGCCAACTCAGGCGAAAACCGTAGTAACGGAACACGTTCGATCAGCGCCGGAACAGGTGCGATCTGGCTTTGCTGCATTGTTCGCCGAAGCGACCGAGTCAGAACGGCTCGAGATGATACGTGATCAGGTTCGCCGGACGGTCATTCGCGTGCTCGGACGAGAAGATGACGATGCGCCGGGACGGCACGAGAGGCTCATGGATCTGGGCATGGATTCTCTCATGGCCATGCGGATCAGGAAACTGCTCGCTGAGGCGCTGGAGCTGTCGCACCCGTTGCCCGCATCGATCGCTTTCGATCATCCATCTATAGAAGCCATTGCCACCTTTGTTCTCGAACGAATGTCAGACGACGACGTCGATGACGTAGAAGCCTCCCCGGATCTGGTCCCACAAGTCACTGACGCACCGGACATCAGCGATATGACGGATGAAGAGGTCGAAGCCTTGCTGCTTGAGAGAGTTTCCCGACAATGACCAAGAGACCGGAGAATTCAGGGGAACTGAGCCCGATCAAACGTGCATTCCTTGCACTGGACGAAGCCCAGTCGCGGCTAGCCCGGGTCGAAGCTGCGGCATCCGAACCCATTGCGATAATCGGGCTGGGGTGCCGGGTGCCTGGTGGCGGTGACAACCCGCAAGAGTTTTGGAATTTATTGCGGAATGGAACCGACGCTATCGGCGAGGTACCGAGGGATCGCTGGGATCATGATGCGCTCTACGATCCGGACCCTGGCGCTCCAGGAAAGATTTCCACACGCTTCGGGGGGTTCCTGTCCACTATTGATGGCTTTGATCCGGGTTTTTTTGGTCTGTCTCCGCGCGAGGCACAGGGGCTCGATCCGCAACATCGGCTGATGCTCGAAGTCTGCTGGGAGACGCTGGAACACGCGGGTCAGGCCGCTGATAGTCTTGTCGGTAGCGCCACCGGCGTTTTTGTCGGCGCAGCTGGAAATGACTACAGCTATGAACAACTGAAGACTCGTGATCCCGCGCTTTTGGACGCGCATTTTGCCTCTGGGATCGCTCACAGTACGTTGAGTGGGCGACTGTCTTATATCCTTGGGCTACAAGGCCCAAGTGTCACGATTGACACGGCCTGTTCGTCGTCACTGGTGGCTGTGCACTTGGCGTGTCAGGCTCTTCGAACAGGTGATTGCCACATGGCATTGGCGGGCGGCGTCAATCTGATCCTTGGTCCGGATATATTCACGGCCTTGTCGCAGGCCCGGATGCTAGCTCCTGACGGGAAATGCAAAGCTTTTGGTGCGGGTGCCGACGGATTTGGGCGGGCCGAGGGCTGTGCCGTTGTTGCCCTCAAGCGTCTGTCCGACGCCCGTGCAGACGGCGACCGGGTCATCGCGCAGATACTTGGCAGTGCAGTCAATCAGGACGGGGCGAGCAGCGGTTTGACTGCACCGAATGGCCCGGCTCAGGAAGCGGTGATCCGCATGGCGCTGAAACGTGCAGGCGTCACGCCGGAAGACGTTGGTTATGTCGAGACGCACGGCACCGGCACTTCTCTTGGTGATCCCATCGAGGCTGGCGCTCTGGCGGGCGTGTTCCGTAAACATTCCAAATCCGATCCACTCTTGATCGGTTCCGTCAAATCCAATCTTGGACATTTGGAGGCGGCAGCCGGCGCTACCGGCCTGTTAAAGCTGGCTTTGTCTTTGCAGAAAGGACATATCCCGGCCAGCCTGCACGCTTCGGAACCGAGCCCGTTGATCGACTGGGATGATATGCCGATTTCGGTATCCGGTCAGCCTTGCGAATGGCAGGCTCGCAACGGTCGACGGATTGGCGGTGTCAGTTCTTTCGGTTTCAGCGGGACAAATGCTCACCTCGTTCTCGGAGATGTCGAGCCCGCGACCACCGACGAATCTAAGACCTCTGAAGTTCCTATGATCTTAGCACTGTCTGCTGCCGGAGAGAGTGAGGCAATTGGTGAACTGGCAGAAGCGTATACTCTAAGGCTGGCTAACCCCGAAACCGACGTTGCCGATTTTTGCTATACTGCAACGGCAGGCCGGGCACAGCTTGGAGTTCGGGCGACCGTGATCGGCTCGGACAGGACGGAACTCTGCGAGGGTCTTCGGTTGCTGGCAGAAGGGCGCAGTGCAACCAATGTGTCCGGCCCCGCGTCAGTACCCCGCGATCCACCCAGAACCGCGTTCCTGTTTTCCGGGCAAGGGGCTCAATACGCTGGAATGGGCAAAAACCTGTACGACACCGAACCTGTATTTCGCGCAGCATTTGACCGTTGCGCTGCGGTGCTGGACAGCGAGCTCGCGACACCGCTGAAAACGCTCGTGTTCGAGGAAGGAGACGATAAGCAAATCGACCTGACCGGAAACGCGCAACCGGCGCTTTTTGCAATCGAATACGCTCTGGCCGAACTCTGGAGTGCCTTTGGCGTCCGACCCGATATCGTGGCTGGCCATTCGCTGGGCGAGATCGTGGCAGCGACAATCGCCGGCGTATTTTCACTTGAGGACGCGTTGCGGCTGGTTACCGCGCGCGGGAAATTGATGCAGGCGCTTCCGTCAGGTGGCTCTATGGCAAGCGTTATTGCGCCTGAAGCGAAAGTTCAGACAATATTGGATGAGCTTGGTGGAACTGCCGCAATTGCAGGCGTTAACAGTCCAACGCAAACCGTGATTTCGGGATTGATCGAGGATGTCGCCGGCGCTTGCGAGAAATTCGAAGGTGCTGGAATAGCCACCCGTTCTCTTGCCGTATCTCATGCCTTTCATTCTTCGCTTATGGAACCAGCTTTGGATGATTTTGAAGCTGCAATCAGAGACATTCCCATGCAGCGGCCTCGCCTCCGAATGATGTCCAATGTCACCGGCCAGCCGGCTACGGATGAGATCGCAACGCCACAGTATTGGCGGCGGCACATGCGTGAGGCGGTGCGTTTTGGCGACTGTCTCAACAGTATTGCTGCCCTCAAACCCGGCTTGGTCATCGAAATTGGCCCTCACGGAACCCTTCTGCCGCTGGCCGTTGAGGTATTTGGCGAAAGCAACACGACAGTCGCAGCTACACTACGACGTGGCAGTAAGGATCGAACCACTCTTATGAAAGCGGTATCCGATGCCTGGCTGGCAGGCGCTCACATCAACTGGCGCGCAGTTAGTGGACCCGGAAGACGCATCGTCGATGTGCCGACCTACCCGTTCCAACGCGAGCGGTATTGGTTTCGGGCAAACAAACGGATCGCGACCGGTGACACGACTGAACTGCATCCATTGCTTGGCAGAAAGCTAAATGTTGCTATCGATGGTCACAGCGTGTTCCAAAAGCACCTTCTGGCCGAAGATCTTAATCATATAGCCGATCACGTCGTTCATGGACGCTGCATCGTTCCGGGCGCAGCCATGATCGAGATGGCCATGTCTGCCGCTCAGTTCGCCCTTGTCGGGCGATACAGTCTTGCGGACCTGACGCTACGGGAACCGTTGGTACTCGACTCTCAGGACGAGACTTTGATCCAGACGGTTGTTGCTCATGGTGAGGGTAGTGGCAGTTTGGAAATACTGTCTTCAGAAGGCGACTCTGGCGCATGGCGGCACCATGCCTCCTGCCGGATTGTGCCGGAAATGCCGATCTCACAAAGCGCACCGACGGTGATTCTTCAAAATAATGAAAATGATCTCAGGGATGGAGAAACGCATTATGCCGATCTGGCCGCACGGGGCTTCGAATTCGGACCCAGCTTGCAAAGAGTGGAACGGATTTTCCGTAATGGGGGGAACGAAGCCCTCGGAGAAATAAGCCATCGCGAGACAAGGAACCGCTACTTCTTCGATCCCGCACAGCTCGACGGCTGCCTCCAGGTCATTGCTGCAGCCCTGCCCGCGTCGACGGCTGAATCTTCTGCATACCTTCCGTTTTCCATTGGAAGTGTATCGATTTTTCGTAGCCCCGGCGCTGGTCTGCGCGCTTTTGCCCGGACAGGGCCGGTAGACACATCAGCCGACCAGACCCTGCTAGCATCCGTCACGATCACGGATGATGAAGGACTCGTGGCAGAACTTTCCGACGTCGTCTTGCGCGAAACCCGACAGGCACCAGCGGACGCCTTCTATGCCGTCGAATGGACTGAGCTTCGATCGCCAACTTCGATGCCTGCCCCCGCAAGTCTGACCGCCGAAGCGCGCCAAACCCTCGTTGCGCTGTCGGAAAAGTTGGATCTTGCCGGATATGATGCCGCGAACACCGCGCTTGATGGTCTCACGGCCATATGGATTTCTGATTGTCTTCAAAAGCTTGGATGGGCGCCGCAGATTGGTGATACGGTAACTTTGGAAAGTCTTGCCAGACAGCTTGCTATCCCCAAGCGCCTATGGGGCCTGCTCGCCCGTTTCCTCGAAATCTTGAGAGAGGATGGAACTCTTCGGCGCGACCACCAATCTTGGGTCGTTCAGAGCAAACTGGTTGAGGCCGATCCAAATCTTGCGTCCAAAGCGGTTCTCGCAAGGCACCCCCATGCGCGCGTAAAGCTTCAGTTGATGGAAAACTGCGGCCCGAACCTCCCGGAAATTCTGCTCGGCAGCCGTAATCCGGTATCCGACTTGTTCCCCGGTGGTGACCTTTCGATTGCGCGCGAGCTTTACCGCAACAGCCCCGAGTCGCTTGCATTCAACGGCACGATTGCCGCCATTGTGCAGAATCTTTGCAAAGCACGCTCTGGCTCGGACGAACCTCTGCGCATTCTAGAAATTGGCGGAGGTTCGGGCGGAACCACGGCAACGGTGCTTTCCCGGCTTAAGGACATTAAATTCTCTTATACCTTCACGGATATCGGTGCGGCGATGGTTCGTGAAGCCGAAGCCGAGTTTGGCGACCGCGACGGCATGAGTTTCCGCACGCTCGACATCGAAGACGACCTGACAGCGCAAGGCATCACGCGCCAAAGCTATGACCTGGTGATCGCCGCCAACGTGCTTCACGCCACCACTGATTTGCGGAAAACAGTCGAGCGTGCAGGTGAGGCGTTGGCGCCAGGCGGAATGATGTTGCTATTGGAAATCGTCGCCCCGGAAAAATGGGTCGATGTAACCTTTGGCCTGACCGAAGGCTGGTGGCTTTTTTCAGACAAGGAACTACGACCCGACTATCCGCTGATCGGTGCCGAAGAATGGATTGCCCTTCTTGAGGGCTGTGGGCTTGAGGCGGAAGATTTGTCTGGGTCCACTCATTTTTCACGGCAAAAGATCTTTGCCGCACGCAAACCGATTTCGAAAGCTGTGAATACCAACGAGAGATGGGTTGTCCTCGCTGATAGCACAGCAGGCAACGCAGCCTCAGGTCAACTGACGATGCCAGGCTTTTCTATCGAGCTGCGAAGTTCGCCAAGTGAATGGAATGCTGCATACGATGAATCCTTAGACGGTATTCTTGATCTGAGGTCACTCGGCGCGGATATCAACACCAACGGACCCGAACCAGTTCTTTCAAATTTGCGAGAAACCGTTCAACAGCTTGTTCGGAATGGCCCGGTTGGCGACATGCCACGACTTGTCGTCGCGACCTGCCAAGCTCAGAAGATCAGACAGTCTGATTGTCCGGATCCCGCACAGGCTGCAATTTGGGGCATGGTTCGGGCGTTGCGAGCCGAGTTCCCGGGTTGGGCCGCGACTCTGATCGACCTGCCGCAGGACAACGACGGACAGCCAATTTTGTCTGAACTTGCGGACTTGCTTCGTGGCCCTGCAGGTGAAGTGGAAATTGCAGTGCGTGGCAACGCTCGACTTGCATCGAGGCTTACGGCAATCGCTCCTGTCTCGCCGGATGGGCGCGCCGTTGCGCTAAGAAAATCGCCGGACGGTGTGCTTGAAAATCTGCAACTGGTTCCGGTTGAGCAGCCGCGCCCCGGGCCGGGCGAAGTGCTTGTTGAAATCCTCGCCGCCGGTCTCAACCTTCGCGATGTTATGAATGCGCTTGATATGCGTAACGATCCCGAACCGCTTGGCGGTGAGTGCGCAGGTATCGTGCGTGCTGTCGGCGAGGAAGTGGAGAGCTTGAAGGCAGGTGATCGGGTGGTTGGCATCGCGACCAGTTGCTTTGCAAATTGCGCAATCGGGCGTGCGTCTGAGCTGACGCGCATTCCGTCTGGAATGTCACCGGCCGAGGCCGCTACTCTGCCGTTTGCATTTATGACAGCTCATCACGCTTTGATAGACATCGGCGAACTGCGCGCAGGTGAGTGGGTTCTTATCCATGCAGCAGCCGGTGGAGTCGGATCGGCGGCAGTTCAGATCGCGCAAGCGGCGGGTGCCCGGATCATCGCGACCGCTGGCAGCAAAGCCAAACAGGAAAGCTTACGGGCGGCCGGGATCGAGCATGTTTTCTCATCGCGGGACACAGGATTTACTGACGAAATTCTGAGAGTCACCGACGGCAAGGGAATTGATCTGGCGCTGAACTCGCTCTCGGGGCCATTCATCGACGCAACAGTTGCTTGTCTCGCTAAGGTGGGACGCCTTGTCGAGATCGGTAAACGCGATCTCTGGACGCAAAGCAGATTTGATGAGAGCAGACCTGAAGGGGCTTATCACATCCTCGATCTTTCGAAGATCCGCTCCACGTCACCCGAAGTATCGAACGCATTGTTTTCCAAGGTGATGAACGCTGCGCGCGACGGCACGCTCCGCCCGCTGCCCGTCACAAGCTTTCCGCTGGACCAGGCGGGAGAAGCGTTCGAATACATGGCGCAGGCAAAGCACGTCGGAAAGATCGTGCTACTGCCATCTGTAAAGCAGCAAGGTCTTTCAAACCTAGACCCGAAATCCAGTTACTTGATAACTGGAGGGACGCGTGGGCTGGGCCTTGAAACGGCCCGTGAAATGGTCCGAGGCGGCGCTCGCATACTTATACTGGTTTCGCGAAGTAAACCTGATAGCGAAGCCTCTGATGTCCTGAACAAGTTATGCGCGCAAGGTGTCCGTATTGAGACCTATCAAGTAGATATCTCCGACAAAGCCGCAGTTGCCAAGCTCTTCGAAAGATTCAAGCGCGATCTGCCGCCGCTGCGAGGCATTGTGCAGTCAGCCGGGCAGCTGTCGGACGCTAGCATTCTGAACATGACGCGCGAGGAGTTTGGCGTAGCGCTCAAAGCCAAGGTGGGCGGAAGCTGGAACCTGCATGTCGAAAGCCTCTCATGCGCGCTTGATTTCTTTGTGCTCTATTCATCCGTTGCCGGAACGCTAGGGTCGGCAGGCCAGACCAACCATGCGGCAGCAAATGCTTACATGGATGCGCTCGCTCAATATCGACAGTCTCTCGCGCTGCCCGCAACGAGTATTGCCTGGGGCGCATGGTCCGAGGCTGGCATCGCTGCCGAGACCTCGGCTGACCAGACTGCAGGCAGGCTGGGTATCCGCCCGATCAAGACTTCGGCTGGTTTGGAAATGGCGCAGGCGGCGATGACCTCTGGTCGAGCGCAGGTTATGGCCTGCCCGATGGACTGGACGACCTTCCGAGTACAGCGTCCGGACATGAGCACTTCGCCATTTCTCGAGCGACTGGGCCAAATTTCGCCCGAGCCTCGGAAACCAGCTACGCTCCGTAAACCGCCGGCCTTTGTCATCGATGAGTTGACCACCGCAACCGGGGCCTCGCGGCGCAGCATCGTATTGGAGTTCGTCGCGGAACAAGTTGCATCAACGCTCGACTTGGCAAATCAGGACGACATCGACCTTGATCGACCCCTACGTGAGATGGGTCTCGACTCGCTTATGGCGGTAGATCTTCGCAACAAGCTTTCAGCTGGCATGGGCGGTAAACTCAACCTTCCGGCAACGATGGTCTTCGATCATCCCACAGTGGCCGCTCTTGCTGATGGACTGCTAGGCCGGCTTGCAGCGATGCTGCCTGAGGACGACGAACCCGATTCTGCCGAAAAGGGAGCCGGTGCCCCAGATATCGAAAATCTTGAAGATCTGAGCGAAGACGAAATCGAAGCCCTCTTTGCCACTGCAACGGGAGGCTCGGCGTGAGCGATTTCCTCAAACGGATCAGTAGTTATTCGCCCAAGCGCCTCGCGCTGCTTGCGGCGCGGCAAAAAGCCCGGATCGATGAACTCGAAAAGCGATCGCCGATTGCCATCGTTGGAATGGGCTGCCGCTTTCCCGGCGGTGCCGACACGCCTGCTGAATATTGGTCGCTGATCAAAAGAGGCGAGGAAGCGATCACCGAAGTGCCCAAGGATCGCTGGGATGTCGACGCCTACTATGATCCGGACCCTGACGCTCCCGGAAAGACCGCAACCCGTTGGGGAGGCTGGATAAAGGACATCGACAAATTCGATCCGCAGTTCTTTGGCATAGCGCCTCGCGAAGCGCAGTCATTAGACCCGCAACAGCGCCTTTGGCTCGAAGTCGCTTGGGCCGCGCTGGAAGATGCGGGGATTCCTGCAAAGTCTTTGTTTGGGACCAGAACCGGTGTTTTCTGCGGTGTTTCAGGCAACGACTACCATGGCATACTTCGCGATGCCGGGCATGCCGATTATGACGCGTATACCGCCTCGGGCATTGCTCACTCGATGGCATCTGGCCGTTTGTCCTATGTGCTCGGGACAACGGGACCCAGCGTGTCGGTGGATACGGCCTGTTCTTCTTCGCTGGTTGCGATCCATCAGGCAGTTCAAAGTCTTCGGCGAGGTGAATGCGATGCCGCACTGGCGGGCGGCGTCAACCTTATTTTGACGCCCGAGACGACGATTGCACTGTCTCGTTCACACATGATGGCACCCGACGGGCGCTGCAAGACGTTTGATGCCAGAGCTGACGGGTTTGTGCGCGGAGAAGGATGCGGTGTCCTGATACTAAAGCGATTGGCAGACGCTCAGGCTGCCAATGATCGCATCGTGGCGGTTATCTCGGGTTCGGCCATCAATCAGGATGGGCGCAGCAACGGTTTGACTGCACCGAATGGGGTGGCCCAGCAAGCGGTGATTAAGGCTGCACTTGAAGATGCTGGTGTTGAACCCGGCCAGATTGGATTTGTAGAAACCCACGGAACCGGCACGGCGCTTGGCGATCCGATCGAGGTACATGCTTTGGGAGCAACCCTTTGCCCAAGTTCAGAGCGTGGGACACGGTTGCGGCTAGGCTCCGTAAAATCCCAGATTGGACATCTTGAGTCAGCGGCAGGCGTGGCAGGAGTGATTAAGGCAGCGCTGTCCATCAGCAATCGTATCCTGCCGGGCCAAGTCAACCTGAAAGAACTCAACCCACTGATAAGCTGGAATGATCACCCAGTTGAGCCGCAGCGTACAAATGAGCCGTGGCCCGACAGTCTGCCACTGCGGGCGGGTGTTAGCTCCTTTGGGTTCAGTGGCACGAACGTGCACGTTGTTGTTGAACCTGCGCCGGCACCGAACGTTGCGACGACTTCCGTGGATGAACGTCAGCAGCATCTGCTGACCGTCTCGGCGAGAAGCAGCAGCAGTCTCGCCAATCTGATCGAAGCGCGACGCGCCGATCTCGTCAGCACCGAAGATTTGGCAAACATCGCTCACGTCGCGAACGCTGGCCGCGATCATCATGCGCAACGTATCGCTGTAGTCGCTCACAGCACTGCAGAGGCGGATGCCTTGCTTACGGCGCGTGACCGAACAGAAACGCGATATGCGGAAGGCGTAGTTCCTCAACGTGCACCAAAGCTGGCTTTTGTCTTCAGCGGGCAAGGTGCCCAATATGCTGGTATGGCCTCTGGCCTTTACGCCAGTCACCCCGTTTTCCGTGCTGAAATCGACCGCTGCGCTGCCATTTTGGAAGGTAAACTTCCAGTACCGCTTCTGACGATGCTGGAAAGTTCGACGGAACAGGTAAACAAGACCGCTTTTGCACAACCCGCTCTGTTTGCGGTCGAATGGGCCTTGGCCAAACTTTGGCGCAGCTGGGGCGTTGAACCGCAGATGGTGTTGGGACATTCGCTGGGCGAATACGTGGCAGCCTGCGTTGCTGGAGTATTTTCTCTCGAAGAAGCGCTGCATCTGGTCGCTGAACGCGGGGCACTGATGCAATCGCTAAAAGAGCCCGGCGCAATGTCGGCGTTACGGATGACACCCGAGGCCGCTCGCGATTTGATAGCTCCTTGGCGCGAACAGATTGATATTGCAGCGATCAACGGTCCGCAGAATGTCGTCATATCGGGAGCGCTCGACGCAATGGACGCAGCGGATAAAGCCGCAAAAGCGCTCGGCGTCACTTCAACCAGACTACATGTCTCACACGCCTTTCATTCGCCTCTTATGGAGCCGATCCTGAACGAATTTGAAGCTGCGGTCAGCACCTGCAACCTATCAGCGCCCGTGATACCGCTGATCTCAAACCTGTCCGGCCAGAAAGCAACGAACGAACTTTTGCAGGCAAGCTACTGGCGCGAACATGTGCGCTCACCGGTGCGCTTCGCAGATGGTCTTAAGAGTGCCAAGACAGCAGGCGCGCGGATCTTTCTCGAAATCGGTCCGCACCCGGCTTTGTTGCCAATGGGGCAGGCAAACCTCGAACCGGATGTTGCGACCTGGTTGACCTCCCTGCGTCGTGAACATGACGACCTGCAGGAAATGCTATCGACATTGGCACGGTTGTATGTCGCTGGCGTGGACATAGACTGGCGTTCCTTTGACGCTCCTTGGCCACGGGAGCGGCGTCGGATTTCAGGGTATCCGTTCGAGCGGTCACGCTATTGGATAGACCCGGCTTCCAGACCCAAAGAACAAAGCATCTCAACCGATCTGCCAGGACGTGAAATCATTCACTCGCTCGGAGACACTCGGCTCTTCGAGATTGATCTGAATCCAGCGACGATACCTTGGCTTTACGATCAGTCGGTGCATGGCCGCTCGATGTTACTTTCAACTTACCAGATGGACTGGGCTTGGCAGGTGGCGCAGCAGCATTTTGGCTGCAAATCGATCGAAATTCGTGATTTCCTACTCCGCCGCCCACTTCAACTGAGTGAGGGCGAAGTCCATAAATTGCAACTTTCGATGATCCCGAAAGATGAGACCTCGGCCAGCTTTCGAATTTCAGCAAGACAGACTGACGCGACCTGGGTCACGTTATGCGAAGGCACTCTTGGTCCCGCATCTGATGTCTTTACCGCTGCGATATGCGCGGATAAGGCAAGTTTCCCGATACCTGTAAACGAATTCTACGCGAACCTTGAGGCGCTCGGTATCAATATCGGCGGTGCATTCAGGACGATCGACACGTTAAAGGCAGGCGATGGTTTGGCAGTTGGCGACATCACCGCCTCCAAAATTGTTGGCTCTCAATTTCTTGCCGATCCGGTCTCCACTGACACAGCATTACAGGTCATTGGTGCAGCTTTGGATCTCCCCGATCTGGACGACCCCTACATGATTTTTGGAGCAGCGCGCATTATTTGGCACGCGCCGCTTACGGAGACGTTTCGCAGCGAAGTCAACGTTTCGCAATTCGGGGAAACGAACAGCGTCTTGGCAAATGTACGACTAGTGTCTCCGGAGGGCACGCCTCTGGTGTCTTTCAAGGACGTCACCCTGCGTCAGGCCCGCGCACATGATGTAGGAGTGCAGACGAGTTTGGATGACGTAAAACGGATCGTTCAAAAGGTCGTCTGGCGCCCGGATAGCGTTCCCACGCGGCCCTCCGAATTGGTGAAGTCTGCAGCCCCCGTGCTGAAGTCTTTGTCCGACAGCCTCAAACTTGAAACTGATTATGGGGACTTTCTTCGTCGGCTAGATACTCTGTCGTCAGGCTTTATTGAGGCCGCGCTAAACGATCTTGGTATCCCTTGGGCAATCGGTGACCAGCTTGCGGCGACGGACATATTGTCCGGCGCGAACGTACTGTCGAAATACCAGCGCCTGGTAAGCCGTATGCTGGAAATACTTGCCGAAGATGGCACCCTAAAGCCAACAGACGATGCTTATCAAGTTGTTAAGCCCCGTGAACGCCGGGACATGCAGGCAGAGGCCGCCCGGTTACTGAACGATTTCCCTGAATGTGCCGCGGAAATCGAATTAACCCAGCGCTGCGGCAAGGCATTGGCAGAGGTCTTGCGCGGCCAAACGGATCCGTTAACCCTTCTGTTTCCCGAAGGCTCACTGGAACTTACCCAAAACCTTTACGAACTTTCGCCGCCGGCGCGTGCCTATACAGCAGCCTTGGCCGAGATGATCAGACAAATCGCAGAAAACTGGCCTCACAACCGCCGCCTGCGCATCCTTGAGATCGGTGCCGGTACAGGCAGCGCAACTGCGCGCATCCTTGAGCAGCTTGGCGATCAGCCCGTCGACTACGTATTCACTGACATTTCGCCATTGTTCCTGAACCGGGCGCGAAGCCGGTTTGAGCAGTACGAAGGAATGGATTTCCGGCCATTTGATATCTCTTTGTCTCCAACCGAGCAGGGATTTGCCCAAGGAAGCTTTGACGTGATCCTTGCTGGCAATGTCATTCACGCAACCCCAAACCTTGAAACCTCACTCGGCCACATTCGCGACCTACTGGCACCCGAAGGTGTCTTGCTCATGCTCGAAGCGACCAAACCTCAACGTTTCGGTGATCTGACAGTTGGAATGTTGGAAGGCTGGTGGGCCTATGAGGATACCTCACGAAGGTCATATGCCTTGCTTCCGCAGCCTGAATGGCTGGCTCTATTCGACGAAATGGGCTTTCGAGAGGTCGGGTTCCTTCCGGCAGGTGAGACCAGGGGCGCCTTGGCTGAACAGACGATACTTGCCGCGCGGAGACCTGCTGAAGCGCGCGCTAACTCTCGCTGGATCATTTCGCCCGGCGGTAACCTAGAACATTCCTTGAAGGATGCGTTGGAGGCTCTTGGCGATGAGGCATTGATCGCTTCCGACAGCGCAAAATTGCATGAATATCTAAATCGAGATCGCGTAGATGGAATCATCCATCTTGGTTCGCTGGACACGTCGACAGATTTGGAGATGAGCGCCGATGCGGTGGTTGCCGGACAGAAAACGCTATTCGAAGATCTTCTTGGTACGGTGCATGCGTTAACAGCCGCTTCTGGCGCTTCGCCACGGCTTTGCATCGTGACTCGTGGTGGCCAGGCGACACATGACAGTGCTGACACCGAACCCGCACAGGCAACCGTCTGGGGTTTCTCACACACACTCGCAATTGAACACCCCGAGGTCGCCGTCAGGCGAATTGATCTTGACCCAGATGCGGGTCAGGACAAGCAATCCTCTGTCGCTGAGTTGGCGGATGCAGTCCGCTGTGCGACGGACGAGGATCAATTCGCGCTGCGCGGCAGCGCAAAACTGGTTCGACGGCTGGTTCCGGCGAGAAATTCTCTAAACGGCACAACACCGGACTTTCCCACGGGTGGCACCTGCCTCATAACGGGCGGACTTGGCGGTCTGGGGCTGGCTACTGCGGAATGGCTTGTGAGCCAAGGCGTCAAGCATGTCGCGCTGCTGGGCCGGTCGGCACCAAATGCGGCTGCGCAGAAACAAATCGACAAATTGACCGAAAGTGGCGCCGAGATTCTCGTGTTGCATGGCGACGTGTCGAACCCTTCGGATGTAGAGCGTTGCCTCGATGAGCTTGCAGATGCGCTGCCGCCGGTGGCCGTCTCGATCCATGCGGCAGGCGGGCTGGCTGACGCTGCTGTGGTCAATCTCGATTGGCCGCAGATCGAAAAGGTGATGCAGGCAAAGGTCGCCGGAACATTGAACTTATTGCATTTCTTGCCGCAATCAGCCCGGTTCATAATGTTCTCTTCGGGTGCATCGCTGGCCGGATCCGCCGGGCAGGCAAACCATGCAGCCGCAAACGCATTTGAAGATGCGCTGGCATTCCGGCTGCGGGCGGCAGGTCGCGACGCGTTGACCATCAACTGGGGTCTTTGGGCCGACATTGGCGCAGGCGCGCGCCAGAGCAGCCGTGGGTTCCAGTCGTTGCTCCCCATTAACCCGAAGGTCGGATTGCAAGCACTAGGCGCAATTCTTGCGAGCTCCAAACAGATTGGCCCGCAGGTTTCTGTCATTGATGCAAACTGGCGAGAGGTCGCCAACGGGCAATCAACAAACTTGTTTGCCGAGTTAATCCCCGAAGTTTCCCCATCGGCCGCTGACGAAAGATTGGCGCCGCAAAAGGAAACGACCGTTGGTCCATCTGACTTGCCTGCGCTGATTGCGGAAACGCCCCGCAACCGGCAGCGCACGATTCTTGAAAGCGCGGTGCGTGACCTTGCACGCAAAGTTCTTGGGGTAGCTCCCGAAGACGACATCGACATAAACGAGCCGCTTCAACAGCGGGGACTCGACAGCCTCATGGCCGTGGAACTGCGAAACCTGCTCAATACCGCTTCTGGTTTGCAACTGCACGCAACTGTCACTTTCGAATACCCTTCGATTGCGGCGCTCGCCAAATTCATCGGTGAAAAGATCGCGCCCAATCAACAATATACGCAAGTTCAGCAACCAGAGACCGGCCAGAACAAACTGGACGTCGAAACCGCGTCTGAAGAAGACTTGGCGACACAACTTGCGCTCCAACTGGATCGACTAGACAGGACCTTTAATTCATGAGCGATAAACCAAGCCCCGACTATCACGGATTGCTTCAACGTTCTGTCCTCACGATCCAGCGCCTTGAAGAAGAGATTTCGCAACTCAAGGCCGGGAAATCCGAACCGATCGCAATTGTCGGTATAGGATGCCGCTTTCCCGGCTCGGCAAATACGCCGGAAGCCCTATGGGAACTCCTCAGCGAAGGCCGCGACGTCGTGACGGAGGTGCCGCCACACCGCTGGGAGATTGAATCGATCTACGACCCTGACCCGGATACCGCAGGCAAGACTTACGCCCGCTGGGGCGCCTTTCTTGATGATGTCGAAGGTTTCGATCCGGCATTTTTCGGCATTACGCCACGCGAGGCTGTCAGCCTTGATCCCCAGCAACGCCTTTTGCTTGAGGTTACGTGGGAAGCACTTGAAAATGCTGGCATCGCGCCCGCATCGCTGTCGGGCAGTCAAACCGCAATCTATGTAGGCATGACGGCCCATGACTATGCGATGCGTTCCGCCAAGTTCCAGGGCGAACAGACAGCTGACGCATATGAAGCATCGGGCTCTTCCCATTCTATCGCCTCTGGCCGTCTGTCCTATTTCCTTGGGGTGCACGGTCCGAATTTCGCGCTTGATACAGCCTGTTCATCATCCATGGTGGCGGTGCACGAAGCGGTCCGCGCCTTGCGGAGCGGCGATGCGGACATGGCCCTTGCCGGTGGCGTTACGCTTACACTGTCCCCGACTGGCTCCATTCTGACCGCAAGGGCTCGGATGATGTCTTTCACAGGCAAATGCCATACCTTTGATGCCTCGGCAGACGGTTATGCCCGCGGCGAGGGCTGTGCAATGATCGCCCTCAAACGTCTGAGCGATGCGCGTCGCGACGGCGACCGGATTGTCGCCGTCATAAAAGGAAGCGCGATTAATCAAGACGGGCGCAGTACCGGTATGACGGCCCCGAATGGGCGTGCTCAAGTCGCAGTCTTGCGCGCCGCGCTCAAGGACGCAGGACTGGATCCGTCGGATATCTCTTACATAGAAGCTCACGGTACCGGTACATCCCTTGGCGATCCAATCGAGATCAATGCGCTTGGTGAAGTCTTCGGAGACCGCCCGAAGGATGCGCCGCTTATGGTTGGCTCATTAAAGACGAACATCGGCCACACCGAAGGTGCTGCCGGCATTGCCGGCATAATCAAGGCAGCGCTTGCCCTACAGCATCGCCAGATACCGGCCCACCTAAACCTCGAAAATCCCAATCCGCTGATCCCTTGGGACAGTCTTCCGATAAAGGTTCCCGACAGTCTGACACCTTGGGTGGCACCGAACGACGGCAAACTGCGGGCCGGTGCAAGTTCATTTGGTTTCAGCGGCACCAATGCGCATGTCGTTCTCGAAGAGGCACCCCAAATCGAAGAGCAACTGCCGCTGGCCGAGTCCTCGCATACCATCCTCCCTATGACAGGGCGCAGCGACAAGGCGCTGGCAGCCATGGCAGGTCAGCTGACCAACCACATACGCTCACATCCGGACGCCAGCATATCCACATGCGCCGCGGAACTCTCTCTCGGTCGGTCACATCTGAACCGACGTATCGCGTGTGTCGTATCGGACCGCGAGGATGCGCTGGCTAAACTTGATGCCGTTGCAAAGGGCGAGTCTCGGCCGGGCGTAGAACGCGGTTCAGTCCCCGGCGGCAGCGCACCCGAGGTGGTCATGATGTTCACCGGTCAAGGGTCACAATACCCTGGCATGACCCGGGACCTATATGCCAATGAGCCTGTGTTCCGTGCTGCCCTCGATAGATGTGCGGCGGAATTGGATGAGCAGCTTCCGCGCCCGCTTCTGGACGTGATTTTCGACGAAGATGCGACCCTGCTGAATGACACGGCCTACACCCAACCAGCGCTCTTCGCGGTGGAATGGTCACTGTTCAAGCTTTGGGAAAGCTGGGGTGTGGAACCTGCGGCGGTCATTGGTCACAGCGTCGGAGAATATGTCGCCGCCTGCGTTGCTGGTGTATTTACGCTCGAAGAAGCACTGCGATTGATAGCGACACGCGGCCGCCTGATGAGTGAACTGCCGCGCGATGGTACTATGGCCGCAGTTTTCGCCGATGTCGAAACGGTTCGCTCTGCGCTCCAAGGATATGAATCCTCTTGCGGTATCGGCGCGATCAACACGCCGTCCAACACGGTTGTTTCAGGCCATCGCGACGCTGTATCTGCGGTACTCAAACGGCTGGAGAGCGATGGCATCACTGGACAGGAGCTCACCGTCTCGCACGCTTTCCATTCACCGTTGATGGAGCCGATGCTGGAAAGTTTTGCGGCAATTGCCTCAAGCATTCGTTACAAGCTTCCGGAAATTTCGCTTATCTCGAACCTTAACGGAAAAATCGCCGGGCCAGAGATTGCCGAACCCGATTATTGGTCGCGTCACATCAGGCAGCCAGTCAATTTTGCCGGCTCTATCGCGACTTTGCTGCAATCCGGTTTTCAGACGTTTCTCGAAGTGGGACCTTCGGCAAGCCTCATTGGCATGGCCAGACAATGCGAAAAATCCGAAAAGGCACATTGGGTTAGTTCCTTGCGCAAAGGCCGCAGCGATAGCGAAACTCTGAAAGGGGCGGCAGCGGCGCTTTATGTGCACGGTCAGAAATTGCACTGGGCAAACCTACTGGGCGGCGGAGGGTCACCGGCATCACGCCAAGCTTTGCCAACATATCCGTTCCAGCGTGAACGCTACTGGGCGGAATTCGACGAAAATCAAAGCGCTGTCACGACACGCGGGAACCACCCATTGCTTGGGAAATCTAACCCTGGGCCTGTTCAAGTGTTTCAAAGCAGCATCGGAGTTTCGACAGATCCCTGGCTAGAAGATCACCGTATCTATGATCATGCCCCCTTCCCTGCCGCCGGGTTTATCGAAATGGCGTTAGGCGCGGCCAAAGAGGCGACCGGTTACTCGAAGCTGGCCTTGCATGATATCGAAATTCGCAACGGTTTGATTCTGCCGGAACGCGACAGCGTCGAGATGCAGGTAGTCGTCAACAACGAAGGACAAACCCAAAGCGATATCCGAATCTACAGTCTGCCGCCAAACGAGGAAGACGGCGCCGCTCAATGGCGGCTACACATGCGAGCCAAATTAACAGACGCTAGTACACCAAAAGATGGACTCGCCCTGCCGGAGATTCCCGAGTCCGCTACACCTATTGAAACAGAGGCTTTTTATGGCTGGTTGCTTTCGTTCGGCATCGATTATGGCCTGGCCTTCCGCCCGCTCAGCGACATACGCTGTTTTGGGTCCGAAGCCTGGGCACAGATCGATCTTGCAGATGGCTTATCAGACAAGGGTTTCATAGCGCACCCTTCTCTGGTCGATGGCTGTGCGCAATTGCTCGGCGCACTCTTGTTCGAATCCGAGGAAAGCGGCGATGCGTACATGCCCGTTGCGATGAAAGATTTTCAGGTGTTAGCTCCGTTGCCTCGCAACGTGCGTTGCCATCTGACACAGCGCGAAACGGGCGAAACCGATCAATACGAATGTGATTTCAATCTCTTTGACGGGGAAGGAAATGCGGTTCTGTTCGCAAGAGGCTTCCGTTTCCAGCGCGTAAAGCGAAGCACCCTACGGCGGATGCTCGGGGCGCAAGATCGTGGCGATTGGTTGTCCGACATCATTTGGAAAAGCGTGCCGCTACCAGAAGCGTCGGTTGATCATACCATCGGCAAATGGCTGGTCCTCGCCGATGAAACAGGAACTGGCGAAAAGCTTGCACAACGTTTGCGTGCTGCCGGTGGCGAAATCTGCATGGCCCGGCAAGGACCTGAATTTAAGGTCGGCGACACCGAGCAAATCAGAGAACTGCTTGAAGAGACAGGCCCGGTACGAGGGGTTCTTAACTTCTGGCCTTTGGATGCCGATGAACATGGCCGGGTCCTCACAACCGCCCTTGGCCTGGCCCGAGGCGTGCAGGACGGAACACGGCTCTGGTTCATCACCCGTGGCAGCCAGTCCATCTTTGGCGAGCCTCCAAATCTTGCGCAATCGCCTGTGAATGCCTTTGCCGGAGTCGTAGCGGCAGAGCGCCCCGAAATTCACTGTGTCCGTGTCGATCTTGACCCAAGAGCTTCGGACAGCGAAATCGAACAACTGTTTCTTTCGGTCACCAACCCGGATGACGAAGACCAGACTGCGTTTCGCGGAGACTCGCGCTATGCCGCGCGCCTCGCCCCGGGACGTACTGTGCCCTCCGCTGGCGAAGAATCCTTGCTGCTCGACATCACCAAGCGTGGGATGCTGGAGAACCTGACTTTGACCAAGGTAGACCGCATACCACCGGGTCCAGATCAGATCGAGGTGCGGGTCCGTGCCACCGGGGTCAATTTCCGAGACGTCTTGAACACTCTCGGAATGTATCCCGGCGATCCCGGCCCGCTGGGAAGCGAATGCGCAGGCGTCGTGACCGCTCTCGGTCCGGGTGTCACCGAATTCGCCATCGGGGACAAGGTCGTCGCCATGGCAGACAGCAGCTTTGCCACCTATGTCACGGTGAATACCTCGCTGGTGGTTCCCAAGCCTCCCACTCTAACGATGGCGCAGGCGGCGGGCGTACCGGTTGCCTATCTCACCGCGGGTTATGCGCTGAAAACGCTTGGAAATGTCCAACCGGGTCAAAAGGTTCTGATCCACGCCATAACCGGTGGTGTCGGCATGGCCGCAACACAGATCGCTCTGGACATGGGCGCGAGAGTCTTCGGCACTGCAGGCACACCCGAAAAACGTGCTCTAGCTCTTGAACTAGGCGCCGAAGCCGTCGGCGATTCCCGCTCCCTGTCCTTTGTATCGGACCTGACGGATGCGACCGACGGCACAGGGTTCGACTTTGTCCTCAATTCTCTCGGGGGCGAATTCATTCCTGCCAGCCTTGGCCTTTTGTCGAAAAGCGGTTGTTTTGTCGAAATCGGTAAGACCGACGAATGGGATCAGGCCCGTATTGACAGGGAATATCCTGGGCGCAGCTATCATCAGCTTTATCTAGGTGACATCACGGCTGCGGACGCCGGGTTGGTGCGCGGTTTGCTTCAGGAAGTCTATGATCAGATGGCGGAAGGAAAATTGACGCCGATGAGCCATCGTGCCTGGCCGCTTGAACAGGCTCAGGATGCTTTCCGGTTCATGGCCCAAGGACGTCACACTGGCAAGATCGTTCTGACACAGACGCGGCCTGAAGGAATATCCGCCGATGCAAGCTATCTGGTTACGGGCGGCTTGCGAGGGATCGGGTTGCGAACAGCCAGATGGCTTGCCGAATCCGGCGCACGCAACCTTATCCTGATCAGCCGGTCCGGCGAAACTGCGGATGCCAAGCCGGAAATCGACAAGCTCAGACAGCTTGGTGTGACAGTTATCACGCGCGGTGTCGATGTGGCAGATAAGGAGGCGATGGTAGAGCTTTTATCCGACGCGCAACAGAAGATGCCGCCACTTCGAGGGATCATCCATGCGGCAGGTGTTCTTGACGATGCGATGATTTCGGAAATGACACCCGCACGCATCACCAAGGTAATGGGACCCAAAGTCGACGGTGCCCTTGTTTTGCATGCGCTGACAGCAGAGCGGGATCTGGATTTCTTCGTAATGTTTGCCTCCGGTGCAGGGCTAATGGGTGCAGCAGGACAGTCGAATTACGCCGCCGCCAATGGGTTTCTCGACGCCTTCGCTCACTGGCGACGTGCGCAAGGTCTGCATGCGCTAAGCGTGGACTGGGGAAGCTGGGCCGAAATTGGTATGGCGTCAGAGGTCGATGACCGTCACCATAAACGCTGGGAGGCCATGGGCCTGAAGATGATCCAGCCCGACGAAGGCGTTGAAATGCTGGCAGACGCATTATTCGAAAGTCCGTCACCGCAGGTTGGTATCGTTCCGATGAACCGCTCGAAGCTGCCGGCTACCTCGGGTCCGCTATTTAAGGACATCGTCAAACAGACAACGAAAACAGAAACCGCCCCGGAAGAGGACGTGCTGGAAATACTTGCCACAGCCAATAGCGATGATCAGCCGGGTCTTCTTGCCGATTGGTTAGCGGATCAGATCGTGCGTGTTCTTGCGCTTGAACCGGGTATGGCCGACCAGCGGGATCGGTCACTGATGGATCTTGGCATGGATTCCCTGATGGCAATGGAGCTTCACAATCGGTTGCGCACCGGTCTTGCCCAGACGATTCAGGTCAGTGAACTCCTCAAGGGGCCAACGGTAAATGATCTGACCGAGATGTTGCTGAAGGAGTTGTACGGAACGGAAGCGGTTGAGAGCGAAAGAGAAGAGGCTGAAATCTGAATGCGCCCTCATAGCGAAAGCAACAGGGCAGCAATAGCTTTCATGTTTCTTTTCACTGTTGGCTGGTTTGTTGTCGAGAATGTCTTTGGCCATCGAATTCGACAGCCGATCAACTTGCTGCAAATCGTCTGGTGCCGCTATCTCGTTCATATCATCGTTGTATTGCTGGTGTTTCGCCGACAACGGTTCTGGCGCACAGGACGGCCGATTTATCAGTTGTCCCGTTCGGTATTGATGCTTACGATGCCCCTCGGCTTTGTTGCCGCTCTCTTGGCTGGCGCATCTGGCGGGCAGGCATGGGCCGGGTTCTGGGTCGCTCCGGCGCTGATGCTGATCTTTGGGTGGTTGATCAACCACGAACCGCCACGCCCGGTTATCATCATCCTTGTCTGCATCAGTTCGATCGCGGCGATCGCAGTCATCGGCAGCTTTCCCTCACGTGAAGTTCTGCCCCTCACAGGGTCGATCATCATGGCAGCATCGTTCGCGGCCTATGTGGCGATGACGCGGTCCCTGCAGAGCGAACCGATCGCAGCCAATCTTTTTTATACCGGCTTGGTTCCATTCATTTTACTAGCACCTGCAATGCCTTTCGTTTGGATTATACCCGACTTACATAATGCTCTCGCGATTATCGGAATTGGTGTCACCGGCTTTGTATCGCTTTATTTTCTGGATCTGGCGACCGGAGCCTCACCCATAGCATTCACAGCACCCATATTGCCGGTACTGGCGGTGTTCCCACTACTTACTGCCGATGGCTTCCCCATGTGGAACGCACTATTCGGGGCGGGCGCTATCATTGCTGTTGCAGTCTTTTGCCCCATGTCCTGGAACCGAAAAACAAGCGCAAATAGCTAGGTCGGTTTTTTTCAGCACCGCCAACGCCGTGAAATCCGGCGCACTCAGTCCGACTCAAATCTCTTGTACGCCCGCAGCTTCAGCAAACATAAATAATGGCTTGCGCCGCTTCTTCGGATGCGGTCGAACGTATTGCGGCCTGCGCAAATAAATGCGCCTAGGCCTTCGCTTGACGGACAAAAGGACAATGACATGCTGGATTTCCCCTATGATACTGCACCGGCTCCGGGTGAAGTCGTCACTGTTCGCCCAGGTCTGCTCTGGGCGCGATTGTCGCTGCCTTTCCGTCTAGATCATGTGAACGTCTATTTTATCGAGGATGATACCGGCTGGGTCATAGTTGATACCGGCATCGACAATAAAGTCGGTCGGGCGCAGTGGCGTGCCTTGTTCGATGGACCATTGAAAGACTTCAGGTTCAGCGGCCTTCTGGTGACGCATCACCATCCCGACCATATCGGTCTGGCAGGCTGGCTTTGCTCGACTCTGGAAATTCCCCTGATCGCCAGCCGTACCGCATTTCTTTCCGCCATGAACTTTTACAATTCTCCTGAACTGCTGGCTGCGACAGCATACAGTCGGTTCTACGGAAGCCACGGCATGACGCCTGAGATTGCGGCGCTGGTCAGCACGCAGGGCCAGGAATACATGCGTATGCTTTCAAAGCCGCCGTTTACTTACCGCCGGATTCAGGATGGAGACATTCTGGAACTGGGCACGCGGAGGTTCAAGGTGTTGACAGGGGATGGCCACTGTCCCGAACAGGTTATGCTGTACCTGCCGGAGGAGGGATTATTTCTTGCCGCCGATCAGGTCATCGAAAAGATCAGCCCGAACGTATCCGTTATGGCCTTTGAACCCGCCGGCGACCCGCTAGGGAGCTTCATCGAGTCGCTTGGTAGAATCCAGCGAGAGGTATGTGACGACGTACTGGTCTTGTCTGGACATAGATTGCCGTTCTACGGGTTGCACGACCGCTGTGCGGATTTGATCGCACACCACGAAGAACGCTGCGACATCATCCGCGAGGCCGTTCTGAGCGAACCCAAATCCGCAGCCGATCTGGTGCCGATCATGTTTCCGCGTGCACTGAGCCCGCATGAAATGAGCTTTGCCTTTACCGAAGTGCTGGCACATACGAATAACCTTGTTGCACGCGGTGGTTATACTTGGGTTGATCGCGGAAACGGCACGCAGGCCATCGCCATGGCGTAATCCTCTTCCAGCAACTTAACACAAGAGTACCCCATCCGCCGCCAGATAGAACTGGACGGTAACGATGGAGTCTGCGGAGTTCTTGATGCCTGTTTTACCAGGCTGGTATCCCGGAGGCCCGTTTAAGATAGCGGGGGCACCTGAAAATGACGGGAACACTGCAAGGTCGAACTGTCTTCATCACCGGCGCAAGCCGAGGCATCGGTCGCGAGATCGCCCTGCGCGCCGCGCGTGACGGAGCCAATGTCGTCATTGCCGCCAAGTCCGCAGAACCACATCCGAAATTGCCCGGCACCATTCATTCTGTAGCGCAGGAGGTCGAGGCAGCGGGCGGGAAGGCCCTACCGGTCCAACTTGACGTACGTGACGACGATATGATCGCGGTAGCGATGGAGCAGGCCGCAAACCGGTTTGGCGGAATAGATGTCGTGGTGAATAATGCCGGCGCCATCAGGCTCGACCCCGCAGAAAAGATTGAGATGAAACGTTTCGATCTCATCTTCCAGATCAACACGAGGGCCGTGCTGGCGGTCACCAAGGCGGCCCTGCCCTATCTCACCAAGTCCGAGCACGCTCATGTGCTAAGCCTCTCTCCCCCGATCAATCTCGATCGAAAGTGGCTGGGATCATACATTCCATATACGACGACGAAATACGCGATGACATTGCTGTCGCTTGGCATGGCTGAAGAGTTTCGCGATCGTCGGATCGGGGTGAACACGCTTTGGCCGCGCACGACTATTGCCACGGCAGCTGTCGAGTTCGAAGTAGGGGCGGAATACATCGCCCGTTCGCGGACCCCGGCGATCATGGCGGAAGCGGCACATGCCATCTTGGCCTCGGACCCCTCTGAAATGACCGGCCAGGCGCTTCTGGATGAAGAGATACTCCGAGAACGGGGCCAAACGGAATTCGACCAATACCTGAACGACCCGACGTGTACGCAGCTCATGATGGACCTGTACGTCGACGATTGACACCCGCAAGCACATGCATCGGGAGCGATCATGCTTAATTGCGTTACCATGATGGAGGTTCATTCTTGCAGCTGACCCATGAGCACGAGGCCGTGCGGCGCTCGATCCAGAGTTGGATCGAAGACAAAGTGAATCCCCATGTCGATGAATGGGAAGCTGCCGGTATCTATCCCGCGCATGAGGTAATGGGCACACTTGGGCAGCTTGGGATGCTCGGCGTCTCAAAATCCGAGCAATTCGGTGGACTCGGGCTCGATTTTTCCTATGCAGCTGTTGTGGCCGAGGCATTGGGGGCCATCAAATCCGGCGGTGTGGCCATGAGCATAGGGGTGCAGACAGACATGTGCACGCCAGCGCTTGAGAAACACGGCAGCGACGCACTGCGCGAGGCTTATTTGCGTCCCGCGATTGCGGGCGAGATGGTCGGTTGCATCGGGGTTTCCGAACCGGGCAGCGGATCGGACGTCGCCTCGGTTAGAACAGTGGCACGGAAAGATGGTGGCGACTACGTCATCAATGGCACCAAGATGTGGATCACGAACGGCACACAGGCCGATTTCTGCTGCCTGTTGGCCAACACGGGCGAAGGGCCGGTCCACCGAAACAAGTCGCTAATCGTGGTGCCGATGGATACGCCGGGTATCGAGGTCGCCCGAAAAATCGACAAGATCGGGATGCGGGCCTCGGATACGGCACAACTCTATTTTGACGATGTGCGCGTACCCCAGACCAACAGGATCGGCGAAGAAAATATGGGTTTCATCTATCAGATGGAACAGTTCCAGATCGAACGGCTCTGGGGAGCGCTGAACAATGCCGCGATGTTGCAACGCGCCATTGACTGCACGATAGCCTATACGCGCGAACGCCGTGCATTTGGCAAACCAATCCTTGAGAATCAATGGGTTAATTTCAAACTTGCAGAAATGCAGTCCGAGGTTGAGGCGCTCAACGCGCTTAACTGGCGCGCGGTCGAGATGATCGTGAATGGCGAAGACGCTACCAAACTTGCCACAATGGCCAAGCTCAAAGCAGGGCGACTGGCCCGCGAAGTTGCTGACGGATGCCTGCAATTCTGGGGTGGTATGGGCTATAGCGAGGAAAGCGAAATCTCCCGCATTTACCGCGATACACGGCTGACCTCGATTGGAGGCGGCGCGGACGAGGTCATGCTGCGCATTCTGACGAAATACATGGGGATCGCGGGCGACGGGAACGCCTAGCTTATTGCCACAAGTTTTGCCCGCCTTGCCTGTTAGGCTCATCGCGGTGTCGGAGTGCAACAGGGGAGGAGCATATGGCTGGCCGGAATATCGACGGAGGCGTCACACCACCGCCCTCCTGTATTTCACGCATCGCGATTGGCGACATCCTACGCAGGACAGCACGGCGCATGCCCGGGAACATCGCTCTTGTCGATGGCAAGCGCAGGATATCCTATGACGAACTGGATGCCGCGGCCAACCGGATGGCGAACTACCTTATTAATAGCGGCTGCAAGCCCGGGGACCGCTGTGCCATGATGTTCGGTAACTCTATCGAGCTGGTCGTGACGCTTTTTGCGATCCATCGTGCCGGGCTGGTCTGGGTCCCGATTAATCTCATGCTGGATGATGAAGACGTAGAATTTACGCTGACCCATGCCGAAGTGAGCCACGTGGTTGTCGAACCTGTTTTTGCCGACCATCCCAACCTTGGCGCTGTTGCAAAGAAGCTGAGCCTGCCCGTCACGGTTGCCGAGCAGGGATTTCCGTTTTGCGCGGATCTGCCCGAGAGCGAACCGCAGGTCGAGATCGACCGCGATGACATTGCAGCAATCATATATACGAGCGGCACGACCTCGAAGCCCAAAGGTGCGATGCATTCGCATCTGTCCATCTACATGTCGATCATGGCTGATGCCGTCGAATGGAGCCTCACGCGCGAAGACGGCATTCCTCTCCAGCTCCCCCTATTTCATTGTGGTGCCCACGTGCTGCTTTTGTCGTTCATGCTCGTCGGTGCGAAATGCGTGTTGCTTCGAGGGTTCGAACCAGCAGCCGTACTTGCCGCAATCGAAGAGGAAGAACTAAGCGTCGTAGTCGGCCTGCCAATGATGTACGCGGCGATGCTGGACCATCCCGATATGGAAACGCGCTCCATGAAATCGCTGCGTTTCGGATTGCACACGATGGCGCCAATGTACGAGTCTTTAATGCGGCGCATGATAGACCGGATCTGTCCGACCTTCATGCTGACGTCGGGCCAGACAGAAATGTACCCGATTACAACCATGTCTCGGCCCGAGATGCAGTTGAAACGATTTGGCAATGTCTGGGGCGAACCAAGCGTAATATGTGATCTGGCGATCATGGGGTCGGATGGCGAGCTACTCCCGCAAGGCGAAATCGGTGAGCTCGTGCATCGGGGCCCAAACGTCATGTTCGGCTATTACAAGAACCAGGATGCGACAGATGAGGCGCGACGTTTCGGCTGGCACCATACCGGCGATGTGGGCCGTATCAACCAGTGGGGCGAGTTCGAATTCCTCGACCGCACAAAGGATATGATCAAGAGTGGCGGCGAGAATGTCTCCTCCATGCAGGTTGAATCACACCTTCTGAACTGTTCCGGGGTGCTAGAGGCAATTGCCGTCGGTATCCCTCATGAAAAGTGGGGCGAGGCGGTTACGGCCTTTGTCGTTGCAAAACCCGGTGCGCCGCAGGACCCGCAGCCGATCATGGACGAACTGGGCAAGCATCTTGGTGGCTTTCAATTGCCCAAGAAGATAGTTTTCGTGGACGAGGTGCCTAAAACCGCGACGGGCAAATTGCGGAAGGTCGAACTGCGCATGGCATATTCCGACCTTTACACTGGCGAAATGGCCTGAGCAGGCGGCACCGCCAACAGGAACAGGAAGAATAACCGTGTCTCAAACTCAGACGGCGGACAAGGCACAGTGGCCCGACGTAAATTCGCTCTCGAACTGGTTGCAAGCGAACGTCGAAGGGTTCTCCGGCACTCCGGCACTCAACAAGTTCGAAGGCGGGCAATCGAACCCGACATTCCGTGTTTCCTCGGAAAGTGGCGAATATGTCCTGCGCCGCAAACCTGCGGGCCCAGTGCTGAGCAGCGCTCACGCGGTTGACCGCGAATTCAAGGTTTTGACCGCGATGAGAACAGCGGGAATTCCAGTTCCAAAGGTTTATGCGCTTTGCACCGATGAATCCGTCATCGGTAGCATGTTCTATATCATGGACTTCGTGCCCGGACGTGTTTTCTGGGACCCGCGCCTGCCTGACCTGACCAAGACCGAACGAGCGGGAATCTTCGATAGCATGAACGAAACAATTGCCCGGATTCATCGTCTCGATCCTGATGAGATCGGGCTAGAAGACTTCGGTCGCAAGGAAGATTATCTCAAACGACAGATATCTCGCTGGACCCGGCAGTACGAAGCAGCCCGCATCGGCGAAAATGAAAACATGGAGCGGCTGATCGAATGGCTTCCCAAACATTTGCCAGACGAGCATCCGGCTCGCGTCGTGCATGGTGATTACCGGCTCGACAATGTTCTCATCCATCCGACAGAACCGCGTGTCATCGCCGTACTGGACTGGGAATTGTCGACCATCGGGAACCCGATCGCGGATTTTGCTTATCATCTCATGACATGGCGCTTTGCACCGGACTTGTTCCGGGGACTGGCAGGAACGGATTTCGCATCAACAGGCATTCCTGATGAAACCGAATATGCGCAAAAGTATCTGCAGCGTGTCGGGCTGAAGGCACCGGACAACTGGGAATTCTATCTTGTCCTCAGTATGTTCCGAATTGCGTCCATCCTTCAGGGTATCGCAAAGCGTGCCGTCGAAGGAACCGCTGCGGACGAACGTGCCAAAGAGGTCGGCGCCCAAGCCTGTCCCATTTCCGAGGTCGCCTGGAGGCTTGCCAAGAACCTGTGAGAGAGTTCAAAGCTTTATGAATATTTTCCATTCCCGTTGAGAGGTATCCGGATGCCTGAAGGCATCGAAAAGACAGACAAGGGCTCAAGTACGTCGAGCTACATCGTCCGCGATGTGGTGCGCGGACTTTACGAAGGCCGATATGTCGCCGGTCAGCGTCTGGTCGAACCGGACCTCATGTCTCATTACAACGTCGGCCGCAGCACTGTGCGCGAGGCCCTCAAGGAGCTGAGTTCCGACGGGATCGTCGTTCTTGCCGCTTTCCGTGGTGCCCAGATCCGCAAGCTGAGCCGGGAAGAAGCCGCGAACCTCTTTTCCATAACCGAAGTCGTTCTGGGCCTTGCGGCTCGACAGGCCGCCCAGAAAATCGAGACCCCCGGGGCCCGCGAGAGCATCATAGAGCTCTTCCGCTCGATCGAAGAGTATCGCGACGAAGAAGGCCGCTTTGAATTCCTCCGTCGCCGGAACCGGTATTTCCGGCAGCTCGTCACAATCAGTGGCAATGAAGAAATTCATCGTATCCTGCCGCGTTTGCAGGTGCACCTGATCCGAAATCGGCTTTCAGTACCCTCCGTGGAACGCATCGAAGGCTATCGCAAGATCACCGAAGCAGTACTCTCCGGGGATGGAGCGCATGCGGAACAGATTGCGCGCGCCTATGTGGCCAAGACCGCCGCATTCATCGTGCCGCATTTTCCGGAATGATCTTGGCAGCTAAATGCCTTGAAATTCTGAGCTTAGACGCCGCGCCATATTGGCGACCGTTTTTCCAGAAAGGCCCGCGCGCCTTCCTGCGCGTCTGCTGAATCGGTAGTTTGATCGAGGTATTTGTCATTCAGTTCCCATAGTTCCTCTTCGTCACCACTGGCCGCCGTACGTGCAAGGTCGAGGCCGAGACTTACCGAGAGCGGAGCGCAAGCTGCGATTTTTTCAGCTAGTTCACGAGCTGTTTTCTTAAGACTGTCTGGTGCTACTACTCTGTTGATCAGACCCAGCTCGAGCGCGCGCGCAGCAGTGATCGGATCACCAGTCAGGATCATCTCGTTCACCAAAGCGACGGGCAGTCGCTGTGCAAGCCGGAACACGCCACCTGCCCCGGCGATCAATCCACGCCGAGCCTCAGGCAGGCCAAAAACTGCGGTATTCACAGAAACGGCAAGATCGCAGGCAAGCATAATTTCAAAACCGCCTGCCATTGCCGGACCATTCACCGCTGCAATCACGGGCTTGCGACGTTTCACGCCGACGAACCCTGCAAATCGGCCAGGGCCGTGCAGGATAGATTTGGCTTCGCCGTCACCGAAAGCAGCAAGATCCATGCCGGCGCAAAAGGAAGAACCCGCACCTGTGAGGATGGTTACCGAGACTGAAGGATCGTTTTCACATTCTTGCATTGCCTCGTGCAGTGCCTTTGTCAGCCGGGCGTTTACCGCGTTCCGGCGCTCAGGGCGGTTAAGCGTGATCGTCGCTATATTCCCGTCGATCTCTAGCAGGACATCAGACGTTTCACTCATGCTATTTCCCGGTGAATTTCGGAGGCCGCTTCTCATTGAATGAGGCAAGCCCCTCCTTGGCGTCTTCGGTCAGGCTCATCAAGCCCAGCTGACCTTCAGCAAAAGCAATGGCCTGATCGAAACTCATCGCTTCCACGACGCGCATTGCATACTTCCCTCGACGCAGTGCAGAGGGCGATGTCTTGGCCAAGCTGGCAATGAGCCCTTCCGCGCATTCAGCCAGTTGCTCGGCCGGAACCACGTAGTTGAGAAGACCCGACTCGAGCGCGTCTCGCGCCGAGAACAACTCGCCCGTCAGCATCCACTCCCGCAGCGTACGCGCAGGGACAAGAGCCTTCATCAACGCCAGTACCTGCATCGGGAACAGACCGATCTTGGCTTCTGGCAAACCAAATTTCGCCGTATCTACGGCAATGGCCAAATCAGCCATAGCAACAAGGCCCATGCCGCCCGCCACACAAGTCCCGTTGACGACGGCGAGGATCGGCAAGGGGCAGTTCTGAGCCTGGCGCAGCAGGTTTCCATATGGGGTAGAAGGATCGGCAAAATTGAAATTGAACCCACCCCCAGGCTGAAGATCTCCCCCGGCGCAAAAAGCCTTATCGCCCGCGCCGGTCAAAACGATGCACCGGATGTCTGGATCGGCCTCGGCCTGTTTGATGCCTTCGGATATGCCTTCGATCAGGTCGTTGTTGATCGCATTGCGCTTTTCCGGGCGATTAAGCGTTATGCGGAACGCATGGCTCTCGCGGCTGTACAGAACGGCAGCGGCAGTCATGCGGCGTCGATCTCTACAAGGATGGCGTGGGTGCTGACCTGCATACCCTTCGTGACGTTCACGGCCGTCACCGTGCCGCTGACCATGCTGGCATGCGTGTGTTCCATCTTCATCGCTTCTACGACGACAAGCTTTTGTCCCTTTTCGACCCTGTCGCCCACGGCAATATCGACCAAGACGATGTTGCCGTTCATAGATGCGCGAACCTTGCCATCGCCACCTGCGGCCTCGGCGGTAACAGTCGGTTGGAACGTGAGATCGAGAAAATCATAGCTGCGCCCCTGATAGTGAACTGTCACGCCGGTTTCGTCCCTCCAAAGCAAGGCTTTACGAACTGCACCATTCAGTTCAAGCGTAATTCGATTACCGTCAACCGCGGTCACGCAAAGCTCCAGCGGTTCTTCATCCGACATCTCCACATGGCATACCCCATTCCGGAAAGCCTGAACGATGGGGGAGAATTCGCGGTCGCCACGGGCCAGGCGCAACGGCGTGTAGAACCCGTGAGTGAGGCGATTGCTCGGCCCCGCCCGCATAAGTGCCGCGGCAATCATCGCGGCACGGGCTTCGCCGGATATTTCCGCCGCCATCAAATCCTCACCGTGATCGGCGATGAACGCCGTGGTCGCCACACCGTCTATGAAGACCGGGTGGGACAGGCAGTCAGAGAGGAAGTTCTTGTTCGTCCTAAGACCAATCGCCACGGTTTGGTCCAAAGCCGAGACAAGCTTTCGCCTGGCATCGTCGCGAGAACTGCCATGGCCGATAATCTTGGCAATCATGGAATCGTAAAAAGGCGGAATCTCGGCGCCACTGCGCAGTGCGTGGTCCACCCTTACGAACGATGCCGGTTCCCATAGTGCCAACTGACCGCTTTGCGGCATGAAACCGGCGGAGGGGTCTTCGGCGCAAAGGCGCACCTCGATTGCATGGCCGCTGTAGGAAACATCACTCTGGGAAAGCGGCAGTTTCTCTCCGGCGGCAGCCCTCAATTGCAGTTCCACCAGATCAAGACCAGTGATCATCTCGGTCACGGGATGTTCGACCTGAAGCCGTGTGTTCATTTCCATGAAGTAGAAATTGCCGTCACCGTCGAGCAGGTACTCGAAGGTTCCCGCTCCGACGTAGCCGATGGCTCGTACGGCATCGATAGATGCCTTACCCATCCGCTCTCGAAGCTCAGAGTCGACAGCTGGTGAAGGCGCTTCCTCGATCACCTTCTGATGGCGACGCTGCACCGAGCAGTCCCGTTCGCCACAATGAATGGCGTTGCCGTGTTTATCCGCCATGACCTGAATTTCCACGTGGCGCGGATTCACGATGGCCTTTTCCAACAGGACAATGTCGTTACCAAAAGCATTCCTCGCCTCGGATTTTGCCGACTGCAGATGATTCAGAAAGTCCTTTTCCGACGAAACCAGCCGCATGCCGCGCCCGCCACCGCCAGCCGTCGCTTTGATCATGACCGGGAAACCGATGCGCTTGGCTTCGGTCAGCAACCTATCACTGTCCTGATTTTCGCCCTTATAGCCCGGTACGCAGGGAACGCCGGCCTTTTCCATCAACGCTTTTGCGCCTGCCTTGTCGCCCATGTTACGGATGGCATCGGCACCCGGCCCGACAAAAACGATACCGGCCTGCTCACACGCGATTGGCAGATCCTCATTCTCGGCAAGAAAGCCATAACCGGGATGTATCGCATCGGCACCGGTCTGGCGGGCAGCATCAATAATCGCTGCTATTTTCAGATAGGATTCTGACGGAGCGGCTTTTCCGATACATACCGCCTCATCGGCCATGCGCACGTGTTCTGCCTGCGCATCCGCTTCCGAGTAAACGGCGACCGTTCCATATCCCATGGCACGGGCGGTTTTCATGATACGGACTGCTATTTCGCCCCGGTTCGCGACAAGCAACTTATGGAATGGCTTAGGTCTGGTCATCTTACGTCTCGCGGTTATCAGGGGCGCGCCACGGCGAACTGGATTTCATTAGGTTGGCGATCATCAGCTTCACGCGCGATCTGCATCAATTCGATCATAAGTTCACGGGTATCCCGGGGATCAATAACCCCGTCGTCCAGCACGCGGGCAGAGGTATAGAATGCGTCCATCTGACGGTTGAAGTTTTCCGTAATCTTTGACTTGAGCGCATTCAGTTTTTCGTGGTCGACGTCTTCGCCAAGCCTTTCTGCGCGCATTTCCTGCACCACTGCCATTGTTCCCGCTGCCTGCTCACCGCCCATGACGGCCGTCTTCGCGTTGGGCCAAGAAAAACAGAACCGGGGATGAAATCCGCGCCCGCACATGCCGTAATTCCCAGCCCCGAAAGACGCGCCACAATAGATTGTAAACTGTGGGACAGTTGCGGTCGTGACCGCCTGGATCATCTTGGACCCGTGTTTGATACTGCCTGCTTCCTCGTAACTGCGGCCAACAAGGAACCCGGTGGTATTGTTCAGGTAAAGGATCGGTGTTCCAGCCTGGCAGCAGGCCTGGATGAAATGCGTCGCTTTTGCCGCGCCATTCGGGTCGATGGGCCCGTTATTCGTGATGATGCCAATCGGCCAGCCTGCGATCTTGGCATTGCCACACACGGTTGCGCCGCCATAACGTTCACCGAATTCGACAAAATCGGACCCGTCCACAAGGCGCGCGATGATCTCTTTCATATCCACGGGTTGGCGGTGATCCATCGGCATCAAGCCAAGCAGGTCTTCTCGGTCATATGCCGGTTCAGCGTATGATTTCTCTTCCTTCGGTGCCGAATTCCATTCGATATTCTTCAGGATGGATCGCGCCAGCCCAATAGCCTCACGATCATCCTCTGCCATGTAATCGCCCAGCCCCGAAATCCCGGTATGCATCTCGGCGCCGCCAAGTTCTTCCTCTGTAGCGATCTCGCCAGTCGCGGCTTTGAGCAGCGGTGGACCGGCCAGAAAGGCCCGGGTGCGACCGCGCACCATGATGATGTAATCGGAAAGCCCGGTTTGATAGGCACCGCCCGCAGTTGAACTTCCATGGGTGATCGTGACAACAGGCAACCCCGCCGCCGAGAAGCGGGCGATGTTGCGGAAGAGGTTACCGCCCCGCACGAAATCTTCGACCCGATAGGCCATAAGATTTGCACCGGCACTTTCGACAAGCTGGACATAGGGCAGCTTGTTCTCGAGAGCGATTTCCTGAATGCGAAGCTGCTTGTCCAGACCCATAGGTTGCAGCGCCCCGGCGGCAATGCCGGAATCCGACGCGTTGATCATGCAGCGCACGCCCGAGACATACCCAATCCCCGCGATCACGCCGCCACCGGGAACCGACTTTTCGGTGTCCTCCTGATCAAGCCCATAGCCCGCCAGCTTGGACAATTCGATAAACGGCCGACCGGGATCGAGCAAAAGAGCGACCCGGTCACGGGGCAAAAGTTGATGGCGTTTCTCGAAGCGCCCGCGCGATTTTTCCGAAGCCTTTCGGGTGCGGGATTCTATTTTTTCCATTTGATCGAGCAGATCGGTCATACCTTTACGGTTGGCCGCGAAGGTCTCTGCGTCGGTGGAAATGGAGCTTAGGATCTTTGCCATGTCTAACCCGGATTATTGCTTGAAAGTTCGATGGACGCAGATGCCCAGATCAGTTCCATTGTTTTCTGACAGGTCATTCCCGCTGCGGCTTGCGTCGTTTAGCTGAGGCTTCAAAACAGCAACCCAGGCAGAAACAGCGATATCGCCGGAATCGAAGCGATCAGCGCGATGCGCAGTATATCAGCGATCCAGAACGGCGTGACGCCCCTGAAGATGGTCGTGGTTGCCACGTCAGGCAGAACCGAGCGCAGAACAAAGACATTGATGCCGATCGGAGGCGTCAGCAGCCCGATCTCAACCGAAACCACAACGACGATGCCAAACCACACCGGGTCGAACCCAAGTTCGACGATGATCGGAAAGAAGATCGGCACCGTCAAAAGGATCATCGACAGGCTTTCGAGGACGCAGCCAAGGACAAGATAAATGCCGACGATTGCAGCGATTACCATCCAAGGCCGCACCTCTTGCCCCGTAACCCATTCAAGGAAGCTGGTATGCATGCCGGTGTAGTTGATGAACTCGCTGAAGATGGTCGCACCGATCAGCACACCAAACATGATACCGCTGGTTCGGGCAGAATCGACCAGCACCTCGACAAAGGCGCGGAAGTTCATCGAGCGACGCAGCAGAGCAAATACAAAGCTGATACCGGCCCCGACGCCCGCCGCCTCGGTCGGCGTGAAATAGCCGCCATAGATACCCCCGATGACGATCACGAAAAGCGCAAGAACGGCCCAGACCCCACGAAGCGCAGAAATACGTTCGGACCAGCTCATTTTCGGCCCGGCGGGTCCCATGTCGGGATTGCGCCAGGTTACGTACCGCACGGCAAGGATGTATCCGATAAGACCGATCAAACCCGGTATCATGCCAGCGGCAAAAAGCATGCCGATGTTGGTTTCGGTAATGACACCGTAAAGGATAAGGATAACACTCGGCGGGATCAGGATTCCGAGCGTACCGCCTGCCGCGATGGACCCGGTAGCGAGGCGATCATCGTAGCCGAATTCGCGCATCGAGGGCATCGCGACCTTGGCCATCGTCGCAGCGGTCGCAAGCGACGATCCGCAAACGGCGCTGAACCCCCCGCAGGCTACGACGGTCGCCATCGAAATACCGCCACGCAGATGGCCCATGACGGCGTAGGCGGCAGCGTATAGCTCGCGAGAGATTCCTGCCCGTGTCAGAAAATTCCCCATCAGGACAAAGAGCGGAATAACCGACAGATAGTAGTTCAACAGGCTCGACTTGGCGGTCAGGGCAACCATCGCAAACGCCGGTTTCCACGAAATCAGCAGACCAAAGCCGACAAACCCGACAAGGCCAAGAGCCACAGCCAAGGGGACACGCGCAAAGATAAGGATGAATGCGGCGATTACGCCGATAAGTGCTTCGGTCACGCCTCTGCCACCTTGTAAGGATTGAGTATGGCGAAAAGGAAGGCCAGCGCCGAAATCCCGAACAACACGGCAATGCCATAAAGGACGGGCGCCATGGGGATTTCGAGAAGCGGCGTCTGCCCGCCAAAACGAGCTGTCTTGTCGCCTTCGATCCATACCCGCCATGCGACAAAGGCAAAGCTGACAGCGCAAAGCAGGTTTGAAAGACCCACCTGCCAGGGTCGAAACCTTTCGGGGACGAACACATCCAGCACATCAATCGTCGCGTGAAGACCGCGCCAGGCGAGCGAGGGAAAGACACAGGCAATCGTTATGGCAACCGCCAGTTCAGTCAGTTCCGTCGCGCCCGGCATCGGCGACTGAAAGAAACTGCGCCCGACCACGTCAAAGAACGCGATCCCCATCATACTTAAGAGAGCCAGTGCGGCCAGACCATCGGTCAGTGAAATGACCAGCCTGACCGCACCGAACCGCTTGGCACTACTCGCCGGCAAGTTTCGCCTCCTCCTTGGCGATCTCTGCCCGGAATTCGGCAAGGACACCGGCCGCATCTTCAAGGCCCATTTCAGTCGCCTTGTCGATCCATGTCTGGTCGATAGACGCCAGATTTTCCTTGAGTGCTTCGGTCATCTCTTCGGATGCAGGGGTGATTGTGCCGCCTTCGTCCAGCACATCCTGACGACCGCGCGCGTTAAGCTGGTGATAGACCTCCGCAATACCGGTGGAGAAAACCTCGCCCGATACACTCCAGAACGCTTCCTGATCCGCTTCGGACAGCTCAGAGAGCGTGTCTTCATTCACGACAAAGGATATGCCCGCGCTGCCAAGGCCACCCGGAACAGTCAGGAGGTTGCCAATGGATCCGGCGATCTTGAAGCTGTTGATGGTTTCGGTCGAGGATATCATCCCGTCCACCACGCCAGTCGAAATAAGTTCATACATTTCGCTAATCGGCTTGTTGACGGGCGCGCCACCCAGCGAGGCCACGATCTTGGAGCCGGTTGCGGTCGGTACCCTCAGCTTGAGACCGTTCAGCTTGTCCATGCTGTCGATGGGTCCGGGTCCGGTTGCAAGTGCCATGGGCCCGACCGAAGATTTCGCGACCGGAATAGCATTCTCGTACTCCGCGAATTCTTCGAGATATTTCTTGTAGATACGCCAGTAGGCAATGCTGATCGCCCTTGCATCGTTACCAAGAAAAGGTAGCTCAACGATGCCATTAAGGTTGAAGCGTCCTGCGGAATAGCCGTCAACAATCAGTGACATGTCAGCAAGACCGTCGCGCACGACTTCAAATTGGGTCGGAACCGTTCCAACGACCTTGGGCAGAATTTCAACGGTGACACGGCCCTCGGTTGCCTCAGCCACATCTTCGATCCAGGGCTGGATCACTTCAGACATGAAAGGATGCGTTGCGGGCAGCCAGTTGGAATAACGCAGCGTTGTATCAGCGGACAGCGAAGTCGCCGTCAGACAGATCGCAACGCCCGGGGCGAAAGTCTGGAAAAATGTCATGTGGTCCTCCCAAAATGCTCTGGCAGAACTGTCTCATCTGGCTTTTTCCAAAACTTGCGTCGAAACGTTGAGAGCAGGGAATTGACCTTACCAAAGAAAACGCCACCCACTCAGAAGCGGGTGGCGTTAAAGTCTTGACCGTGATTTCAGGCGCAGGAATAGGCCATCATTCGCGCGCTGCTGTCCACGCGCAGGTTCTGCGAACCGATCCGGATCGATCTGGGCTGCAGCCCAAATGTCTTGCGGATAGAATGGCTGAAATGGCTCGAATCCGGGTAGCCAAGGGTCAGGGCCACGTCGGTCAGGCTGCTGCTGTTGTTTGCATGCAAAAGGAAGGTCCGCGCGCGTCGCCACATCCGGTAATTACGAAAGGATACGCCAGTCTGCTCCTTGAAGAGATGTAAAAAGCGCGACGAAGACAACCCGATCTTGGCCGCGAGATCTGCGGCGAGCGATTGGCTTTCAAGCCCTTCAAGTTCCAGTTCTTTCAAGACGGAAACGACCCGCCTGTCGATGCTGCGTGTGGCAAGCTCTCGTCCGATCACGATCCGATCGAATTCACGAGTCGACATCTCTCCACCCGGTCTTGACCCGGAAAGCTGTGCCGCGACCGAACGCAGCCTCGCAACCAGCCCTGCGACACATTCCGGATCGCGGTACTCGGCAATCAGGCGTGACAATTCCGTCCTCTCAAGCCTTTCCGGTTCGATCAATACGCTGATGATCCTGCCGCAATCCGAAACAACCTCGTGTGACTGATACGGCTCGACGATAGCGATTTGATGACGCGACCACTGGCCATTACCTTCTTTAAGCCGGAACTGGCCTTCCGGAGCGAGATAAATGGAAACCGCGCCCAACTTGCGGGTCTTCATCTTGTGACCAAGGAGGCCAAAGTAGAAAACCCGGTCATCCAGAACCAGCATGTACTTTCTGTCTGCCATTTTGTCGATCACGGCTGCCTCCCTACAGCTATAAATCACCATGGCCGCGACTCTCGCGCTCCCCCGCTTCGAATTCATCGGCCCTACAGAACCGTAGACCGCGAAAATTTTAGGGTCAACTTTTTCGTCTGACGTTATTGCCTGTCGAAGATGGTGACGATAGCGTGATCGCCAGAAAAATAGCATGTCATCGGATAGGGAAAGCGCATCATGATTCCGGAAATTTCGCAGAAATCACTGTCTTTAAAGGCTCGGATCGAAACTTTCATGGAAGAGCACATCTATCCGAACGAGGCTCGATTCTATCGGGAATCAGAGGATCTAGGGCCTTGGAAAGTTCAGCCCGTCGTCGAAGAACTCAAGGCAAAGGCCCGCAAACAGGGGCTTTGGAACCTGTTCCTGCCTGAATCCGACCGGGGCGCGGGGCTTTCAAACCTGGAATACGCGCCGCTATGCGAAATCATGGGCCGCAGCCACCTCGCGCCCGAAGTTTTCAACTGTTCGGCGCCAGATACGGGCAACATGGAAGTTCTGGAACGCTATGGATCCGAGGCGGACAAGAAGCGCTGGCTCGAACCACTGCTGAACGGTGAAATTCGGTCTTCCTTTGCGATGACAGAGCCCGCAGTTGCCTCCTCGGACGCGCGCAACATCGAGAGTGCGATTGTCCGCGATGGCGACGAATACGTGATCAACGGTCACAAGTGGTACACGACCGGCGCGACCGATCCCCGCTGCAAGATCATAATCTTCATGGGAAAATCCGATCCGAACGCGGAAACGTACCGTCAGCAATCCATGATCCTTGTCCCCAAGGACACACCGGGGGTGACAGTCAAACGGTCCCTGCCTGTCTTCGGGTTTTATGGCGTGCCGGATCGTGCGTCCGAAGTCGTCTTCGAAAACGTCCGGGTTCCTGCCGAGAACATGTTGCTCGGAGAGGGCCGCGGATTCGAGATCGCTCAAGGCCGCTTGGGGCCGGGACGCATTCATCACTGCATGCGGCTGATCGGACTCGCCGAGCGGACGCTCGAAAAGATGATCCTGCGCTCCGAAGAACGCACGGCATTCGGCAAGCTCTTGTCGGAACAGTCCGTCACGCGCGAAAGGATCGCAGAATCCCGCATCATGATCGAACAGTCGCGCCTACTCACCCTGCGTGCGGCGCATATGATGGACACGGTGGGCAATAAAGAGGCCAAGTCCGAGATCGCAATGATCAAGGTCGCGGTTCCACAGATGGCCTGTCAGGTGCTCGATTGGGCCATCCAGCTGTTTGGCGGTGGCGGCACAAGCAATGATTTCGGACTGGCCTCTGCCTATGCGACAGCCCGGCTCTTGCGGCTTGCAGATGGTCCGGACGAAGTACACCGGGATCAGATAGCGCGACTTGAGTACAAGAAGCTGCGCAATCGCAACGATCTTGCCGGTGCCGATGGATGGCAGGCCGCGGTTTCGGACAGGGCCCTCGGCGTCGCATGAGCCAAGCTTGACTGGCGGACCAGCGACTTTGCACAATTCTTTGTGCAAAGTCCGATGCAATCTGGCAAAAAAAGGGAGGATGGTGATGCTGCAACTCTGGCATTCAAGCGATGCGCGCTCGTTTCGGGCGCTGTGGTCTCTTGAGGAACTTGGCCTGAATTACGAACTGCACGTTCTCCCGTTTCCGCCCCGCGTTCTCCAGAAAGAATACCTCGGCGAAAACCTCCTTGGAACCGTTCCACTACTGGTCGATGGCGAAACGCGGCTGACGGAATCCTCGGCAATCCCCCATTACCTGTCGACCGTGCATGGTAACGGCCGGCTGGCGCTAGAACCGGGGCATCGCGACTATGGCGCCTACCTCAACTGGCTGCACCATGGCGAAGCAACACTGACCTTTCCGCAGACGATTTACCTGCGCTACGCGATGCTTGAGCCAAAAGAGCGACGTCAGCCGGTCGTGGCCGAAGACTACAAGACTTGGTTTCTCGCGCGTCTGCGCCTCGCCGAACACACACTGTCCGACGGGCGCGAATACCTGCTTCAATCCGGCTTTTCCAACGCCGATATCTCGGTCGGGTATGCTTTGATGCTGGCTGTCATCATCGGGCTTCGCAACGACCTGCCCGAGCATTGCCTAGCCTATCATGACCGTCTTTGCACGCGTCAGGGATACCATCAGGCCAAGACGGCGCAGGGCGCCGACCTTGAACTCCCGGGTTCGAAAAAGCAATCCTGAACCCTGACAGCGCCTATGCGCAAGCCGCAGTGATCTTGGTTGGTTACCCTCTCGGAAAAGCTGAAATTCCGGAGTTCTCATGTCCAAGGCCATCATCACCTGTTCGCTCAATGGCGTGCTGACCAACCCCAAGCAGCACAATGTCCCCGTCACGCCCGAGGAAATGGCGGCCGAGGCGCGGCGGGCTTATGATGCTGGGGCTTCCGTAATGCATATCCATCTGCGCAAACAGGGGCCGGACGAAGGTCATCTTGGTTCTTGGGACATAGATCTATCCAAGGCCGTTCAGGCCGCGATCCGCGACGCCTGCCCTGATGTCATCATCAATCACACAACGGGCGTGGTCGGACCAGATTATCAGCCGGCTCTGGACTGCGTCGCCGCGACCCGTCCTGAAATGGCCGCCTGCAATGCGGGCTCGCTGAACTACCTTAAACTACGTTCCGATGGCAGCTGGGCCTGGCCGCCGATGATGTTCGACAACCCGGTCGAAAAAGTGCAGGCATTCATCGACGTGATGGCCAAAGCCAATACGATTCCGGAATTCGAATGCTTCGACGTGGGAATCGTCCGTTGTGTCGACATGTACCAGCGCAACGGCATGTTTTCCGGGACGGCACAGCTCAATTTCGTAATGGGTGTCGCCTCTGGCATGCCCACGAACCCCGACTTGCTGCCAATTCTCGTGGACCTCGCCTCGGAGGATTCCCGATGGCAGGTCACGGCCATTGGTCGGGCCGAAATCTGGCCATTGCACAGACGCACCGCGGAACTCGGCGGGCACCTGCGGACGGGTCTCGAAGATACGTTCTATCTTTCTTCCGGCGACAAGGTGACATCGAATGGGCCGCTGATCGAAGAGATGGCAAAAACAGCGCGCGAAGCCGGCCGCGAGGTCGCTTCCCCGCAAGAGGCCCGCGCCATTCTCGGGCTTTGAGTAACGCGTCGCTTTGAAACCGAAGCGGAATAAACCGCTTCGGAAAGAAATCGAAGCCGTTTGAACGATAGCCTGATCAGCTCACTGCACTTGCTTTCACGCCCCCCTACACCAATCTGAAAGACGGCCACCCTTCTCCGCCAGTCGACGCAGCAGCGGAGAGACCGTCCAGTATCCGTGATCATTGCCCAGCGTTTCTGCGTAATGATCCAGCCGTTCAACGATCCTGTCCAACCCGATCTCGTCCGCCATAAAGATCGGCCCGCCGCGCCAAGCCGGAAATCCGTAGCCTGCGGTCCAGACAATATCTATGTCGCCAGGGCGGTAAGCTATCCCTTCTTCAAGGATAAATGCCGCTTCGTTGATCATTGGAAACAGCAGGCGCTCAAAAATCTCCTCGTCGGGTATGTTGTTACGCCGAGCGATGCCCTGCTCGCGGGCAAGTTCGCGTCCAAGTTCGGCGGTCTCCTCGGATGGGACCGGTTTACGACCTTCATAGCGATAATAGCCGTGTCCCGTCTTCTGACCGTGCTGGCCGCGCTCGAACAGGGTGCGGCACATGGCACGATAAGCCGGGTCCTGAGGGCCGTCGCCGCCCTTGATCCATTCGATAACCGTCCGCGCGCCCACGTCCACGCCTGCCATGTCGAGCATCCGGCTCGGCCCCATTGCCATGCCCAAATGTTCCGGGTTCTCGGCAACCTCGTCGATCTGGGCCGGAGTCGCGCCTTCGACTTGCATCGCCTCACTTTCGCGCATATAGACCTCGGCCATACGATTTCCGATGAAACCGTAGCACACGCCGCTTACAACGGCCGTCTTCCGGATCTTGCGCGCCAGCGACATGACCGTTGCCAGCACATCCGGTTCGGTATCAGCGCCGCGAACAATTTCCAGCAGCTTCATGATGTTTGCCGGGCTGAAAAAATGCGTGCCTAGCACGTCACCGGCACGGCCGGTGGCGGCAGCAATTCGGTCCACATCCAGTGTCGAGGTATTTGTCGCAATGATCGCGCCGGGCTTGCAGATTTCACCAAGCTGCCGGGCCACCGAAAGCTTAAGCTCCATGTCCTCGAAAACGGCCTCGACGACGATATCGCAATCGCCCAGGTCGGACATTGCCGTGGATCCACTCATCGCGCCCAGCCGTGCCGTAACAGCCGCTTCGCTCATTAACCCGCGGGACTGTGTCGCCTTGTAAGCATCGGCAATAAGGGCCTGCCCGCGCGCCAGCGCCTCCGCGGACGTTTCGACAAGCTTCACCTGAAACCCGGCATTGGCAAAGGTCATCGCGATGCCACCGCCCATCGTCCCGACACCAAGAATGCCGACCTTTTCGACCGGGCGCAGCTTGGTTTCCCGATCCAGTCCGGGAATTTTCTGGGCCGCCCGTTCCGCAAAGAAGAGATGCCGCATGGCGCGCGACTGGGATGTTCCGATCAGGTCATGGAAAACGCGCTTTTCCACTGCTTCACCGTCAGGAAATGATTTCCGCGCGGCCGCTTCAAGGCAATCCGCCACGGCCGCAAGCGCTGGCAGCCAGGGTCTAGCCTCCGCCGCTTCACGCGCCTTGGCCAGCACTGCATCCGCGTTATCGATATCCGGCGGTGTCAGGGCGCGTGTCCTGCGAGGCGCTATGCTCTCCTGCGCCAACTCGGTTGCCTTGCTGCGCGCTGCACGACCGGGTTCCTCGTCAAGCATATCCACAAGCCCCGCAGCAACCGCATCGGATGCACTCAAAGGCTTGCCCTTCGAAATCATGTCACGGGCCATTTCCAGACCGACAAGACGCGGCAGGCGTTGCGTCCCAAGCGAACCGGGGATCAGGCCGAGGGTGATCTCAGGAAGACCGAGCCTCGTCGAAGATGCCGCAACCCGGAGATGACAGGCCATGGCCAGCTCAAGACCGCCGCCAAGCACGGTGCCGAACAGGGAGGCCACAACCGGTCTTTCGCAGGATTCGATCCGCGCCAATACACTGTTGTAAGGTGCCGCACTGAATTCCGGATCTTCAAACGCTGCTATGTCGCCACCGGCTACGAATGTCCGCCCGGTGCATTCAATTACCAATGCTTGCAGACTAGCGTCCGTTTCGAACTCCGACATTGACCGATCCAGATCGACCACAAGTTCCGGTGAAATCGCATTTACCGGGGGGTTGTCGATACGAAGTATTCCTATACTGCCCTCGCGCAGCAATTCGGCTTTTGCCATTTCAGTTCTTTCCCGTCTTTCAGATACCAAGCTGCGAAGCCGCAAGATTTCGCATCACCTCATCGGTGCCGCCACCGATCGTAAGGACTTTCACCTCGCGATAGATCCGCTCTGACACCGTACCGCGCATGAACCCCATGCCCCCAAGAATCTGAACCGCCTCATCGGCGCAGAACTTCATCGCGTCGGTGGCAGTGACCTTGGCCATGCTGGTCCGGGCCACATGCAGGTTCAATGGATCAAGGCCGTGCATATGACGCCAGATAATGTCGTATGTCAGGCACCGGGCGGCATCGATCCGAGCGGCCATATCGACAAGCTTGTGCCGGATCACCTGATGTTCCGAAAGCGTAGCTCCAAAAGCCCGCCGCTGCTGCGCCCATGCCAGTGCCTCTTCGAAGCAGACCTGCGCCATCGAATAGGCCATCACCGCGATGATCAGCCTCTCGCTGTTGAAATTCATCATCGCGGCCTTGAAGCCCTTGCCCTCTTCTCCGATCAGGTAAGAAGCGGGCACGCGGCAGTCCGAAAAGCTCAGCTGTGCTGTGTCAGACGCCCACCAGCCCATTTTTTTCAGTTCGTGCCGCTGCAATCCCGGCGTGTCGCCGGGCACGAGCAAAAAGGAAATGCCCCCAGCACCGCGTGCGTCAGGGTCCGTCCGTACCGCAACGGTAAAGACATCGGCCTGCATCCCAGAGGTGATAAACGTCTTCTCTCCGTTCACGACGAATTCGCCACCGTCTCGGATCGCCGTCGTCCTGAGCGCCGCGACGTCCGACCCTCCACCCGGTTCGGTCACGGCAAGCGCGGCAATCTTTTCGCCACGGATGACGGGGATCGCGAATGTCTTGCGCAGTTCGTCGCTTCCATATTTCACGACAGGTGGAATCCCGATGGAATGAGAGCCAAGCGACGCACAGACACCGCCCGCACCACAACGCGACATTTCTTCGGTCACCACCACCTGCATGAAGAAATCGCCGTTCGATCCGCCGACTTCTTCGGGAAAAAGGACACCCTGGATCCCCACCTCCCCAGCCTTGCGGAAAAGCTCGCGCGGCAATCGGCCCGCAATTTCCCACTCCTCAACATGCGGTGTCATCTCGCGTTCGACAAAGCTGCGAAGGCTTTGACGGAACGCCTGATGCTCTTCAGTGAAATAGCGGTCGGCGGTTGAATTGTCGTACATCGATGCTCCCGGCGGCGTAGTTGACCGGCAGCATGCCATGCGGAGCGCATTTCGCGCTTGTCTTAACTAGCTGAAACATGCCGTGGCTACCGGAACCAAAGGTTCCGGAACAGGCCACTACAGGACAGTCAGATCAGGTCGCCGCTTGTATCGACCGCACCGGAATGTGTCACCGCCCCCTTGTTGGCGCCGCGCACGACCGCAGCATATTTCTCGAGCAGACCGCCATGACGGGCCGGGTCGGCAATTTTCAGCGACGTGCGACGCGAAGCAAGCTCATCCTCCGGTACGTCGAGAGTGATGGACGAAACCCCGGCCCTCGCATCTATTTCGATCATGTCGCCATCGCGGACCAAAGCGATCGGGCCGCCGACAGCTGCTTCCGGACTTGCGTAACCAATGCAGAAACCGCGCGACGCACCGGAAAAGCGCCCGTCCGTCACAAGAGCAACCTGCCCTCCCATGCCCTGCCCGTACAGCAGAGCGGTGATGCCAAGCATCTCCTTCATCCCCGGCGACCCTTTGGGACCTTCGCCACGCACGATAATCACATCACCCGTCTTGTAGTCGCGTTCCTCGACAGCTTTCTGACACGCGCTCTCGCCCTCGAAAACGCGGGCCGGCCCCCTGAAGACCAACTCCTTTAAGCCTGCAACCTTGACCAGCGCGCCATCCGGGCAAAGATTGCCCTTGAGCACCGTCACGCCCCCGCTCTTAGCAATCGGATCGGAAACCGGGCGGACGATCTCTCCATCCGCAACCCCGACAGCCGCCAGCCCCTCGGCAAGCGTCTGGCCGCTGACAGTCAGGGCGGACCCGTCGATGAAGCCGCCGCGAAGCAATTCTGCAAGGATGACCGGCGCACCCCCGATCTCGTAAACATCACGGGCAAGGTATTTGCCGCCCGGAGACAGGTTACCGATAAGCGGCGTACGGGCAAAAACCTCGGCGACGGCGTCGATGTCGAAATCGATCCCCGCCTCATGCGCCATGGCCGGAATGTGCAGCGCGGCATTTGTCGACCCGCCGGTCGCCGCGACAAGCGCACAGGCGTTTTCAAGCGCCGCACGCGTCACGATTTCACGCGGCAACGGCGCCTTGCCCTCGATGACCTGCATCACCAGCCGACCGGCGTCGCGCAGGTAGGGGTTCCGCGCCGAATACACAGAGGGCACCATCGACAGCCCCAAGGGGGACAGGCCAATCGCTTCGGAAACCATGCCCATCGTATTGGCAGTGAATTGTCCGGCGCAGGCGCCGCCAGTAGGGATACTATGCTCGACGAACTCTGCCAGTTCCTCACGGGTCTGCTCGCCGGCGATCATTTTGCCGATCCCCTCGAAGGCATCCAGAACCGTCACTTCCTCGCGGTTCACCCGACCGGGAAGAGTAGCTCCGCCGAACAGGAAAACCCCCGGTGCATTGACCCGCAGCATCCCCATCATCAGGCCTGGCAGGTTCTTGTCGCAGGCACCCAGCCCGATCATGCCATCAAAGCAATGCGCCCGCATCGTCGCCTCTACGGAATCGGCAATAAGTTCACGCGAAATAAGAGAAAAACGCATACCGGGGTGCGCCATGGTCAACCCGTCAGAAACCGATACGACGGGCGTTTCATGGGCAAACCCGCCAGCCCCGTAGACCCCGGTCTTGATCTGGGTAACCTGCGCAGGCAGCGTGATGTTGCAAGGGCTCATCTCACCGCCTGTATGGATGACCGCAACATGCGGACGCTCGATTTCCTCTTCGCTCAGCCCAAGACCACGCAGGAAGGCCCGAGAATTGGATCGCATGAGGGTATTATAAATGGTGGGAAAACGACGCATGGGGCTCCTCCTGATTTCGGCGGATAGAACGTTGTTTCTTCGGCTGCTTCAACCCCTGCCCAACCGAAAGGATTGGGACACGCCAGCGCTGGTCCGGACGGTAAAGCCCTGATCAAAAAATCGTTTACCTCAAGAAATTGGTTGATCCGTGAATAATGTTTGATATCCATCATTTTCAGAGCGCCGGAGATTCATCCCGGAACTCGTATGGGAGGATATCATGAAAACTATTAAAATCGCGCTTGGCGCGACACTGCTCCTTGCTGTCCCGGCCACGGCGATGGCTCAGGACGTCACCCTGCGACTGTCGCACTGGATTCCCGCAAGCATTTCGCCCGCGTCCAAAGGTATCGAGCCTTGGGCAAAGGATGTCGAGGCCGCGTCGGACGGTCGGATCTCTATCCAGATTTTCCCCGCGCAGCAGCTGGGCAAAGCCCCCGATCACTACGACATGGCCAAGCAGGGCATCGTGGATCTTGCCTGGGTCAACCCAGGGTACACCGCTGGCCGTTTCCCGATCTATGCACTGACCGAAGTTCCGTTCATGGCCGATGACTCGGTCAAAGGCGCCAAAGCAATCCATGAATGGTACATGGAATACGGTGCCGAACAGGAAATGGGCGATGTAAAGGTCTGCTTCATCCACCCGCACGCCCCCGGCACCCTGCACTCTCAGGAAAAAATCACCTCTCCTGAAGGTATCAAGGGCAAGAACATCCGTCCCGCCCACGCAACGATGGCACGCTTCGTCAGCCTTCTCGGCGGCGGACCGGTTCAGGTTCCCGCACCCGAAGTACGCGAAGCGCTGTCCCGCGGAACGGCCGAGGCCGTGACCTTCCCCTGGGGTTCGATGTACGACTTCAAACTGACAGACGAGGTTCAGGAACACCTCGATATGCCGTTCTACCTTTCGGCGCAGGTCATGATCATGAACAAGAACAGCTATGACTCGCTTTCGGATGAGAACAAGGCGGTCATCGACGATCACTGCACGCCGGAATGGTCGGCCAAGGTTGCCCAGGGCTGGTTCGACGATGACATGGCCGCCCGTGAAAAGCTGGTTGCCGATCCCGAGCAGACGCTGAACACCCCGACCGAAGAAGAGGTCGCGGCATGGCGCGAAGCGGCAGCGCCGCTGGTCGACGAATGGCGCGCCGCAGTCGAAGCCAAGGGCGGTGACGCGGATGCCATCCTCGAAGGCTACACCCAGTCGCTCGAAGCGAACGACGCCCGCTACTAAGCAACCCTGACGCGCTGGCGCAGACCTGCGCCAGTGCGCAACTCAGGCGAGATACCCAAATGTCCCAGCCGCAGAACGGCGGCCGCTCGCTCAGCGGCGCAATCCTGATCATAGAACGGATCGCAGGTATCGTACTTGGCCTCGTGACCGTCCTGATCGTAGCCTCGTCTATCGGCCGTTACCTCTTTGCCAGCCCCATCGCGGACACCTTTGACGTTTCGCGGCTGGTTCTGGGGGTTGCCATTGCATGGGGGCTGGCAAGCCTTGGCTATCATGGCACCCATATCAAGGTGGACCTTCTGGCCCATTCGTTGCCACGCAAGCTGCGCAACGCCTTGAATTTCTTTGCCTGGTCCGTCCTGCTTGGCTTTACGCTGCTGCTGGTCTGGAAGATCTGGGAACGGGTGCAGGCCGCCATGTCCGGTGGCGACGCCACGATGGAGCTGCGTCTGGCCCACTGGCCGTTCTTTCTGGGCATCTGGCTCGGCATTCTCGCCGCTGTTTTCACGACCGCCATCCGTCTTTGGCTGATCGCCCGCGAAGGACGTGACCTCGGCGAATACGATGGCATCGACGAGCACCTCCTGGAGGATATCAAGAAGTCATGAGTAATGAATTCGTCGCTGGCGCAGGTTTTATCGCGCTGTTTGCGCTCATGCTGCTTCGGGTCCCGATCGGTGTCGCGATGGGGCTGGTGGGCATCTTCGGTTTCGGTGCCGTCGTCGGAATGGGCCCGGCCCTGAACCTGCTGGCCCAATCGCCGATAAGCACCGTCACGGACTTTAACCTGACCCTGATCCCGTTCTTCGTTCTGATGGGGGTTCTGGCCACTAATTCCGGCATGTCATCGGAACTGTTCCGCGCAGGCCGCGCATGGCTTGGCGGGTTGAAAGGCGGCCTCGGGCTGGCCTCGGTTGGCGCTTGTGCCGGTTTCGCTGCCATCTGCGGTTCGTCGGTTGCAACTGCCGCGACAATGACCAAGATCGCCTATCCCGAAATGAAACGCGCAGGTTACTCCGACGAAGCGTCTACCGGCATCATCGCGGCCGGCGGGACCCTCGGCATCCTCATCCCGCCCTCGGTCGTTCTGGCGGTCTACGGTTTCATTACCGAACAGGATATCGGCCTGCTGTTCATCGCAGGTATCGTGCCCGGCATCCTTGCCGTCCTGATGTACATGCTGACCGTGCGTGTATGGTATGGCGACAGTCTGCCCGCCGGAGATCGGTTCAGCTTTGTCGAAGCCATGCGATCATTGAAAGGCGTCTGGGCCGTCGGCCTGCTCTTTGTCGCCGTGATCGTGTCTATCTATTTCGGCATTGTGACCGCGACAGAAGCGGCAGCCGCAGGCGCATTCCTCACGGCGGTCATCGGCGTGTCGCGGGGCAAGCTCTCCCTCACCGGGTTGCTGGACAGCCTTGTCGAAGCCATGCGCACCTCTGTTGCAATCTACGTCGTGCTGATCGGGGCCACGCTCTTTGGCTACTTCCTCGCGATAACCCAAGTGCCGCAGGAACTGACCCAATTCCTGATCGATCTCGGCGCGGGACGGTACGGCACCCTGCTCCTGATTCTCCTGATGTTCCTCGTCATGGGTTGCTTTCTCGATGCGATGGCGATGATCATCCTGATGGTGCCAATTGTATTTCCCGTCATCACCGAGCTTGGCTTTGATCCGATCTGGTTCGGGGTCATCATCGTGATGACGGTCGAACTTGGCCTCATCACGCCGCCGGTTGGCATGAACGTCTTCGTGATCAACTCGATCACACCGGGTGTTTCCCTGCCTGCGATCTTCAAGGGCGTCCTGCCATTCGTCGCCGTCGATGTGCTGCGCCTTCTGTTGCTGATCGCCTTCCCGGCCATCGTGCTGTTCCTGCCGATGGGGATGCAGTGACATGGCTCGGGTCATGCGCGACAATACCGATTTGATCGAGCCACCAGCGCTTTATGACAGCGTCTCCTACAGGCTCCGGCTTATTCAGATTGCCGCTTACAAGAGCTTTGAGAAGCAGGTCAGCGGTTTTGGATCTGCCCCGCGATATTATGGCGTGCTTAAGCTCGTTCAGGCCAATCCCGGCATCCACCAGATGCGGCTCGCCGAAGCGATCTATCTCGACCGGTCGAGCCTAGTGCCGATCATCGACACACTGAGCAAGGAAGGCTGGCTCGAACGTCGCGTGACAAGCCATGACCGCCGGGTAAAGCGGCTCTTTCTCACGGATCAGGGCGAACAAGACCTCGCTGCACTCGACACCGAAGTCGACCGGCACGAGGCCATGATGACCTCGGGCTTTTCAAGCAACGAGAAGACCCGGCTGCTACGGGACATGGCCCGGATCGACGCCAATCTCCGTTCCTATCTCGTCGATTCCAAGGGAGGCCCGGAAGCATGAAGATCGCAAGCTCAACCGATCTCGAAAAGCTCGAAGCGCAGGGCCTCGAAGCTGTTTTCTCCAACCGGACCCCGTGGGACATCCTTTGCCACAGCGCCGCAACCTGGCCTGACCGTACCGCCATCCGTTATCTGAACGACGCCAGCGATCCTGAACAAGATACGCTTCTGACTTACGCGCAACTTGCTCAAAAATGTCAGGCCGCCGCCCGGATGTTCAGGGATCTTGGCGTCGTACCGGGGAAATCCGTCGCCCTGCTGACGCAACACACACCCTCGGCGCAGATCGCGCTCTGGGGCGCGCAGATCGCTGGCCATGCCTGCCCGATCAACCCGATGCTGAAGCCCGCCCATATCGGCGCGCTGCTCAAGGCCGGTGATGCGGCGGCCGTCGTCATAACCGGGGTCAACGCGGAGATCGACTACTGGACGGCGTTGGTGCCCGCTCTTCGCGCCGAGGGCGTCACCCTGCCGATCCTCGCCTGTGACAGCGATGCGCCCAGCCCCGGCGCTGACGGGCTGTTCGAAGATATGATTGCCGAAGACAGCGGCACCGACATTGAACCCGAAGGGGACGAACACGCCCTCGCCGCCTATTACCACACCGGCGGCACCACCGGCGCCCCGAAACTCGTCTGCCATTCCCGCGGCAACGAAGCACATGTGGGGCAGTCCTGTGCCCTACTGCACGATCTGACTGAAAACGACGTCGTGGTGAACGGGTTTCCCCTGTTCCATGTCGCCGGCGCTTTCGTCTACGGGCTTTCGACTTTGTCGGCAGGCGGCACACTTCTCATTCCCGGCCGTCTCGGCATGCGGAACCAAGCCTTTGTGCGTACGATCTGGCAACAGGTAGAACGGCATGGGATCACCATAGTCGGCGCCGTTCCAACCGTATTGGCCGGTCTGAACAGTATCGAGATCGATGCCGACATTTCCTCGCTGCGCTGGTTCCTGACGGGCGGCTCACCGCTCCCCACGGAACTCGCCGACGCAACAGAGCGAAAGACCGGGAAGGGCGTGCGCAACATCCTTGGGATGACAGAATGCGCCGGAGCCATTGCCGTCGAACCCGTGCATGCGCCCAGAACACCGCTTTCCTGCGGGCTCCGCATGCCCTTTTCCGAGGTCGCCATCTTCGCCGAAACCGAAGGTGACGCAGATCCGGATAATCGCATGCCAACCGGGGAAACCGGCATCATCGCCCTCAGGGGTCCAAACGTGTCCTCCGGCTATTCGGACCCCGCGCGCAATGCCGGCACCTTTCTGCCCGGCGGCTGGCTGGTCAGCGGCGATCTCGGCAAGCTTGACGCCGAGGGTCGTCTTTACGTGACCGGTCGCAAGAAGGATATCATTATACGCGGCGCTCATAACATTGATCCGCAGATGATCGAGGATGCCTTGCTCGCCCATCCCGATGTCGAAAATGCAGCTGCTGTCGGCATGCCCGATGCTTATGCCGGGGAATTGCCCGTTGCCTTCATCACTGTACGCGGCGGCGCGAGCCTTGATGAGAATGCTCTGATCGATTTCCTGCGCAGCCGCATCGACGACCCCGTCGCACTGCCCAAGCGGATCGGCATCGAGGCGTCATTGCCACTCACGCCTGTTGGCAAGATTTTCAAGCCCGACCTGCGCCGCAAGGCCATCGCATGGGCGATACAGTCTGCCGCCGAACGGATCGGCCTTGGCCCAGACGACATCATGATCGCAGTGGACGAAAACCTGCAAACATCGGTGACAGCGCCCGAAACGCGGGTCGAAGAACTCAAGAACGCGCTCTCCGGTATGCCGATCAGCCTTTCTCTGAGCGCAGGTAAATCATGACCGCTCCGCTCCTCTATGACAAAAATGGCCCCATCGCCGTCATCACGCTGAACCGGGCGGACCGCCACAATGCGCTGACGCCGGAAATGATCTGCCGTCTTGCCGATGCCTTTGACGATTTCGAAGCCGATCCCGACCTGCGCGTCGCCGTCATAACCGGTGCAGGAGACGGCAGTTTCTGCTCCGGTGGCGATCTTGCCCTTACGCTACCGCTGTTGACCGGGGCTCGCAGCCCGGAAACCGACTGGGACCACCGTCTTGCCGCTGACCGGGAAATCCTGTTCCGGTCCAACTTCAAGGGCACCCATAGCATCAAACCAGTCATCTCCGCGATCAACGGTCATTGTCTCGCTGGCGGTTTCGAACTGATGCTTGCCACCGACATTCGCATCGCGACCGAGCGCGCGCGCTTTGGCCTGCCCGAAGCGCGCCACGCGCTCATCCCCTTCGCCGGTGCTCTTGTGAGGCTACCGCGCCAGCTTCCCCATGCCGTCGCGATGGAAGTTCTGCTAACCGGCGACCAGATCGGCGTCGAACGCTTGCACGACCTCGGGCTGATCAACCATGTCGTTGCTCAGGAAGAAGTCATGCCAACAGCGATGGCAATTGCTGAACGCATCGCCGCCAACGGGCCGGTAGCCATTGCCGAAATCAAGCGCACGACCTCCGAAAGCACCGGTCGTCCGCTGGAAGAGGGCTACCGGATCGAGACGGAGAGCATGGACCGGGTGATGGCGACCGAAGATGCCCGGGAAGGCCCCCGCGCATTCATGGAACGCCGCCCGGCGGTTTTCCGGGGAAAGTAACGGACAGTCCAGCGACTGTGATGAGCGTAAAGAGCCAAACTCAGCGATTCATACCCGAAACAAAGTCCAGAATGATCGTCGAAACCTCGGCGGGTGCCTCTTCGTGGGCCAAATGACCAAGGCCGGTCAAAGTCACCACACGCGTATTGACCATGCGCTTCGCGAGGTCGGTCGAATGCTGTGGCGGGACCGCCTTGTCCCTGGCACCGTTGATGAACAAGCAGTCCAGGGGCAAACCCAACAGATCAGCCAGCAACGTGTCCAAGGACCAATGCGCCATCATATTCAAGGTCGCATCGACATGGTCCCGATCCCCGATAAGCCGGGCATATAGCGCAATGCCCTCTTCATTCAGGTGAGAACCGGTATTTTCGATCAGCATTCGAGCGCGTTCCAGACGCCCTCCGCCAAGGGTAAAGGCCATTGCGGTCAATGGTACGGCGGCAAGGGCCTTGGCAATCAGCGGGTACAGCAGACCTGCCAACCCGTTGAACCCGCTGAGCGCGGCATTGATCCCGATCACTTTCGGTGGTCCCTGTGCCTGCCCGGACAGTCGTTCTGCAAGCCGCAGGGCGACCGCCGCCCCAGCTGAATGACCAACGATGGCGACCGGTTGCCAATCGCATTGACGGCAGAGCGACTCCAGATCTTCTGCCGTTTCCTCAAGTCCAAAGCGGGCGCGGCTTCCGACCCGGGTAAACCCCTGCCCCGGCATATCCACAGCCACGACGCGATGGCCGACAGCCAGCAGCGGTATCACGTCACGCCAAGTATGCGTCGATGCCCCCGCGCCGTGGAGGAGCAGTATCGTGTCCCCTTCCCCAACCTCCTGAACATGCCAGCGGTGCGGTCTCACCGTGACCTGCCGCGAAAACTCAGATAGCGGCCACGAAGGCAAGTCCCGTTCCCAGTCCATCCTACCCAAGACCTGTTGCGCGAACGGCAGCACTCATCTGTTGCGCATCGGCGCGCGGCAAGGGGATGTATTTTGCCCCCATGGCCTGCGCGATTGATTGCAACTGGGCGCCCGGCCGGTTCGCCGCATCCAGAACAACGCCGTCCGCGATCTGACTTCGCAACCAGGCTGCGGTCTTCTTTGTATCGTCATAGGCTGCGGCCCGATCTGCCGCCCCGTTCAGCGCAACGTTCGTTCGACCGTCCGTCAGCAGTACGACCATCGAGGTCAGACCTTTCCGCCGCTCTTGCATGGCGAGTTCCGCAGAGGCCTGCAACCCGTTCGCAAGCGGAGTGCCGCCACCACCGGGCATCGCTGCAAGACAGCGTTTTGCCTGAACGAGCGAGCGTGTGGGCGACAGCAATAGTTCGGCCGAAGTGCCCCGAAAGCCGATCAAGGCCACCTGATCGCGCCGGGCATAGGATTGCGCCAAAAGCAATTCCACCGCCCCCTTCGCTTCGGCAAGCCGGGTCACGGCGGCGGAGCCAGAAGCATCCACGACAAAAATCAGAACCCGGTCGCTATGCTCTTCGAAGCGCTTCTGGCGCAGATCGGACGGGTAAAAGACAACCTTGCGATGCTGGGCCGTTGTCTTGCCGCGCAGCACCTGCCACGGGGCGGCGGCTTTCAGCGTGGCCAAAAGATCGATACGGTTGCGCCCGTCGATACGGCCCGGTCGTGCGGGCAGAGGACGCCCCCGGCGATTGCCAGTCTTACGCAAACCCGCGCCTGTGCCCGACGGCGCGGCCCCCCGCATCTGACCCTGCGACGAGTCAAGCAGATGGTCGGGCAGCAAAGCTTTGACCGAGGCGACGATCAAGTCATCGGGGATTTCAGCAGAGTCCACGTAGCCATTCTCCTCCTGAGCTTTCGCTTCCTCAGGCGGCGCGCTCTGCTCCTTATCATCTGGTTGCGGCGCAATCGTCGCGCGATGCGGATACACCAGCTCGGCGGCAATCCTTATATCGGCATATTCCAAACTGGCTCGCCCAGACAGCACGGCATGCGCCCGTGCGACCCGCAGCGCGAGCATAGGGGCACGTAAGCTATGGATACCGAAACAGGCTGCGAGTTCGACCAGCCGCCGTTTATCGCCGGGCACGGAAACGACGCCCCTGTACCGATCACGCGCCGCTCGCAAATCGGGTTCATCCGGCCACACCGCTTCCGAAACGGTGATACCACCAAGATCGATATGAAAAGCCAATCTTTCGCTCAGGATAGTCGATACGGCTTCCTCCGGCTCGGCCCCTTCGTCGAGCAGGATCAGGCAGTGCATTCCACTGTCTTGACTAAGGGCAAGTCGCGCGGCGAAATCAGCGCTGCAGCGCTCTGCCATCGGGACTATGACCACTCCGCCTTGCGACAAGAGACCCGGATTATGCGCGAGTTTACCCGCGGCCAGCGTCCGCGCCACGTCGATACCGCCAAAGAGTACATCGTCGCCAGTCTGCGGATGAATATTGATGCGGCGCACCGCGAGCCGATCCAACAGCGATGTAAACGCATCCCGCACGGGTCCTACCCTTGCACGGACGGTAACCCCTCCAAGCCCGATGGGATCTATGCATAGCAGGTGAAGCGCGAGACAGGCACGTTGCCAAGAGCCGTGTTCCGTGCTGTCCGTCGCTGCCACGCCATTCAATGCAAGACCTCCTCCACCGCGCGCGAGACTCGCGCCGTCGACCCTGCCTCGTCCATCGGATCGCGGCGCAACCGGTGGCTCAACGCAAGGCCGGCGACCGCGCGCAGATGGTCCCGGTTCAGCGTCTTGGCGTTCTGATAGGCGGCCAGCGCACGCCCCGCCCTCAGCAGGGTCAACTCACCACGCAATCCATCTGCCCCCAGTTTCATGCAAAGCGCGGCGCAGTCCCGCAACACTGCCTTTGGCTTGCGAATAGCGCCCAGCTGTTCTCTCGCGGCGATAATACGGTCGCGGACCTCTCGCTCCCGCTTTTCCCATTTTTTCGCAAACTTCTCGGGGTCTGTTTCAAAGGCTTCCCGCCGTTCAACCACTTCGACCCGCTCATCGATGCTGCCGGGCGAGCCGACCTCGACCAATAACCCGAACCGGTCCAGAAGCTGGGGACGCAACTCGCCTTCTTCGGGGTTGCCCGAACCGATCAGGACAAAGCGCGCCGGGTGCCGGATCGAAAGTCCGTCTCGCTCGACCACGTTTTCACCTGACTGGGCAACGTCAAGCAGCAAGTCGACAATGTGATCCTCAAGCAAATTAACTTCGTCGATATATAAATAGCCCCGGTTCGCCTGTGCCAGCAGCCCCGGTTGAAAGGCTTTTTCGCCCTGCGTCAACGCGCGTTCGATATCAAGTGCCCCCGTCACCCGGTCCTCGGTCACACCAAGTGGCAGGTCAATGACCGGTGTCTGGCGCTCTTCTGTCTCTGTACAGCAAACCTTGGCCCACGGCGGGCAATCGGCCGGAGACGCGGCATTGACGGGGCACCCACGCACGACCGTGATCCTGGGAAGCAGCGCGGCGAGGGCGCGCACGGCTGTCGATTTGCCCGTGCCCCGGTCACCAAAAACCAACACTCCTCCCAGGCTCGGGTCAATTGCCGTCAGGATCATCGCCAGCTTCATCTGCTCCTGACCGACAATCGCAGAAAAAGGAAACGCCCGTCCCATCACGCGACCGCCTTGCTAATCAGGGGGCTGCCCCCGCCCCAGGTGCCGCTTTCGCCGATGATCGAAAAACGCGCGTAAAGCTCTTCGCGGAACCAGTTATTGTCCCGGACCGCCTTGATCGCCCGAGCATGGGGGCCGTCTGCCCTTGCAAAAGCCGCCATGCTGACAAGGTCCGGCCAGATCGAAAAAGTCACTTGGTGCAATAGAGGCACCTCACCGATACCGATCTTGAAAAGGACATCGCGATTCTCACCGATGACAGCACTGATACCGGGCACGCGACGCCAGAACCTCAGCGCGATCGACGGCCTGATGGTGGCCCGCGTCAGAACCGCAATCGGCCCCCTCGGCTCTTGCGGAACGCTTGCACGAAAAGGCTTGGTGCCAGACCATTGCCCCCGCACCAATACAGGCGAAAGAAACACGGTCCAATGCTCGAAAGCGCGTCGCTGAAATCGGGAAAAGACCGGCTGGGCAAGCCCCTGCTGCGCCGCAGGGTGATCATGCCAGACGCATAGAATGGCGTAGACCGAGGTATTGGGAACGGGCGTAAACCCTTCATCCGTCCCCGAGCCGCAAAGCTTCCAGAACTGCAGCCCGGCGGTGTGCGAAAGGGGCAGTCGCGCAGCGCCCATCATCCACAGCGCCCATACTTTCGCCAAGCGGCGATCAAACCGGAAGAAACTCAGGGTCACGACTTGAATGGTCCTTCCTCCCATGTGTCAATTATTTCTGACACACCGCTGGCGGTTTGGAAAGAAATTTCGTACAGATTGTAAATCAGAGTAGACGACTTTAGTGTGATTCTATCATGACGCGGTTCGAACCCTCTCTCCACGACCTGACACAGTTTGCAGACAGACCTCACGCGGTAATTATCGGCGCGGGTCTGGGCGGGCTGGCTTCAGCAATGCGGCTGGGAGCGAAAGGCTATCGAGTGAGCGTCTTCGACCGGCTTGAGGGCCCGGGCGGGCGTGGCTCCGCATTGGTCGAGAACGGGCATCGGTTTGATCTTGGCCCCACAATCGTGACCGCCCCGCACCTGTTCGAAGAGTTATGGAAAGCCTGCGGGCGCAGCTTCAGCAATGATGTAGACCTGCGTTCGCTTGACCCGTTCTACGAAATCAGATGGCCCGACGGCAGCCGTTTCTCGGTCAGTCAGGATACGGAGGCGATGCGCGAACAGATCGCCCGCCTGTCGCCGCAGGACGTGGCAGGCTATGATCGCTTCCTGCGCGAAAGCGCCGCGCGTTACAGCTATGGGTTCGAAGTGCTTGGTCGTCAGTCGATGCATAAAATCAGCGATCTGTTGCGTGCTCTGCCGGTCTTCGCCCGCCTTCGCGCCGACCGATCTGTCTATGCCCATGTCGCCCGATGCTTTCGCGATCCAAGACTGCGGATGGCGTTCAGCTTTCATCCGCTCTTTATCGGCGGCGACCCGTTCAATGTGACGTCGATCTACACGCTGGTCAGCCATCTCGAAAAAACCTTTGGCGTCCACTACGCGATTGGCGGTGTTGAGGCGATTGCCACGGCGATGGTCAGGGTGATCGAAAAGCAATGGGGTCAGGTACACTTGGGTGCCGAGGTGGATGAAATCATCACGCGCGACCACAAGACCACCGGTATCCGACTGAAAAACGGCAGGCTGGTCAATGCCGACATCGTCGTCTCCAACGCAGACCCGGGCCACACCTATCGCCACCTGCTGCGACATCACAAACGGGCGCGCTGGACCAATAACCGGATTGCCAAGTCACGCTGGAGCATGGGGCTTTTCGTCTGGTATTTTGGCACGCGCGACACACGGGATCTCTGGCCCGATGCAGGCCACCACACGATCCTGAACGGTCCGCGCTACAAGTCGCTGGTCCGCGACATTTTTGTGCGCGGCAAGCTTGCCGATGACATGAGTCTCTATGTGCACCGGCCAAGCGTCACCGATCCCAGCGTTGCGCCGGATGGAGGCGATACATTCTACGCCCTCAGCCCGGTGCCCCATCTCGGACATCATGACCCCGTCGACTGGTCGACCAAGGCCGAGACATATCGCGCCCGTGTCCAAGACATGCTCGAAGAACAATTGCTGCCCGGTCTCGCTAAATACCTGAACGCCTCAAAGGTCTTCACCCCCGAAACCTTTCGCGACAGATACCTGAGCCCTTACGGCTCCGGTTTTTCGATCGAGCCGCGTATCCTCCAAAGCGCGTGGTTCCGCCCTCACAACGTCAGCGAAGAGGCAGAAGGCCTCTACCTTGTCGGCGCAGGCACGCATCCGGGCGCTGGCCTGCCCGGTGTCATCTCAAGCGCTGAAGTATTGTCGAAACTCGTCCCCGATGCATCCATGGCAGGTGTGAAATGATAGACCCCAGCGATATCGACCACTGCCGCGAGGCAATCCGTCACGGATCCCGGTCATTCCATGCCGCCTCAAGCCTATTGCCTGCGCGGGTTCGCGACCCGGTTTTGGCGCTTTACGCCTTTTGTCGTTTGGCCGACGATCAGGTCGATCTGCAACTGGAAAAATCGGCGGCTGTCCAGTCCCTGCGCGAACGGCTCGAACTTGTCTACGAGGGTCGGCCCCGCAATCTCGCGGCCGACCGGGCCTTTGCCGCCATTGTCGAAGATTACGCAATGCCGCGCGCCTTGCCCGAGGCCTTGCTCGAAGGTCTGTCCTGGGATGCGATGGGGCGACGGTATACGACCCTATCCGAATTAAGCGGCTATGCCGCCCGGGTTGCGGCATCGGTCGGGGCCATGATGTGCGTCTTGATGCAGGTCCGGGACCGCGATGCCCTTGCCCGCGCCTGCGATCTGGGTGTTGCTATGCAGCTGACAAATATCGCGCGGGACGTCGGCGAGGATGCGATGGAAAACCGCCTCTACCTGCCACTCGACTGGTTACACGAGCTTGGCATCGATCCCGACGCTTTTCTGTCTAACCCGCTCCCAAGCAAACGGACTGCGGTCCTCATCCGGCGCCTGCTGGACCACGCCGATGCACTCTATGCCCGCTCCGAGGCCGGCATCAGCGCCCTGCCTTTCGATTGCCGCGCCGGCATCTTTTCGGCCCGGTACATCTATGCCGGTATTGGCGGTCGCGTCCGCGGCAATGGATATGACTCGATCACCCGGCGCGCACGCACGAGCATCGCGCAAAAGATCGGCTGGCTCGGGCTTTCCGCGGCACGGAGCCTTGCAAGCACGGCCACACCGCAATCCTCCATCCTTTACGCCAAGCCGCTGCCAGAGACCGCCTTTCTGGTCGATGCAGCAGCGGAAACATCGGTGAAGACACATTCATGGAGCGATACGCTCTGCACCGCCTTTGCCCAGCTGGCCCATACCGACAACACTCGCAAAAACGCATTTGTCGAATCCGCTGCCCGGTTTAAATAACCCACATGTTCTGGATTTTGTTCTTTGTCTTTCTGGCCGCCTGCATGGGCGCGGGCGCAACCGGTGCCGCGTTCAGACCCGGCGCGTGGTATGAAGGCCTCGACAAACCATCCTGGACACCGCCGAATTGGGCATTCCCGACCGTCTGGACAACACTCTATGTCTTCATGTCCATTGCCGGAGCCCGCGCAGCCATGTTGCCGGACAACGGTCTGGCCATGGCCTTTTGGGCCCTGCAGATTGCCCTGAACTGTCTCTGGACGCCGGTGTTCTTCGGATTGCACCGCATCCGAGAAGGCATGCTGGTGCTTTCCTGTTTGTGGATCGCCGTCGCCGCCACGATGATCGCCCTGTTCCAGATCGATACCATCGCCGGGCTCTTGTTCGTGCCCTACCTTTTATGGGTCACGACTGCCGGTGCCCTGAACCTTTCGGTCTGGCAGCGTAACCCGCAAGTGGCACGCAACCCGCAAACGCCTAGCTGACCTTCCACCCCACCCGTCTTGGCACCCGCACGACAAGCATCGCCTTGATCACCCGAGAGCGGAAACGTCTCAGATCAAGCGTTTCATGCACACCGGTCACCATATTGCCGGCAATACGGGTGCGTATCATGGACCGGTCGTAGAACGGCGCGTCCAGCATGCGCATAACCTGTTTCGGATTGCTGCCCACGTCGCACCATCCCGACCGTTCCAGCCACCAAAGGGAACGACTAAGCCCTGCCCTTGGCACTTCTAGCGCGTGCACGGTTCCATGATCGTCAAAACGGACAGCTTTATTCAGGCAAGAGCCATCAACCCGCTGGACCTCGTAAAAGCAGGCAGCGCCGTCTTTTAGAGGGAACCGCGCCCAGCTCCACCTGTCGAAATCCTGTTCGAGCGCACGCGTCCCGAAGTTTGCGTCGAAATAGCCGTCCCCCTGCCACTGCCAGCCTTCGGCCTCCAGACTCACATCAATTTTTGCGCCTGGTCCGAAAGGCCGCCAGACGTGGGCACCATCCGGCGTCAACGGCATCTCGACTTCCGTCACGGCCAATGGCGTTACGGTGACGCGCCCCTTGATCCGACCAAGCCGTGGTAATGACCCTTTTTCATCCAGTTCGATTTCCAAAACACCATTGCTCCATCGCATCGAAGAAGGACCAACGCGCAGTGTGTCCGAGGTATTGTACAAGGCTTGCCGCCCCCGGTCAGTCATCGCAAACCGTCCGCCGGGGCCATAAGTAGCCACGTTCATGCAGCAATGATTGGCGGGATCGCGACGCCCCGACCAGGCATACCACGGCGAAAAGACCGAACCGATAAACCCGATCACTGAAATCGCGCGGCTTTGATCGTGGCTGATACCGTCCACGTACCACCACGCATACCCGTTCGCCGGGACGTTCAGGTCAAAGCGCGGTCCTGCGTGATCGCCTCGACCGCGTGCTGGGCGGAAAGCGCGGCCATCGGCACACCCGCTCCCGGATGCACCCCGCCCCCCACCAGATAGAGACCGGGCACCGATGTCTGCGCCTGCGGGCGGCGAAACGTCGACATCATGCCACGCGGGCTCTGCCCGTAGAGAGATCCCGCACTTCCCGGGAACAGTCTCTCGAACCCCGCTGGCGTCGTCAGCGCCCCCTCTCCCGGTTCCGGAGCAAAGCGCAGCCCGAACCGTTCCAGCGTCTTGAAAGTGATCCTGCGGCATGTATCAAACTCCGGTTCTGGCTGTTCGGAAACTGTCAGCGGCGAGGCGTTGGCGATGATCTCGAACCGCTCCGGTTGGCCGTTCATGTTCGAACCCGCCCGATCCTGCGCACAGACGTAAAGCGTGGGCGATTCCGGCGTTTGACCATCCCGAAGCGCGTCGAATTCCGCCTTTGGCTGCTCTGTGAAAAACACGTTGTGCAACGCCAGCTCCGGCCCAGAACACTGCGCGGCAAAGTTCCAGACGCGGGCCGACAGGCTGCGCGGCGCGGTGAGTGTGGTCTTGGCTGCCGTACCCGCGTCCGCACCAAGATGACCCAAGGCGAGGGCCCGGGGGTCACCGTTGAAAACAATCGTATCCGCGGCAAGGCGCGCCCCGGATTCAAGCAATACAGCGCGAACACCCGAAGGTCCGGTCTCAATCCGGTCGACCTGCGTGTCGAAGTGAAACCTGACGCCATTGGTTTGGCAAAGCTCGGTGATCGCAAGGGCCAGCCTGTGCATACCGCCCTCGACCGCCCATACACCCGACGCTTCTGCCTGCCAGATCAGGGACAGGATTGCCGGCGCGCGATACGGATCACCGCCGACATAGGTCGCATAGCGCCCGAAAAGTTGAACGAGACGCGGGTCGGAAAACCGCCGCGTCAGGCTTTGATGCAGCGTCGCAAGGGGCGAGATGATCGGCACCAGACCGACATCGGAAACCGTATGTCCCAAAATGCCCCGCAGCGACGGGCGCTGCGATCGCATGATTGGCCCGTCGAAAGCGGCGAACAGACGGCGCGTGTCGGCGCAGAACAGATTGAACGCCTCGGCGTCTTTCAAACCCGCAAAGGAACGCACGGCCTCGAAGCTGCGGGATTGATCCGAAAACAGATCAAGGCTGGACCCATCGGGCCAGAAATGCCGCGCGATCATCTCCTGCGGGATCAAGGTGATATGGTCGTCCAGACGCGTATTCGCCGCCTGAAACAGGTCGTCGAACACCTTGCGCATCGTAAGCACGGTCGGCCCGGCATCCACGGGTCCGACGGGCGTATCTACCACCCGCATCTTTCCACCGGGCGCGCTGTGCCGTTCGCCCAGCGTGACATCGCAACCGGCCGAAACCAGACGCAGCGCGGCGGCCAACCCGCCAATACCGGCGCCGATGACGACAACCCGATTACCTGCGAACTGAGAATGCGAAAGCTCCATTAAAGAAGAGTTGACTCGTTACACGCAAGTGTCCAGTATTATTTACACCGCAGTGTCAGAAATTGATTACGAATAGCGAGGCCACATGCCCTTGGATGACCGCATCAACGCCGCCATTTCCCGGGCCATCAACCTGAGCAGAGGCCCCGCCGCACCCGGAAAACTGTCAACTTGTCTCGAATATGCCACGCATCCGGGCGGAGCACGCATACGTCCGACCATTCTGGTCTCGGTCGCAAAAGCCTGCGGCGATGATCATCCGCAGCTTACGGATCATGCTGCGGCCGCACTTGAACTGATCCACTGTGCAAGTCTCGTACATGACGACCTTCCCTGTTTCGACGATGCCGCCCTCCGGCGCGGCAAGCCTTCGGTTCACTGCGCCTTTTCCGAACCTCTTGCGGTTCTGACCGGTGACAGCCTCATCATCCTCGCCTTCGAGGTACTTGCCCGGGCAACAGTCAGCCATCCGGAACGCGGTGCCGAGCTTTTGCTGACGCTGACCCGGTGCAGCGGCATGCCCAACGGTATCTGCGCCGGGCAAGGGTGGGAAAGCGAAGAGGTCATCGACCTCGCCGCCTACCACCGATCCAAAACCGGTGCCCTGTTCATCGCCGCGACCCAGATGGGCGCCATCGCCGCCGGGCAGGAAGCCGAACCCTGGTACGAGCTGGGCGACCGGATCGGAGAGGCCTTTCAGGTTGCCGATGACCTGCGTGACGCGCTTTGCGATGAAACAACACTGGGCAAGCCACAAGGTCAGGATGACCTGCACGGACGGCCAAATGCCGTGGCCACGCTCGGGATGCAGGGCGCGTATGACCGGCTCCGGGATATTCTTGCCGGGGCCATCGCGTCGATTCCGTCCTGCCCGGGCGAAGCCACGCTTGCGCATATGGTTCGCGCCTATTCGGAAAAGGTGACACCCGCGATGCCGGCGCGCCACCGAGCCTGATGCGATGGACTTGCCCGACAGGTCTGGCCGCAATCCACGCAGCGTCACGAACTGGCTCCACCGGCTGATCGCAAAACCCGGCTTTCAGGCATGGGCCGCGCAGAACCTCCTTACCCGGTCGATTTCGCGTCGCGAGGGCGCGGATATTTTCAATCTGGTGCAAGGCTTTGCCCATAGTCAGACCCTGTTGGCCGTAGTTGAATTGCGTCTCCTTCATCATCTGTACGAAGCCCCCGCCACGCCGTCGGACCTCGCCCGCTTGAGCGATATGAAAGAGCCATCGATGGCTCTTCTTTTGCAGGCCGCCGCAGCGCTTAGGCTGGTGAAACGGCAAACGGGCGGTCGCTATGCCCTTGCCCGAAAGGGGGCCGCCCTGCTGGGTGTGCCGGGGCTTGAACAGATGATCCTGCATAACCGCCTCCTCTATCGCGATCTGGAAGACCCGGTTGCATTTCTGCGCGGCGAGACCGCGCCGGAGGTTGCCGCTTTCTGGCCCTATGTCTTTGGCAAAGGGGCTGCGATCGACCCAAAGGCAACGCAGGCATTTTCACGCCTTATGGCCGACAGCCAGACCCTTTTGGCGCAGGAAATCCTCTCGACGATCTCCCTGAAGGGAGTCAAAAGCCTGCTCGATGTGGCCGGCGGCAGCGGTGTGTTTCTGTCCCTGGCCCTGCGCCAGTATCCCGATTTGCGCGCTGATCTTTTCGATCTGCCCCCCGTCATCGATACCGCTGGGGCTCGTCTTGGTGCCTTCCCCGGCAGGGTTCACTTTCACCCGGGCGATTTCCGCAATGATCCGCTCCCGACCGGAGCGGACGCCGTTTGCCTGATCCGGGTCCTGTTCGATCATCAGGACGATACGGTCCGCGCACTCTTGCGGAAAGTACACGACGCCTTGCCGCCAAACGGGCGTCTCATCATTGCCGAGCCGATGTCTGGCGGCAACCGGCCCGATCCGGCGACAGACGTTTATTTTGCCTTCTACACCAAGGCAATGGGCACCGGCAGAACCCGGTCGGCCGATGAGATCATGGCGCTCTGCCGGGAGGTCGGCTTTCGCGGCCTGCGCAATCCGGCGACGCGCCGAACATACGTCACTTCGGTCGTGACTGGCTTCAGATAGGTTTCCCACCCTTACACATATATGTCAGTTTTGGTTGACAGTCAGATATGTAATGATAGGCTGACATAACCACTGTCAACACACCGAGTCCCCCTGAAGGGACCGCGCACCCAAAGGGGGCCATCCGTTGCAGACCGCTGCCATCATCCTTGAGAGCCCGCGACATCTCGGCATCGAGACGATCGGCCTGTGCGAACCGGGTGACGGCGATGTGGTCGTTGAAATCTCTCACAGCGGCATTTCGACAGGGACCGAGAAACTCTTCTGGACCGGTGATATGCCTCCCTTTCCCGGCATGGGGTTTCCACTTGTGCCCGGGTACGAGGCCGCGGGCGAAGTTATCGAGGCACGCCCGGAAACAGGTTTCCGGCCCGGCGATCACGTGTTCGTTCCAGGCGCCAACTGCTACGAAGGCGCCTTTGGCCTGTTCGGCGGATCCGCCCGGCGCATCGTCACCCCTGCCGAACGGATCACGCGGGTTGACGCGGCACTCGGGTCCCAAAGCGCGCTGCTTGCGCTGGCCGCGACCGCGCGCCATGCGATGGCCGGGTTAAACCATGCCGCGCCAGACCTGATCGTAGGCCACGGCGTTCTGGGTCGCCTGCTGGCGCGACTGACCATTGCCGCCGGAGCACCCGCCCCCACCGTCTGGGAAGTCGATCCGACCCGTCGGTCAGGTGCCGAAGGCTATCAGGTCATTACGCCCGACGCGGACCCCCGGCGCGATTACCGCGCCATCTACGACGCCTCGGGCAACGGGGCGATTTTGAACGACCTCGTGGGGCGCATCGAGCGAGGCGGCGAAATCGTCCTTGCGGGGTTCTATCCCGCGCCGCTCAGCTTTGCCTTTCCGCCCGCCTTCATGAAGGAGGCCCGGTTTCGCATCGCTGCAGAGTGGACCCGCGGCGACATGATCGCGACACGCGCGCTGATCGAATCCGGGGCGCTGTCGATGTCTGGCCTGATTACTCATGAAAGCCCGGCGACAGATGCGGGGGCGGCCTATCGACAAGCCTTCGAAGACCCATCCTGCCTGAAAATGATCCTCAACTGGAAGGACGTATCATGAAAGACGACGTGCCGAACCTCAAGGATTTCGACAAGCGTCTGCGTGACGAAGCGCATGAGGATCTGGCCGATGTCATCGCGTCGGAAGAGCCGAAAAGCAAAACCCAGATCATCGCGATTTATGGCAAGGGCGGCATCGGTAAGTCATTCACATTGGCGAACCTAAGTCACATGATGGCCGAGCAGGGTAAACGGGTCCTGCTGATCGGTTGCGATCCGAAATCAGATACCACCTCGCTCCTCTTCGGGGGGAAAGCCTGCCCGACAATCATCGAAACCTCGACCCGCAAAAAGCTGGCGGGCGAAGAGGTGAAGATCGGCGATGTCTGCTTCAAGCGCGGCGGCGTCTTTGCCATGGAGCTTGGCGGTCCGGAAGTCGGGCGCGGCTGCGGCGGGCGCGGGATCATCCACGGGTTTGAACTGCTCGAAAAGCTCGGCTTTCACGACTGGGATTTCGACTTTGTCCTCCTCGATTTCCTGGGCGACGTGGTCTGCGGCGGTTTCGGCCTGCCCATTGCGCGGGACATGGCGCAGAAGGTGATCCTTGTAGGATCGAACGATTTACAAAGCCTCTACGTGGCGAACAACGTCTGCTCGGCAGTCGAATATTTCCGCAAGCTGGGCGGCAATGTCGGCGTCGCCGGGCTGGTCATCAACAAGGATGATGGATCGGGAGAGGCGCAGGCATTCGCGAGCGCAGTCAATATCCCGGTGCTGGCCTCGATCCCGCAGGATGACGATTTACGAAAGAAATCAGCTAATTATCAAATTGTCGGCACCGGGCAAAGCCCGTGGGGCGCGCTGTTCGCCGAGCTTGGCATGAACGTATCCGAGGCACCGCCGATCCGCCCAGCACCGCTGGATCAGGACGGGCTGCTGGCGCTGTTCGACAGCAAGGATACCGGCGGCGACGTGGTGCTGGAACCGGCTACGGACATCGACATGCGCGGCAAGAACGCGGCTGAAAAGCCTTCCCTCGAAGTCATTTATGACGAGGCCTGAATGAGCAATGACCGGACATATGACAGCGAAAGCCAGCCCGAAGCCCTGAGTGAGACCGGCGGTTGTCACGGAGGTGGCGCGCTTGAGGATGCCGCGCGTCGGGCCGGGCAATCCGATTTGCTGGATCAATATGCGGCGGATTATCCAAAGGGTCCGCATGACAAGCCGCAGTCCATGTGCCCGGCGTTCGGCAGCCTGCGTGTCGGGCTGCGCATGAAGCGCGTGGCGACGGTGCTGAGCGGATCGGCCTGCTGCGTTTACGGGCTGACTTTCGTGTCACATTTCTACGGCGCGCGGCGCTCGGTTGGCTATGTGCCGTTCAATTCGGAAACGCTGGTCACCGGCAAGCTGTTCGAAGATATCCGCAAAAGCGTGCATGAACTGGCCGATCCGGACCGCTATGACGCCATCGTTGTGACGAACCTTTGCGTGCCGACCGCAAGCGGCGTGCCGCTGCGGCTTTTGCCCAAGGAAATCAACGGGGTGCGTATCGTCGGCATCGACGTTCCGGGATTTGGCATTCCGACCCATGCCGAAGCCAAGGACGTGCTGGCCGGGGCAATGCTGGACTATGCAGCCCGGGAAGTCGCCGCCGGCCCGGTCGCTGCGCCGTTATCCGGGCGCGAAGACCGTCCGAGTGTTGCGCTGATGGGAGAGATGTTCCCGGCAGATCCGATCATGATCGGCGCGATGCTGGCCCCGTTGGGACTGGCCGCCGGTCCGGTGGTGCCGTGTCGCGAGTGGCGTGAGCTTTATGCCGCGCTGGATTGCGGCGCGGTGGCGGCGATGCATCCATTCTATACCTCTGCGGTTCGGGTATTTGAACAGGCCGGTCGGTCTGTCGTCGGCAGCGCCCCGGTGGGCCTGGACGGCACCGCAGGCTGGCTGGCGGCCATTGGTGAAACCTTTGGAATTGCGAAGGAAAAGGTGAGTACGGCCCACAACGCCTTTCTGCCCGCGATCAAGGCGGCGCTGGCGCAGGCGAGGGTCGACGGTGTCATCACGCTCTCGGGGTACGAGGGTAGCGAATTGCTGGTGGCGCGCCTGCTGATCGAAAGCGGGGCGGATGTTCCCTATGTCGGGACCGCCTGCCCCAGGACGCCTTGGAACGCGGCGGATGCGGCATGGCTGGCCGACCGGGGTGTGAGGGTGACATTCCGTGCTTCGCTGGAGCAGGATTGCGCCGCGATGGAGGCAATCGGCCCGGATCTGGCGATTGGCACGACCCCGGTTGTGCAGAAGGCGAAACAGCTTGGCATTCCGGCGCTTTATTTCACCAACCTGATTTCCTCGCGGCCGCTGATGGGACCCGCGGGTGCGGGATCACTGGCCGAAGTGATCAACGCAGCTATTGCCAACAAGGACCGGATGGATCGGATGCGCGCCTTTTTTGACGGGGTCGGCGCGGAGGATACCGCCGGGGTCTGGGAAGGCGCGCCTAACCTGCGCCCCGATTTCCGGGCGCAGCATCAGAAGAAGCTCGACAAGTTGGCGCGCGCCGCCAAGGCACAGGAGATGATCTGATGCGATTGAGGAGGCGACATGGATCGGGAAGGCTGGAAATGTGGGGGTGCTATCCGAGCACAACCCGTACACCACCTGTACACCGCCGCAGCGCAGCATCTGATAATGGGTCCACCAGGGGGGCTCTGCCCCCGTCCTGCGGACTCCCCCGGGATATTTCTGACCCAAAGAAGACATGGGAGGCGGTCCCATGCTGATCCAGGACCATGACCGGGCCGGCGGCTATTGGGGCGCGATCTATGCATTCTGCGCGGTGAAAGGATTGCAGGTCGTGATCGACGGGCCGGTGGGTTGCGAGAACCTGCCGGTGACGAGCGTGCTGCATTACACGGACGCCTTGCCGCCTCATGAATTGCCGATCGTGGTAACCGGTCTTGGGGAAGGCGAGATGGGATCGGGGACCGAGGAGTCCATGAAGCGGGCCTGGGAGACCCTGGACCCGGCGCTGCCGGCAGTGGTGGTGACAGGTTCGATTGCCGAGATGATTGGCGGCGGGGTTACGCCGCAGGGCACGAATATCCAGCGTTTTCTGCCGCGCACCATCGACGAGGATCAGTGGCAGGCGGCGGATCGGGCGATGACCTGGATCTTTACCGAGTTTGGCATGACGAAGGGGCGGATGCCACCAGAGAAGAAACGGGCGGCGGATGCGCCTCCGCGTGTCAACATCCTTGGGCCGATGTATGGCACGTTCAACATGCCCTCGGATCTGCATGAGATCCGGCGGCTGGTGGAGGGGATCGGGGCCGAGGTCAACATGGTGATGCCACTGGGTGCCCATCTGGCCGAGATGCGCAACCTTGTGAACGCCGAGGTGAACATCTGTCTCTATCGCGAATTCGGGCGCGGGCTGGCCGAGGTGCTGGGCAAGCCCTATCTGCAGGCGCCCATCGGGGTCGAGTCGACCACGCGCTTTCTGCGCCGCCTTGGCGCGCTGCTGGGACTTGATCCGGAGCCCTTTATCACCCGCGAGAAACATTCGACCATCAAGCCGGTCTGGGATCTCTGGCGTTCGGTCACGCAGGATTTCTTTGCCACTGCCTCATTCGGGATCGTGGCCAATGAGACCTATACACGGGGCATCCGGCTCTTTCTCGAGGACGATCTGGGATTACCCTGTGCCTTTGCCGAGGCCCGAACCGCCGGACGTAAAACCGACAATGAGCGGATAAGGGCCATGATCGCCGCGAAGCGACCGCTGGTCCTTTTCGGGAGCGTCAACGAGAAGATGTATCTTGCCGAGTTAAAAAGCGGGCACGGGCCGAGCCCGGCCTTTATCCCGGCCAGTTTTCCCGGCGCGGTAATACGGCGGGCGACGGGGACGCCGTTCATGGGATATGCCGGGGCCACCTACCTGGTTCAGGAACTCTGTAATGGCCTGTTCGATGCGCTGTTCCAGATCCTGCCGCTGGCGCGTGCAATGGATGCGACCGAAGCCACGCCGACTCCGCTGCGCCGCGATTTCCCGTGGGATGCGGATGCGCAGGCCGAGCTGGAACGGATCGTGGCCAGCCACCCGGTGCTGACCCGTATTTCGGCTGCAAAATCCCTGCGTGATGCCGCGGAAACGGCCGCGCTGAACCGGGGCGATGAACGTGTCGTGATCGAAACGATCAGGGCGCTGGCGCCGGAAGGCGCCGGACCCGGACGACCGATAAGAGGAGGAGACCTCGGATGACGATGAACAGCAATGTGTCACGCGACCCGCATTTCCGGGCGCAGCGGGCGGAACGCTTTGAATACAGGTTGTATTTCACCCTTATCTTTCTGCTCGCCCTGCCATTTTCGACAGTCGAATGGGTGCTGTGCATCAAGCGGCAGCGCACCTTGAACCTGCGCGGCCCCCTGGCGCGCGCCTGGCTTGAAGCGGACCGCATCACGCCAGTAATTTTCTCGGCCTGACGGCCGGGCCACGAGCTGTACGCCCGGAAGGGCGGACAGATCCGGCGGGGCAGATCTCTGCCCCAAAGGGACCCCGCCGCAGGGTTTGCGGTGTCAGCGTAACTTTCCGGAGGATCGTTCATGGCTGATAGAACCGACCTGTCCTTTACAGGTCTTACCGACGAGCAGGCCCAGGAGCTGCATTCGGTCTACATGAGCGGCCTCTGGCTGTTCGTGGCGATCGCAGTGGTCGCGCATATCGCGACCTACATCTGGGCTCCATGGTTCTGAGGAGGATTGACACATGGCAAAATTCTACAAGATTTGGCTGATTTTCGATCCGCGCCGCGTGTTTGTTGCACAGGGCGTGTTCCTCTTCCTGCTCGCAGTGATGATCCATCTCGTGGTGCTGAGCAACGGGCTCAACTGGTTTGAGTCCGCCGCAGCAGCACAGGGCATGTGATCGCGCGCCGCACGGCATTTCGTCCGTGCGGAGAGAAAAGAAGGCTGCGGGCGGGGGCGCCCGGCCGCAGCCGCATAGGGACACCCATGACGGCCAGCGTCTGAGGGGACGGGCCGCCCAGTGCGGAGGCGATCAAAATGGCACTGCTGAGTTTCGAGAGAAAATACCGCGTCCGCGGCGGCACACTGATCGGCGGAGATCTGTTCGATTTCTGGGTGGGACCGTTCTATGTCGGCTTTTTCGGGGTCACAACGGCGTTCTTCGCCCTGCTTGGCACGATCCTGATATTCTGGGGGGCAGCGCATCAGGGCACCTTCAATCCCTGGCTGATCAATATCGCGCCGCCGGATCTTTCCTACGGGCTTGGCATGGCGCCGCTGATGGAGGGAGGGCTTTGGCAGATCATCACCTTCTGCGCGACCGGTGCCTTTATAAGCTGGGCCCTGCGCGAGGTCGAAATCTGCCGCAAGCTTGGCATCGGGTATCACGTGCCCTTCGCCTTTGCCTTTGCGATCCTTGCCTACATGACGCTGGTGATCTTTCGCCCGCTGCTGATGGGCGCATGGGGACACGGGTTTCCCTACGGGATTTTCAGCCATCTCGACTGGGTGTCGAACACTGGCTACGCCTACCTGCATTTCCATTACAATCCCGCTCATATGCTGGCGGTGACCCTGTTCTTTACCACCTGCCTTGCGCTGTCGCTGCATGGCGGGCTGATCCTGTCGGCGGCCAACCCGGAAAAGGGTGAGACCGCGAAGACGCCGGATCATGAAGATACCTTCTTTCGCGATTTCATCGGCTATTCGATCGGCACGCTGGGGATTCACCGGCTTGGGTTCCTGCTGGCGATCAACGCGGTCTTCTTCTCGGCCGTCTGTATCATCATCAGTGGCCCGGTCTGGACCAAGGGCTGGCCCGAGTGGTGGAACTGGTGGCTCGAACTGCCGATCTGGCCGTCTCAGGTGGGGATGTAATCATGGCTGATTATCAGAACATATTCACGCAGGTGCAGGTGCAGGGCCAACCGGAATGGGGCATGAACGACAATGGCCGCATGATGGAAGAACGCATCGGCAGGCCCGGCTTTTCGAAACTGTTCGGCTGGTTCGGCAATGCGCAGCTGGGGCCGATCTACCTTGGTTGGACCGGGATGATTTCGCTGGGCGCCGGAGGGCTTTGGTTCTTTATCGTCGGTCTCAACATGCTGAGCCAGGTCGACTGGTCGATCTCGGAAATGCTGCGTCAGCTGTTCTGGCTGGCGCTTGAACCGCCGAGTCCGGAATACGGGCTGAGGATGCCGCCGCTGAACGACGGGGGCTGGTACATCATCTCGAGCTTCTTCCTGCTGGTCGCGGTCTGCACATGGTGGCTGCGATCCTACCTGCTGGCGCAGGAGCAGAAGATGGGCAAACACGTGGCATGGGCTTTTGCCAGCGCGATCTGGCTGTTCCTTGTGCTGGGGCTGTTCCGCCCGATCCTGATGGGATCTTGGTCCGAGGCGGTGCCCTACGGGATCTTCCCGCATCTCGACTGGACTACGGCATTTTCGATCCGCTACGGCAACCTTTACTACAATCCGTTCCACTGTCTTTCGATCGTCTTCCTCTACGGTTCGGTGCTGCTTTTCGCGATGCACGGTGCGACGATCCTTGCGGTGACGCGCTTTGGGGGCGACCGCGAGCTGGAACAGATATTCGACAGGGGCACGGCATCGGAGCGGGCCGCGCTGTTCTGGCGCTGGACCATGGGGTTCAACGCCACGATGGAGGGGATTCACCGCTGGGCGTGGTGGTTCGCTGTCCTGACGCCGATCACCGGCGGGATCGGCATCCTGCTGACCGGCACGGTTGTCGACAACTGGTTCATCTGGGCGCAGGAGCACAATTTCGCACCGATGTACGATGGCTCCTACGGCTACGAAGCCTATGGCACCTACGAGGGCTTTATCGGGGAGGGAAATTGACATGTTCAGTTGGTTCACTGAGTGGAACAAGCGGCATCCCGTCGATGTGTACCGCCCCGCCATTCTGGTTGGCGTGGTGGGCGGTGGCGTGCTGGTCGCGACCATGCTCGTCGCGCTGGGTCAGCCCTTTGCCACCAAGAGCATGCAGACCGGGCCACGCGGTACCGGCATGTCGGTGCCGGAGTTCGTCGCGGATCTGGCGCAGCCCGATCCGACCATCGACGACTATTATTCAGACAGCCCCTACCCGCCTGAGGGCGGCGAGGCGCTGGCGGGCGATGTCTATCAGAACGTGCAGGTGCTGGGCGCGCTGACCGAGGACAATTTCAACCGCCTGATGCTGGCGATCACCATGTGGGTTTCGCCGGATCAGGGCTGCGCCTACTGCCACGGCGATGGCGATCTGGAGACCTATTCGGAGGACAATCTTTACACCAAGACCGTGTCGCGCCGGATGCTTCAGATGACGCAGAACATCAACGAGAACTGGGATGGGCATGTGAATGCCAACAAGGTTGTCGGCGTCACCTGTTACACCTGCCACCGGGGCCAGAATGTGCCCAGCGGCATCTGGTTCCAGTCGACGCCGACCGTAACGAACATGGCCGGATGGTCCGCCAACCAGAATTACGTGACACCGGTCAGCCAGTATACCTCGCTGCCCTCGGATGCGCTCGAGAGCTATCTGGCCGAGTACGGCAACATCAAGGTGCACGATCTGGAAAGCCGCGTGGCGGGCATTCCGGGGCAGGACGATTACCCGGGCATCCAGAACGCGGAGCGGACGTTTTCGCTGATGAACTACTTTGCCAACTCGCTTGGTGTGAACTGTAACTTCTGCCACAACTCGCGCGCTTTCTACGACACGGCGCAGATCACCCCGCAATGGGCGACCGCTACGCTGGGGATCGCGATGGTGCAGGAGTTGAACGAGGAATATCTCGTACCGCTACAGGAGGTCTACCCGCCGGAACGGCTTGGCCCGCTGCATGCAGATGCGCCCAAGGCCGCCTGCAACACCTGCCACAAGGGTTATCAGCAACCCATGCAGGGGCTGAACGTGATCGAGAATTACCCGGAACTCGCGACAAGCGGGGAACCGGTCTACGAATAGAAGACGGGCGGCCGGTTCGCGCCGCCCGTCTTCAAGCCAGGCACGGGCTCATTGCTTCTCGGGTCCGGGCGCGGAGTCCTTACCGGTTTCCGTAAAGCCCTGTTGGCGACAGGGACAGGCGCCGTACCGTTCACTCCCGCTGAGGTACGGCGCCCATGCGTCACCGACGAAGCGCACAGGAGGCAATGACCCATGTCGCGACCTCATTTTTCTCTGATTGATCGCATCGCCGGTCCCGCGGATCTGAAACGCCTGAGCGATGCGGATCTCAAGCGGCTGGCCGACGAGCTGCGCACCGAGGTCATCGCCTCTGTCGCCAAAACCGGCGGGCATCTTGGTTCTTCGCTTGGGGTGGTCGAACTGACCGTCGCGATCCACGCGGTGTTCAACACGCCGATGGACAAGCTGATCTGGGACGTCGGGCATCAGTGCTATCCGCACAAGGTGCTGACGGGGCGGCGCGACCGCATGCGGACGCTGCGCAAAAAGGACGGGCTGAGCGGGTTCACCAAGCGCGACGAGAGCGTCTATGACCCGTTTGGCGCGGCGCATTCTTCAACCTCGATCAGCGCGGCGCTGGGATTCACCGTGGGCCGCGACATGGGACAGCCGACGGGCGATGCGATCGCGGTGATCGGCGACGGGGCGATCAGTGCCGGCATGGCCTATGAGGCGCTGAACAATGCCGGGGCCGAGGGCCGTCGGCTGTTCGTGATCCTGAACGACAATGAGATGAGCATCGCTCCACCGGTCGGGGCCATGTCGAAATATCTCTCGGGGCTTTATGCGCAGGAACCGCTGGCCCGGATCAAGTCGCTGGCCGAAGGTTTCGAATCCGCGCTGCCCGCGCCATTGCGTGACGGGGCGCGGCGGGCGCGCCAGCTTGTCACCGGCCTACCCGGCACCGGGACGCTGTTCGAAGAGCTGGGGTTCGAGTACATCGGGCCAATCGACGGGCATGACATGGGACAGCTTTTACCTGTGCTGCGCGCCGCGCGGACACGGGCGACGGGGCCGGTTCTGATCCATTGCTGCACGGTCAAGGGCAAGGGCTATGCGCCCGCCGAGAGCAGCATCGACAAGTATCATGGCGTCGCGTCTTTCGATATCGGCACCGGGGCGCAAAAGAAATCGAAGGCGAGCGCGCCAAGTTATACCAGCGTCTTTGGCCGAAGCTTGTGCGATCTGGCCGCGCGCGACCCGCGTGTCGTGGCCGTGACCGCCGCGATGCCGTCAGGCACTGGCGTCAACATCATGGCCGAGCGCTTTCCCGCCCGGGTGTTCGACGTCGGGATTGCCGAGCAGCACGGGGTGACCTTTGCCGCCGGGATGGCGGCGAGTGGGCTGCGGCCTTTCTGCGCGATCTATTCGACTTTCCTTCAGCGCGGGTACGATCAGGTGGTCCATGACGTGGCCTTGCAACGGCTGCCGGTGCGGTTTGCGATTGACCGCGCGGGGCTGGTCGGCGCGGACGGGGCGACCCATGCGGGGGCATTCGACCTCGCCTACCTCGGCAACCTGCCCGGGTTCACGGTGATGGCCGCCGCAGACGAGGCCGAGTTGATGAACATGGTGGAAACCGCCGCCGGCTTTGACAGCGGCCCCATTGCCTTTCGCTTTCCGCGCGGCAACGGGGTTGGCGTGGCGCTGCCGGACCGGGGCCAGCCGCTTGAGATCGGCAAGGGACGGGTGATCCGCCGGGGTGAGGACGTGGCGATCCTGTCGCTTGGGGCGCATCTTTGCGAAGCACTTGCCGCGGCGGATATTCTGGAAGCGGAAGGCATTGGCGTGACCGTCGCGGATGCGCGCTTTGCCAAGCCGCTGGACATCGAGTTGCTGCTTGAACTGGCCGAGGGTCACCGGGCGCTGATCACCCTTGAACAGGGCGCGCGCGGCGGGTTCGGTGCGATGGTGCTGCACGAGCTTGCCGCAAGGGGTGTCTTTGATAAGGGTCTCGCCGTGCGCACGATTACCCTGCCCGACCGGTTTATCGCCCAGGCCTCGCCTGCGGAGATGTATGCCGATGCGGGTATGACGGCTGCAGATATTGCGCGGACTGTGCGTGGGGCATTCCGGCCCTCGGGGCAGGTGGTGGTGCTGAACGCGGTGTCGTGAGGCGGCGGGCGCTGCCCTCGCATTCTCTTTTGGAAATGAGGAATTTGCCGCTCAGACGTAATCGGGTCTGACCATGCCGGTGAGATGCGCGAGGTTCTTGAGCCCTATCCGGACATGCGCCATCGGGCGGGACCGGACGATGGCCTTGTTCATATAGGCCTCGAATGTCAGGCGCTGCACGTCCACGTCGTGACAAAGCGAGACGAAACGCTCGCGCCGGTCGTTCGAACGGTAATAGGCATTCTGCATCGAGGCCAATACGCGGAACACCGTCTTGTGTTCGCGCATGAACAGCCTGCGGGCGAGTTTCAGATCGCTTGCCCGTCCGGTCGTCAGGCAGGCGGCGGCGGCGCTGGCCGCGACGCGTCCACCGAACATCGCGTAGTAAATGCCTTCGCCCGAGCTGGGCGCGACAACGCCCGCTGCGTCGCCAGCCAAGACGGTATCCTTGCCGTTGTCCCAGCGGTCGAGCGGCCTGAGCGGAATCGGCGCACCTTCGCGGCGGATCGTGCGGCAATCGGCCAGACCGGAGGCTTTGCGAAGGGCCGCTGTTGCGGCCTTGAGATCGAACCCCGAGAGGCCCGTGCCCATGCCGACGCTGGCCTGTTTGCCATGCGGAAATACCCAGCCATAGAAGTCGGGTGAAATGTCACCGTCGTAGACCACGTCGCAACGGACCGGATCGTAACGGGCGCCGCTTTGCGGCGCCTCGATGATCTCGTGATAGGCGATAACATAGGGGATGGTGCTGCCGCCGGGCACCTCGGCGCGGGCCACGGCAGAGCGCGCACCATCTGCGCCGATGATCAGACGTGTGTGAATGCTGCGCAGCTCACCACTTGCCTTTTCGCGGTAGACCACGCTTGGGTTTGACCCGTCGCGGTCGACCTTGACGAAGGTGCCGGTGAGCCTCGTCGCGCCGGCCCCTGCCGCGCGATCGCGCAGGAATTCGTCGAAATGCTCGCGGTCCACCATGCCGATAAAGCCGTTTTCGATGGCCATGTCGACGCTACGCTGGGTGGGCGAGATCATCCGCGCCATGGTGATATGCGCCACGAGCTGATCCTCGGGAATGGCGAAATCGGCGATCAGGCGCGGCGGTATCGCGCCGCCGCAGGGCTTGATGCGCCCGGCGCGGTCGAGCATCGCGACCTTATGGCCTGAGCGCGCCAGATCCTCGGCCGCGGTGGCACCGCTTGGCCCCCCGCCGATCACAACGACATCGTACATGGCTATTCTCCCGGTATCAGGCCGGCTGGGCCAGGGTGAGGTTTCATGATCTGCGCCGCCAATAGCGCGGCGGCCGTGAACAGAAGGGCTTCGCCAACGAAGACGAATCCGAAAGACTCCGCATCGCCGAGGCTGGCGTGGCGCAGGATGTCCACGGCGGCAGCACCGGCGAGACCGCCGAACCCGGCGGCGATGGCCTGTGCCCCACCCCAGAGCCCCATGCGCGTGCCTTCGCGCGTTTCCCGTCCGCGACCCGCCAGAGCCATCATCGCGCCGATGGCGGCGACCGCGAACATGCCGTTGAAGAACCCGAGCGTGACGACGGCAGGCACCAGCGGCGCGCCCTGCCCGACCTGGCCGAGGAGGGTAATCGCGACGAGGCTGAAAGCAGAGCCGATACAGCCCGCCATGACCCAGCCGCGCAGCGAACCGATCCGCAGCCCGGTCACCGCGATGCCGACCGTCAGCATGCCAAGGAAAACGCCGCCGTTCTGCGCGCCCGAAAGCTGTGTCGACTGACCGGGCGTATAGGAAAAGACCAGACCGGCATAAGGCTCTAAGATCAGCTCTTGCATGAAATAGGCGACCATCGACAGGAAGACGAAGACGGTGAAATGACGGGCTTCGGGTTCGGCCCAAATCTCGCGTAGTGCGATGAGGAAGGGCACCGGTTCAGGCTGCGGCTGGCGGATCAGGCCACGTTCCACACGCCAGACGGCGACAGTCGTCAGCGCCACCGCGCCGAGGGTCACGATGGCCACGATCCTAAGCAGCAAGCCCGGGCTGTAGGGATGAAGGAACGCCCCCACGGTGGCCGCCGTCACGGCAATGCCCGCGATCATCATCAGCCAGGTGATCGTGGCGGCAGCGGCTCGGCGTTCGGGCTTTGTGGCGGTCGCGAGCAGCGCCAGGAGCGAGGTGCCGGAGGCCCCCACGCCAAGGCCGATCAGCGCATAGGAGACAACCGAGAGCGCGAGACCGGCGGCATAGCTGCTTGCAAAGAGCACGACTCCGAGAGCAGCCCCGAAACCGCCGAGAGCCAAGGCGACCATGCCGCCAATGATCCACGCGGTGCGGCGACCACCGGTGTCAGAATGATAACCCCATTGAGGCCGGGTGATCTGGATGCCGTAATGCAGGGCCACCAGCAGGCCGGGCAGTACGGCGGGCAAGGCAAGTTCCACCACCATAAGCCGGTTCAGCGTCGAGGTTGTCAGCACGACGATAGCGCCGAGACACATCTGCACCAGACCAAGGCGGATGATGGAAAACCAACTGAGTGTCATGGCAGGACCTCGAGCGTACGGATGGCAAAGGCGGTGATCAGCATGCCTGACACGTAAAGCGTCACGCCGACCCCGTTGTACCAAGGCGCCTTGGCGCGCGGGTCGCGCAGAAGGACGCGCATCGCTGCGAACTGGCCGACCAGCAGCGCGAGAATGGCGGCGGCGTGCAGTGGCCTGTCCCATGTGACCATTAGCGCGATGACCAGAACCTGCGGCAGCGCCATCACCCAGCAGGCCAGCCGGGCCGCGCGTTCCGGACCCATGGTGACCGGGAGTGAATTGACGCCCATGCGGCTGTCTCCCTCAAGCGCCTTGAAATCGTTGAGCGTCATGATGCCATGGGCGCCGATGGCGTAGAGCAGCGCCATCAGGATCACCGGCGTTTCCGGCAGGCCAGCGGACAGGACCGCCGCCCCGGTGAACCACGGCAGGCCCTCGTAACATAGACCCACGAGCCCCGGGCCCCAGAGGCCCGAGCGCTTGACCCGGATCGGTTCGGCCGAATAGGCCCATGCCGCCAGAACCGCGAGGACGGTCGCGGCGAACCCCCACGGGCCGAGCGGGATGGCAAGCAGAAGCGACAGAACCGTCATCGCCAGCGCGATCCACAGCCCCCAGCGGCCCGGTATGCGGCCCGAGGGAATGGGACGGTCAGGTTCGTTGATCGCATCGACGAACCGGTCGCACCAGTCATTTGCGGCCTGACTCATGCCGCAGACAACGGGACCGGCGAGCACGATGCCGAGCACCACCAGTGTCCAGCGCCCCTGCGGGGTTTCTCCGGAGGACACGACCCCGCACAGATAGGCCCACATCGGCGGGAACCACGTGATCGGCTTGATCAGCTGCAGCGCCGCGGCGGGCTCGGGAAGAGACCGAGGATGTGAATCCCAAATGACACTCATGTGTCTATCTTGGCTTACATGTTGAGTCGTTGCAAGGAAAAGGATCGCCGGGGCTGCGACCGGGTGTCAGCTTTCGGATTCGCTATCGTGCAGCCCGTATTTGCGAAGCTTTACATAAAGGCTCTGGCGCGAAAGGCCGAGCATTTCTGCGGCGGCGGCGCGGTTGTTCCGGGTCAGTTCGATGGCGGTTTCGATACAGAGCTTTTCGACGACATCATTGGTTTCGGCCACGATGTCCTTGAGCTTGGCCGAGCCGACCAGCTCGACCACGTTCTGATGCACCGCCTCTTCGGACTGGGGGTTGAGCGTGGTGCGCATGGCTTCCACACGGCTGGCGTCGCGCACGAGAAAGGCCAGCGAGGGCCGCGCGCGGAGGTTCAGGTAGGAGACCGAGATTTCAACAGCTGTCCAGCCGCCAAGTTCGTTCTTGAGACGCGTGGAATAGACGCGCATGTGGCCCGAGCGCGCAGCGTTTTCGAGCAGGATCGTCATGTCGATCTGCCCGCGCGACAGGTAGTCGGCGATGCTGCGGCCCTTGACGTCCGAGGCATTGCCGAAATCGATCATGTCGACAAAGGCTTCGTTCGCGGCCTCGATCACGCCTTTGGTATCGGTAAAGACGATGGCATCCTTGCCATCGCGGAACAGGGCGTTGAGGTTCAGGCTGAGCCGGTCATCGACAAGATGCTCTGAATCCTCGGCATCGAGCCGGCACAGCAGGTAACGCTCGCCCGCCGCGCGGAACAGGTTCGGAACGATGGAGATAAAACGCCGGCTGGCGCGGGTCATGACCGACAATTCGCCGGGCTGCTCGGACATGGCGAGGCTGAGCAGGCTTTCGGTAAATTCCGTCCGGCGGCGATCCTTGAATTCCTGCGCGAAAGCCGCGCCTTTCAACTCTTCTATGCCGGAACCGAGGATATTGGCGGCGGCATCGTTGAGATCGCGCACCCGCCCGTCGTTCACGTTCACTAAAACGAAGGCCTCCCGCGTGGAGGCCATGACCATGCGATAGCGGGCGTCGAATTCTCGCCGTTCCTCATAGCCGCGTTCAAGTGAAATCTGGGCCTGCACCAGTTGCTGCTGGGCCTCGGCAACCTGCTGGAGATCGCGACCGATCAGCAGCAGCGTTCCTTCGCGGCTGACCCGATGAATGTTGTAGCGGATCGGGAACTGCCAGGTAGCATTGTCGCGGTGATTGAGTTCGGCCGTGATCGACTTGTCGTGACCTTTGGAAAACTTGTCGAGCACTGACTGGAGCTTCGGTCTGCTCTCGATCGTGAGGAATTCGCTGAGCGGTCTCCCTTTCCAGTGATCGAGATTTCCGTACCGGCTGCTGCGTTCTTCGCTGAGAACCGAGATGACCTCACCATCATGGGAAACCACCAGCGCGATGTCGGATGCCGAGGCAAGAACCGTCGGCAGGTATTCACTATCGATACCGGGAATAGAAAAATCTTCCATCACGTTCCGCTGGTCAGAATTCATTTACGGTCCATTACTCTTTCATTCATGTCGTAGTCAGACTTTGCCAGAGCGATACTATAGTCGCTGGTCACCAGATCAACGCCGGTCTTCGCTATAAGGTCTTCTTCGCATTGAATGATCGGTCCACCAAGGACAATACGCGGGATTTTTGCAAGCTTGGAGCGCATGATCCGCACGGTTTTCACCACATTGTCCAGAGCCACGGACCCGCTGCACGAAATCAGCACGGTTTCAAAAGGCTCCGAGGTCAGCTTGCTGAGGATCTTTTCAGGGAATGCCGGGGACATGAGATGGACGGAATACCCCGCGCGCCGTATCTGGTCGGCGAGCACGACGGGACCGATCATGTGGTCTTCCTTGTCGCAGACCGCGATCAGGACAGACGCCATCGGGGTGAGATTGCTGCTGTGATGCCAGTCCGCCGACAAAAGCTTGCATAGCCCGTGCAACCGGGCCGATCCCAGCGAAACCGCGGCAAAGCTGGCCTCGTCCTCTGCCCATTGCCTGCCCATTTCGTGCGCGGCATTGGAAATACAGTAGTCGATGATGTCAGCCGGGCTGAGATCACGCGACAAAAGCGCGTTTCGCGCTTCCTCCAGAATGAAGATATCCGTGGACATGGCGGTTCGGACCAGCCAGTCGGTCGCATCGGCGACCCGTTCGCGAAATTCTTTCGGTGGTTTGTTGCGGAGTTCCGATATGACGCGGCGCGCTAATGCGTCGACGTTTTTGGCTGCGACCCCTTTCAGCCCATTGTCCCTCTTACGTATTGTCATTGACGCGCCTCCCCGGCCCAACACGGCGACGAGCACGGCGACAGGGCCAAAATTTCCTCCAAACGCCCCTCAAGTTTCATCCAGAGGCTGTAAAATGTCAAAGACATTAGACAGAATGAGGATTTCCTAAGCGAATTCAAAGGGCAGCGATAAACTTACCGGTTTAAATTCCTTTATTCACTGGCTCTGAAGGACGGAATCGGTACATCCGACAAGCGAGTGTCAGGTTAAATGTGTAAGTTTTGATTGACACTTATCCGACACGCCCGTTAGATTTTCTCACAGGCAAGTGAGGAATCGGATATGTCCCGACGCCACGATGCACACCAAAACCCCCTGTATACGCCGGTTCAGCGTAAGAGGCGCGACGCGTCCCGCTGGACGCTGGTTCAGGGCATTCTGGCGCCCCTGCAATTCGCGGTATTCTTGGTCTCGGTCATTCTTGTGCTGCGCTACCTGCTGACCGGCACAGGGTATGAACTGGCAACGCTATCCATCGTCGTGAAAACGGGCGTGCTGTACCTGATCATGATCACCGGCGCGATTTGGGAAAAGGTCGTGTTCGGCCAGTACCTGTTTGCGCGGGCCTTCTTTTGGGAAGATGTGTTTTCATTCGCCGTGATCGCCCTGCACAGCGCCTATCTCTACGCGCTCTGGGCCGGGTCGCTGTCTCCCGAAGGGCTGATGGCGCTGGCGCTGGTCGCCTACCTTGCCTACGTGATCAACGCAGGCCAGTTCGTCTGGAAGCTGCGCATCGCGCGGCTTGAAGACCGGGTGCCGGAATGACCGGGCGTGTCCCCAGTTGTGCGGAGATACCGGTGCTGCGCCAGCGGGGCCAGCGCGAGGTTTTCTGCGGTCTGACCTCGATCATCTGGCTGCACCGGAAAATGCAGGACGCCTTCTTTCTTGTGGTCGGCTCGCGCACCTGCGCGCATCTGTTGCAGAGCGCGGCGGGGGTGATGATTTTTGCCGAGCCGCGTTTCGGCACCGCGGTGCTGGAAGAAACCGATCTTGCCGGGATGGCAGATGCGCAGGACGAAATCGACCGCGAGGTCGAGCGTCTCTTGTCGCGGCGTACTGACATCCGGCGGCTGTTTCTTGTTGGGTCCTGCCCGTCGGAAGTGATCAAGCTCGATCTTTCGAAAGCGGCCGAAAGGCTCAGCAGGAAATACGCGCCGCAGGTGCGCGTGCTCAATTTCTCAGGCTCGGGTATCGAGACGACCTTTACCGAAGGCGAGGATGCCTGCCTTGCAGCGATGGTGCCGGACCTGCCCGAAACCGATGACCGGCAATTGCTGATGGTGGGCGCGCTGCCCGATGTGGTGCAGGATCAGGCGCTGAGCCTGTTGGACCAGCTTGGGATCGGCCCGGTCACGGTTCTGCCGTCGATGCGCGCGGACGATTCCGTGGGCGTGGGGGCGAATACGGTCGTTGCGATAACACAGCCGTTTTTGGGCGAAACCTGCGCCGCGCTTGAGCGTCGGGGCGCACGCCACATCGCGGCGACCTTTCCCTTTGGCGAGGTCGGTACGACGGCCTGGCTGCGTGCGATTGCGGATGAGTTCGGCTTGTCCGATGCGCTATTCGAACGTGTCACCGAGGCGCCCCGTGCCCGGGCGCGCAGTGCTGTTGCGCGGGCGTCAGAAGTCTTGCGGGACCGTTCGGTATTCTTTTTCCCGGACAGCCAGCTTGAGATTCCGCTTGCCCGGTTTCTGACCACGGAATGCGGGATGCGCGCCGTGGAAATCGGCGCGCCTTATATTCATCGACAGCTTGTCGGGCCTGATCTGGCGATGATCCCCGAGGGGCCGGTTCTGTCCGAAGGGCAGGATGTCGATCTGCAACTGGATCGGGCGCGTGCTGCGCGGGCAGATCTGACGGTCTGCGGGTTGGGGCTGGCGAACCCATTGGAGGCCGAAGGGCTGACGACCAAATGGGCCATCGAACTGGTGTTCACACCGGTTCATTTCTACGAACAGGCGGGCGATCTGGCAGGCCTTTTCGCGCGGCCCCTTCGGCGGCGCGACATGTTGCGGGTGGCGGCAGAATGAAACTGACCGTCTGGACATATGAAGGCCCGCCCCATGTGGGGGCCATGCGTGTCGCGACTGCGATGAAAGGGTTGCATTACGTGTTGCACGCGCCGCAGGGCGACACCTATGCCGATCTGCTTTTCACGATGATCGAACGGCGCAACCACCGCCCGCCCGTCACCTATACAACCTTTCAGGCGCGCGATCTGGGTGCCGATACCGCGATGCTTTTCAAGACCGCCTGCCGGGACGCTTATGACCGGTTTCGCCCGCAGGCGATGATCGTGGGCGCATCCTGTACGGCTGAGCTTATCCAAGACGATCCCGGCGGCATGGCCGAAGCGATGGAGCTTCCGGTGCCCGTCATCGCGCTGGACCTGCCGAGTTATCAACGCAAGGAAAACTTTGGTGCGGATGAGGCCTTGTTCCAGATTACCCGTGCGCTTGCGCGGCCTGTGGATCGGACGGAACGGGTAAGTTGCAACCTGATCGGGCCGACCGCGCTTGGGTTTCGGCATCGTGACGATGTGACTGAGTTGACCCGGTTGTTGTCGGATATGGGCGTCGATGTGAATGTCGTCGCCCCGCTGGAGGCGACGCCCGCCGATATCGCCCGGCTTGGCGCGGCGCATTTCAACGTACTGATGTACCCCGAAACCGGCGAGAGCGCCTGTCGCTGGATGGAGCGCGAGCTTGGCCTCCCCTTTACCAGGACCGTGCCGATAGGCGTCGGCGCAACCCGCGATTTCGTAGCGGAGGTGGCCGAGTTGACGGGGCTGGCCCCGCGTCTGGACACCAAGCGGCTGCGCCTGCCGTGGTACACGGCCAGCGTGGACAGCACCTATCTGACCGGCAAGCGCGTCTTTATCTTTGGCGATGGCACGTATGTGGTTTCTGCGGCGCGTATCGCGCGGGACGAGATGGGTTTCGAGGTTGTCGGCATGGGCTGTTACAACCGCGAACAGGCCCGCGCCGTGCGCCGCGTAGCCAGCGATTTCGGATTGAGTGCGCTGATCACCGACGATTACCTCGACGTAGAGGCGGCGATTGCGGATCTCGCGCCTGAGCTGATCCTTGGCACCCAGATGGAGCGGCATATCGGAAAGCGGCTTGGCATCCCCTGTGCCGTGATCTCGGCACCGGTGCATGTGCAGGATTTCCCCGCCCGTTATTCGCCGCAGATGGGACTGGAGGGCGCGAACGTCATTTTCGACACATGGGTGCATCCGCTGGTGATGGGGCTTGAGGAACATCTGCTGCACATGTTCCGCGACGATTTCGAATTCCACGATGACGCGGGCGCGAGCCATCATGGAGGGCCGGCGGTGCCGCGCAGCAAAGCGGCACCTGACCCGACCCCGGCGGTGGTTGATGGCGCTGCCGATCCAGGGACAGTCATCTGGCTGGCAGAGGCAGAGTCCGAGTTGCGAAAGGTTCCGTTCTTCGTGCGCGGCAAGGCGCGGCGCAATACCGAGGCTTTTGCCCATGACCGGGGCCAGCACGAAATCAGCGTCGAGACGCTTTACGAAGCGAAGGCCCATTATGCGCGATGATTTCAACATCATGGCCAAGGCCTATAACGTGGTGATCATCACGCTGGATTCCCATGCAGCGGGGCCGGTGACGCGGGCGAGCCTGCGCCTTGCGCAGGACTTTCCGGGGCTGCGGGTAACGGTTCATGCGGCGGCGGAATGGGGCGAGAACCCCGAAACGCTGCAACGGGCCAAAGCCGCCATCGCCAGCGCAGACATGATCCTGGCCAACCTGTTGTTCCTTGAGGAACATGTGCGCCAGATCCTGCCCGATCTCAAGGCGCGGCGAGATCATGTCGATGGCATGATCGGCGTCATTGCCGATGCCGAAATCGTCAAGCTGACCCGGCTGGGGCAGCTCGACATGTCAAAGCCCGCGTCCTCAATGATGAAACTGGTCAAGCGGCTGCGCGGATCGAGCGCGCCCTCGACCGAAAGCGGCGCGAAGAAAATGCAGATGCTGCGCCGCCTGCCGCGTATCCTGAGATTCATTCCCGGAAAAGCACAGGACCTGCGGTCGTGGTTCCTTGTGATGCAATACTGGCTTGCCGGATCGGACGACAATATCGAGGCGATGGTGCGCTATCTGCTGGGCAAATATGCAAAGCGGCCCGAATGGCAGGGGGCGGAGGCCGCCGCGCCGGTCGAGTACCCGGATGCTGGCCTGTATCACCCCGATCTTCCGGCGCGGATCACGACCTGCGAGACCGATCTGCCCGCGCTTGGAGCGACCCGGGGCACCGTGGGGCTGTTGTTGATGCGCTCTTACGTGCTGTCAGGTGACACGGCGCATTACGACATGGTCATTCGCCGGATGGAGGCGGCGGGGCTGAGGGTGATCCCGGCGTTTGCCGGCGGGCTTGACGGACGACCGGCCATCGACGGCTATTTCCGCGAAGGCAGTGCCGTTAAGATCGACGCGCTTGTCTCGTTGACCGGTTTCAGCCTTGTCGGTGGGCCGGCCTATAACGACAACGCCGCCGCGATAGAGGTTCTGAAGACGCTAGATGTGCCCTATCTTGCGGCGCACCCGCTGGAATTCCAGACGCTGGGTCAATGGGCCGAGAGCACGCAGGGGCTTGGGCCGATCGAGACGACGATGCTTGTCGCCCTGCCCGAGCTGGATGGGGCGATCAGCCCGACGGTCTTTGCAGGGCGTCATGGCGCTGAAGGATGCGCTGGCTGTGCGCATCGCTGCACGAATGGCGCGGGCACCAAGTCGATGGCGCCCTGCCCCGAACGTATCGACAGCCTTGTAGAGAAGGCCCTGCGCATGGTGCGGCTGCGACAGCGCGAACTGGCGGAGAAAAAGGTCGGGATCGTGCTGTTCGGCTTTCCGCCGAATGCCGGGGCGGCAGGTACGGCGGCCTATCTGAGCGTCTTTGAATCCCTGCATAACACTCTGAGGGCGATGGCTGCGCGGGGCTATACCGTGGAGGTTCCCGAAAGCGTCGATGACTTGCGGGCAGCCGTACTGGAAGGCAACGCGGCGCGATACGGTCAGGAGGCCAACGTCGCGGACCGGATCAGCGCCGAAACCATCGTGCGCGGCACCGCTCATCTTGAAGCGATAGAGGCGATCTGGGGCCCGGCTCCGGGGCGGGTGCAGACCGACGGGCGCGACGTCTTTGTGCTGGGGCAGCATTTCGGCAATGTCTTTGTCGGTGTGCAGCCAGCGTTCGGCTACGAGGGCGATCCGATGCGGCTGCTGTTCGAGCGCGGCTTTGCCCCGACCCATGCCTTTGCCGCCTTTTACCTGTGGCTGAGAAATACCTACCAGGCCGATGTGCTACTGCATTTCGGCATGCACGGGGCGCTGGAATTCATGCCCGGCAAACAGGCGGGGATGGGGGCCAAGGACTGGCCCGACCGGCTGATCGGCGAGATGCCGAATGTCTACCTTTACGCTTCGAACAACCCCTCCGAGGCGACCTTGGCGAAACGGCGCAGCGGGGCGGTGACGGTGAGCCATCTGACCCCGCCGCTGGCCCAAGCGGGTCTTTACAAGGGGCTTGCCGAGCTGAAGGACAGCCTGACCCGCTGGCGCGGCACCTCGCCCGATGCGGCGGAACGCGATGAGCTGAAGGCCCTGATCCGCGAACAGGCTGCCGCCGTCGATCTGGCCGAAAACGATCCGGAGGCGCTGTGGCTGCCGCTGTTGGAGACCGAGGATGCGCTGATCCCCGATGGGCTGCACGTGGTTGGCCGGGCGTTAAGCGCAGAGGCCAAGGCGGAATACCTCGACCTTGTGAAAGAGGCGCCCGAGGAGACGCGCCGGGCGATCGAGGCCCATCTGGATGGCGATAGCGAAATTAACGCAATGATGCGGGCATTGGAGGGTCGGTTCATCCCGCCGGTAGCGGGCGGGGACCTGATCCGCAATCCCGAGATCCTGCCGACCGGGCGCAATATACATGCCTTTGACCCGTTCCGGATGCCGACCGCTTTTGCCTGCCGCGAAGGCGCGAAACAGGCGCAGTTATTGCTCGACACCCATGACGGGTTGCCGCGTTCGGTAGCACTGGTGCTCTGGGGCAGTGACAACATCAAATCCGATGGCGGCCCCATCGGTCAGGCGCTGGCGCTGATCGGGGCAAAGCCCCGGTTCGACAGTTTCGGCCGTTTGAGCGGCGCCGACCTTGTCCCGCTGGCCGAACTTGGCCGACCCCGGATAGACGTGGTGATGACGCTCTCGGGCATCTTCCGCGACCTGCTGCCGCTGCAATCGCAGCTGCTGGCCGAAGCCGCGCTCTTGGCGGCGACGGCCGATGAACCGCTTGAGCTGAACTTTGTGCGCGCCCATGCGCTGGCCTATGCCGAACGGATGAATGTCAGCCTCGAAGAAGCCGCCCTGCGGGTGTTTTCGAATGCCGAGGGTGCCTATGGGTCGAACGTGAACCAGCTGGTCGACAGTTCCGCCTTTGGTGACGAGGACGAACTGGCCGATGCCTATCAGGCACGCAAGAGCTTTGCCTATGGCGTGAACGGAAAGGCGCAGCAGAATCCGGCGCTCCTTAACGAGGTGCTGCGGGATGTCGAGGTTGCCTATCAGAATCTCGAATCCATCGAACTGGGCGTCACAACGGTGGACCATTATTTCGACACGCTGGGGGGGATTTCGCGGGCGGTGAAACGCGCCCGCGGACAAGAGGCCGCCATTTACATCAGCGACCACACACGGGGCGCTGGCAAGGTTCGAACGCTGGCGGCGCAGGTCGCGCTGGAAACCCGGTCGCGGGCGCTGAACCCGAAATTCTACGAACCGCTGCTGTCCCACGGCTCGGAAGGGGTGCGCCAGATCGAAGCGCATCTGACCAATACGCTGGGCTGGTCCGCGACCACCGGACAGGTCGAACCCTGGGTCTATCAGCGGCTATCGGAAACCTTTGTGCTGGATGCAGACATGCGCGCACGGCTGTCGGCGCTGAACCCAGTGGCAAGCTCCCGCATGGCCAATCGCCTGCTGGAAGCGAATGATCGCGCCTACTGGACACCCGATGCCGCCACGCTTGCCGCGCTTCAGGACGCCGCCGACCTGCTGGAAGATCGCATGGAAGGGATTGCCGCAGAATGACCCCGTTGACCCCCAAGCCGAAAAGGAAGCCCTCATGAGCCCGCTCGACAAAGGCGTTCCGAACTTACGTGGACTGGACGGAGAAGGATCGGTTCAGGTGCATCAGGACGATGCGCTGAAGATCGAGGGGGCCAAGGTATTCTCGGTCTATGGCAAGGGCGGGATCGGCAAATCGACGACGTCCTCCAACCTGTCGGCCGCGTTTTCGATGATGGGCAAGCGGGTTTTGCAGATCGGCTGCGACCCCAAGCATGACAGCACCTTTACCCTGACCGGTACGCTGGTGCCGACGGTGATCGACATCCTCAAGGAGGTCGAATTTCACACCGAAGAGCTGCGCCCTGAGGATTTCGTCTTTGACGGTTTCAACGGGGTCAAATGCGTCGAGGCCGGCGGGCCGCCCGCCGGAACGGGCTGCGGCGGGTATGTCGTTGGCCAAACGGTCAAGCTGCTGAAACAGCACCACCTGCTTGATGACACCGACGTGGTGATTTTCGATGTGCTTGGCGATGTGGTCTGCGGCGGCTTTGCCGCGCCCCTGCAACATGCGGACCGGGCGGTGATCGTGACTGCCAACGATTTTGACAGCATTTACGCCATGAACCGCATCATCGCGGCCGTGCAGGCGAAATCGGCGAATTACAAGGTACGGCTGGCGGGATGCGTCGCGAACCGGTCGCGCGAGACCGATGAGGTGGATCGTTATTGCAGCACCGTCGGGTTCAACCGGATCGCGCATATGCCCGATCTCGACGCGATCCGCCGGTCGCGCCTGAAGAAAAAGACGCTGTTCGAGATGGACGCCGACGAGGACATCGTGGCGGTTCAGAAGGAATACCTGCGCCTTGCAGAAACGCTCTGGAAGGGGACCGAGCCGCTGGCGCCTGCGCCGCTGCCTGACCGTGACATATTTGAACTGCTGGGGTTCGACTGATGACTTACGAGGCGACACGCAACCGGGTCGAAACCTATTTCGACCAGACCGCGACCCGCACATGGGAGCGCCTGACCAGCACGGCCAAGGTCAGTCGTATCCGCGAAACCGTGCGCCGGGGCCGTGACCAGATGCGTGCCCGGATGCTGGCGCGGTTGCCCGACGATCTGCGCGGCGCGCGGATACTGGATGCGGGCTGTGGCGCCGGTCAGATGACGGCGGAACTGGCCGCGCGCGGTGCAGATGTCGTCGCGGTGGATGTCTCGCCCTCGCTGATCGAAATCGCCCGGCGACGGCTTGACCCGGCATTAGCAGGCCGCGTGCGCTATGCGGTGGGCGATATGCTCGACGCGGAACTAGGAACGTTCGATCACGCGCTGGCGATGGACAGCCTGATCTACTATGGGCCGGAGGATATACGGGAGGCGGTATCCGGGCTTGGTGGGCGCTGCACGCAGTCGCTGGTTTTCACCGTGGCGCCCCGCACACCGTTGCTGATGGCGATGTGGCACAGCGGCAAGATGTTTCCGCGCGCCGACCGGTCCCCTGTCATGGTGCCGCATTCGCCAACACGTCTGGTACGCGAACTTGGTGGACCCGCTCGCATGACCGATGTGGGACGGACAAGCTCGGGCTTTTATATCTCGCACGCGCTGGAGTATCGCTCATGAAGACCCGGCGCAGCCCCCTGACCCTGTTGTCGCCGAGCGCCCTGCCCTTTGCGGATGCGGCCAGCCCGGGGCTGACAATGGGGCAACTGCTGCGCCTTTCGCTGTTTCAGGTTTCGGTCGGCATGGCCTCGGTCATGTTACTGGGGACGCTGAACCGGGTGATGATCGTAGAGCTGAACGTCATGGCGAGCGTGGTGGCCGTGATGATCGCGCTGCCCGTTCTGATCGCGCCGTTCCGCGCCCTGCTTGGATTTCGCAGCGATACCCATCGCAGCGCCATCGGCTGGAAACGGATTCCCTATCTCTGGTTCGGCTCGCTGTGGCAGATGGGCGGGCTGGCGGTGATGCCCTTTGCGCTTTTGGTTCTTGGCGGCAACCCGGTTCACCACGTGCCTTTTGCGGGCGAAGTGCTGGCGGCGCTGGCCTTCCTGATGACCGGGCTGGGGCTGCATATGACACAGACCGCCGGGCTGGCGCTGGCCAGCGACCGGGCAAGCGACGAAACCCGGCCACGCGTCGTAGCACTGCTCTACGTGATGTTCCTTGTGGGCATGGGTCTGTCGGCGGTGATCATCGGCTGGCTGCTGCGCGATTTCTCGGGCCTGCGGCTGGTGCGAGTGGTGCAAGGCGCGGCGGTGGTTGGCATCGCGCTGAACCTGATCGCGCTCTGGAAGCAGGAAGCCGTGCGCCCGATGAGCCGGTCCGAACGCAGCGCGCCGCGTCCGAAATTCGCGGATGCCTGGACCGATTTCGCCGCGCGCGCCCAAGCTGTGCGCCTGCTTGTGGTCGTCTTTTTCGGCACCATGGCGTTCAATATGCAGGATGTGCTGCTAGAGCCATATGGCGGTGAGATCCTTGGTCTTTCGGTCGGGGCGACGACCATGCTCACGGCTGTCTGGGCATGCGGCGCACTGGCTGGATTTTGCGCAGCCGCGCGGAGACTGGCCCGGGATGGCGATCCGTTCCGCATTGCCGCGCTAGGGCTGATGGTGGGGCTGGTTGCCTTTTCGCTGGTGATCTTTGCCGCGCCGATGCAGTCGGGCTTGCTGTTCTTTGCCGGTGCCGGGCTGATCGGACTGGGCGGCGGGTTCTTTGCGGTGGCCACCCTGACCGCCGCCATGGCGCTGCCGGTTGGCGATGTCGCCGGACGCGGTCTTGCCCTTGGCGCATGGGGTGCGGCGCAGGCCACAGCCGCCGGGCTGTCCATCGCGATTGGTGGCACGCTGCGCGATGTCATCAACACGCAGGCGATGGCCGGGCATCTGGGCGCCGGACTGAACAGCGCCTCGACCGGATACTCTTTCGTCTACCATATCGAAATCGGACTGATCTTTGTGACGCTTGCGGCGCTTGGCCCGCTTGTGCGCAGCGCGGTCCGACCTGCCCCCCCTACTGCAACCGCGACTCGGATCGGCCTTGCCGATTTCCCGACATGACATCTTTGACGCCGGAAAGGATCATTCCATGACACAGACATTCTTTGGCAATTTCGATCTCGCCAGCCTGTCGATCTGGCTTTTCTGGATCTTTTTCGCGCTGCTAATCTATTACCTTCAGCGCGAGAACATGCGCGAAGGTTATCCGCTGCAGAACGAGAATGGCGAGCCTTCGGCGAACCAGGGCATGTTCCCGGTGCCGGATGACAAGACCTTTATCCTGCCGCATGGGCGCGGGGTCGTTTCGTTTCCAAGCGACCAAAAGGGCGAACGCGCCGGTCTTGATATGGCGCTAGCCCGTACGGCGGTCAGTGAAGGTTTTCCGATGGTCCCGCTTGGCGATCCGATGATCGACGGGGTCGGGCCTGCCTCATGGGCGATGCGGCGTGACGTGCCAGAACTGGACGGGGCCGGGCACCCCAAGATCGTGCCGATGGCAGCCTCTGAACATTACCAGATCGTCGCGGGCCGCGATCCGCGCGGGATGCCAGTTGTCGCGGGCGACGGGGTGATCGTGGGACGGATCAAGGATCTCTGGCTCGACGAGCCGGAACAGATGGTGCGCTATCTCGAAATCGAGCTGGACGGCAATATCGGGACGGGGTCACGGCTGGTGCCGATGCCGATGGCAAAGGTGAAATCGAACCATGTTGCGGTCCGGTCGATCTTTTCCAGCCATTTCGAAGCGGTTCCCCGGCACACGGCGCCCAATCAGGTGACACTGCTCGAGGAAGACAAGATCAGCGGCTATTACGCCGGAGGTCTTCTTTACGCCAGTGCGGAGCGGCTTGAGCCGCAGCTTTGACACCCCGACGCAAGGAGACGACGCCATGAGCCATGACGATTTCGCCGCAGAACCGATAAAGGGCCTGCCGGAACTGCCGCCAAAAGGCGAAGAGATCCTTTGGCAGGGGCGTCCGGAAACATGGGCGCTGGCGCGCGAGGCGCTGAGTATCCTTTGGATTGCGGGGTATTTCGTGGTATTGACGCTTTGGCGGTTTGTCACCGTGGTCGATCAGATGCCGCTCGACTTGGCCATTGCGGCGGCCATTCCCTTTCTGATCCTTGGCGCGATCAGCTGCGGGCTGCTCTGGATCGTCGCCTTTGTGCAGGCACGGTCCACGGTTTACACGCTGACCAATCGACGGGTAGCAATGCGCATCGGATCGGCCCTGACGGTCACGCTGAACATGCCCTTTACCCGGATCGCGACAGCCGACCTGTCGCTGCGCCGCGACGGAACCGGGACGATTGCGCTGAAGCCTGACGGCAGTGTGAGGCTGAGTTACCTTGTCTGCTGGCCGCATGTCCGGCCTTGGCATTTCCAGACACAACCTGCCCTGCGCTGCATTCCCGACTCCGAAAAGGTCGCCGCTCTGCTGACCGATGCCGCAGAAACCCGCGTCTCGACACCCCGGATCGAACGGCGCCCGGCACCGCAGGTGATGGCCGCAGAGTGAGATGAGATCATGACCATGTACGCCAGCGCAGAACGCAGAGCAGCCCCCGACGGGAAAATCCCGCGTTACCTGCTGCGCGCGATGTTCGCGCTGGTTGTCTGCGTGCTGGCCCTTGTCACCTATGCCCGGCTAAGCGACGTGCCCCTGTCCGCCACACCGCCCGAAGGTGCGATCGTCGCGGAGCGCGAGATGATCCTGTCCTTTAACGATCTCAGCGGCGCGGTGCAGGTGCTTAACCCCGACGGGAGCCTGATGGCCGACCTTGGTCCAGAAGAGGGAGGGTTCGTCGCCGGGGTCGCCCGCGTCATCAACCGCGAAAGGATCAAGAACCGGGCCGCACCGGACGGGCCGGTCGTGCTGGTGCGCCGCGACACCGGCCGTATTGCCATTACCGACCCCAGCACAGGCTGGAGCGCCGACCTCATGGGGTTCGGCGCGGATAATGCCAGGGCCTTCGCCAGGCTTCTGGACAGATGAAAGGGAAGCAAAAATGGGACTGATCACTAAGGAAGTCGAACGGGCACCCTGCACCGTCGAAATCAGCCACAGGTTCGAAAGCCTGCACGCGCATGTGCGATTCAGCAACGGCGTCACCGTCAATCCGGGTGACGAGGTTCAGGTACAGGGCCCGGAGATCATGGCGCCCTTTGGCGAGGTCGTCAGCGAAGAACGCGAGGCGGTCATTTTTCGCGCCAGTGCGCTGGAGCGATTTTGGACCCGCTGTACCGGGGATCTCGAAGTGATGGAGCTTTGCGAATTCTCATTCTCGGAAGAGGTGACGCTATGAACATCCAGACCATGCACACCGCCGACATGACCAATGCCGAAGAGTCGCTGGCGCTTCAGCAGGCTCAGTCGGACATCGACAGCACCTCGGCCACGGACGTGGCCATGCAGAACACGCTGCTGACGCCCCGGTTCTATACGACCGATTTCGACGAGATGGACGCCATCGACGTGTCGCCTGTTCGCGCCGATTGGGACGCGCTGATCGACGAAATGAAAAGCGACCCTAACAAGGGCCATTTCAAGAAAAACGAAGACTGGGACCATGTCGACTGGGACAGGATGGAGCCGGGGCTGCGCAAGGAGTTCATCGACTTTCTGATCTCGTCCTGCACCGCCGAATTCTCGGGCTGCGTGCTATACAAGGAAATGAAACGGCGCGGGACGAACAAGGACATCACCCAGCTTTTCCAGCTGATGGCGCGGGATGAAGCCCGGCATGCGGGGTTCATCAACGACGCGCTGCGCGAAGCCGGTGTGGCGATCAACCTCGGCTTTCTGACGCAAAAGAAGAAATACACCTATTTCCGGCCGAAATTCATCTATTACGCCACCTACCTGTCGGAAAAGATCGGCTATGCCCGCTATATCACGATTTTCCGGCATCTGCAGGCGCATCCCGAGCATCGGTTTCACCCGATCTTCAAATGGTTCGAAGAGTGGTGCAACGACGAGTTCCGCCACGGCGAAGCCTTTGCGCTCCTGATGAAAAGTGATCCCAAGCTGACCTCGGGGATGAATGTCTACTGGATCAAGTTCTTCCTGACGGCGGTATACGGCACCATGTACGTGCGCGACCATCAGCGCCCGGCTTTTCACGAAGCTCTTGGCGTCGACCCCGACTGGTACGCGCGGGAAGTGTTTACCAAGACCTCCGAGCTGACCAAGCAGATCTTTCCGATCACACTGGATATCGAGAACCCGAGATGGCAGCGCGGCTGTGAGAAACTGCAGCGCGCCAATGCACGAATTGCCGAGGGCAAGAAGCGCGGCGGGTTGGGCGGCTGGTTTACGAGCACGCTGAATTCGGCGCGGGCGGCGATGGCCTTTGCCGGGCTTTATACGATCCCGGTCAAGCGCCACGTGGTTCCAGCCTCGACCCGTCTGGAGCCTGCCTACTGATGGAAAACCCCTGGATCGCCGCACTGTCTGCATTGTTCCTCTGGTGGTTCGCCACCGGCGCGATCCTGATCGTGGTGCGGCGTGCGGGGAGAGCCGGAACTCAGGTGGCACTGGCCGCGCTGCCGCTCCTCGGGCTTGGTATCTGGGGGTTCACGGCGACGCTGCAGGACACAAGCAGCATGGGCGCCTATGGCGGCTTTTTTGCGGCGCTGGCGATATGGGGCTGGATCGAGCTTGCTTTTCTGACCGGGCTTGCCACCGGCCCGAACCTGCATCCCTGCCCGAAAGACATTCCTGAATGGGAAAGGTTCATCCGGGCGTGGGGCACCATCGCCCATCATGAGATGCTCATCCTCGGCTTTGCGCTGGCGATGCTGGCCCTTGGTTGGGGTGCCGAAAACCAGGTTGGGGTATGGACCTTCCTTGTGCTTTTCGCGGCGCGGATTTCAGCCAAGCTGAACCTCTATCTTGGCGTGCCACGGATCAATCTGGAGTTCCTGCCCGAAGCCCTGTCGCACCTGCCAAGCCATTTCCGGATGGCACCGATGAACTGGCTCTTCCCGGTGTCGGTGACGCTGCTGGCCTTTGCCACCGATTGCTGGCTGGACCGGCTGCTGGCGGCCGAGAGCGTGGGCGCGCGCACCGGCTATGCGCTTGTTGCCGCGATCACCGGGCTTGCGCTGGTCGAGCACTGGCTGATGGTCCTGCCCTTGCCCGACGCGAAACTCTGGCGCTGGATGCTTCCCGCGCCGAAACCCACCCAAACCAAGAAAACAATACGGGAGGTGCATCATGGATTTTGATGCCATGTTCGACACGCAACTCAACGCTTTGAAGAAAGAGGGAAATTACCGCGTGTTCGCCGAGCTAGAGCGGCGCTGCGGGCATTTTCCCCGCGCGAAGAGCCATGATGACAATGCGCCGGACGAGGTGACGGTCTGGTGCTCGAACGACTATCTTGGGATGGGTCAGCATCCGGTGGTGCGCGAGGCCATGAAACAGGCTATCGACCGCTGCGGCACCGGCGCGGGCGGGACGCGCAATATCTCGGGGACGAACCACCATCACCTGCTGCTGGAACGGGAACTGGCCGATCTGCACGGCAAGCAGGACGCCTTGCTGTTCACCTCGGGCTATGTGTCGAACTGGGCCGCCCTGTCGACGCTGGGCAGCCGCCTGCCCGATGCGGTGATCCTGTCGGACTCGCTTAACCACGCGAGCATGATCGAAGGCATCCGCCAGTCCCGCGCCCACAAGGTCATCTGGAAGCATAACGACCCGGAAGACCTTGATCGCGCGCTATCGGCCCTGCCGGCCAATACCTGCAAGATCGTCGCCTTTGAATCGGTGTATTCGATGGACGGCGATATCTGCCCGATGCAGGAGATCGTCGACGTCGCCGAAAAACATGGCGCGATGACCTATCTGGATGAGGTTCACGCGGTCGGGCTCTATGGGGCGCGCGGCGGTGGTATCAGCGAACGCGAAGGGCTGTCCGACCGCATTACCCTGATCGAGGGGACACTGGGCAAGGCCTACGGCTGCATGGGCGGTTATATAACCGGATCGGCGTCAATGTGCGATTTTATCCGTTCTTTCGCCTCGGGTTTCATTTTCACCACGGCGCTTCCCCCTGCCATCGCGGCCGCCGCACAAGCGAGTATCGCGCATCTGAAGCAGTCGGACGAGGAACGCAAAATCCAGCGTGACCGAGTAGCGAGACTGCGGTCGATGCTCACAGCGCAGGGCATTCCCCATCTCGACAATCCCAGCCACATCATCCCGGTGATGATCAAGGATCCGGTCAAATGCCGGATGCTGGCCGATATCCTGATGAACGACTACGGCATCTACGTGCAGCCGATCAACTATCCGACAGTACCCAAGGGAACGGAGCGCCTGCGCTTTACGCCATCGCCGCTGCACAGCGACGCGGATATCGATCATCTGGTGCAGGCCCTGTCCGTTCTGTGGAAGCAGTGCGCGCTGGCCCGGTCGGTCGCGTAACAGGAAAATACAAAACTCCAGCCGCCGTACTTGACAGATAGAATGGTGCGCTAGATTTACACGTGTCAATTTGGGAGGTCGTGATGAAGATCATCAATTTGGTTTCAGCGTTTTCGCTTGCGCTGTCTGTTCCCGCTTTTGCGCAGGACGCATCCGGAGATCCGGAAAAAGGCGCCAGAGAATTCAACAAGTGCAAGGCTTGCCATTCCATTATCGACTCCAGCGGCGAAGCGGTGGTCAAAGGCGGCAAGGTCGGCCCCAACCTATACGGTGTGGTTGGACGGCAGGCGGGGAGCTTCGAAGATTTCAATTATTCGGAGTCGATGGTCGCCGCCGGGGAAGCGGGTCTGAACTGGGATACAGAGCAGTTCGTCAGCTATGTCGCCGATCCAACGGGTTTCCTGCGAGACTATCTTGAAGACGACAAGGCCAAGGGCAAGATGATCTTCAAGCTCAACGACGAGGAAGATGCGCAGAACGTCTGGGCATATATTGCCTCCGTCAGCGAGTGATCCGATCGCGATTGGACCGGCGGCATTAAGGGGCGCTCGGGCAACGGATTAGCCAGCCTTTGCTGCTACGGCTTTGCCGCGGTGGGCTATGAATTACCCATTGAAGATGTCTGACCGGGTGACTTGAGCACCGGTCTGCGCCGTTCCTTACCCGAGGCCGAGGGCAGAGTTACCGACCAATGCTTTCCGACCGTCCTTCACGCCACGGACAGAACTGCTGGCTCTTCATCCGCCGCGGAAACCGGCAGGTCAAATTGGAAACAGCTGCCCTTGCCGACTTCGCTCGTGGCTGACATCCGTCCTCCGTGAGCTTCCACGATCTGCTTGGCGATAGCCAAGCCAAGACCAAACCCGCCATGTGCCCGGGTGGGTGAGTTATCGACCTGTTGGAACCGTTCGAAAATGCGTTCGAGATCCTCGCGCTGGATGCCGCACCCTGTATCTTCGACGCTGAATGAAACCCGCCCATTGTTCTCTTCGGCGGTGATACTGATGCCACCCTCTGTGGTGAACTTTGTCGCGTTGCCGACAAGGTTGTACAGAACCTGACGCAGGCGCTTTTTGTCCGCGAATGCGGTGGCCGCGTTGACGTCGGCAGACAACGTCAGGCCCTTGTTCTTGGCCATCGGGGTCAGGTCATCAAGGATGGACTGCACAGCTTCTTCGACATCGACTTCGGTGAAATCGATGTCGACCTTTCCTCGCTCCACTTCCGCCCAGTCCAGCAAATCGTTCACGAGGGTGAGCATGTGATCAGCCGATTTCTCGATCTTGGTCGAATAAAGTTCGACGGCCTGATCATAGACAAGCCCGACCTTTCCCAACCCTTGTTCTTGATCACTACTCTCCAACTCGGACAGGAAAGCTGTGCGTTGCGGCAGAAGGCCCTTTTTCGCGAGAAACTGTGCGTAACCGATGATTACCGTCAGGGGCGTACGAAGTTCATGTGTGACATTGCTGAGGAAATCTGACTTTTGGGAGTTCGCAGCCTCGGCGGCGATCTGTGCATTCTTCAGCGCAGTGACTTCCGTCAGGATAGAGACCGAGAAACCATCCGCAGTGCGGCTTTCAGAGACATTCACCCAGCTTTCGTCCGGGCGCATATAGACGAACTCCTGGCCTTCCTTGTGCGCCTCGAGCCGTTCCCGCACCCAATCTTCATCGGCAACCAGATCGCGATTGCGGCGGCCCTTGGACGCCATGCGAATAAGGGTTTCGTACCGGATCCCGGGTCTGACGTCGCCGAGGATATCCCGGAAAGGTGCCGCGAAACGGGAATTGCAAACAAGAAGCCGATCATGCTCGTCATAGAGAACGAAACCTGCGTCGATGGCTTCGACCGCATTTTTCAACAGCTTGTGCGCGTGGACTTTCTCGCGGGAAAGCCGCCGAACCCACTCCAAGGCAATCGTTACTAGGGAAATGACAAGAACGATTACGGCAAGCAGGGGCAGGAAATAGGCCGAAATGGATGGCCACCCATCTGAAGGGACCGCAAGAAGTTCCCATTCGTTCGAGCCTAGGGCAATCGTTTTGCTGACAGGCTCCATCGTCAAAGCGCGTCGGCTGCCGAGAAGCGTTTGGGTTGCAGAAGAGGGATCAACGGATCTTAGCGCAACGAGCAGCCTGCCATCATAGCTTTCCTGCCCGGTCGGAACCGTCAGGACCTCATCATCTCGGAAGGCCACAAGGATCGAGCCCCATAGGCCACCCGTCGTGGCACCAACTTTTTTGTAGATCGGATAGGCGACGAGCTGGAGCTTGGAGGCGTCGCTGTCTTCGATGGTCTCACTTATGAAGGGCGACGGAAAGACCGTGAACTGTAACGCGATGTCAGCATAGGCAATCATTTCAGGCGATTGGAATCCGTAGCTGACCTTGCTTCCCATTTGGTTATCCAGAATGGACACGCCCGCGATGCTTGGGTGGAGCCCCGCGAGAACCTGGGCCGCGTTTGACGCGATTTCGGCGGTAACGCCCGAGTCCGAAGCGGCGGCTGTTCCCAAACGTCCCGCCGTCACATCCAGACCATAGAACTTGCTCTGGAGATCTCGGGCAACATCCTGCAAATCGTCCTCGACCTGAGCAACGACCAAGCTGTTATAGCGCGAATTCTCCAGCAGCAGGAGGCCGCTGCCGAGGGTGGCAAGGATCAGCGTCAGAATTACGATGCCGGCACCAGACAAGCGTGCAATAGTTTCGGAATTAAACATTCTCTCCATCCCATATATTGCCAGCGTTATGAAAAGCCCCCTCCTCCGCGAGGACTTTCAGCAAGCGCTAGCAATACATTATTCGAAAATGTTTATTTTGTGACGAATGCTTGATTATTAAAAACTTTGGAAAAATACTCCAGGTGAATTGATTTTCTTTATTTATTACAATGTAGCAGCGGAAATTAACGCGTCTTATGTAGTCTGAACACTGCGACACCTTGAATTTCTTGACGAAACTTTTCCTTAAAGTGCCTGGAAACTTGCGGCACGGAGGTTCTCAGATCTTACCGGCGTTCCTCAAGCTTTCTATCGCGCCTTTATCGTAGCCAAGAGCGCCGAGCACCACGTCGGTGTCTGCACCAAGTTCGGAAGGAACGCGGGATGCCGTGGTCGCTGTTCCGTTCGCAACGAAACTCAGCGAAGGTACGTGGACCGGGTGATCAATGCCTTCGATCTCAAGCGTGGACATCAAACCGCGCGCAGCAATCTGGTCTTCGTGCAGTATTTCCTCGAGCCCGCGTATGCGTCCTGCGGGTACGGTTACGTCGGCGAGCAGTGCCTCCCATTCCAAAGCCGGGCGGGTCAGAAAGATAGAGTTCAGTTTTTCGCGCAGGTCTGCCGCATTCTGACTGCGGTCTTCGGGCGTGCCCCAGCGCGGGTCCTGCAGTATATCAGGCGCGCCGATCGCGTGGCACATGCGCTGGAACTGCGGTTCATTGTTGGCGGCCAGCATGAGAACCCCGTCTGCGGTTTCAAATGCGCCGGACGACGGGCTCTGGCTCCAGGCTTCGTTGCCCGATTGCTGCGGGACCCAACCGGTGGTGAGATGCGTGCTCATCAGGGACGCCATCAGCATCAGCGATGTGTCGAGCATGGACACGTCGACCTGCACGGCATCGCCGGTGCGTTGCGATTCCAAAACGCCGGAAACGACGGCAAGGGCTGCGTTCATCCCGGTAGCGTAATCGACGTAAGGAGAGCCCACCTTGTTCGGTCCCGATCCGGGCTGCCCGGTGGTCATCATGATACCGCACATGCCCTGGATGACGTGGTCATAGGCCGGTCGACCGCTGAACGGGCCGCTCTGACCAAAGGCGGATATGGAACAATAAACGACCTTGGGCGCCAGTGCTTTGACCACGTCAAAGCCCAGACCCAACCGTTCGGCAACACCCGGTTTGAAGTTCTCAATAAAGATGTCCGCGGTCGAGATCAGCTTTTTCGCGACCTCAAGACCTTCCGGGGTCTTGAGGTCAATCGTGACCGACTTCTTGTTGCCGCCCTGAACGAGGTAAGCCAGACCCAGCTTGCGTTTCGCCAGTTCAGGGACGCCGCCGCCAACGCGGGTCCAGTCGCCTTCACCCGGTTTTTCGATTTTCAGCACTTCCGCGCCCATCAGTGCGAGAAGATAGGTGGCATAGGGTCCGGCGAGCACCTGTGACAGGTCGACGACCCGCAGGCCCTTGAGCGGTTGGAACATCGGTTGAATCCTTGTGAAGTGATTGGGAAAAGGAATGTACCGCACGGCCCTGACCCGGGCCGTGCAGTCGGATCCAGACGCCTATTGCGGTTCGATACCCGCCTTTCGGAAGATCTCGCCATGCACCTCGTAGGTCCGGTCCATCTCGGCGCGGGCCTCTTGTGCATTCATGTACATGACCGGAATGGCGGCCGATCCGGTGACCTTCAAAAAGGTTTCATCGGTTTCTGCCACGGCCAGCGCGTCGGAAATCTTTTGCACGATCTCCTGCGGCGTGCCCTTGGGCAGCATCACCCCAGCCCGGCTGTCCATGGCAAGTGGATAGCCGTATTCCTCGATTGACTTAACATCGGGCCAAGACGGCTGGCGATAGGTGGTCAGGGTGGCCAGCGTTTTGATCTGGTCGGGATACTTGACGTGGATACCTCCGGAATAAGCCGCCGCCACTTGGTTTCCCAAGAGTGTGTTCACCATGTCGCCGCCCCCCTTTACAGGGACATAGTTGACCTCCAGCCCTTCCTTCTTGGCGATCTCGCTCATCATCATCCTCGCCGTGGGGCTGAGAGACGCGACCGAAAAGCCGGGATTCTCCTTGGCCCAGGCGATGAACTCATCGAGATCGTCATAGGGCGCACTGGCGGGCGCGGCGAGGCTGACCTGATAGGCCGTTATGAATCCGGCCCATTCGAAATCATCTGGCGTGAAGTTCACACGTTTCATCAGGAAAGGTTCGGCATTCACGACCGAATTGGCATGGAACAGCATGGTATAGCCGTCAGGATCGGCCTGGGTGACCTCGCGTGCGGCGACGGCGCCGCCCGCTCCCGGTCGGTTGATGACATTGATCGGCTGGCCAAGTTCGGCCGAAAGGACCTGCGCTGCAGCGCGGGCGACCAGATCGGTCTGCCCACCGGCATTGTAGCCGACCAGCATCGAGATCGGTTTGGTCGGGTAGTCCTCCTGCGCCAGCACGGGGGCAGCCAGCCCGGATGTACCCAGCAAGAGCGCGGCAATGGCCGCTGTAAGGTGGCGTCGGTTCAGTTTCACGATATCCTCCCTTCGTGATTTTGTCCTGTGACGGCGGGTCCGGTCTCGCGGGACGCGCTTTTGGTGCGGCCCCGCGCAAGGATGACAAGCGTCACCAGCGTGAGGGCCATGAAAACAAGCGCGATCGGGTGATCACCCAGATTGCGCCAGTCGTGGTTCAGAAGCTGAAGGGACTGCCGAAAGGTCAACTCTGCCGACGGGCCGATGACAAAGCCGATCAGGAAGGTGACAAATGAAAAGTCCAGTTTCTTGGCGAAAAAGCCCAGCAGTGCAAATCCGAGCATGATCCATATCGGGAAAAGGCTGCTGGTTTCCATGTAGGAGCCGATGCAGCACAGAAGCAGCACGCCCGGAATGATCAGCCGGATCGGCACCCGGACGACCTGCGAAAACAGGCGCTGCCCGGTCAGGCCAATGGCCAGCAGCACGACGCTGGCGCAGAGCATGGCGGCATAGACCGCTGCTACCAACTGCGGGTCCTCGCGGAACATCAGCGGCCCTGGCGTCAACCCGTGCAGCACGAAGGCCGCGATCAGGATAGCCGCGATCACGCTGCCCGGAATTCCGAGTGCGAAGAGCGGGACGAAACTTGACGGCACCACGGCATTGTCGGCGCTTTCAGCAGCGGCGACGCCTTCGATCCGGCCGGTGCCAAAGCTATCGGGGTCGTCTGACGCACGACGTGTTGCACCATATGACAGGAACGAACCGACACTGGCGCCAAGGCCGGGCAGGATGCCTACAAGCGACCCGATGAAAGTGCCGCGCAGAATTGGCACGGCGCTGCGCCGCCAGTCATCGCGCGTGACCCTACGATCGGCGGGGTCATTGCTTTCGGCCATGGCAGCCGTCTGCTTGTCCAGTTGCTCCATATTGCCTGCCTGAATCGCCATTTCGGCCACGGCGAGCATACCGATGGCAATCGGGATCAAGGGCAATCCGTCATCTAGTTCGAGAAGTCCGAAGGTCAGTCTTGGAATGAAACTTTCCGTTTCGAGTCCGACGGTGGCGGCAAGGATCCCGAAGGCGGCTGCAATCAGGCCTTTAATCAGCGACTTGCCAGAAAGGCCGCCGATAAAGGTCAGGGAAAAGACGAGGATCGCGCAAAGTTCAACTGGGCCGATCAGCAACGCATATTGGGCCAGCGGCGCGGCGAGGGTGATCAGCACGACGGTGGACAGGAAATCACCGATGACCGACGCGTAGAGCCCCATCTTTAGCGCCTTTTGCGCCTTGCCTTGCCGGGCCAGCGGGTAGCCGTCCAAGGCCGTCGGGGCGGAAGACGGCTCTCCCGGCGTATTCAGCAGGATGGCTGATACGGCGCTGCCTGCGGCCGACCCCTTGGCGATGCCGATCAGAAGCGCAATGGCGGCGACGGGTTCAAGGTAGAAGGTCAAAGGAATGGCAACGGCGACACCGGTGCCTTTCCCAAGCCCCGGGAGCGCGCCGAGCACGTAGCCGGTCATGACGCCGACCAGTATCCAGAATAAGGTGTAAACGTTTAAGACGTCGCCGAAGCCGCTAATCAGAGATTGCATCGCGGCCTCACAGGATCGGCGTTCGCAGGATCTGGTAAAACAGAACCCAGGTCGCACCCATCAGCCCAGCGGTCATCGCCGCAACCACCAGCGGCCGGCGTTCGCCCAGAAGCAAGAGTGTGCCGGCGACCAGCGCGATCCCGGCCCATAGCGGACCGGCCAGAAAGAACAATGCAAGCGCGACGGCGAAGGCCACGGCGAATTTCAGCAGAGCAAGTATCTCTGAACGGGAGATCGGAGCAGGACCTTCATCTTCGTCGCTGCGTAAATTGGTCACGATGAGGAGCAGCGAAAGCCCGGTAATCGACCAGAGCATGATCTGAGGCACCAAGCGGGGCGAGACCATGCCCGGCGGTCCTTCCTCGATCTGGATGGGGATCACAACAAAGATCATGAGCAGCCCGAACACCGCCAAGGCAGCGCCGGAAATTATGTTTGCGGTTCTCATCTATTCCTCCCTTGGAAAGGACGCGCCTTTCCGACCAGCTCGCCCTGATGATGAAAACGGCCGGTTTTTGAAGAAAATCAAATGGGGCATGATAAGAAAAGATCGAACTTTCTATCATGTGATCAGGATAACTGATGGCTAATCCCCGGTACTATCGCCTTCGCCTGCGACACATCCTTCTGCTCGAACTGATCGAAGAGGAAGGATCTCTGCGCGCGGTCGCTGAAAGACTGAACATCAGCCAGCCAGCCGTGTCGGCCATGGTCCGCGATCTCGAGGAGGCCTTCGGGACCGAGCTTGTGGAGCGTTCCGTCCGCGGGGTCGTGCTCAACCGGGCCGGTCAGCTTGCCTTGACACGCAGCCGCCCCAGCCTTGCGTTCATCGACCAACTGGCCGACGAAGTCGCGATCAGGGACATGCCTGAGTTGAGAGTCGGCGCCAATCCGGCGGTCATGCTGAATCCGATCCCCATGGCGCTCCGAAGGCTTATGTCAGGAAACATTCGCAATCGTTTTACCTTTCGAACCGGGCTTGTCGGGGAAATGATCGAAGCCTTGGTGAACGGGGAAATTGACTGCTACATCGGTCAAGTTGACTGGACCCGTATCGAGTCGAATGCCGCTGACATGCTGAAATGCCGCCATCTTGGCCATTCCGGGCTGTCGATCGGTTGTGCAATCGATCACCCGCTGACCCGGAAAGAGGTGGTGCGTCCGGAAGACTTGCTAATCTACCCTTGGGCTTCCGCGTCGGAGGCATCGTCGAACTGGCAGGCCATCAGTGCGCAGTTCCGCCGACACGGATTGAAACCGCCCGACGCCCTGGTGACAACCGGATTGATCGGGATCCTGTCCATTTCAGCAGATACCGAATGTCTGTTCTGCGGTCCTGACTGGGTCATCCGCCACCGGATCACGGGCGGTTCGCTAACGAGTCTCGAGGTTGAAAACTTCGACATGACACCGGCCGCAATCGATTTCCTTTCTCTCATCGAACCCAGCCCAGGATCCGCGATGGGTGACTGGCTGGCAGCGTTGGAAGCCGAATTGACAAAGCACGAGATCGGGGTGTTTTAAAAGAGTTCCACGCTCCAGTCATTGTGCAGCAACTTAGAATACGTCAAACGCTTCCAAGCGGAGGAATGCTATCTATTTCCCGTAGACCGGTCGCTCTAGTTCGAACAAGTTGCGAGCCTGGGCATACCAGCCCGCGCCGTGCATTCGGGCGATCAGGTCAAGCCCGGTAGTGTCCACGTGGCCGCGCTCTGGGTCCAGCAGACAGGCATCGGCAATATGGATGGCCTTGACCTCACCAATCAGGAGACGCTGAACCGGCCCGGTTTCCACCACCTGCTGCATCACACATTCGAATGACACCGGCGCCCGCGCGATCCTGGGCGCGGCAACATGCGCGCCGGGCAGGGTTTCTAGCTTTGCAAGGTCGATCTCGCTCACCTCGGGCGGCGCATCGATGCAGGTCACGTTCATCGCTTCGGCCAGATCCCGGCTGACCAGGTTCACCACGAAGTCCTTCGCCGTAAGGATGTTGCGCGCAGTGTCCTTTAGGCTGCCGTCGGGCCTACCCATGATACCAAGCGCGACGACCGGGGGCGCATCGCCCATCACGTTGAAAAAGCTATAGGGTGCGGCGTTCACGATGCCACCGGGCGAAACGCTGGTGACCCAGCCAATCGGGCGCGGCGTCACGGTTGCTGTCAGCAGCTTGTAACCCAGCGTGCGCGTTTCGGGTGTCAGGTCATAACGCATTGTCGCGTTCCCACCGGAATACTGAGTTACCGCCGAACTGCGCGGCGCGATCCTGACGCAAGCCTATGACATCAGGTCGGACGTAGTCGCCGAAAGCATAGAAGCCGTTCTTCCCAAGCATCGGATAACCTTCCTCGAATGAACAGTCAGAGCCGCGCGTGTCATAGGCGCGACCCAGCGCTAGATCGAATGCGACCAAACTGGCAGCTCTCATCTCATTCTCCCGGCGGCGTGTTATCGACAACCGGGTGCCGCAAAGTGCCGATGCCTTCGACACAAGCCACGATCACATCGCCCGGCCACATCCATTCTTGCGGGTCGCGACCCGCGCCCACTCCTGCGGGCGTACCGGTGGCAATGATATCTCCGGGTTCAAGCGTGATGCCCCGGCTGATATCCGCGATAAGTTCATCGACTTTGAAAAGCATCTTTGCAGTGCTCGAATTCTGCTTTTCCTCGCCATTCTTTGTCAGCCACAGGTCCAGTGTATGTGGATCGGGGATTTCGTCGGCGGTGACGATGCAGGGGCCGAAGGGAGCGTAACTGTCCATGCCCTTGGAAAAGATCCACTGCCCGGCGCGGCGGTTATCGCGGGCCGAAACGTCGATCATTACAGAATAGCCAAAGACATGGGAAAGTGCGTCGTCCCGGCGCACCCGTTTCGCGCGGGTGCCGATGATTGCGGCCAGTTCGACCTCCCAATCCAATTGCTTGGTCATGCTGCTATCGTGAAGGATCGGCTCACCCGGTCCGATAACGCTGGTCGGAGGTTTTGAGAATACGACCGGCTCGCGCGGAAGATCCGGGTTCGTGTCTAGCGTCTTTGCGCTCTCTGCCACGTGCTCGGTATAGTTCAGTCCAATTCCAAAGATATTCTTGCGCGGCCGAGGGATCGGCGCCAGCAGCGTTACGTTGGCCAGCGGGGTCGCGGTGCCAGCCGGTAGCGTCTTGCCCACCCGTTTCATGAGTGCGTGCAGCGCATCCAGCCCGGCCTGACCAGTGTCGATGAGCCCCAGCATCGTGTCAGGCAGGCTTTCCCCTTGCGAGGCAGCAAGCGCCGCCACATCGACAACCTGATCCTCATGGCACAGTCCAAGCCGTGCCGCAGCCTCGACGCCGCTGCGAAACGTTACGAGTTTCATGTGTTTTTCCCTTATTTGAATGCGTCACAGGACAGGCTGATGGCCGCCATTTTCGCCAAAAGCCTGTTCACGATAGAGCCCCATGGCCCGCATGACCGGCAGATCGTTCAGACAGAACAGCACGGCATCGTCGCGGTCCGAGGCATTGGCGTGTTCATGCCAGGCCCAGGACGGCACGCAGAAGATATCATGCTCATTCCAATCGAAGCGCTTGCCGTTGATGATTGAATGGCCGCTGCCTTTGGCGACGTGGTAAAGATAACTGCCGGTATGACGATGGGCCTTGGTCCGCTCGCCCGGTCGCAGCATCTGCATGCTGGCTCCCAAGGTCTTCATGACAGGTCCATTCGTGACCGGGTTGACGTATTCCATCAGCACGCCGTCGAACGGCGATCCGTCCGAACAGGCTGCAAGCTTGGTGAGGGCGTCGTAGGTCGGCGCCCATTCATACTTGAACATCGGGCTATAGCCCTTGGTCCAGTTCCCGCCGCCTGGTGTCAGGCCAGGATTGCCCCATGTCTTGGTCATGTCGTCGACCGGATAGGCAACAGCCTGCGTCAAATCCGGGTGGACCTCGTAGAAATTGGCCTCCATCGCATTGACGAAGGGGATATCCAGCCCATCCTGCCAGATGCAGGGCGAGCCATCCGACGAAACTGCATGTTCGTGCCATGTGCCGTTTGGCGTCAGGACGAAGTCGTTATGGCCCAGCGTCATCTTGTGGCCGTCGACCACCGTGTAGGCGCCGGTGCCCTCCATGATGAAACGGATCGCGCTGGCCGAATGACGATGCGCGCTGGCCTGTTCGCCCGGATGCATTACCTGCAGACCAGCGTAGATCCACCCCACCGCTGCCGCGACATCGCTTCGACCGGGATTGTTCAGATAGATCACACGTCGTCCGGCTTTTTCGGGCGTCACCAGATCGACTGAACGCAGCACGTGCTCTCGAAGATCCTGAAATCGCCACAGCACCGGATTCGAACTGCTCACCGGCTCCCATGGTTCGATCTTGTTCGCCACGGTCCAGAGAGCACCCGCATCATAGCTTTCAAGCTCATCGTAATAAGCCAGCAACTCAGGCGTATCCTCGACGTTAGCGCGTCCGGCAACGTCTTCGCGGTAGCTGTCTCTCGGCTTGCTCATCGATTCCTCCGTTCGCGTTCTGAAATCGACCATATCGGCGATCATCACAAAATCAAAGATTTTCGAAAATTTTATGTTCTTGCTATTATTTACCGTATCAACGAAAATTTCTGTACGATTTCGGTTCCCACTGGAACGTGTTGTCGCTGTTCAGTACCGAGCAAAAAGGACCAATCGTGGCCAAAGCTTTGAGCAAATCTACCAAGTCGCGCGGCGAGCAGGCCTACTCACTTCTGCGTCACGAGATCATCAGCGGTGCATTTGTCCCCGAACAGCCATTGCGGCTGGCTCAATTGCAGGAGCGTTGCGGTGTCGGCTTCTCTCCCCTGCGTGAGGCTTTGACACGGCTGGCAGCCGAAGGACTGGTCACCTCCGAAGCCATGCGTGGCTTTCGCGTTGCCCCGCTGTCGCTTGACGATCTGCGCGATACGATGGAGACGCGAACCTTTGTCGAAACCGAGGCTCTGCGCCGCTCGATCAAGCGCGGAGACGACGATTGGGAAGGACGCATCGTTTCGAGCCTGCACGCGCTCGGTCGCCAGAACGAACGCAGTAACCCTAACGATCCTGAAAGCCTCGCCGCGCTTGAAGACCGTCATCGCGATTTTCACGTTGCCCTGATCTCTGCCAGCGGCTCTCGCCGGTTGGAGCAAATCATTGACAACCTTTACCTTGGCTCGGTCCGTTACCGTATGCCCAGCCTCAGCAACCTTTCATTGAACCCGGCCCGCGACCTGATGATCGAGCATGGCGCGATTTCGGATGCGGCGCTTGCCCGCAACGCGCCGCTCGCGGTCGACCTGCTGACCGCCCATTACAGTCTGACCGCCGAATTGCTGATCCAAGCCCATTCTGACCGGTTGGACCGTGCAGCCAACGGCTGAGAAAATTGAGGCAGAGAAGTTCCAGATAATCGGCGAGGACATTGAGACCACAAAAGAACCGATCCACCCACCCCGTACCGGGGAATTATGGAAGATAACTTTGCCAGTGGTCTTAGAGCTGGCTCACGTCCTGACCGCCCTTATCACGCCCGCATCTTCCATTTGCTCTCTGTCCGGTAGGTCGCGCAGGCTCTCCAACCCGAAGGCCAACAAGAACTGCTCTGTGGTCACGTAAGTGTAAGGCGCGCCCGGCTGTGGCGATCTTGGACCAGTGGCGATAAGCTGTCGCCCGTGCAACCGTCCGATCAGGTCGCGACTGATCTCTTTGCCAAAAATACCCTTTAACCCGTCGCGCGTGATCGGCTGATCATAAGCGATAGCGGCAAGCACTGCGACGTCGAATTCCGCAAGGTCCATAAGTTGCGCGGCAATGTCGGCAGCGGCGAGGATGACGGGCGCATAGGAAACACGCGTCCGCAACAGCCAACCTTCGGAAACCTTCGCAATTTCAAACGCCCGCCCTTCGAGATCGGTCGACAAGTCCTCCATCAGAAGGTCGACCGAAACTCCCTGCCCGACCACCCGCGCCAAATCTTCGCGCGGTACTGGTGACCCGGTTGCGAATAGCACGGCCTCGATGCGCCGCATCCATTCACGCCATCGCAACTCCGGCGTCAGGTCGGACAATTCACGGTCGAATTCGGGGTCGGATCGATCCTTTGCCATCGCTTAGACCCCATATAACCGGAAGGTGTCACGCCCCGTCAGCTCGCGGACCGCACCGAGTTCTACCAGACGATCGCAGAGACGGCGCGCCGCGCGGTCTGGCAAGGGCAGAGCCGAAGGCATAACGGCATCGCGGGTCAAGAACATCTCAACCGCTCCACCCGCGCCTTTGGACCGGAGCTTAGGCACGACCGACTTTAAGCGCATAGCACGGCGGGAAAGATCGGCCGCAAGTCTTACGGCATCGCTCGCCGAAGCGGTAATCGCCCGGTGACAGGCCAGTCGCAGGTCTTCACCGCGCTTGTGCAGGTCAGCGCGTTTCAAACCGCCAGCCATAAGGGGTACGAGATAGTCCCAACCGAGCGCCTTGGCCAGCGTGGCATCCGCCATGATCAGCGCCAATGCATCGGCATGCGGTACGTCATCCAAAACGGTTTCCAGAACCATAGCCGTACGGGACACAGGAGCCCCCTGCCCTGCGGCAAGCCAACCTGCAATTTGGTTTTCGTTCAAGTTGGGCAATATCCGATCCAGCGCATTGATCTTTAACGGACGATCTACTGCACGACGCCAGGCCAAGTAGGTCTCTCCCGCCGGACCAGGAAGGTCTCCGGGGCGCAGCAGGTGCAGCGCGTCACGCAAATCCCCGGCCCGTTCTTGCCGGCCCGAGAATGCCACACAGGCCGTCGCCGCACCGAGAGCCAGCCGGTCCCTTAACAAAGCATGGGGGGTGTTATTCTGAGCCAACACTATATGAAGGTGGCTTAACGCCGCGCCTGACAAATACGCCACATCCTCAAGCGTTTTGGCGCAGGTCGAGGTGACCCACGAGGGCATCCGAGATACATTCTCAATATCGCCAGTCAGCGCCAGTCGGGTAAATGTCATACGACGACGTTACGCTTTCACGGCGCTTTTGCCTACATTTTAATAAAGAAACCGCCGGCCTCTGGCGGGCCTCGCTATGTCCGATAATCTTGCTTTGCTCACAAGCGTTGCGTACGCTTTGAGACAGGCTTGAAGTCGGGAGAATTCCAAAAAGGCGAACCGCCGGGCAGCACACCTGACAATCTCGATGCCACCTGGCAGGTGAAACAATGAGCGAGGATGGATCGATGTTTTCAAACGGCCGGAGAGGGTCAGACTCCGTCGATGAGTATGTCCAAGGCGCGCTTCAAGGCGTCGCGGTGTTCCACAAGAGACCCTACCAGTTCACGCAGCTCCGACCCCGGTACCGCAGCCATTTCCTGAACACGTACGATCCAGACTTGTCCCCCGACCTCTACAGACGGGGTCAGGCCTGGAAAAGCCGCGTAGCGGCCCGCGTCACGCAGCGGAGCCACGATCCGAGACGCGTCAATGCCAATCAGGTCAGTCTGGAGATCCACAACCAGTTGACCGCTCTCGAGACGGTAGAGATCGAACTGCGCCATTCTCCACCTACCTTAAAAACTTCTGTAGCCGGCCAGAGGCAATCCTTCTTTCGTGACCTCCTCGGCGTAGGCGTCGATCGCCGATTTATTCTCCGCGCGCCACAAACGATTTCGCTCCGCTTTCGCGGCATCAGCGATTGCTGCTTCGGCGAGACGCGACATATTGAGCCCGAGAGCACGAGCAGTCGCAGCAACATCGGCATCCAGAGTCAAATTGACTTTAACGCGTCCCATAGCAGCCTCATAAGTCATGCGTATGAAACAGGAGTATAAAACAAGTTCGCCCACTGAGCAAGATATGGCAAGAGTCGTGATGCATCCGCAGATGACACGTAGCTTGACCCGTTTGATCGGCGGTAAAGAAAGAGATTAGGATATGTTGGCTTTGTCAGAAAACACGCTGAAGGCCTACACAAAGGATTGGGCGCATTTTGCCCGTTGGTGTCGGATGAAAGGTACCGACCCCCTGCCCCCTTCGCCAGAAATGATTTGTCTATATTTGGGCGATTTAGCCGCTGGCGCCGGTTCTTCTTCTGAACTGTCGGCTAACAGCATTGAACGTCGTCTCTCTGGCCTGGCGTGGAGCTTTGCTCAACGTGGATTCCATCTGGAACGAACCGACCGTCACATCGCAACCGCGCTGGCTGAGATCAAGCGCAAGAGTGTGCGACCACCCGATCAAAAGACCGCTCTCTTGGCCGACGATATACTGGCGATGGTCGCAACCTTGCCTTTTGATCTACGCGGGCTTCGCGACCGAGCCATTTTATTGATCGGTTTCGCTGGTGGATTGCGTAGGTCCGAAATCGTTAGCCTCGACGTTCAGCTGGATGCCACACGTGACCTTGGCAATCGGATCCAGATTTTCGACGAAGGCGTGCTTCTCATCCTTCATGCCAAATCTGGTTGGTATGAGGTGGAAATCGCTCGAGGTTCCAGCGAGCAGACTTGTCCGGTTCATGCGCTGGAACAGTGGCTGCACTTTGCGAAGATAAGTGTCGGGCCGGTATTCGTCGGAATATCGCGCGACGGCAAGCGGGCGTTTGAGACTCGGCTGAACGACAAGCATGTCGCACGGTTGATCAAACAAACGGTTCTTGATGCCGGTATCCGGTCCGAACTGCCAGAGAAGGAACGGCTTGCACTGTTCTCCGGCCATTCGCTGCGCACCGGTTTCGCCAGTGCAGTTTTAGTTGACGACCACAACGTCCGGAAAAAAATCAAATACGGTTCGTACGAAGAACCTCAACATTCCCGGCCTTTCCGAGAAAGGTTTCCGTGTGAATTTGACCAAGGCTGCTGGTCTTTAGGAATTTGTTGATTGATGCAACGCAGCGATCAGAGTGTCGCGGGCTAATCGCTGCGGCTTGACTAGCTTTGGGTTCGACCGCGCCATTGATCGAACTGTTAAGCGCTTATCCGTAAAAGTCTGCCACTGACCGGTAGGGTTTCGCGGCGAAACCTTAAGGCTTTTCCAACAAGGATTGAATCCCGGTCAACAGGTTTTCCATCAGTTCGGCGTCAATCGCCCTGCCCTCGAACCTGAGAACAAAGCCCTGGCTATCTTGCATTGATCGAATTGTGATCCCTGTCGATGTCTTGATGCTTTGCGCGTCAGCCCAGCCCGACGGCTTCTTTTCACTCTTCGGCCTACCGCCGCGGCTCTTATCGCGCGGCGCTGACTCCAATGCGACAATGACCGGCTCCATCAGCGCCCATTCCTGATCCGCGTCGTCTGCGGAATGGTTCGACAGCACGTCGCGCAACCGAGATTCGGCCCCGAGCCGCAAAGCTGCCGCAAGCCGCAGGCCGCGCTTTTCGGTCAACAATTCCGCATGCTCAAGCATATCGCCAAGCTCTTCGAAAATCAGCGCAAAGGACCGCACCTTGGACCGCTTGGCCTTGGACCCATTTGCAAAAAGTTCTTCGACCGCTTCCTCCGTATTCGCAAACGCGCCCTGCTGTGCCGAGATGACTGCGATTCGGCCACGTTCGAAATGGCTAAGCTCGGAACGGATCTCATTCTCTTCGACCATCGAGACAAAGGCAGCATCCATCCCGGTTCGAGGGCGCAGAATGGCTCGGATGCGCGTGTATTTTTCGGCTTCTGTCAGATCGTACAAACCGCGCACGGCCAAGAGACGCCGGTAGCCCGAAATCAACCCATATCGAACACCGTCTGCGCGGGGCTTTTCCAGCTCGTAAACTTCAATCGGCAAGCGAAGCCCGCTGGAACTGATCGAGCGGCGTAGCTCGAGCAATTCTGCTTCGTCGACGATCATCCGGTCACGTATCATCGCACTCTCGGCGACCTCACGCGTCGGAAGTTCGGTGATCAAGAGACCTTCTTCCAGTGCCTTGTGATACCGCGCAGCGTCAGCTTCAGTGCGTGCCCGGACCGCCCGGACGTCGGCCCCCTCTGTCTGGACCTGCGACGCCGTTTCGGCCGCGACCTGTGCGATCGGCGCAATGGAATGCGAAAGGGTTGGGCGAGGGGAGGTTTCGCTGCGAAACTCCTGCTCGATCCGATCGAGATCAGCAGTACTCGGTGTTTCAAGACGTCTGCGCTTAACCATTGCTTTACTCCTCCTGCTCTGCGTTTGCCATCTGCTGGTCTCGCCACCACGTTCCCAGGACGAGTTCTTTGATCTCCGCCCAGGTCTGATCGAAAGTCTCGCGGCCCCGGACATAAGTATCGCGATTGAACTCCCGATAGTCAGCCTCGTAAATACCGTTGACCTGTTCGCCAGCCTGCCCAACCATCGCTGTCATTTCCTGACGGTACGTAGTCATGAAATCCCCGAAATAAGCTTGGATGACATTTGCCAGATCCGTCTGCTGGCCCGCGTCGAACCGGGTAATCAAAGCTCTCACAGCGTCCCATTCGAATTTCATTTCCGGCAAACCGTCCCGTCGGCGAGCGGCATTTTCGCCATCTTCGACGCTGGCAAAGGTGGAATAAAGCATATCGAAAAACCGGCCCGTCGAATCGAATTCAAGAAAGGATGCACCAAGCGGAACCAAAAGGATATCCGCAGCGGCCAGAGCATTAATCGTCAGATAGCCAAGGGCAGGCGGCGTATCCAGAATGATGATATCGTATTCATCCACGATCCGCTCTCTCGTCAAAGCGTTGTTCAGCGCGTCCCAAAGCGGCCAGTTGCGAAGACCCATCCGCCAGACGGGAACCTGAAACTCGGCCCAATAAAGATTGAGCTGCGACCCCATCAGATCAATGTTCGGCCAATGGGTCGCTTGGATCACATCCCGCGCCGATACATTCAGCGCCTCGGATAAAGTTTCGTCAAAGGGTAGGGGGGATTTTCCTGCAGCCTCCCGGACACGGTTTTCGTCCTGAACGGAAAGCGCGTAGTCCTTGGCCAAGAGCGGAAAGGCAGTTGACCATTCATCGGGCACAACCCCTCCCATGATCGAGGTCATGCTGCCCTGACTGTCGAGATCTATGACAAGAACTTTATACCCGTCCAAAGCAGCGGACATTGCCAGATGCGCGGCGGTTGAAGTCTTGCCAACCCCGCCTTTGAAATTTGCGACCGCAATCGTCTTGGCAGGCAGGCCCTCTGGGCGCCATGGTCGATACTCACGGCCTGCCGCCCCCTCGGTTGCAAAATGATCTCGCAACGCCAGCACTTCTTCCAAGGTGAACCACTTGGAATTTCCCTCGCCGGTGCCCTGCGGCAAGTCCGGGTGGCTTCGTAGAACCCGTCGGAAATGACCGGGGGCAACCGGGATCAGATACCGGCAGACTTCCCAAGTGGAAAATCGGCGCAGTCTCTTTCGGCCATCAGGCGCGTATCCGCGTTCCGCGAGGTCCTGCCTTCCCTTGGATGCGAAAGCGGCGGCCTTGGCGAATCGTGCTGTATCGATAGGCTGTGACAAACGCTGTGCTGCCTTCGCCGGATCAATGTTGAAATATGGCGGTATATCGTCTTTGCCTGCAGACATGTCGTATCCTTGGGGATGTTCGTTATTATTTGGGTTTTGCCAAAATCTATCGCACATCGACAGGTCTATGTGAATCCTTTCCGAGAAATCAGGCCCTATTTCAGGTCATTTCACTGAGAAAAGACATCAACAAGTTTGTAGAGTCTTTGAGTAGTTTAGAATCTTTGCGTCAGAATATGTAAATTATTACAATTACTTATCGTATCTTGGGTACCTCTATACAGGTCAAAGGGTACCCGTTAGCAGGATGTAAGGTACCTGGTTCCGGGTGGAAAGGTGGCGATTCGCGGTATAAAGGGTCTCCGCAAGCGGTAAGAGTCTATTTTGCCCAGAAATTCGCGGACTGGCGTGATTATCGCCTCGGTCGGTACCGTATCAGGGTACCTGAAGCATTCAATTCGACGGCGCTCCAAGCATTGAGGTACCCATTCCCGGGATCGGAGTTATAGCGAAGAAGGACCCATAAGTCAGTTGCTATGGGGTACCTTATCGGACATAATTCTCAAAAAAGCCAAGAGCGAGCAGGGAAATGGACGAAATACCTCGGGACAAGCTAAGCGGCGCATTGCGACGTGGTGCCGTGAAGAAACACGTTGCCGCCATCCATGTGTCGGGCAAACTGACGCTTTTGCAGCGGAAACTCTCAAACGTCCTGTTGCTAAATGCCTACGATACCTTGGTCACCCGTAGCAAACACCAGATCGACGCGCGAACTCTTTGCTTGATGATCGGCTATAACTCCAACGATATGGATACGCTGAAACAGTCTCTGAAGGGGTTGGCAGAGACTGTTGCGGAATGGGATATGCTTGACGCTGACGGTGAACAGGAATGGGGCATCTCCAGCCTTCTGAGTTATGCAAAGCTCAAAGGTGGCATCTGCGAATACGCTTATTCACCCGCGCTTGCGGAGAAGCTGAACGACCCCAAGGTCTTTGCCCTGATCAATCTCAATATCCAGCGCCGGTTCACATCCGGTCATGCTCTGGCGCTTTACGAGAACTGCTATCGCTTTGTCCGGACGGGGTCGACGGGATGGTGGCCGCTTGACCTGTTCCGCCGTTTGATGGGGCTGGATGGTTCAAGCTACTATGAAAGCTTCAAGCATCTGAATGCCAAGGTCATCAAGCCGGCCGTGTCAGAGGTGAACAAGACCAGCAATATCCTGATCACGCCTGAAACCCGAAAGCAGGGCAGGGTGGTCACCGAGATCAGGTTCCGGATCAAGGAAAACCCGCAGCTCGCTATTCTCGACATCGACGACGGTGAAGCCGTTCGACACGGAGCTGTCTATTCGCGACTGCGCGAACTTGGCGTAAGCGACCGACTGGCAAGACAGTGGCTGAATGCACATGGCGAAGACGAGGTTTCGGCCCGGTTGGATTACGTGGAGTCGCGTCAGAACGTCAAAAGCAAAGTCGGCTACCTTAGTGCTGCTCTGAGCAATGATTTCGGAGGAGAGTCAGCGGCCAAGCCGCAGCCGAGCGAGCGTGGAGAGCGCCTGCGTCGGGTTCAGGAAGCGATCAGAAAACGGACACCGACGCAGAGAGATGCGGACAAGCGACTCTTTCTGAGTCAGATTCAGGACGCTGCCGCGAGGCAGGATTTCGAGAACCATGGCTGGATGTCACCGCTGAACGCTGCGCGCATCACGCGTTTCTGGGAAGAGATGTCTCCTGGTATCTTCGATGGGATGCCGTCGGCAGAATAATCAGGCTTCGGCTTTGGGAAGAGCCACTTCGACACCCGCATCGCTGAGCAGCTGGTAGATGTGTGCGAATGTTTCGTCCGCTGTCATCGACTCCGACTTGCGCTGGTTCAGGAATTCTTCGGCAGGGGCGAAAAAGCGGATCGCGGCATCGACCTCGCGATCGGTACCCTGACGATAGGCTCCGATGCGGATCAGTTCTTCCATATCGGCATAGCGTGCCAAGGTACGTCGCGCCGCTTGCAAAACCGCGTATTCTGCTTCGCTATGGCAGTCCGGCAGCATCCGCGAAACGCTTTTGTAGAGATTGACCGCCGGGAATCGACCGCGTTCGGCGATTTGCCGATCAAGAACAACGTGGCCGTCCAGAATTCCTCGTACTGTATCCGCAACGGGTTCGTTCATCTCTCCGCCGTCGACCAGCACCGTATAAATGGCGGTAATGTCACCGCTTGTGCCGATGCCCGGACCGGCCCGCTCCATGAGCTGCGGCAATTCGGAGAAAACAGTCGGAGGGTAACCTTTGGAGGTCGGTGGTTCGCCCCCTGAGAGACCAATTTCCCGCTGCGCGGTTGCAAAGCGGGTCACGCTGTCGAGCAACAGAAGCACCTGTAGACCTTGATCTCGAAAATATTCCGCCACGGTTGTCGCAGTCCAGGCGGCCTGCCGACGCATCAGCGGCGGCTCGTCACCGGTCGAGACCACGATGACTGAACGGGCCATACCTTCGGGGCCAAGATCATCCTGAATAAAGTCCTGAACTTCCCGGCCTCGTTCGCCGACAAGACCGACCACGATCACATCCGCCTGTGCCCGGCGGGCCATCATTGCCATCAGGGTGGACTTGCCGACGCCGGACCCGGCAAACACGCCCATTCGCTGCCCGCGGCAAAGCGGCGTGAAGACATCGAATATCTTGATGCCGGTTTCAAGACGCTCACCCGTGCGGCGTCGTTCGAAGGCCGGGGGAGGGGGCGACTTCACATAGCGGGGATCATTGCCCTCGTGGAGGGCGCCTTTTCCATCGATGGGTGCGCCAAGTGCGTTGACCACCCGTCCTTTCCAGGAAATGTCCGGCCTGACGATATTGGCATCCGCACAGAGCACGACCTTGTCCGCCACGGCGACCCCGGCCCATGTACCGAAGGGAAGGACATGCGTGCCGTTGCGGTCGATCCCGACAACTTCGCCCATGACTGGCCCGCGATGCCCATGAACTATGCATCGCTGTCCGATACCCATCGCACGTTCGATCCCGGTAACGGTAAGGTTCAAGCCAGTAACAGAAGCAACCTGCCCAACTATTCTTGAGTTTTCTAGTGTTCTGGCAAGAGTAGATAGTTGAGAGAATGCAGTTGACATGTATAAACCGCTGGAAATCAGATTTAATACATGGTACTTCTTAACCAACTAAAAGGAAAGAGCCCTTGAAGCTGGAATCTATCTCATATTTTGGCCTTGCATCGCAGCGGATGGAATGGCTTGGCGCGCGGCAGAAAGTTTTGGCCGAAAACGTGGCCAACGCGGATACGCCAGGTTTCAAGGCGCGCGAGGTGAATTCCTTTGAGGACGTGCTCAGCAAAACGGTTTCCGCCGGACAGGTGACGGTCACGGCTCCCGGACATATCGCCGGTACGGGCACTGGCGTGGATGGGGTGCGGGTGTCCGAAGATCCTGAGGCATGGTCGAACAGCCCGGATGGCAACAGCGTTGTGTTGGAACAGCAGACAATCAAGGCGACCGAAGTGGCTGAAAGCTATCGGTTGGCGGCAACCCTGTATCGGAAAGGGTATGAGATGCTCACCCTTTCCGTGACGGGCATGCAGTAAGCAGGGGTAAGGAATGGATCCGCTTCAGACGATAGCAAGGATTGCCGCCAGCGGCATGCATGTGCAGAGCGCGCGACTTCAGATCGTCGCCGAGAACGTTGCAAACGCGGATTCCACTGGGAATACGCCCGAGGCCGATCCTTATCGCCGCAAGACAATTTCTTTCGAAGAATTCATCGACAGCGAAACCGGTATGACCTCTGTGCGCGTGGCTGACGTGGGGCGGGACGAACGGCCTTTCACGCTGCGGCATGACCCGTCGCACCCGGCGGCGAATGAGGACGGATACGTCAAGGTATCAAACGTCAGTCCAATTCTTGAGATGGCAAATATGCGCGAGGCTTCCCGCAGCTATGAGGCGAACATGAACCTGTTCGAAGCGGGACGCCGCATGCGCAGCCAAATGATTGATTTGTTGAAGTAATTTAAGGAACGAAGATGGCCGAAGGTATTTCAGTCATATCCAGCGCCTCGGTTCGGGGCGCTTATGGCGCGTCGAAATCGATGGTTGCGGAAAAGTCGGACGCTACCGAGGCGACCAGCTTTACGCAAATGGTGGAAAAGGCCGCTGGGGACGCGGCTCAGACGGTGCGTGAATCCGACATGGTCGTACGGTCCGGTCTGGCGGGCGAGGCAAGCACCCAGCAGGTGGTCGAGGCGACAATTGCGATGGAATCGACGGTAAAGATCGCGGTTTCGATGCGCGACAAACTGGTCGCAGCCTATCAGGAAGTTCTGCGGATGCCGATCTGATCCGGAGGGTCCTAGGCAATGAACGAAGCTGACACCTATACGATCCTGTCACAGACGTTTCTGACGGTGCTTTATGCTTCGGGACCGATCATGGCGCTTGCGCTTGCGGTCGGGCTGGTCATCGCCTTTTTCCAGGCGCTTACACAGATCCAGGAAATGACACTGACCTTCGTGCCAAAGATCGTCGCGATCTTTCTGGGGCTGCTGGTTGCTACACCGCTCGCTTTTGCCGTGCTTCAACGCCTGTCGGACAGGATTTTCGATATGATGGTTTCGGGGACGGTATGATCCGGGCAGCGGCCATAATATTGATCCTTTTGATGCTGGCGGTCCCGGTTGCCGCAACTGGCTGGCAAGGGTTCTACACGCCCAGTGAACGGGCGGGTTATGCGGGCATGGCAATTGATGACGATGCCGTCTGCGTACGCGAAATCCTGAAGGCACAGCTTCGCTATGGAATTCCGAACAACATTCTGCTTGGCATCGGGTTGCAGGAAGCCGGGATAAGGCGCGAAGGCAGTTTGACCGTCTGGCCGTGGTCGGTTAACGCCGAAGGTGAAGGCCGGATTTTTGCAAGTCGTGAGGCGGCAAACGATTGGGTTCAACAGCGCCGCGCCGAAGGCGTTCAGTCCATCGACGTCGGTTGTCTTCAGGTCAATCTGCACTGGCACCCCGAGGCATTCAGCCATGCGCTCGAGGGGTTCGATCCGGCGGTGAATGTCGATTATGCGGCGCGGTTTCTCAAATCCCTCTATCGCAAGACGGGCGACTGGGAGATCGCGGCGGGTTCTTACCATTCCTTCACGCCCGAGCGCCGTGAAATCTATCTTTCCTCGCTGCGTCAAAACGTAATGGTGGCTAATGGCCGGCTTGAGGAGTTTCGTGTTCTGGCCGGTCAGGCGCGTCCTCGCGGCGAACAGCAGTTGGAAAGACCGGACCTGCCGACAGGCATGGTCTGGTCATCGGGGTTAAGCCGCAGCCAGCAGGGCGAAAACGGCGCACGCAGCATCTATTCGCAGCATGACATGCAGCCATTGTTGCCGCAATTTCTACAAGGGCCGGATTGATGGCATCGACGGATCAGGGTGGATTCATGAATAGTTTCGCGCGCGGCTTTGCCGGGCGCGACGTGGGTTTTGCCATCGGCGTGACCCTTGTTCTTGCGGTTCTCTTCGTGCCGCTTCCGGCGGTGATACTGGACCTTGGTCTGGCGATTTCGCTCTCGGTTTCCGTGCTGATCCTCATGGTTGCTCTCTGGATCCCGAAACCGCTCGAATTCAACTCCTTCCCGACGCTTTTGCTGGTCGTCACCCTTTTGCGCCTTTCGCTCAACGTGGCTTCAACCCGGCTCATCCTCTCCGAAGGTCATACCGGGGCAGGGGCCGCCGGGGGCGTGATCGAAGGGTTTTCGCGCTTTATCGTTGCGGGGAACTTCATTATCGGCATCGTGATCTTTGCGATCCTTGTCGTGATTAATTTCGTCGTCATTACAAAAGGTTCGACCCGTATCGCCGAGGTTGCGGCACGTTTCTCTCTCGATGCCTTGCCGGGCAAACAGATGGCGATCGACGCTGACCTTGGATCGGGCTTGATCGACGAGGCCACCGCTCGGGCGCGCCGCAAAGAGCTTGAAGACGAGATGGGTTTTTTCGGCGCGATGGATGGTGCGTCGAAATTCGTTCGTGGCGACGCGGTCGCCGGGATTATCATCACGCTGGTCAACGTCATCGGCGGCATCCTCGTCGGGGTAACGCAGCACAGTCTGTCGCTTTCGGCGGCGGCGAATTCCTATACCACGCTCACCATCGGCGACGGTCTGGTATCGCAGGTGCCTGCGCTGATCGTGTCCATGGCGGCCGGTCTGATCGTGACCAAGGGCGGGACCGAAGGTGCCGCGAACGAAGCGGTTCTTGGACAGCTTTCGAAGTTCCCTAAGGCCCTCTTCATGGCCGCAGGTCTCTTGATGGCAATCGGATTGCTCCCTGGCTTTCCAATGCCGATTTTCTTCATTCTCGCTATTGTAATGGTATCGCTTGGATACGCCATGCATCGGCGTGTCATCCGCGAGAAAGAAGAGGAACGACGCGCCCAAGCTGCGAGTGAGCGGGCAGGCGCTGCCAATCCCGAAGAAGATATGCGCGCCAATATGAAGCTTGACGATCTCCGACTTGAACTCGGCAATTCGCTGGTGCCATTGACCGTTGGGTCTGACGCAGTTCTGCCCGGTAAGATTCGTAGCCTGCGCGGGCTATTCAGCCGCGAGTACGGTTTTATCTTGCCGTCAGTTCGTATCAAGGACGACGCGAACCTTCCGGCGATGACCTATACGGTTTCGATCCAGGGTGTCGAAGTGGCCCGCGGCGAAGTGCGGCCCACGCTGATGATGGTCATCAACCCCGCCGAAGCGCCGATCCAGATTCCCGGCGAAAAGGTTAAGGATCCGACATTCGGGCTGGATGCGGTCTGGATCGATCACGCTAACGCGGCGCAAGCTGAAAAACAGGGCTACACTGTCGTGGACCCCGAAAGCGTGATAACCACCCATTTGACCGAGGTCATCAAAGAGCACATGCCCGAACTGCTGACCTATTCGGCGACGCAGGAACTGGTGAACGGTCTTGATCGTGAATATCAGAAACTGATCAACGACGTTTCTGGAAAAACCCCGATCATCACTCTGCAGCAGGTGTTGCAGACGTTGCTTTCCGAACGTGTTTCGATCCGAAATCTACCCCTGATCGCCGAGGCCATGGCAGAAGTTGGACATTCTACAAATAATGTCGTCACCATCACCGAACATGTCCGCAAGCGTCTGGCCAATCAGATCTGCCGTGCCCTGACGGACGAAAGCGGTTTTATCCCTGTCTTCACGCTCAGCGGGTCATGGGAAAAGGAATTTGCCGAAGCCGTTCGCATTTCCGGTGATGAGCGTAATTTCCTGATGTCGCCGCAACGGGTTCAGGAATTCGTGCTCGCGGCGCGTCAGCAGATCCAGAAATGTGCAGCCAGGGATGAATGGCCTGCCTTGATGGTGGCGCCCGAGGCGCGCAGTTTCGTGCGTTCCATGCTCGAGAGGGTAAGCCCAAACACCCAGGTCATCTCGCATAACGAAGTGCATCGAAAGGCGCATATGCGCACCGTTGCAACGATCGGCAGCTAAGCCATGGATCTGACCGCCCTGTGGACCTCGCAGATCATGGGGTTTGCGCTTGTATTCGCTCGGCTGGGTTCGATCATCGTTTACATGCCAGCCATCGGCGAACAACTCGTGCCAATGCGTCACCGCCTTGTCTTTGCGCTGGTTTTGACATTGGCGCTGTATCCAGCGACGCCAGTTGGCTCACTGTCGATTGGCTCGCCGCTGGAGCTTTTGCCTCTGCTGTTGATCGAGGTCCTGATCGGCATCTGGATCGGGGTAACAGGCCGTATCGTTCTGACCGCGCTGCAGCTTGCTGGATACCAGGTGGGGATCGTGTCGGGCCTGTCCAATGCCTTCGCCCCGAACGTTGGGTCGTTTCAGGGCTCGACTCTGCTTGCCACGGTACTCATGCTGACGGGCGTCACTCTCATTTTCGTGACAGACCTACACCACGCTATCATCGAAGCAATGCTGATGAGTTACGATGTCTTTCCGCCGGGCGGCGCGATCATCGGGGATATGGCCGAACAGGTGGTTCTTGCCGCGAGCAAGAGCTTTTATATCGGCACCATGATTGCGGCCCCGTTTTACGTCATGGGACTTGTGCTTAACGTCGGCCTTGGGCTGACCACCCGGATAATGCCGACGCTGCCGGTGTTCTTTGTTGCCGCGCCTTTGCTGATTGTCTGCGGCCTGTTCGTGCTGGTCATGTCGTCGCCGCTAATGCTGCGTTCATGGCTTGGTTTCTTTGCCGACTGGCTCGGCCTTCTGGCGTTCTGACAAGAGGCGGAAATGGCAGAGGAACAGGAAGACAAGAGCTCCAAAAGTCAGGAGGCCACGCCGCAAAAGCTCAAGAAGGCGCGCGAACAAGGGGACGTGCCTTCTTCTCAGGAAGTGGGCATGATGATGACCGTTGTGTCGTTGCTTGTGCTGACAGTTTTCATTCTGCCGGCTATAGGTCCGCAGCTGGCGGGCATCCTGAAACAGATGCTTGAAATTTCGGGAACGGCGCGGATTGGCGAAGGTGTCGGTGGTGTGCGGGACATCGGTTCTTCCGTGACCGCTTTTGCCGGGCGGATCAGCCTTGTTCTGGCACCAGTCCTTGGGGTTTTTGTTGTTGCTGCCATTGTCGGCGTGGCCATTCAGGGTGAAACGGTTTTTGCGGTCGAGCGTATCCGGCCAAAATTCTCCAAGCTGTCCCCGGCAAAAGGCTTCACGCGGATCTTCTCTGGCGGCGCATTGGTCGAGTTCCTCAAAAGTGTTGCCAAGGTTCTGGTGGTCGGTACGCTGGCCGTCTGGCTGACCTATGTCTCGATCACCGAGATCTGGCAGACCGAGAATTTTCTGCCCGAATTCCTCCTTGGTTACGTTCAGGGCTTTGTCCAGAAACTGCTGTTGATCGTTGCTGTCTTTGCGGTGGTCATTGCCTTGATCGACGTGATCGTCAAACGTGTCCGCTGGCTCATCCGCCAGAGGATGAGCGTCAAGGAAGTGCGCGATGAGCATAAGGATCAGGAAGGTGATCCGATGATCAAGGGCAAGCGCAACCAGATCCGCCGCCAGAATTCGCGCCGACGCGTCGCATCCGCGGTATCGGAGGCGACCGTCGTTCTAACCAACCCGACCCATTACGCAGTCGTGCTTAAATACGAACCGGGCGCGGATTCTGCGCCGGTCTGTACGGCAAAAGGGGTAGAGTTGATGGCCGCGCAGATTCGCCGTCTCGCACATGAGTCGGAAGTGCCCGTTGTCGAGAACCGCCCCTTGGCCCGAGCGCTTTATTCCGTCGCCCAGGTCGACGAGGTCATCCCCGTCGAGCACTGGCAGGCGGTGGCTGGCATTATCCGATATATTCTGGATATGCGGGCAAACATCGAAACGAGATTGCCCGAGGGCTCAACGCTACGCGACGACTGAAGCTCTTAGAGCTTCAGGTCATGCAGACGCTGGTCGCCGGGCAGTTTCGAGCGTTCAAGAATGATCCGCGAAATGGCGCGTGCGCGCGTGCGGTTTAGTTTCGCAAGAATTGGTGCCGCATCACGTTCCGGCATCGTTGCAAGCACCATGACGGAAACCTCGATATCGAGATCGTCCATAATCGCGGCGGCTTCTTTGGGTTTCATCGCTGCGTAAAGCGCGACCAGCCGGTCAACATCGTCGGTTTGTGCCTTCTGGATGCGGTCGAACATCTCTTCGAGTTCGGCTTTCAGATCGAGCAGGTTCGCCTGGTCTATCGCCAGCTTCTCCTCGGCGATTTCGATCTCGGCCTTGCGCTCGGCCAGACGCTCTTTCTGACTGTTCAAAAGGTCGCGTTCCTCGCTCAGCGCCTGCAGCATCAGCTCGGGCGTTTCGCAGATCGGGCGCGGTTTGGGCGAGCAGCTTTGCGGCGCCGTCGCCGTTTCGTCTGAATCGGCCGCAAAGGCGGCAGAAATGAAGGCGCTTTGGATCAAATCGCCCGGCTCATTGTCGAGGTTCATGATCGAGCTGCCCGTCTTGGCCACACCGGCAACTGCCAGGGCACCAAGCATCAGCGTGATTGGACGGGGGCCTCTCATGCTTCGCGGCTCCGGACGGTGTCAAAGAAGCTGCGAACCATATCCGCTTTGCCGGTAACAGACGCAACGCCAGCCGGTTTCTTCTGAGCCGTGGGGCGGATCGAATGGAACGACGGGCTGTCCGTTTGGCGCGGCGCGGTGGTTGCGGCGGCTTTCTGTTCCTGCAGGGACTCGGTTACCGACTTCATGGCTGCAACCGAGTCTTCCGATTTGTCCACGGCGGCAGAAAACTGACCAACGACCGGTTCAAGGTCGCGCAGCACGGCAACGAGGTTTCGAACCCGGCGATCGACCAGATAGGCATAGCCCAGAACGCCAGCCAGAAGAGCGAGGATGAGAATATCAATCAAAAGCGACATCTGTAGGTTCTTCCTTTTCACTAAAGTCCCGCGTGACACGCAGCGCGACAGCGCCATTTCTTCTGTGTCCGACGGCTGCGTTGAACATTTTCAGCTCTGCGCAGCTTACGGTCACTTCCTGATCTGACTGGATGCCAAGATCGACAACCTGCCCCGGTTTCCAGCCAAGAATGTCATTCAGTTGAATTTCCGGTTCGTGCAGCACGGCGTCGACGGTTACATCCGTACCCGACAGCGTTTCCGTAATAAGCTCCCGCCACGAACTGTCACCGCCAAGCTGACCGCCGCGAAACGGCTGGGCAAGGATATGGCGGATTTCTTCGAACGAGGAATGGGGCAGCACAAAGGTCAGAACGCCGCCACGGTCATCTTCAAAGACGATTTTCATGACCAGCTTGATGCAGGCAGCTGCCGGTTGCGCCAGAACCATTGTGTGCGGGCTGGTTTCGGCGCGTTCAATTTCGAAATCGATCTCGCTGACCTGGCTGAACGCGGCGGTCAATTCGTAAAGCACGGTTTCGCAAAGCCGGATACCAAGGCGCTTTTCAATGGCTGAATAGGCGCGGGGGGTCCAGTTGCTCTGGCTGACCATGCGGCCGCCGAGATTGATTTCCAGCGTGGTGAAAAGAAGCTTGGGGTCGATGACCACGCCAATCGGCGCGCCCCAAGGAAGCACCGAAACCACGAGAGGCAATTCGTCGGTTGGCAGGCTTTCCAGCGCCGCGCCGCAGGACATGTATTCAAAGCTTTCCAGCGACGCTTCGGCACTGGTGCCCGAACAATAGCTTTTCATCACCGGACCAAGCGCAAGCGCAAAGCGATCGAACAGGACTTCGAGCACCGGCAGTCTCTGGTGGCTTGTGCTTGCCGAGCGGATGATCAGCTCCTCGACCCTTTCGGATGAGGACGTATCGATCTGTGGGGATGTCTGTGTCTGAGCCATATTATTGAACAATCAGATCCGAAACGAGCATTTCCTGCGGTGAATCGCTTTCCGTGATGGTGCGGGCCCGATGCAGTAATTCCTGTTTGATGGTGATCAGTCCGATGGATCCGCGCAGGTCACGCTCATTCAACTGGCGAAGATAATCCTGAAAGGAATCCCGCAAGAATAAACGCCGTTGTTCCACGCGTTCCGATCCGGCAATCTTTGGATCATATACCATCGCGATGTTCAGCTTCATGAACCGGCTGGTGGTGCGCCCGGTCGCCGTCGTTGCATTGATGTTCACGATGATTTCCCGGAATGGCGAAACAGTCATCGCTGGTTCCGCGTCAGCCGGAGCTCCATGGCCATCGTCCGCTCCATGTGCCGCTTCTGCTGTTTCGACCTCGCCATGATCTTCCTGAGCTTCGGCTTCCGGCTCGGCGCCTAAAATGCTGGCAATTACGTCTTCTCGGCCCGGGGATAGCATCAGGCCGCCAATGGCCCCAACACAGCCGAGCACCAGCAACAGCAGGTAAATCCCAAGCTTTTTGCCCAGACTTATACTGTCCGAAGGGTGCGAGTCTGTTTCCGCTGCCATTTTGAGCCTGTCGAAACCATGTGTAATTAAGAATAATATCGCGTTTCTGCGGTAAATGTGCAAGTATAATATTAACATCTTTACTTGATCTTCAAGAATAGTTTCGGTTAAATCTTCTTATATTCTTCGACTCCAATAGCTGAGGCGCGCCGCTTGAAACCAATTCTGGATAACCTGAAGTCTCTGGGCGGGGCGCGTCTGGCAATCCTGGGCGGCACCGGGCTGGCCCTTTTGGTGGCGCTTTTCGTTGGGATGCGGCTGGTAATGGCCCCCGATTTTGTCGAACTCTACGGCGGGCTTAGTCCCTCGGCTGCAAACGGCGTGGTCGATACGCTTGAGCAGGCCGGATTCGATGTACGCCTCGATGATGCCGGCTCGACGGTCAGCGTGCCGCGCGAATCTCTGCCCCGGGCACGGATGGCGCTTGCGGAGCAGGGCCTGCCGGGTGACGGCACGCCGGGCTGGGAACTCTTCGATGATCAGAGCGGGCTGGGGATGAACTCTTTCCTGCAGCGGGTGAACCGGCTGCGGGCGCTCGAGGGCGAGCTGGCCCGTTCCATTCAGACGATCGACGGCGTTGCGGCGGCGCGCGTGCATCTCGTCATGCCAGAACGTGAGGCATTTTCGCGTGAGCGCCCCGAGCCAAGCGCATCGGTCATTGTTCGTGGTACGGCAAGCAGCAACATTAGCCGCCGTCAGGGGCATGCCATCCGGGCGCTGGTCGCAGCGGCCGTTCCCGACCTGTCCTCGGGTCGGGTCACTGTTCTTTCCGCCAGCGGCGAAACTATTCTTGCCGAAGAAGGCGACAGCACCAGCGACATTACCCTTCAGTCCGTTCGCACCGGCATAGAAGAACGCATGGCGCGCAACATTGCGGCCATGCTGTCCGCCCGTGTCGGTGCCGGGAATGCGCGTGTTCAGGTCAGTGTCGATCTGACGTCAGAGCGCGAGGTCGTCCGCCAAAGAAGCTTTGATCCCGCGCAGCAGGTTGTGCGCTCGACCGAGACCCAGGAAGAGACCCGCGAAGATCGTGACATTGCCGAGGGCGAAGTCGGCGTCAACGGGAACATCCCGGCGGAACTGGCCGATGATGTCCAGGGCGGCGGCGAAACCAACTCCAGCGAACGCACGCGTGAGATCGTAAACTACGAAATCGGCAACACCGAGAGCGAAACCATTCGCGAGCCGGGTGAGGTTAAACGCATCTCGGTCGCCGTGCTGGTCAACGGGATCTATAACGTCGCATCGGATGGCGAAGTCGCCTATGAGCAGCGCACGCCGGAAGAACTCGCCAGACTCGAAGAACTCGTGAAATCGGCGGTCGGCTTTGAAGAAGCGCGGGGCGATATCGTTTCCGTCGATAGCCTTCGTTTCATGGACTATTCCATGGATGTCGGTGACCCGTCGAACCTGTCGGTTGCCCAGCTTCTGTCGGAAAACTTCACGTCAATCCTGCGCGGCATGCTCGCGCTTGGTCTGGTCAGCCTGATCCTCATTCTGGGTGTGCGTCCGCTGATGCGCCAGATGCAGGAAGCCGGTGGGGCAGGTGGGCTCGCCCTTGCTGGTCCCGCACCTGCCATCGGCAATGATACGGAGCGCGCAGGAACGAATACCGAAGTCGCCGTCGCGAACCAGGCGGCGCCGGCAGGCAACGTGACGCAGGTCGCGACGCCGGGTGTGGCGCATACCGGTACGGTTCTGCCCCCGACAGGCGAGGCGCCGGAACTGGTGCGGCTGGCATCGGTGGCGGGTGGTGTCAATCGCGGCTGGATCGATACGGTCGGGCAGACGCTCGAACAACATCCCGAGGAATCCCTTCGGGTCGTGAAATCATGGCTGGCAGAGGACTGATAGGTCATGAACAAAATTTTCGAACGCGACTTTGATCAGGAAATCGAACTGGAACATCTTGAGGTTCTTCGCAAGCAGCGCGCCTGTTATACGCCCGAAGATCTCGATGAAGCTGTGGAGCGCGCCCGCAAGGAAGGTTTCGATGCGGGCAGGGGCATCGGCAGGCAGGAAGCGGCTGCCGAGGCGGCTGAAACGGACAGGCTGCGCAAGGTAAAGGCGCTTGAAGAGGTCGCCTCGGGCATCGATTCCATGTTCCGGACGGCGGATGAGTACGTATCGGCGCTTGAAAAGCAGGTGTTGTCCTTTGTGTTGGCGGTCTTCGAAAAGATCGTCCCAGAAGTCATGGACACGCGCGCCCGCGTCCGGGCGGAAACCGAGGTTCGCGCCGCACTGGCCGTGGCACTTGGGACGTCGGCCTTGCGGATATACCTCTCGCCCGTCGCCTGCGAGGAGATGGCCGAAAAGCTTGAGGAAAGCGCCCGTCAGCTTGGCCATAACGGTCGCGTTGAAATCTCGCCCGATCCCGAACTTGAACTCGGAGACGCCCGTGTCGAGTGGGACAACGGGTTCATGCAATACAGTTTTGGATTGATCTGCGAACGCATTCTGACGGCGCTCAGAGCGGCAGCGCTCTTGCCCGAAGGCGAACAGACAACTCCAGCAGATGACAGCACGGGCCACGGCCCCGATGAGGAGAAACTCGCGTGAGTGACGAAACAGAAACCACAGAGCAGGAAAACGTTGGCACGGCAAACCCGGGTATCCTCGGCGGCGAAATCCCTGAAAGCGGGGAAGCACCGCATTCCGAGGGCCGCAACATCGATGCGATGCTCAATGTCGGTCTGCAGGTACAGATCGTTCTGGGCCGAAGCCGGATGCCGATCTCGCAATTGCTCAAGCTGACGCGCGGGTCGATCATCGAGCTCGACAAAAAGATCGGCGATCCCGTCGAGGTCATGATCAACGACCGGCTCGTTGCGCGCGGCGATCTTGTAAAGCTGCAGGACGACCGGCTCGGTGTTTCGCTGACCGAGATCGTCAAAGACTACATCCCCGGAGAATGACGCGGAGATGAATCGCCCCTTGTCTGCGGCCCTGCAATGGGGCGTTCCCGTCCTTGTTGCAGCTGCCCTGATGGCCATGGCCTCACCGGTTTTCGCGCAGGACGGGGCGGGGGGGCTGTTGTCCTCGATTTCCGACGCGATAAGCGACGCGCCTGCCGGTTCCGACGAACAGGCCAGCCTTTCGGGACGCATCATTCAGCTGATCGCGCTGATGACGGTGCTGTCGATCGCGCCGGGCCTGCTTGTCGTGATGACCAGCTTTACCCGTTTCGTTATCGTGTTTTCGATGCTGCGCTCTGCTCTCGGGCTGAACCAGACGCCGCCGAACATGGTGCTTTCATCCATGGCCTTGTTCATGACTTTTTTCGTCATGCAGCCGGTTTTTCAGGACGCTTGGGACGGCGGCGTGCAGCCCCTGATCGACAATGCGATCACCGAGGAACAGGCGCTGGCCCGCATCGGGGAACCGTTCAAACGGTTCATGTACGCGAATACGCGTGAAAAGGATATCGCGCTTTTCGAGAATATCGCGGCCCGCAGCGAGGGTGCCGAGGAAGCAGAGGAAACCGCAAGCAGCGCCGAGGCGGCAAGCTGGCGCACGCTGGTGCCGGGCTTCATGATCTCGGAACTGCGCCGGGCATTTTCGATCGGGTTCCTGATCTATCTTCCGTTCATCGCGATCGACCTGATCGTCGCTTCGATCCTGATGAGCGCAGGCATGATGATGCTGCCGCCAGTGCTGGTATCCCTGCCGTTCAAAGTGATTTTTTTCGTGCTGATCGACGGGTGGTACATGCTCGCCGGCAGTCTGATGGAAGGTTACCTGCCGATGGCGGGGAATTAGATTTAATATGGAGATGGGACGATGGCAGTAGCAGCAATGAAGCGCGCGAATGCAGAAGTGGCAGAGCAACCGCGTCGCAAGCGTCTGAAAGGTCCCGAAAAGGCGGCCATTCTCTTTCTTTGCCTCGGCGAACGCCGCGGTTCCGAGCTTATGCAGCAGCTCGATGAAATCGAGATTCAGAAAATCACCCGCGCCATGTCTCGTCTGGGTGTCATCGACTCGCCGCAGGTCGAAAAGGTCCTGTCGGAATTCGTCGAAAGCGCCGCAAATGGCGGGGCAATTGTGGGGTCCTTTTCGGTCGCCGAACGTCTTCTGCGGAACTTCCTGCCGGGCGAACAGGTGGATGGTATCCTCAAGGATATATCCGGTCCGCTCAAGGTCCGCGATCTCTGGGACCGTTTCAGCACCATCAACGAAAACGTCATCGCAAGCTATCTCAAGGGCGAACACGTGCAAACGGTCGCCGCGATCCTGACGAATGTGAAAGTTGACGTCGCCGCCAAGGTACTCCCGCTTATGGGAACAGAGAAAATGCAGGACGTGGTCGAGCGGATGATCCGTATGGACGCCGTGCCGCAGGATCTGATGAAGGAAATCGAAGAGACGCTCAAAACCGATCTCATGGGCTCGGCGCTGGAATCCAACGGTCAGGACATGCAGCAGCACATGGCGGAACTTCTCAATAAGTTCGACCGGGATACGTTCGACGCAATCGCGCCCGAGCTGGAAAAGCGCGTTCCCGAAGCCTTCGGCAACATCAAGCAAAAGATGTTCACCTTCGACGACCTTATCAAGCTGGATGGCATGTCCCTTGCTCGCGTCATGCGTGGGGTTCCGGGAACGACGCTGCCGCTCGCCTTGCGTGGCGCCAGCGAAGAGGTGCGCAACTACTTCCTCGACGTTCTGCCGGGCCGGTCGCGCGACATGCTGGTCGACGAGATGGAAAACATGGGGCCGGTACGCGGCCGTCACGTCCGCGAGGCGCAGTCCGCCATGGTCGACTACGCCAAGGAACTGGCCGAAGAGGATGTGATCTCCTTGCCATCGGATGATGACGAGGATGATTTCATCGAGTGATCAGGGGGTTAGCTGAGGCCGGGCAAGGGCGTGGTCTCAGCGATAGGCTTTCAGCGAAGCAAAATCAATCGTGCTGATGTCGAGCGTGATCGGAACAAAGCTACCCGATCCGATCGATGTCGCGCCGCTCATCATCTGGACGATCGGGTTGTTTGCGACGTTGGACCCGTCTTTGGCATCCGAAATGATGGTGAAACGCTTGATCAGCTTTTCAACTTCTTCCGGGTCTTGCAGCTTGGTCAAGTCATAGGCTTCTTCGATGAACTTGGCCTGCCGGTCGATATCGACCTGGGCCATCTCGTCCGGGAAGCCAAGAACGGTGCGCATGAAAGACGCCATTTCCTTGTCTTTCAGAATATCGAACGGGTTTTCGACTTCGGCCGCCTTGGCGCGAAATTCCAGCGCGGCGGCAACCGTCTCGTTTTGTTCGGCCTGGTTATTCACAAAGATGGTGTCTGTGTAACGTTCGACCATGTCGTTCTGCCACGACGGCAGCAACGTATTGATGTTCGTGGTGCCGCCGTTGTCAAAACCCATACCTTCGTAGAGTTCCTTGAAGCGGCTGTCAGTCAGCTTGTTGATCAGGGATTCATCATCGTCGATGTCGCTTTTCAGGATCGACTTGATCATCGCCTTGCCAAAGATTTGATCTTCTAAATCAAAGGCTTTCATGACGAAGGTGTAAAGTTCGTAGTCATCGACAAGTTGGTCGACAGTTTCCACATCACCGATCCGTTCAAGAAATGTCTCAATGGCACGGCCATGTTGGGCCGTGTTCTTGATCGTCTCGATCTGGGTATCCTTGGTCGCGTCCGCGATTTTCAGACCCAGCAGGCTCGATGATGCGCTGATCGGAATCATGCCCGAATTTTCTCCACGTCCGGCTCTTCCGTTCCGACACGGGTTGGCGCGGCGATATCGTTCATCAACATGCGTTCGTACTCTAGCACCGGGCGCAATTCGCGCAGCGCTTTGTAGTAATCCGAACAGCTGACATAGTTCGCGGCCTCGAAAATGTGATGGACGCGCGCCGGGCCAAAGACCGTCGCAAGTTCCGCAAGGCTTTTTTGGATGGTCGGGATCAGCTTTTCGCGCAGATCCGCCCGCGTAAGCGCGGTCTGAACCAGATAGTAGACCTTGCTGACCGAGGTGACCGCCGACGATGTATCCAGCAGATCCTTTCCGCGGACCACATCGGCCTTTTCTTCGATGACGATGGTGTGGCGGCGGCCCGAATTGCGCATCGGGCAGCCGTTTACGATTATTCTTTCATAGGGTTTGAGGGTGAGTTTCAGTGCCATGTGTCACGCGCTCTCTCTCAATTGCTGAACGTTCAGCGCCTCGATGATATTGTTGTTGACGGTGGTCAGGGCGCGAACCCCGGCGGTGCCGCCAAGAATGCTGGATGTGGTCTTTTCGACCCAGATCGCCAGCGACAAAAGCCTCGCGCGAAGCTCATGCGGAAGATTGTTCCCCTCTTCCGTGAGATCGTATTTCATCGCGCTCCAGATCCGCTGGTTTTCTGCCAATGCGGCGCGTAACCCGGTCGCCAGTATCACCAATCTTTCGTAAGAACTTTCGGCGTTGTCGAATTTGTCTGCCATCTGTTCCATTCGTCCCGTAACCGTGGACAACAAGCGACGTTCGATTTGACGCGGCGACTCCACTTCTCGGAGCGTGCGCCGATAAGCATTAATGCTCATATTCTGCCTTTCCTTGCCGCACTTTCTGTACGGACTGGTCGTTGAATGTGCCTTCCGTGTGCGGAAGTGCGTTATGAATCGTGCCCCAACTTGTGGATGGGCCCGGCGCGCGGGCCCCTCCGGTCTTATGTCACGCCATGGCGTGAGTCAGCGTCCTGAAACGGTTACTGGAACAGGCTCAGGATATTCTGTGGCGACTGGTTCGCAATCGACAGAGATTGTGTTGCCAGCTGCTGCTGAACCTGGAGAGACTGCAGACGTGCCGCTTCCTCTTCCATGTCCGCGTCGACCATCGAACCGACACCGCTGTCCAGCGTATCGGTCAGTGCACCCAGGAATTCTTTCTGGGTTTCGATCGACTTTTCGGCGATGCCGAGCGCGGTTGCAGAAACGATTGCAGCGTCAAGCTGGGCCTCTGCATCTTGCAATGCGGTCTCCATAAGTGCCGTGGTCGATGCGGTGGTCAGATCGATCGCACCCAGCGTCGAGGCGATAGCGCCAAGGTCCTGCTGCATGAAAGTGATCGAGGTGGTCGAGATCGAACCTGCCGCGCTGCGGCTGATACCGGTCACAACCGTCACGGTCGCGGTACCTTCAACAAGGCTGGTGCCGTTGAAAGTCGCCTGCGAGATCGACGTGTTGATACGTGCAACCAGTTCATCCAGTTCGTTCTGGATGTCTGCACGTACTTCGTCGGTGCCGCCCTGTGCAAAGGCAACACGCTCTGCGAACAAGCTTGCCACTTCCTGAACCGTTTCCGCGCCAAGGCGGGCGGTTGCAACAGAGTTTTTCTGAAGCGTCAGGCCTTCATCAATCGCTTTGTACATGGACGAGTCGCCCTTCATCGTCTCGGAGATCGAGAAGTAAGCAGCGTTGTCCTTGCCCGAAGAGATCTGCAGACCCGAAGAGATACGGCTCTGAGTGGATTCAAGGTTCTTGTTGATGGATTGCAGAGTTTGCAACGCGGTCATTGCCGAGTTGTTCGTGAGAATAGAGGACATCTTCTGTTCCTATAAGAATTTTCTCGTGATCGTCTTTCTGACGAAAACGGGACATGCCCGTGAAAGGGAAAATTGGAGCAGAAGTTAAAGCTGGGTTAAAATTTAGATCGACTGGTCTATGTGTTGCGGTCGCGCCACATCATCCTTGCGTAGAGAGCCCGAGGATTCATACAACCCGCCAAGCCCGTATCGGTCGCGGATTTTAGAAATTTCCTGCGCCGCCCGCCCGGTCGCATCTGCCATCCGCTCCAGTAAAAGCTGGTCTTTCCGTATCAGAGCATAAAGATTTGTCAGGTCTTCGCGCAGCTTCGCGGATTGGTCGCCGCCCTTTTTCAGATGCGCTTCGATCTGTCCCGAAGCTTCCTCGAGTTCGTTCAGTAGGGCGGATTTTTCGCTGTAAAGTTTCCGTACGACTTCCAGCTCGCCGATAGCGATGGCGGAAATCTCGTCGTGAAGCAGGCGGGACAGACGCTCAATGATCTGATGGGATGCGCTCATTTTTCATCCTCGGAAAGGCCGGCAGAAAGACCGGATTGATAGGCCTGGATCGTTCCCATGACCTGCTGTGAAATTCCCGTAAGGCCCTGCCCGGCGATCTGGTCCGCATAGGCGCGGGCAAGGAATCCGCGCCAAGTCTCTTCGGCATGGCCGCCGCCGAACTCGCCAATATCAACGCTTTTCAGCATCTCTTCGACCGCATTGGTCAGGAAAACGGATTCGAACTCCCGTGCGGCCCGCTGTTCAGGCGTTTCGCCGGAATGCCCGATCTTGTAGGTCGCGGCGGGGATCTCTGCCGCCATTTTCGAACTGATATCCATTGCCCGTGCCCCCCGGTCCGGCCTGATCAGATGATTTCAAGGTCTGCGTGCAGTGCACCGGCGGCCTTGATCGCCTGTAATATTGATATGGTCTCGCTTGCGCCGATGCCAATGGCGTTAAGGCCATCGACAAGCCGTTGCAGGCTGACATCCCCTTCGAGGATGGTGAATTTCGCTTCCTTTTCGTTCACGGCGACCGAGGTTTGCGGAACGACAATCGTGGCGCCGCTGACCGAGAAGGGTTCCGGCTGGCTAATAACAGGGTCTTCGCGCACGACGACGGTCAGGCCGCCCTGGGAAACGGCGACCTCGTCTATCCGTACGTTTGAACCGATCACGATGGTCCCTGAGCGGGCATCGATGACAACCTTCGCGGCGCTGTCAGGTTCGACGGTAAGGTTCTCGATCCCGGCCATGAGTTGTGGAACGTCTTCCTTGTTGTTCAAAGCGATTTCGATGGTTGTCGGGTCCAGCGCGGCAGCCTTGCGCGTGCCAAGCTGATCATTGATGGCATCGGCAACCCGCACGGCGGTGGTGAAATCCGGCGTGCGAAGAGCGATCCTCAGGGAATCCATGTCGCTAAGGCGAAAGTCGATCTCGGCCTCGACGGTGGCGCCATTCTCGATTCGGGCGACCGTCGGGACACCTTCGACAACTGATGCGTTGATGCCCTGGGCAGCGAAACCGGCGACGGCAATCGGACCCTGCGCGACGGCATAAACCTCTCCGTCCGCGCCGGTCAGGGGCGTCACGACCAGTGTACCGCCCCGGAGACTGTCAGCATCCCCCAGTGATGAAACCACGACATCAATCGTCGATCCGCGCCGCGCAAAAGGCGGAAGCATCGCGGTCACCATGACAGCCGCGGTGTTTTCGGTCTTGATGGTATCTTCGCTCAGGTTGCCGACGCCAAGGCGTTCCAGCATGCCCTCAATGCTCTTTTCGGTAAACGGGCTGTTGCGAAGTGTGTCTCCGGTGCCGTTCAACCCGACCACCAGCCCGTATCCTACAAGCTGGTTCTCGCGCACTCCCTCGAAACTCGCGATGTCCTTGATACGGACATCGGCGTTTGCCGCCCCGATGCTCAGAGCGGTCACAACGGCGATCGGCAGGAATTTGAGCGCAGAAAGAATAGCGTAACGCATGGCTTTTCCCAGGTCGCCCGGAAGGGCAGGGTGAAGATTTCAAGTATTAAAGTACTATTAAACGTAAGGATTGCAAGAATAGATTGACGCTTGGCAAAGGATATTCATAGTTTTTATTGACTATACTTCAAATAATACTTTATCCTTGTAAATGTTGCCGCGAATAGTGTGCGGAGATTTCGGACAGGGGACGCGATGAACGTCTATCTCTACCATAGCCAGGACCGGCGGCAGAAGCTGCTGGACGAGCTACACGCCGATCGGATCAAACCGATCGAGATCGGCCCCGCATTCTTCCGGGGTGACCTGCGGCTGTTGAACCGTGACGGGCATGAAAATCATGCGATCCTTCTGGTTTCGGGTCCTCAAATCATCGAGCAATTGCGAAAACTGCGGCGCGCCGGTTGCGCCCAGCCGATCATCGTCCTGCGGGACACGCGCGATGCGCAAGAGGCGGTCAGCGCCCTCGACGCCGGCGCGGATGATGTTCTTGTTATGCCGGTACGGGCACCCGAAATCCGGTCCCGTATCAATGCGGTCCTGCGCCGCATCCACGGTCATTCCTCGGACAGCGTGACAGTCGGCGAAGTCACCGCGTTTTTCGATGGGCGGGATCCGGAGGTCAGTGGACAGCGGGTAAAGCTTTCGCGCCGCGAACACGCGATCTTCCAGCAACTGGTGCTGAATTCGCGGCGCGTTATCTCCAAGGCTGCCATCTATGACGCCGTGTATGGAATGGCCGAAGACCAGCCATTCGACAAGGTAATCGACGTCTATATCTGCAAGATCCGCAAGAAAATCGGGCAGGCTGCGCTCTCGGGCCATCCATATATCGAAACGGTTCACGGGCGCGGCTACAAACTCGACACGGCCGAGCGTGACGCCACCTCTGAACGCCGCCATTCGGCCGGGGTGACACCGATTCAGGCAGCGCTCAGCTGATTACGCCAGGTAGTTAAGCAGCGTCATGTTGGCGAGACGGGACGTCAGGACATAGCTCGACTGAAGCTGTGTTTCGAGAAGCTGCAACCGCGTTGCGGCCTCGTAGGGGTCCACCGCTTCAAGCGCAAGAACGCGGGAATTCAGCACGTTCAGCAGGTCTTCCTGACCGGTGACTGTATTCTCCAGGCGATGCTGTTGCGAACCAAGGCGCGCTTCTGCTTCCAGTACGCCGCTGGTGCCGGATGAAATCACCGAAACGGCCTCTGTCATGTAAACCGAATAGGCGTCGCTATCGTTGATCTGCGAGATATCTACCGAGGCAAGCATCGTCAGACCCTTGATCACGTCGCGAAACGCCTGATCGTTGGCCTGTACACCATAGGCGAGCGTCACACCTTCATCGATCCGCGCGGTTACACGTTCGCCTGTTGCCTCGGGTGTGCCGTTAAAGAACACGTCTTCGTAGTCGGTAGAGTTGAACAGCGTATCAAGCGAGGCGATCATCGCCGTTGCATCTGCTGTATTGACCGGTCCAGTGCCAGTAATGGCGGCTACAACGGATTCCGGTGTGGTGCCAAAGCCGTCGATGTCCTGATCCCACTTGTTCAGCGCGATCTTGTCATCGTCGACACCGGCGAACAGAGACTTGCCCTGGTACTGGGTATTCGCGAATCCGATGAACTGCTCAAGAGCTGTCCGGGCGGCGGCCTGAACTTCGGGTGCGGTCGATACGGGGCTTTCCTTGTTCGCGACAGCCATCGCCATCACGTCCTGAATGGCGGCCCGCATTTCGGTCATCGCGTTAACCGTAATATCCATCCGCCCTTCGAGCAGCTTGTTCGATGTCACGAAGGAATCGGTCCGGTCGATCTGATTACGCACCGAAATCGAACTCGCCGCGCGTGCGCCTAGGTCGCGGAACACGTCTGCACGAAGGCCCGTTGTCGCTTCTTCTTCGGCCTTTGAAAGTTCCCGGGTGATCCGCAATGCCTCTTGCTGGCGCGCCAGCGAGGCCTGAAGGTTCGATACGTTGTTTACGAAAGTCGTCATGTCCGGTTTTCCCGTTAGACCGCTGCAAGCAGCGAGTCGATCATTTCGTTCAGGGTGCTGATTACCTTGGAGTTCGCCGCATAGGCCTGCTCGATCATCAGAAGATCCTGTAATTCGGTATCAATGTTCACGCCTTGGGCGTTCAGCCGGGCGGAATTCAGGCTCGACGCAGAGGCCGCCAGCCCTTCCTGTTCCTTTTCCGCCGTTGCCCGCGTGTTCTGCTGATCCGCAATCAATGCCGAGGCATAATCGGAAAGGGATACGTTCGTTGGCAGAGAGGTTGCGCCGTCAAATGTCTGCGCCGCGTCCAGACCATCAAGAAACGCACCAATCTGTATGGCCGAGCCCGAAGGGCCGGGTGTCACCGCGTTCATGCCGTCCCGAATACGCGAGATTTCACCGCCCTGTTCGGGCAGGACCGCGTCATTGATCTCGATCCGTGAGGCAAGCCCGGTTATGCGCGCCGGGTCATAGGCCAGACCTTCATCCGTGAACAGCCCGGTATCCCCGGCGGCGAGGCTCGCGTCGGCCGCTTCAAAGGTCTGAATCAGCGCGCGGGCAAATTCGTCAAGCTGCAGCTGCATCTGCGGCATGATATCGTTGACCAGTTCGATCTGCCCGGCAAGGCGACCTTCGGCAATGCCGTTCGGGGGCGTGATGTCGACCGTCCCAGCGGTCAGGACGCCCGATCCGACATTGTAGTTAAGATCAAACGAGGCATCGTCTTCGACAAGACGGTAGCCGTCCGTGGTCATCACGTCGACACTGCCATTGCCGTTCGTCTCGGTCCTGAAATCGATGAATTCGGCAAGCTGGTTCAGCTTGTCGCCCATCTGATCCTCAAGCGCCGCGCGTTGCTGCGAATTCGGCAGGGTATTCTCAAGGCGCTGGTTTAACAGGGCAACATCGCTCAGCAGCTTGTTCACTTCGTCGACACTTGCCAGCAGAGAGTTGCGCACTTCTTTGAGGCTCGTATCCAGATCTCTCGACAGTGTGTTAAGCCCGGTTGCGATTGCGCCAGCTGACTGCACTGCTGCCTGCTGCACGGACGCATCCGAAGGGTCATTATAAAGTAGATCGAGGTCGCTTTGAAAGTTTGTCAGCAACGCCGCCGGTGAGCTTGGGTCATCGACGTCACCCAGCGACGCCGCGTATGCCGAAACCCCGTCCGCGATCGCATCTTGGCGGGTCATCCGTGCCAGTTCCGAGTGATACATGCGGGTCAGCGACTGATCGACCGCACGGTTCACACCGTTCGCCACGGCAGTTCCCATCGCCGTCGTCGTTTTCGAGAGAGTGCGCCGTCCATAACTGTCGCTATCGGCATTCGCGATGTTGTTGGATACCAGTTCGGCCCATTTGCCCGTGCTCTTCAGCCCGGTGTTCGCGATATTGTATGCGCTATTGATACTCATCCAGCGCCCCTTTCAACTTATTGGTACCGATTAACGTTTCAGACGGGTCGTTTCATCCATCATTTCATCGGCGGTCGTGATGATCGTCGCGTTCGAGGAATACGCCTGCTGAGTCCGGATCAGCTGGGTCAGTTCTTCCGCCAGTTCGACGTTCGAGGATTCAAGCGCGCCGGTTGCGATGGAACCGATCGACCCCGTGTTCGCAAATCCAAGGCTGAAGGCGCCCGAAGACTGCGTCGTGATATAGGCGTTGCCGTTAACCTGTTGCAGACCGTTCGGGTTCGGCACCTCGGCCAGCGGGATGTTGTAAAGCAGGCGGCGGGCGCTGTTGTCGAACACACCGTAAAGGTCGCCGTTTTCGTCGATTTCGAACCGTACGAGCTGACCAGTTTCAAAACCGTCCACGTCGGCATCGACCGGCGTGTAATCGCCGGCGAACTGCGTCATGCCATCGGTCGAACCCGGTGCGCCGACCGAAATATCGATGGTCTGGGGCGTTGTGCCGTTGTCAATCGTCAGACTTGCGACCCCGGTGGCGGCGTCAAAGCTGAAAGCGGACGGGGCGGTTGCGAGCGAGGTGATGTTGGTAAAGGACGCGGGTGTGCCGGCGGCTGCGCCACTGTCGTTAAAGGTAACATCGACCGTGCCAAGCGGCGAGCCATTGGCCGAAATCTGCAGATTCCACTCATTCGCTGTCGTCGACGGGGTCCACTGGAATTCCATCTGCTCAACCGCACCCAGGGCGGTATAATAGTCCTGCGAACTGACGAATGCCTGGCCGGTACTCGACGCGCCCGTTTGCTGTGCGGGAAGGTTGCCGCTGATGCCAACGGCGGTCGAGGCTTCGCCCTTGATGGTGGCCGATGCGACGTTGACGGTGGTCAGGTCGCGAAAGTTTGACCGGTCAACGGAACCGAGATTGCCGTTGCTGTCATAGGCAAAGCCGGAAAGAAACAGGCCAGCCGCGTTGACAAGGTTGCCTTCTTCATCCGCGCTGAAAGAACCGGCACGGGTAAAGGCGTAGTTTGTCGAAACCGTCTCATTGGGCGAGCGGGACACAACAAAGAACCCATTGCCGCTGATCGCTAGGTCGGAATTGACCCCGGTCGAACGCGCGGTGCCGTCGGTGTCGATTTCAGAGCGTGCAACCGCGTTAACCCCGCCGACGCTGCCATTCGGTGTGGCGGTCGTGACCATCTGGGAAAAGCTGCGGCGATATCCGTCCGTGTTCGCGTTAGCGATGTTTGCCGAAATCTGACCGACTGCGGTCGAGTTGGCCAGCAAGCCGCTGACACCTGACTGCATTGCGTCCGAAATACCCATTCTGATCCCCGAATGCCGTTTACGTTTTCTTCCACCGTAAAGATAGGCAGGGAGATTTTCATGCCGGTTAAAGAATTGAATTTTATTTTAACCGGCGAATCTTGTCTCAAGATCAGACAATACTTGGTCTTGGCCCTAAGGCCCGACGTCAGTCCGTCCCGGGCTTCAGATTGTTCAGCGTGTCCAAAGTCTCGCTTGCAAGATCCACCCGCGCTCTCGCCGTGTCCGATCGAAGCGGTAAAAGGGCGGGGGCATCGTCGCTGAAACCACGCGCGATCTGTTCCCACTGCGGGCGGTCGTTAAGATCCGGATACCTTTGTACCAGTTCGTTGACCTGCGCACGGTCGCCGGAACGATGTGCAACCAGCAAAAGCCGGACCACATCCACGAAATCAACGTCATCCGAGGTCTGATTGACAATCTTCGTATAGGCAGCCTGCGCCTTTTCCCAGTCGCCTTGGTCAAACAGGGCGGCCGCCCGAAGCCGCTGATAGTGCAGGCTTGGGTCGGTCTGGCTGGTCCTCACAACATCTTCCGCGTCGCCTTGGTCGGCGAAAAGCTTCGCCTTGAGCATATTCAACTGATCCGCGAGTTCGGTGTCGTCGCTCAGCAGGCCCTCGGAAAGAATATGCTCCGTCTGCTCAAGCTGGCCGCCGCGATAAAGCGCCTCCGCCTGTTTCAGCTTAAGTGAGTCCAGCTTTTCATCTTCGACCTCAAGCAGTCCAAGGTCTCTTCCGACCAGGAGGTAGTCATGGGTTTCCCGGTACTCATCCGCTGCCACGACCGTTGAACCGGCGGCCATGAATCGGTCGGCAAGTGCCTCGGTCTCGGCGCCAAAGCCCGGTTCAAACCGATAATCCATCGAGATGATATAGTGTCCGGCAAGGAATTCTGTCAGCGAAAGCTCTTCGTTCCGGCCTTTCGCGTAGAATGTCGTCCAAAGGCTCCGCGCCTGTTGCCGTGCAAGAGAGGCGGCAGGCGTATCCGGATGGCGGGAAATGATCGCGCCCAATGTCCCCAGCGCCGCGACCGTATCATCAAGTTCTATTTCCAGCTCGACGATGCGTTGCAAAAGCTCGATGCCGTTTCGATCACCACTCCACGACCGGCTTGCCTGCTTCATCATCGTTAGCGCGTCTTCGCGGCTTAGCGTTTCGCTGTCTAGGCCAAGCTCGATCAGGGAAAGCCGCGCGTGATGTGCCCAGATATCATTGCCCTCTCCCGCTTTCTGGAAACTCTCAAAGGCGGCCAGCAGATCGCCCCCTTTCTCGGCAGTTTTGCCCAGAAGGTAAGGATAGGCTGGCAGTTTCGCGAGTTCCGGGTTGTGCTCGAAACGCGCGGCCAGATCTTTGGCGGTTGACCAGTGCGACGTTCTTATCGCCAGATCGAGGAACCTCGGCAGAATGCGTTCCACCAGCGCGTCGGGATATGCAGAAAGCCGGGCCGAGGCCGCGTCCAGCCTTTCGGCGGCCGCATCGTCATTTCCCTGCTCATAGGCATTCAGAACCTCAAATACCGACCGATCCGGCCAGTCGAGGCTTTTGTCCGACAAGAGCCGCTCTGCATGAGGACTCAGATCGCGCGCCCGCGTGTCAAGCATGCCTAGCGCAAGTTCAAGCTGCGCCCGTTGCCGCGCCATATGCTCGGGAAGATCGTCACCCAGTTCTGACAGAACCGACAGCCCTTCGGGCATCAGCGCATGGGCCAGGTAAAATTCTGCAAGGTTGAGCAGGTTCCGAGGCGTTTGCCCGCGATCGGGCGACAGCTTTGATTGCAGCTTTCGCCGGTCGCTCAGGAAGTTTTCCGTCTTGTATCTCGACAGCCGAAAAGCCGGCTGGCCGGCCTCGGTGTGGCTCACCGTCTCCGGAGCGCCAGACGTTGCAGTCGATGCCTGCGGAGCAAGCGCAATCATCGTTGCAAACAAGGATATACAAGTATTAAATCGCAAAACTGCCCGCATATCTCATCAAAGTTCTTGCGTTATTGTAGAATAAAATTTATTCTGTGCAAGAACAGATATGCACTTGATCATCGTAAGCGGGGGCAAGCATGGATAATTCGACCTACGTGGCGCTATCCCTGGCGCAAGCTATGCGGCGTGATCTTGATGTGACAACGAACAATATCGCGAACGCCAACACGGCCGGCTTCAAGGGCGAACATATCGTCTTCAACAACTATGTTCATAAACCCGAGGATACAGCGGACGGTCAGGATATCAGCTTTGTCATCGAGGACGGGTCTTACCTTGATAATCGGCAGGGGCCGATTGCACAGACCGGCAACCCGCTGGATGTTGCCGTGCTCGGGCAGGGTTGGCTTTCCTACCGCACGCCCGAAGGTCAGACAGCTTTTGGGCGCGACGGCCGGTTCACGATTGATGCCGAAGGCAACCTGATCACGCTGAACGGGTCGAACGTTCTGGATGCGGGTGGCGGAGAGATCGCTATTCCGCAGGATGCGGGCGAGATTACGATCGCGCGTGACGGAACCATATCGACTGAAAACAACGGCGTCATCGCACAGCTTGGCCTGTTCGATATCGCCGACTACCAGCGGCTTGAACGTATCGGCGGTGGCCTGCTGGTGCAGCCAGAAGGGTCGGGTGCGCCCGTCCTGATCAACTCGATCACCAGTGAAATCGTGCAGGGTTCCATCGAAGGGAGCAATGTCGAACCGGTCACAGAGATGACCCGGATGATCGAAATCCAGCGCGCCTATGAGCGGGCGATAAACCTGATGAGCAGCGAAGACGACCTGCGGCGCGACATGTTGCGCCGTGTTGGCCAGACGACGTGATAGGGGACTGAAAAGATGAGAGCTTTGGGAATTGCAGCCACTGGTATGATGGCGCAGCAGACGAATGTCGATGTGATCTCGAACAACATTGCCAACGCGAACACGACCGGTTTCAAATCCAGCCGAGCCGCGTTTCAGGATCTGATCTACGACAGCCAGACCCGAGAAGGCGCCATCACGGCCGAAGAAGGCACCGTCCGCCCAACCGGCGTGGACGTCGGCCTTGGCGTTCGCACGGTCGGTACCGTTCGGCTGAACGTGCAAGGCGGTTTGATCAGTACAGAGAACGAACTGGCGATGGCAATCGACGGGCGCGGTTACTTTACCGTCAACCTGCCCGACGGAGCGCAGGCCTACACCCGCGACGGTTCATTCCAGCTGTCGGCCGAAGGCCAGATCGTGACGCTTCAGGGATACGAAATCGACCCGGGCCTCGTGGTGCCGGAAAATACAGTTCAGCTTGAGGTTAGCGAACAGGGCATCGTCAGCGCCTATGTCGAAAACGATCCGGTGCCGGTCGAACTCGGCCAGATCACTCTTACGACCTTTATCAACGAAGCGGGCCTGCGCCCGCTCGGTAACAACATGATGGCCGAAACAAATGCCTCGGGCGACCCGATCCAGGCAGTGCCGGGTGATCCCGGCGTCGGCATGATCCGTCAGGGCTATCTTGAAAACTCGAACGTGAACATCATCCAGCAGATCACCGATCTGATCTCGGCTCAGCGGGCCTATGAGATGAACTCGAAGGCGATCGAGACCGCTGACCAGATGATGTCCTCGACCAACCAGATCAAGTAACATGCGCTTTCTTGCCATTCTCTCCATCGCATTGATAAGCCTCGGCTTTTCCGCCGGCGCCGAACCCGCGCGCGAACTGGTGATTGAAAAGGCGCGCGAAACTTACGGCGCCGAACTGCCAGAAGGTGCCGAGTTCAGGGTGTCCTTCCAGCGTGGCGAAGGCGTTGACGCACTCATGCTTTCAGCCTTCTGGATGGACAAATCCACCGGTCAATTCCTTGCAAACGCGGTTACCGAAGACGGAACGATTGAGCGTTTCCAAGGGCTTGCGGTCCTGTCGGTCAAGGTGCCGGTTCCGACACGTCGGCTCTTACCTGGCGAAATCCTCAAGGCAAGCGACATCCAGATCATCGACATGCCCTACGCGCGGATCAGCGCCTTTGCCGAGATCGATGAAACCAAGCTGGTCGGTAAGGAAGTGCGCCGTGTTCTGACGCAGGGCCGCCCGGTCATGGTGCAATCGGTCATGGAACCGCTCGTCATCACGCGCGGCGACCGGGTCTCGATCCGCTATAGTGATGGCAGGCTTGCGCTGACGGCGCCTGGACGTGCGATGGAAGACGCGCATCGCGAGCAGGAGCTGAGTATCGTAAACCTCGTCAGCAACAATCTCGTAACTGGTATTGCCCGCGCGGAAGGCGTGGTGGAGATCATAAGATGAAACATGGAATTCTCCTGTTGGCCTCGGCACTGACCGCGCTCTCCGCCTGCGGTTCCGACCCGTTCAACGTCGACCCCGAAGTGTCGGGTATTCAGTTCAACTCGGGTACTATGCCCGAAGCGACAAGGGTGAGCGTACCGATGCCCGTGCCTGAACCCGAACGCCGTCCGGTCCGTGCCGAACGCGCCTCGCTCTGGGAAACCGGATCGGCAGGCTTCTTCGCGGATCAACGGGCAAGTACGGTTGGAGATATCCTGACAATCCTGATCGAAATCGAGGACGAAGCGCAGCTCAGGAACGCCTCGACCCGTGCCCGCAGCGGCGGCGGATCCATCGGTTATCCCAAGCTCTTCGGCTATGGTACGCAGATCGACAAGATCCTGCCGGGCGTAGGACCCGAAGATCTGCCGTCGGATGACATCGTCGATATCTCGAGCGAGCTGAATGCGCTTGGCGCCGGAACGATAAACAGGAATGAATCGATCAACCTCAAGATCGCCGCCCTGGTCGTGCAAGAGCTGCCGAACGGCAATCTGGTTGTCGCGGGACGTCAGGAAGTCAAAGTAAATCAGGAACTTCGTGAATTGCGTGTGGCGGGAATCATCCGTCCCGAAGACGTCCAGATGAACAACACCATCCCGTATGAAAAGATCGCCGAAGCACGGATCACATATGGCGGGGATGGATCGATTTCGCGCCAGCAGCGTCGCAGCTATGGCGAAGGCGCCCTCGACATTATTTTGCCTTTTTAGGACGCTATTTTCGCCTCAATAGGCATTCATACAGCTACTTGAATCAAATTTACTCGAGTAGCGGAATGAAGAAAATACTGATCCTCGGCGCCGTCCTACCGATCGTAGGCATTGGTATCGGCTATGGCGCGGGCCTTCAGATGAAGGGTCCGGATGCCAAGGCTACAGAAGTCGCCGCTGCCGATACTCACGAACCGGCGCCAAAGCCTAACCTCTTCGACGATGCGGCGGAAAAAGCGCCGAAACCGGCACAGAAGAAAGAAGTGCTGCACCTCGCCAGCGTGCACAAATATTCTGGCAAGGAAGAGGCGCTAATCGAAACCAGCGTCGAAGACGCCAAGGATTCCAAGAACGTCGTCCAGCTCGGCTCCATGATGGTGCCGGTCTACAAGGCGAAATCGGTAACCTATGTCGTCGCGGATTTTGGCGTTTCCATGCCGGATTCGACCTCGGCGGCTCATTATCGGATTGCCGAAAACTCGGCGCGTCTACGCGACAAGATCCTCGTGTCCTTCCGCGAAGCAGCCGAAAATTCGCGGATGAAACGTGCGGCAATCGATTCCGACTGGCTGTCGGAAAAGATCACGGACAACGTGCGTAGTGAATTCAAGGAAGCACAGGAAGTCCTGTTCTTGTCGCTCTACAAGAAAGACGTGCCGCGCAGCTAAGCGCGGCACCCGATCTCTACCTGATCGAGATCACGCTTCCGGCCAGTGCGACGCTGCCGTTATCCAGCATCAGGACTGATTCACCTGTCTCAAAGTTCAGCTCCTTTACGGTCGAGGCCGTATAGGTGCTGGCGGACACGTCCGCATCTTCGGCTGTCGTCGCCGTCATCCGGATCGTATAGACGCCGTCCTGAACGGGCAGACCGTCGGTATCCAGCCCATCCCATTCAACCTTGTGCACTTCGCCCGCCGTTCCCGAGAGGTTCTTGAGCGTGCGGATAACCGTGCCATCGGCCGTCGTGATCGCGGCGGAAACGGTCGAGGCTGTCTCGGCCAAGTCGTATTCAAACGCGGCAGCCCCGTTGCTCAGGGTCAGCTGATCGCTGGCAAGAGTGACTTCGTGACCGATCAGCTGGATATCCGAAAGCGCGCCGTAGGCCGCGAGATAGGCGTTCACCTGCTCGAGGTTCGAGTTCGTCTGGATCGATTGCTCAACCTGCGAAAGCTGCGCCAACTGGGACACGAAGGTGGTCGAATCCATCGGTTCAAGCGGGTTTTGGTTCGCGACCTGCGCGGTCAGCAGCTTCAGGAAGCTTTCGTAATCCGCTGTCAGCTTGACTTGGGCATTACCGGCAGTTGAATTGCTTGCGGTCGTCGCGCCTGTGGTTGGATCGATTGCCATTTCTGTTGTTCCTTTTCGTCGCGACGGAGCGTTACGTGATGATGTCGACGCGGCCTTCGCCGACAGCTGCACTTACAGCCTCTGGCGTCGCTGCTTCTTCTTCTGTCTCGCCAATCGCTATGGAGATTTGTTCGGACGGCTCATTGGTCTTGCGGTTGCCTTGTCCGAAATCCTCAAAGCCAAGGCTGTTGTTTTCAAGGCTGACGCCGCTGTCGCGCAGGGCCAGCAAAAGAGCTTCGCGGTTATCCCGTAGCGCGCCCATGACGCTGGGGTTTTCTGCCCGGACCGTCACTTTCAGCGTGCCTTCATCGTCTCGGGAGAGATCGATTTCGATGCCACCCAATCCGCGCGGGGATAGCTCAACGCGTGTTGTCCCTTCGGCAATCTGCGTGCCCTTGATCTGCCCGACCAGATTTGCGGCAAAACCGGAAACCTGCGGTTGCTGCTGCGGCGCCGGGCTGTTCGAAGTGCCGCTCGGGGTAGGGGAGGACGGTTGAATCTGCTGTGTTTCCGCAGGACGCAGGTTCAGCAGTTCCTGGAAAGTGACCGGAGCGCGTGTTTCGCCTGTGGTTTGCGTTGTTGCCTGTGTGACAGCCTGCTGCGCCTGATCGCTGGCACCCTTGCTTGCGGCGGAGTTCCGAAGTTCGACCGGTTGGGCACCGGCGGCAACCGTGTTTGCCGCAGGGGGTGTTTGTGCGGTGGACGGTTCAAGACCGATCAGCACCCGCGCCATCCCGAGAAACGCCTGTCCCGCTTTGGCGCTGTTCTCCGGCAAGGCAACCTCTGGCAACATGGCGGCGTTCTTGAGTAAAACCTCCCGCGTATTCGCGCCATAGGCCTTGTCGAATTCCGAAAGCAGCGTGTTCAGCTTTTCGGCAAGCTTGCCAAGGTCCAGCCCGGTGCCGGCATTGCCGGGTTCGGTGGTCACGCCATTTTGCTGGGTTCTTGACTGCGCCATCATCCATGCCGCCAGAGCATCCAGATCGTCCGAAAGATCTTTGAGCGCGAGTTCCCGCTGTGCGGAATCTCCGGGCAACGTCAGCGCGGTGCCGCCCGAATTCGAATCTTGTGAAGCGGTCGAAGCGCCAAGCCGCGCGAGTAGAGCAGCAAAGCCCATTGCAGCTGCACCCTCGGTCGACGTCTGGGACGTTGCCGCATTGGTTTTCGACGCGTTTGCCGTAACGAGGCCGGACAACGAAGTAATCGATGAAAGAGTAGACAGCATAATAATATCCTCAGGTAAGAGCATGAAGCCCAAAGCCGCCGTCAATCAGGCGTTTGCGCAGTCGCAACAGGGCACGGCCTTCCAATTGCCGCACCCGATCGCGGGTAATTCCCATTTCCTGCGCAAGTTCTTCGGGCTTCATAGGCGGGTCGTTAAGTTTCAATTTTTTGATAATATTGGCATCTTCCGGTTTCAGCTGGTCCAGCGCCGCACGCAGCATGCGCTTTTGTTCGTCCTTGCTGGATGACAAAGTGGCTTCTTCTTCGGGCGTCAGGCTTGGGCAGGCCATGCTCAGCAGGTTTTCAGCCGCAACCCCGATTTCCACCGTACTGTTCATCGCGACCTGCGCGATTTCGTTACGTTCTCCTTCCAACCTTCCACCGCTGGCATCCAGGAAGGTCCTTACCGGAATATCCACGACGGTCTTGATCTTCACCATCGCCGAGGACACACCGTTAAGCACCCACCACCCGGCATAGGTCGAAAACCGGACATCCTGCGACAAGTCGAAATTATCGGCTGCGCGCATCAGCCCGATCATGCCTTCGGCCACCATGTCTTCACGATGCGAAGGGTTGTCCGACCAGCGGGACGCCTGGGCATAGACCTGCCGGGCGTGCGACCGGATCAACAACTCCAGCGCATCGCGGTCGCCCTTATCCTGCCAGTTCCTGACTGCCTCGCGCTCTTCTTCGACCGACAACATCGGTTCGTTCATCGCCGCGTGGCGGGTGATAAACATCATGGATGTATGCCTGATAATTCATACCTGCATGAACAGATAATCATAAGACATGATTAGATGAAAGATTTGTTTGATTTAGCGATGGTTAAATTGCCCCTGTGTGGGAGCAATCTATCACCCTTCAATCAGACGCTGCTGGCGGGGCATCATCAGGCTGCCCACTGCAGCACTCGCTTTTTTGAGCCAGTCGCCAAAGCCGAGCTTGTCCTTGGAAAAGTTGAGCAACCCGGTCGGCACAAGGTGATACATCGGCGCCGAAAAACCGGGATCGAGAGCCATGAGGTACTTGCGCAGCTGGGGGCCGTGCAGGCAATCCTCTGTCGCGAAAAGATGCGCGGCCTGGCAATCCTTGCCGCGCGACCCGGACCAGTAATCGCCGAGGCACGCCGCAAGCCCCTTGGAGAACTCCTCGGGGACAAGCCCGAGATTGCAAAGCTCGGCAGTGCGCGCCATCTGGTCGAAGGCGCAAGCCATGATGTAAAGCGCCTCGTTCTCGCGTTCGAGCGGAAAGGCCCCGACGCGGAGAACACTGAGAAGCGTCTGCCCCACAGCCATGCCAATGTCATGGGAGAATGCGTGAGGAGAGCTCATTCGGACCGAATTTTCGGAATCGGAGACCAGTAGGAGGGAGCCGTAGGGGACGTCGACGGCAAGCTCTTCGACAACGACATCGCCCAGTGGCAGCGCGGGCATGATCTCGAGTTCGTCGGGAAGGATCATGAGGCCATCAATGCCTCGCTCGGCGGAAAGGCAGACAAAGTGCATTGGCAGAAGCACTTTCAATACCCGCATTAGGCGATCAGCCTGCTTGCGTTCCATAGGCAGGATCGCGCCCTGCCATATGAGCTCTAGCGTTCGATTTGACATTATATTCCCCAGAAAATTCCGTCACACCCAACACTAAATTAACCCACTATTTACTGACTATTCCAGTTTCAAACGGTTAACTTGAACAACAATATACACCCTTGGTTGCGCTAAAAACACACAATATATAGTCGCTTTCCTATATCTAGCATAGGTTTTCAGCGATGCTTATGGCCTTGTGTTTTATGGAATTTTTAATCACGCAAGCCAACTTGCCTTAATTATGCCTTGAAATTGTAGCGCCGGAAACCCGCAATAGTTGTGAAAACAAGCGTTTACAATTCCGGGGATTGACACAAAATTTTTGTGGATAAAAGGCAGATTTTCGCCCCCTTGTTGATCATCCACTCGCCCAAAAGGCGAAAATGAGGGATTTCCGCCTATGGGAGAGAGCCCGGCATTGGATCTGGGTAAGCGAGCAGAATGTCGATCCGGCGGTTCTGTGGCGCCTCGGGGGTATCGGGCGACAACAGCTTGGTATCTGCCATGCCGGAAATGCGTTCGATCCGCGCGGGATTAATGCCGTTGCTGACAAGAACGCGTCGCGTCGCATTTGCGCGATCCGCGGAAAGTTCCCAATTGGAATAACCCGAGGCCCGGCTGAATGGCACCGCATCCGTGTGGCCGGAAATGGTGACGGGGTAGGGCATTTCCGCAATTGCATCGCCGACGATCTGGATCAGCTCGCGCGTGTGGTCCTCAATACGCGAACTGCCGCGCGGGAACATGGAGCGCCCCTCTTGGTCGAGGATCTGCACGTTAAGTCCCTGCGGCGTACGTTCGAAATTGATATTCTTCATCAGATCGATCAGTTCCGGCTGGCCGCGAACCGCTTCGCTGATCATCTGCTCAACCTCGTCAAGGTCACGTTCACGCTGATCATGGGCCTGGACAATCTCGGTCATGTCCGGTGGCATGGGCTGATCGCCGGGAAACTCAGTCTGTTCCTGCGGTTCGTCGGCGATTTCCGCACCATCCGGCATGTTTTCTGCCGCTGGTTCGTATTCGACGATCACCTCGGGTTCGGCCTCGATGCGGCTGTCGAAAACGGAGAGGGGGTTTTCCTGGCCAAAACTCGGAAGCTGGATCTCGCTTTGCGGTCCGTCCGTCCCGCTAAGCACGCCATCGGGTCCCAGCACTTCACCGCCAAGCACGCCGTCGCCGCGTCCGCCCGATTCTGAAAGCGACGGGGTGAAGTAATCGGCGAGTCCGCGCAGCTTTTCCTCATCCGATGCGGCGAGAATCCACAAAAGCAGGAAAAACGCCATCATCGCGGTCATAAAGTCGGCATAGGCGACCTTCCAGCCACCGCCATGGTGGCCGTCGTGCGAATCTTCTTCGACACGTTTTACAATGATGGGTTCGTTGGACATCGTTTACCTGCTCGAAAATCGTCACCCGGGCGCCGGTCTCTCGCGGACTGGTCGCCGGAGGTGACGACAATTGTTACGTGATCGTTTCGCTCTTGCCCGCGCCGGCGCGGCCGTCGCGAGAGTATTTGCCAAACCCGGCTTCTTTTGCGTAGGCGGCTTTCTTCTTGGAGTAGCTGGGCGCAACAAGCGGCAGATCATCCGGGAGGTTGAACATCGTACGATATTCAGCCTCAGTCAGGCCATGTTCCGCCCCAAGATGGCGTTTCAGCATCTTGAATCCTTTGCCGCAGCAAAGACAGAACACTTTATCTTTGGTAATAGCCTTGTCCAATGGCACAGCTGGTTCAACCTGCGAGGGAGCGGTTGGCGCAGCGGTGGAATTGGAGGGCGATGCGCCGTTGACGAATTCGGTCAGGCGCGCGAGCAGATTCATGATGTCATCAACCGAGACATCGGACCGGCCCGCATAGGCGGAAACGATTTGCGTTTTCATAAATTCGTTGGAGTCTTGGTCGAAAATGTTCTTGGTATTACTATCACTCATTGTGTTGTCTCCGGAACGAAGTTTCGTGGCAACTAAATCTATGGTTGTAAGTGTGCCCTAGATTCGAACGCTTTACCACTATCTTTGTCATCATGGCCAAACATCTTTCGGTGATGTTGGCAATTCTTGCTGAGTTACTCGTGTTGTTCATACGATGACTCTTTTATTGCATGGCGTCGACGCGAATAGGAACGGGCTATCATGGGATAGTCGTCAGGAAGTCCCCAGCGTCGGCGGTACTGTGCCGGCGTCATGCCCAAGGTTTCGGCAAGATGCCGCCTGAGCAGGACGTGCCTTGTTCCGGTTTCAAGGCAGATCAGGAAATTGTCGGTTACTCCGTCTTCTACGGAGAAGTGATTGGAATCACTGAAATTAACGCGGCCCATTCCGAACCGCCAACTCCGATGCGCTGCAACCAGTCTCTGCCAAATTTTCCTGACAGTGCTGACCGTCATGCATCTTCCTCCGTTCGGTTTGCCTTTTTTCAGGCACGACCTTTGTGTATGTTCAAATTTGATTTAGGGGTGCTGGGTTAAGAATAATTCAAAAAGTTGGATATTTTTGTTCATCGACGGCATAAATAAAACGTTTTCAAGCTATGATTGTTCCACCGCCAGATACACTCTATTTCCGCCAATCTTAGGGGTCTAACCATGTCTGGCTTTTCCGTTGTCGTTGATCCGGTCGATGCCCGTCGCCACGAGATCCTTGCCAGCCTTGCCGAGGCAGGGCAGCAGGCCATCATCGAAAATCCCGACGCGACGGGCGTTCAGGCGCTGTTCGATGACCTGCCGCCGCTCGACCTTGCCGTGATCGCGGTGACACAACCAACGGATGCGCCGCTTTTCCTGATATCCCGGCTGCGACTCGTATTTCCGGGATGTCTGATCCTTGCAATTGATCATGTGGATTCCGAGGCAAGCGTTGCCTGGGCGTTTTCTGCCGGGGCTCATGATGTTGTCCGGATGCCGTTCAGAAAGGCTGAATTCGACGCGCGGATGGCTCGGCGGCTGATGTGGATTGCGCCCAAAAGCGCCAGATCCGGAAATGATGCTGATCCGCTGATTGCCAAGCTTGACCTGACCCCGGCAGAGCAGCGCGTTCTGCGTGTTCTGGTGTCGCATATGGGCCGTATCGTGACCCGGGACGAGCTTTCCCAGCATCTTTACGGACGCGACTGGGATTACCAGGATCGGCGGTTCGACGTTCATATCGGCAGAATCAGGCGCAAGATCAGGGATACGTTCAAGGGGCTCTACGCGATCCAGACAATCCGTTCGGCCGGGTACATGTTCGAGGTCAAACAGCCGGATTAGCTTGCGGAAAGTTCGCTTTTCAGCGCCGCAAGCGGTGCGCTCCAGTCGCCGGAAATTTCTTGGCGATGCAGCTTAAGCGTGCCGTACCACGGGTCAGCGCCCGGCTGATCGCCCCAGTACCACATGCATTCCGCCCCGGTGGGGATAAGAACATGCGTCGAAGGGTGTCCGATGGCCCCGGCCATATGCGCCGTCGTGTTGTCGATGGTGGTCACATGATCCAGCGCGGCGATCTGCGCGGCGAAACCGGCGAGATCCTGCATCTGATCGACCGTGTCATCGGATATGATCCGCAGGTCAGGGCGGTGAGCGAGTGCGGATTTGATATCGTCTTTGGTGTCGCCGTATTGCAGGTTCACCAGTAGTGCGTTCTCGGGGAGGGCGTCGACAAGCTTTGCCAATTCGATGGAACGCAAGAGACCGATAAGGCTGACACTTTTCCACGCCACGCCGATGACGGGCGCGCCCTTTGCCATCTCGGCATACTTTTCGCGAAGCATCTGGACACGGGCGGTGTCGGGACGCAAGAAGCTGCCGGTCCAATCTCTTTTGCCAGCACCGTCAAGATAGCGGGTAAGGTCGCCGACATAGACCAGTTCGCTTGGGTTAAGTTCTTGCGCTGACGTGGTGAACTCCGCCATGTCCACATGTTCGACGTTAAGCGTGTTATCCGCGAGGAGCGGTTTGAACCGCGCCTCTGAGACAAAGCGAACGGGTACATCCTTGGCGATCGGTGCAAGCGGTAATAGTGACAGAAGCGCAAGCTGGTCGCCCACCCCCTGTTCGGCCATCAATGTTACGCGGTTCAGGCCCGACAGGTTTTCCGGCGCCGCATTTGCAGCTGGCAGCCGGGCGCGTTGCTGATCGCTAAGACGTCGTTCGAAATACTTGGCACCCTTGGCGTAATCACCTGACCGGAAAAGGAAAACGCCGTAGGCCTTGTTGATGTTGCCGCCATCGCCGGTGACGTGAATCGCTTCGAGATAGGCGGCGTCCGCCTCGTCCCATTCGGCGCGGTCCTGATGGATGTTCGCCATCACCCCGCGTGAGAGCGCATACCCTTCGGGCGTCTGGAAATCGTTCTCTTCGGCCAGCTTCTCGGCCTCGTCATAGCGGCGCGAGCTGCGCAGAAGCAGGAGGTACAAGCCGACCACGGAATCGCGGTCCTTGACCTTGTCCATCAGGTCGAGCGCCAGCTTTTCCGCTTCGTCAAAGCGGCACTGGATCACCAACGCGCGGAGATAGCCGGTTTTATGCTTTTCCGGAGCCGGGTCGAGTTTCCAAGCCTGCTCATACCACGGCGCCGCCTTGCCGTTTTCTTCGGCTTCGACCAGCATGTCCGCGAGCCGAAAGCAGAGATCGGCATTCTTGAGGCGATGGGCAACCGGTGCCAGGAGCTCGGCCGCCACCAGCCGCCGTCCAAGCCTGGACATGAAATCAAGATAGATACCCGCCAGCCCAAGATCGTCGCTGCCGGCGTTGAGGGCCTGTGCCGCGAAGAGCACTGCCTCTTCGACTTGGGCCTGCAGAACATGCGATTTTGCCAATCCGGCCAGCACCACCGGATCCTTTGGCCGGATCTGACCCGCGAGGGTAAAGAAGGACTGCGCCGTCTTGCCTTCACGCTGCCCAAGCGCCGCACCACCCATTACGATCCACGCGTGGTGATTGGTTGGATGGCTCTGCGTGATCGGATGCGACAGCCTGACGGCCTCGGCGATTTCGCCGCGCGCCAATGCGTTATAGGCGTTGTGCAGGTCCAGCGATTCCTGCCCCTTGATTCCGTAGATCCGGGCCGCCTTGGCCATCTGGGCGCGACGATCCTTGCGACTTGGCGCGGCGCTTTGCATGGTCAGGAACCTTTCGGAATAGCAAAATAATCGACGGTATTCATGTAGGCGGTGCTGTCCACGACGCGATACCCGGCCTTACGGCACCAGCCCTGAACGAAATCCATCATGTTGGCGCGCAGAACTTCGATCCAGATCACCGGTTTGTCGCGCTCGATCAGCGACATGGCCCCGGCCAGAACGTCCATCTCCATGCCTTCTGCATCGATCTTGATGAAATCGACATGATCCTGTCCAAGAAGCTCGTCGAGGCTGCGGGTCTCGATCCCGCCTTCGTCACTTGCGACAAGCCGGGTGGCGCCAAGGTTGTCGGCATCGTCGGTGACTGCCGAGAAACGGCCCTCGCCCCGTCCCGCGCCAAGACCCCAGCCGCGGCGGTCGATCCGGGCGGAAATACCGTTGGCGTCGATGTTCTGCTCAAGCAGGTTCAGCGCTTCGGGGTTGGGTTCAACCGGAAAGATCCGGGATGCGTCAAGATGCCGGGCATACCAGATGACGTGGTTCCCGATATTCGCGCCCACCTCGACGATGGATGGTTTTTCCTTTTTTAGCAGCGATTTGAGCTTGGCCAGAGAATCCTGTTCAAAGAATTCGCCCCGCAGATGCGCCGCCTGAATAAGGTCGCGCGGATTGGTGACGCGCATTCTTGCCGGCACGTCGCCACCGTCGGGAATTTCTGCCCAGACGGCGCTTTGGACAAGTTGTTCGGCCCATTGCTCATGCACGGATTTCGACCAGTCCGCCCCCGTCGCACCACGCGGGCCGCCGGAATGCTGGCCGCGCCGGTTGACGAAAAAGATCTCGGGGCGCTTGGCGCAGCGGCAGTTGGCCCAGAGCTGATAGTAGAATTTGAAGTCTTCACCCGTATCCATATCGGGATCGAAACCGAACTTCGCCGCCCATTCGGTGCGGATGAACGCGCCGATCTGGAGCGAGAGATAGGGCGCGACCCGCAGTAATGCCTCGCGGCTGTCGATTCGTTCGGGCTGGCCTTCACGCAGTTCCGGATTACCCGCTTCGTCAAAGGTGCAGATCAGCCCCCAGATCGCATCAAGATCGGGCTCTCCCGCCAGAACCGCGCCAAAGGATTCAAAGGCGTTGGGGGTCATGACGTCATCGGCGTCAAGGAAGAAAACCCAGTCGTAACCGCCGCTTAGCGCCTGCTGCAGCGCCTCGTTCCGACGGTTCGAGCGGCCGTGTTCGCCTCTCGTGTCATCCATCACCAGATGATCGACAACTTCGAAAGGGCCCTGTCCGAAAGCCTTGGCCTGCGCGATCGAGGGGGCGCAGCTCTCAGCGAGAAGGGCTTCGTGCCCCGGACCGACCGGGGTAATGACCGCACATTTCATTGGTCGTCCCAGAATGCGAGATCGATTTCGGCGATATGATTGGCGTCCTGCTGCACGGCGAGGGTCGCCAGCCCGCCACCGGCACCGATCAGGGCCAGCGCGGCAACCGCTGCCGCCCGCAGAGGTAGACGGGACCGACGCTTGGGTACGGCGGTCGCCGGTGTCTCTGCGGGCACAGCGAGGCCGTGTGTCAAGAACACGCCCTCCGAGGTAACCGTTGCATCGATCATGAAGCGCTGCTTGAGGAAAACCGCCCGCAGGGCAGGGGGAAAGTCTTCGGGATCGATATCGATGATTGCGGCCTGACCGGCCTTCCAGCCTTTGAGCACGGTGCGCGGCAAGTAGAAATGCCGGAAATCCGGGCTGAAGCCGATGGTCGTTGCCTTTGCGGGCGCGGTCTGGATCGAGACCTGATCCGGCAGCAGAATGACCCGGATCATCTTGCCGTGACCGCCGATATGGCCAGTGGAAAACTGGCAGTCACGGCGGCTTGGCGCTTTGAGCGACGCGAAACCGGCGGGCATGCCTTCACTTGTTTCGGTAGGTTCGGTGGCTTTCGGCTTCGCGATGTTGCGATTCGCAACAAGGGCGAGGTTCAGGCGACGGCGAACTGTGCGGGCGACCTCTTCGCGGGTGACTTCTTCGCTGGCGCTGGCCTCGGCACGTTTCGGATCCTTGGCAAACTCTTCTGCGATCTCGACCAGATGCTGCGCCTCGGAGACGAGATGGAGGATGTTCTGCTCTTCCGAGAATCGCACCGGGCGGGTGGGCCAGCCTTCGACCTGCGGGGCGACCTTAAAACTGCGCTCGGGGCGTTCGATGACGCTGGCAACCCGTGTCAGAAGTTTTGCGGGCTCATCGCTCTGGCCGACGATCATTTTGCAATCGCCATCGGCGCTTAGGCAAACGGCAAGCGACATCCGGGCGGGCCAGTCGGGCAGGGCGATCTGCACCAGGTCGCTGTCCAGGATATAGGCAAAGAAGTCGTCGCTATCCATGTTTGCTCGCCGAGATTGAAATTGTTCTACAAACTATTCTTGTTTATACTTGTATGAAAGTCAATTATCTTTATCTTATACATGAAAGTACAACAACGCCTGCGGGCAACTTGTTCAGACGGATGTGTAGATGACTTTATTCCTTGGCCTTGCTCTCGTCTTCGGGCTTGTTTTCGGTGGCTTCATGCTCTCCGGTGGCAAGATGGATATCGTGCTTCACGCGCTGCCATTTGAAGGGATGATGATCGGGGGCGCCGCCATCGGCGCTTTCGTGATTGCCAATTCCTTTTCGGTTATCAAAAGCAGCATCGCGGGTATCCTTCGGGTGATCAAAGGATCGAAATGGAAAGCTGCTGATTATCAGGATCTGCTGAACCTGATGTATGAACTGGCGCGGATCTATAAGCAAAAGGGCATCCTTGCGCTGGATGATCATATCGAGAATCCGAGCAACAGTGAGATCTTCAAGCGCTATCCCAAGATCCAGAAAGATCACTTTGCGACCGAGCTGATCACCGACAGTTTCCGCATGTTGTCGATGCAGTTCGATGACAAGTTCCAGACCGAGGAAATCATCAATCGCAAGATCAAGAAGCATCACCATGAGTCTCTGGCTTCGGCCAATGCGATCCAGACGATGGCGGACGGTCTGCCCGCGATCGGGATCGTCGCGGCTGTTCTCGGCGTGATCAAGACGATGTCTTCGATCGACCAGCCGCCAGAGGTGCTTGGCGGGATGATCGGCGGCGCGCTTGTCGGAACCTTTCTTGGCGTGTTCCTTGCCTATTGCATGGTGCAGCCGATCTCTGGTCGTCTGAAGCAGATCGAGGACGAAGACGGCGCATTCTACCACGTGATCCGCGATATATTTGTTGCCATCGTTGCGAACCATTCGCCCAACATCTGTGTCGAGATCGGTCGCGGGAATATTCCGACGCGGATGCAGCCCGATTTCTATGCTGTCGAAGCGTCGCAGAAAGAGCTTTCGGTCTCATGAAACTGACGTGCGCCGCGCTGGCCGGAATGCTCTGGGCCGGGGCGGCCTTTGCCGCTGGTCCGGCGCCGGCGCCTGAGGAAAGCGCGGAAGATGCGCCCGAGGAACCGGCGGTGACCTACCCGTCTCCGCCAACATACGAGACGACAATGCCCGCCGCGCGACATCGGTTCCCTAGTACGATACTGGAAGACATGCGCCGGAAAATCCTCATTAAAACCGGGCAGTTGGATGAAGAGTCCGCGGAACAGGAAGCCCCCAAAGCGGCTTCTGGTCACTGACATGGAAGCGCGACGCATCCGGGCGCTGGGGCTTATCGAACGGTTGAAGCGGCACGAGATGGAAGCCGAGGCGCAGGAGATGGGACGGCTGCGCAGCGAGGCCAACAGGCTGGAACGCCGACGCGAGGAACTGCTCGAACAGTCGCAGACCGCGAGTTACAATTCCGACCCTTCGCTTGTGCCTTACCTTGGGAATTACATCCGTTCGCTGCGCAGCGAAATCGGGCGCGCCGAGCGCGACCGTGCGCGGATCGATCCCGATCTGAGGGCCATCGAAAACCGCATGTCATTGGCTTTTCGCGAGATGAAAACCTATGAATCCGTGCGCAAGGCTGCCGAGGCGCGGCTACGGAAACAGGCCGAGCAGGCCGAGGATTTCGAGAACGCGGATCAGGCCCTGAACCAATGGTGGCGCAAGCGTGGTCGCAGCCGATGAAACGGCTGAAAAGCGGCGGCACAGGCTGTATGATATCCGTACACCTGCTGTATGGCGTTTCGGCGCGTGACGGCCATTTCCGGTTAATGAAAGATTGATATCGCGCGGCTGGCGCATGGGACATTTGTCTTCGCCCAAGGACGCAGGTCGGGATTTCAGCAGCACGGGAAAGCCCTGCGAATGCTCTCTTGGGCCTCTTGCCGGTCAGATTGTGTTTGACGGCATCAGGACACCAACGGGGGGTTCTTCGCCGGTGATGGTGCCCACTTGCGCGCGTCGGTATTCCTGCGGGCCGAGGCCCCGACCGGCGCGCAGGGCGCGGGCGAGGTGGGGCGCGTCGCAGAATCCTGTGGCAAGCGCGATGTCGGTCACGGTTTCCTGCGTCGTGCGCAGTTGCAAAAGCGCGCGTTCCAGCCTCAGTTCAAGGTAGATGCGTGAGGGCGCAAGGTTCATGTCCTTCTGGAACCGCCGTTCGAGCGACCGCCGCCCGACACCAAGCCCCTTGGCAAGATCCGAGACCGAAAGCGGCGTTTCGATATTCTGCTGCATCCTGAGGATCGCCTTTTTCACAAGGGCGTCCCGGGGCTGGCGCAAGGATTGCTGACCGGGCTGCGGTTTCTCACCGCTCAGCGCCCGGTCAATCATCATGATGTTGAGACTCTTCGTGGCGGCGGACTGCCCGATGTGCCGCTCGACGAGAAAGGCGGCGAGATGCGCCGCACCATGCCCGCCGGAACATGTCAGCCTGTCACGGTCCACGACGAAGATCTGGTCCGAGACCAGTTGCTGGCTCTCAAAGCGGTCGAGAAAATCCTGATGGTGGAACCAGCTGACGCAACACCGGTACCCTTCAAGCAGACCTGCCTCGCGCAGGGTGAAAACGCCGGTACATAAGCCGACAACCGGGACGCCTTCTGCGGCCCGTTCCTGAAGGAATCGCAACTCCTCCCCCGCGAGCGTATTGTGATCGCCGATCAGCCCGCCAACCACGACGATATAGTCGTAATGACCGGCCTGTCGCAGCCGCGTATCCGGTTGCACTTTGACGCCGCAGCTTGACGGAACCGGGGTCATATCCGCCGACAGAACCGACCATTCGCAGAGAATCGGGCGTGAGCGGTCGGCCTCGTCCGCGGCAAGGCGCAGCACGTCGACAAAGTTCGCAAAGGCCGAAAGCGTAAAGCGATCGGCAAGGAGAAAGGCGACACTCAGCCGCTTCTTGGTACGAACCTCGGGCATGACGCAAATATTCACTCGGAAGGACGCAAATGTCCAGTGCGGGATTGTCATAAAACGGTAGCTGGCTCTTTCAGTCTTCCCCCTCAAGAACAGGCTCGCAGATGACACGTTTCAATGCTCTCAATCTGTTGCGACATGCCATGTCCGGTCACAAGAAATGGACCGAGCAATGGCCCGACAGCCAGCCCAAGAATGAATATGACGTGATCATCGTCGGGGCAGGCGGGCATGGTCTGGGTGCGGCCTATTACCTGGCGACTCAGCACGGCATCACCAATATCGCCGTGATCGACAAGGGCTGGCTTGGGGGCGGCAACACCGGTCGGAACACGACGATCATCCGGTCGAACTATCTCTATGACGAGAGCGCGCGGCTGTTCGATCACGCGGTCGATCTCTGGCAGGACCTGAGCCAGGAGCTGAATTACAACGTCATGTACTCGAACCGTGGCGTGCTGATGCTGGCGCATAACGTCCACGATGTTCAAAGCTTTAAGCGGCATATCCATGCCAACCGGTTGAACGGTGTCGATAACCGCTGGCTGACTCCGGAGGAATGCAAGGAATACTGCCCGCCGCTGAACCTGTCGCAGAATGCGCGTTACCCGGTGATGGGCGGCGCCTTGCAGGAACGGGCAGGAACCGCGCGTCACGATGCGGTTGCATGGGGCTATGCCCGTGGGGCCGCCGCGCGTGGCGTCGATATCATCCAGAACTGTGCCGTGACGGCGATCCGCCGGAATGTCGACGGATCGGTCGCCGGTGTCGATACCGAGAAGGGTTTCATCAAGGCCAAGAAGGTGGCCGTCTCGGCAGCAGGGCATACCTCGGTCGTGATGGACAGCGCGGGCGTGCGTCTGCCGCTGGAAAGCTATCCGTTGCAGGCGCTGGTGTCCGAGCCGGTCAAGCCGATCTTTCCCTGCGTCGTGATGTCGAACGCGGTCCATGCCTATATCAGCCAGTCCGACAAGGGCGAGCTGGTGATCGGCTCCGGCACCGATCAATATACGAGCTATTCGCAGCGCGGCGGGCTTCCCCTGATCGAGCACACGGTTGCGGCAATCACGGAAATCTTCCCGATTTTCAACCGCATGCGCATGCTGCGCAAATGGGGCGGTATTGTCGATGTGACACCTGACCGGTCTGCCATCCTTGGCAAGACACCGGTGCAGAACCTTTACGTCAACTGCGGCTGGGGCACCGGCGGGTTCAAGGCCACGCCCGGTGCGGCCCATACTTTTGCCTGGACCATCGCCAAGGACGAACCGCACCCGATCAACGCGCCCTTCACGCTTGAGCGTTTCCGTACCGGCCGTCTGATTGACGAAGCCGCCGCTGCCGCCGTTGCGCACTGAGGATTACCGACCATGCTGCTGATCCATTGCCCCTATTGCGAAGAAACCCTCCCCGAGGCCGAATTTGCCCATGCCGGTCAGGCCCATATCATCCGCCCCGAGAACCCCTCGGCGCAGACTGACGAAGAGTGGGAAAGCTTCCTGTTCATCCGTTCGAACGTGAAGGGGCCGCATTACGAACGCTGGCGCCATCTGCATGGCTGCGGACGGTTCTTCAACGCTGTCCGTGATACGGTCAGCGACCGGTTCCTGACCACCTACAAGGCGGGCGCGCCGCGTCCGGACCTCGAGACTCTGACGGGAGAGGTGAAATGAGCGAATACCGCGTTTCCGGCCGGGGCCGTATCGATACCGCCCAGCCTGTGAGCTTTACCTTTGACGGCGCAACCTATCGCGGTTTCAAGGGCGATACGGTGGCCTCTGCTCTGCTGGCCAATGGCGTTCACCTGATGGGCCGGTCGTTCAAATATCACCGTCCCCGTGGGGCGGTCGCCGCCGGGTCCGAAGAACCCAATGCGCTGATCGGCACCCGCCGTGGGGCAGGGCGGTTCGAACCGAACACCCGCGCGACGGTGCAGGAAATCTGGAACGGTCTCGAAACCAGCTCGCAGAACAAGTACCCGAGCCTGAAATTCGATGTCGGCGCGGTGAATGACGCGGCCTATATGCTCTTTTCGGCCGGGTTCTATTACAAGACCTTCATGTGGCCCAAGAGCTTTTGGGATAAGGTGTACGAACCCTTCATCCGTGCGGCTGCGGGTCTGGGCGTCAGCCCGACCGAGGAAGATCCCGATACCTACGCCTCGCGCAATTTGCATTGCGACGTGCTGATCGTTGGCGCTGGTCCTTCGGGTCTTGCGGCGGCACGGGCAGCGGCGGCCAAAGGCGTCAGCGTTGTTCTCGTCGATGAAAACGCCGAGGCCGGTGGCACGCTTTTGTCCGAACCGCAGGCGCGGATCGATGGCAAACCTGCGTGGGACTGGCTGGCGTCTGAACTGGCCGCGCTGCGCGAAATGGGCGTGCGGATCATGACGCGCACCACCGCGATTGGCTATTACCACCAGAACATGATTGGACTGTGCGAAAAGCTGACCGATCACTTGGCGGAACTGCCCGCCGACACTCCGCGCGAACGCCTGTGGCGCGTGCGGGCGCGGCAGGTCGTGCTGGCGCAGGGCGCGCTGGAAAAGCCGCTGGTGTTCCACGGCAATGACCGTCCCGGCGTCATGCTGGCCGGATCGGCGCAGACCTACCTCAACCGCTATGGTGTTTTGGTCGGCAAGCGTCCTGTCGTTCTCACCTGCCATGATTCCGCGTGGTATGCGGCATTCGATCTGCACCGCGCCGGAGCCAAGGTTCAGGCCATTGTCGATACGCGCGGCAGCGTGCGTGAGGAACTGGTCAGCGAGGCAAAATCACTGGGCATCCCGGTAAAACTGTCGCACACGGCTTCGGCCACCTCGGGGCGTTTGCGGGTGAGCTCGATCCGGGTGAACCCGGTCAGCGGCAATACGGTCGGGGCAGGGGAAAAGATCGCCTGCGACGCTGTACTCATGTCCGGCGGCTGGACGCCGTCGCTGCACCTGTTCTCGCATACCAAGGGCAAGCTGGCATGGGACGATGACCGCACGACCTTCCTGCCCGATGTCACGCCCGAAGACTGCGTGATCGCGGGGGCGAGCCGGGGTCTCTGGGGGATCGAGGCGGCGTTGACGGACGGGGCCGAAAAGGGCCGCGCCGTGGCCGACGCGCTTGGCGTCGCCGGCAATGCGGTGGCTTATGCGGTGGAAGACGACCGCACCGGCACCGGCGTTTCGCACAAGGAACTGCCGACGGATCGCAGCCCGGGCAAGGCGAAAGCTTTCGTCGATTACCAGAACGATGTGACGGCCAAGGATCTCCGACTGGCAGTGCGCGAGGGTATGCGTTCGATCGAGCATGTGAAGCGCTATACGACAAACGGTATGGCCACCGATCAGGGCAAGATGTCCAATATCAACGGGCTCAACATCGCCTCGGATGCGCTTGGCAAGAAACAGCCGCAGGTCGGACTTACGACCTTCCGCCCGCCTTACACGCCGACTTCCTTCGGGGCGTTCGCGGGATATCATCGCGGGGCGCATTTCGAACTGACGCGGAAGACCCAGATTGATGCCTGGGCTGAGGAAAACGGCGCGGTGTTCGAACCCGTAGGCCAGTGGCGCCGGGCATGGTACTTCCCCAAGCCGGGCGAGGACATGGACGCCGCCGTACGTCGCGAATGCAAGGCCACCCGGTCCAGCGTCGGCATCTTCGATGCCTCGACCCTTGGCAAGATCGAGGTTGTCGGGCCCGATGCGGTTGAGTTCATGAACCGCATGTACACGAACCCGTGGACCAAGCTGGCGCCGGGGCGCTGTCGCTATGGCCTGCTGCTGGGCGATGACGGCTATATCCGCGACGACGGGGTGATCGGTCGCATGACCGAGGACCGTTTCCACGTGACCACCACCACGGGTGGCGCGGCGCGGGTTCTGAACATGATGGAGGATTACCTTCAGACCGAATGGCCCGATCTCAACGTCTGGCTGACCTCGACGACCGAGCAGTGGTCGACCATCGCGCTGAACGGTCCCAATGCGGCCAAGCTGTTGCAACCCTTTGTCGAGGGCGTGACTCTGACCGAAGAGGCCTTTCCGCATATGTCCTGCGTGGAATGCACCGTGGCAGGTATGCCCGCACGTCTGTTCCGGGTCAGCTTTACCGGCGAGATCGGGTTCGAGGTCAACGTGCCTGCCCCGATGGGCCGCAAGCTGTGGGAGACTCTCTGGGAAGCGGGCCAGCAATACGATATCACCGTCTATGGTACGGAAACCATGCACGTTCTGCGGGCTGAGAAAGGCTATATCATCGTCGGTCAGGACACTGACGGGACCGTCACGCCCTATGACTGCGGCATGGGCTGGGCTGTGGGCAAGAAAAAGCCGGACTTTGTCGGCATGCGCGGTCTGGCCCGTCCCGACCTTGTCGCCGAAGGCCGCAAGCAGTTCGTGGGCCTGCTGACCGAAGACGGATCGAAGCTGGAAGAGGGCGCGCAGATCGTGTTCGACCCGAAACAGCAGATCCCGATGACGATGGTTGGTCATGTCACCTCTTCCTACGAGTCCGAAGAGGTCGGCCAGCCGATTGCGCTGGCGCTGGTTCAGGGAGGGCAGAACCGGATGGGCGACACCGTCTATATCCCGATGCCTGACCGGACCATCGCGGCCAAGATCACCTCGACGATCTTTGTCGATCCTGAAAACGCCCGTCTGAAAATCTGAAACGGAGGCGATGATGAACGCTCCAATTTCTTCTTTCGATCCCTTCGCGCTGGTTGAAACCTCGGCGGCGCAGGTGCGCGTGGCGTCGCCCTGCGGGCGGCTTTCCCTGCGGGCCCGTGGCGATCTTGCACCGCTGAACGCGGCGCTTGGCCTGACCCTGCCGGAAAAGATCGGGCAGCGGGTGTCGGCAGGCAATCTCGAGGCGATCTGCCTTGGCCCTGACGAATGGAAGCTGGAAACCGAAACCGGCGCCGTGGCGGGGATCGAGGAGGCTTGCGCCAAGGTCTATGCCGAGCTGCCGCATGCGCTTGTCGATATCTCGGCGCGCGAGGCCACTTTTGTGATCGAAGGGGTCCGGGCGGCCGAACTGCTCACGCTGGGCTGTCCACGCGACATCGCCACCATCGAGGTTGGCACCGGTCGCCGGACCGTGTTCGATGGCGCGACCGTGCTGATCTGGCGTGACGGCGAGAGCAGTTTCCGCATGGATGTCTGGAACAGCTTTGCGCCGCATCTTTTCGCGCTGCTGGATACCGGGTGCCGTGAACTGGCGGCCGAAGCCGCCTGATCCGACCCTATTCCGCCGGTTCCGGGATTGGTTTTCCCGGTGCCGTGCGGTGCACCAGATCTTTCCGGTCGCTATGGGCATGGGCGTCGGCCTGTACCTGTAGCGCCCCGTGATGCGGTGACTTGATGCAGACCGGATCGGTTGCCGCCGCATCCCCGACAATGGCCATCGCCTGACAGCGGCAGCCGCCGAAATCCTTCAGCTTGCGGTCGCAGCTTTGGCAGGGTTCCTGCATCCAGTCGGTGCCGCGATAGGCGTTGAACGCCGATCCGTCGTACCAGATGTCGCGCAGGTGATTGTCACGCACATTGTCGAATTGCAGATGCGGGATCGTCTGGGCCGCGTGACAGGGAAGGACCTCTCCGTCCGGGGTCACGTTCAGCCCTGTGGTCGCCCATCCGCCCATGCAGCGTTTGGGATAGTCCGAGTGGTAATCGGCGGGCACGTAGTCGATCACCAGCACGCCTTTCAGCCGCTTGCGGGCCTCGGTCACGATGGCGTCGGTTTCCCGCGCTTGTTCCATCGTCGGCATCAGCGTGTCGCGGTTTTTCAGCGCCCAGCCGTGGAATTGCACGGTGGCGACTTCGATCCGGCGGGCACCCATTTCGACTGCGAGCTCTATCGAGCGGGGCAGTTGGTGCAGGTTGCGGCGGTGCATGACCGCGTTCAAGGTCAGGGGAAAGCCGATGTCCTTGATCCAGCCCGCCACCTGCATCTTGCGGTCAAACCCGCCGCGATAGCCGCCGATTTCGTCGGCCATCGCCGCATCAGTGCCCTGTAGCGAAAGCTGGATGTGATCCAGCCCGGCCTCGTCCAGCTCGCGCAGGCGGCGTTCGGTCAGGCCGATGCCCGAAGTGATGAGGTTGGTGTAAAGCCCTGCTTCGCGCGCAGCCGCGACAAGCTCGGTCAGGTCGCGGCGGCTGGCCGGTTCGCCGCCCGAGAGATGGAGTTGCAGGACGCCGATCTCGGCTGCTTCGCGAAACACGCGCTTCCACGTTTCGGTATCCAGCTCGCTGTCGATCCGGGCCAGTTCTATCGGGTTCGAGCAATAGGGGCAGGAGAGCGGGCAGCGATGGGTCAACTCTGCCAGCATGGCAATGGGTGGACGGGCGTTCATTGGCGCAGCTCCAGAAAACGGCGGTCAAGCAGCGCGCCAAGAAAGCCGCCGGTATCCTTGGCGATTTCCTCGGCGGGCGCGTTGTAGCGGCTGGCGAGATCTTCGGTGATCGTGCCGAAGGATCTGATGCCGTCGAGTTCCGACAGGATCGCCTGACCGACCTGATCCAGCGTCACCGCGCGTTCGGGGGCCAGCAGGACCCATTGGTCGCGCACCTTGTCGAAATGCAGACGTACACCGCGCGGCAGAAAAGGTATATCTTCTTTTGCGATCATGAGGCCCGCGCCAGTGCCATGCCTTCGCCCGGCACCCATGCGCCCGGCGGTATCCGTCCCGGTTCGACATAGGCCCCGTAAAGCGCATCAAGCTGCGACCAGAGCACATCCGTCTTGAAGATCAGTGCCGCTGCGGCCTGATCCTGCTTTTCCGCCGTATCCGCGTGATCCAGCACCCATGACAGGCCAAAGGCCACGTCCTGCGGCGCTTCTTTCAGGCGGTTTCGAAAGTAGCTGAGGCTGCTGTCATCGGCGAAGTCGTAGTTCTTCAAAAGGCCCTCGATCCGGTCGGCATGGATCTTTGGTGCAAAGAGTTCTGTCAATGATGCTGCCACCGCTTCGAGCAGTGTCTTGTCGCGCACGAAACGCACATAGGCATCGACGGCGAACTTGGTGGCCGGCAGCACACCCTTGGTCGAGGCGACGTAATCGGGGTCAAGCCCCACGGCGCTTGCCAGCCGCAGCCAGCGGCGAATACCGCCTTCGTTTTCATCGGTCCCGTCGTGGTCTTCGATGCGCTTGCGCCAGATGCGGCGCAGGTCCGGGTCTTCGACGCGGGACATGAAGGCGGCGTCCTTCATCGGGATGGAATGCTGGTAGTAATAGCGATTGATGACCCAGGCGCGGACCTGGTCGGGATTGCATTTCCCGCCGTGCAGCATGTCGTGGAACGGGTGCTTGTCGTGATACCGCTCGGCCCCGATTTGGCGAAGCCGGGATTCAAATTCCCCACGTGAGGCGGGTGCCTGTGTCATGGCGTGATCTCCATTCCATCCTGACCTATGGTCCATCCGGCGGCCTCGGCCTTGGCGCGTTCCTCCGAGTCGGGGCGCAGCACCGGGTTCGTGTTGTTCATATGGACGAATATGCGTTTGCCGACGTTCAGCCCGTCGAAGGCTGCGATGCTGCCATCAGGCCCGGACATCGACATATGGCCCATGCGCTTGCCGGTTTTTTGGCCCAGCCCGGCGCGTACCATCTCATCATCAGCCCAGAGTGTTCCGTCGAACATTACCAGCGCCGCACCGGCAAGCCGTTCGCGCAGGTCGTCGTTCATGCGGGCGCAGCCCGGAATATAGAAGGCGTCCTTGTCTCCGGCGCGCAGATGCACGCCAACGGTCTGTTCGCCCATCATATCGGTCTCGACCTCATCGCCTTCGAGATAGAGCGGCACCTTGCCGGGCACGGCAAACAGCTCGGCGCTCAGTCCCGGCGCGATTTCAACGGGCGTATCGAGGCTGACGGTTTCCCGCCGGACAACAGAGGCATTCAACGCGGAGAACACCGGGTTCTCTTTAAGCACGTTATGGATGCCCTTGGTGGCGAATATCTTGAAAGGCTGCATCTCGCGCAGCGTCAGCAATCCGGCGACGTGGTCTATGTCACCATTAGTGACCAGTACGGAATGCAGGGGGAGGTTCCGCAATCCCGTTGGGTGCAGATCGGGACAATCTGCGAACTGCTGCCGGATATCAGGTGATGCGTTCAGAATAGCCCAGTCCTTTCCGTTGCCGGTAAAAGCGACCGAGGACTGCGTTTGCGAAGGGATCTTTCCAGCGCGGGCCAGATTGCAATTATTGCACCCGCAATTCCATTGCGGCAGCCCCCCTCCGGCGGCCGCCCCAAGTATTCGCGCGCGGAATTCCATCAGGCCCTCCGCGCGGCAGTCTTAGAACAGTACGCCGTCGTCGTCCGCGTCGGGTCCGTACATGTTGATTTCCATACCGCATTCGATTTCGCGGATGATCGGTTTGTTCCAGGCCATTGTTCATCTCCTCTTGAGTGAAGTGACATGTAGGATGTCTTGGTCATCATGTGGCTTGCCTGCCCGTTTCGTCAAAGGGAATGTTCTAAGAAAAAATAAATGTTACTATTGTTCAGTATGTTGTGAGATTTTCGGAGCCGTGCCGTCGAGCATAAAGCCCTGATTCCGGATTGTCTTGATCTCGAATCCGAACTCCTGCGCCGGGTCCAGCTTGCGACGCAGGTAGCCGACATAGACATCGACCACGTTTTCCGAGCTTGCGCCCTGACTGGCCCATAGCTGTTCGAAAACCGTTTCCCGCGACAGGGGTTTGCCCGCGTGGCGCGACAGCAGCGCCAGCAGGTTGACTTCGCGTTCGGTGAGGTCGACGCGCCGGTGGTCGGATGAGAGGATCCAGCTTGCCATATCCAGTGTCGCGCGCGGTTTGTCCGGGCGGGCGCGGCGTTGCTGGACCTTGAGACGGGCGACAAGTTCGTCGAAGGAAAATGGTTTGACCACGTAGTCATCTGCCCCGGCTTCAAGCCCGCGGGCGCGGTCCTCGACTTCGGAAAGGGCGCTCAGCATCAGGATCGGGGTCCTGTGCCCTGCGTTCCGGACATTGCGCACAAGGTCGATACCGCTGTCTGAGCCGATCATGACGTCGATGATCGCGGCGCTGATCGCCGTGTCGGCAAAGCGTTCCAGCGCGGTATCCACGCGGTTTTCGCTGACGCTGCGCAGGCCGTGCAGGGCCAGCCCTCTCGACAGGGCCGAGGTGATTTCAGGGTCGTCATCCACGATCAGGACTGGGTCTTCGATGCTGCTCATACCGAAAGCCTAGCCTTGGGCCACGGGGAGGCATAGCGTGACTTTCGTACCGGGTGCCGGGCTTTTGCGTTCGGCCCTTGGCAGGGGGCTTTGCAGGTCGATCCGGCCGTTTTGTTGCTCGATCACCCATTTGGCAAAGGCCAGCCCGATTCCGAACCCTTCGCTGGCGGTGTTACTGGAGCCCTGCCGGAACCGGTCAAAGATCCGGTCCTGATCTGCGGGGTCGATGCCGGGGCCCTGATCAATGACTTGGATGCAGACCCGTTCGTCTTTTTGCTCCAGCGTCATCGTGATTTCCCCGCCTTCCCTTGCATGGCGTATCGCGTTCTGGATCAGCCCGGCCACCACCTGTCGCACCCAGTTGCGATCCCCCTGTGCCATTGGGGCCGCTGTCCCGCTCAGTGTGATGGTCATCCCGGCGCTTTCGACCTGCGGGCGCATGTCTTCGAGCGCCTCGCTGACGGTTTCACCCAGATCAAAAGGCCCGGCGTTGAGTTGCAGCAGCCCCGTTTCGGACCGGGCCAGCCGCAGCAGGTCGTCGATGCGCCGGTTCAGCCGCAGCGCCCTTGTCCGGATTGTCTGGAAGGACTCTTTCGAGACATCGCTGCCCTTCAGGCCGATTTCACTCTCCATCAGTATGACGCTCAGCGGGTTGCGAAGCTCGTGGCTGATATCGGCAAAGAGGCGACGCCGGTTTTCATCAGTCCGTGCCAGTTCTTCGACGGCCTCGCGGAGCTCCTCTGTGCGTTCCTCAATCGTGTTGTTCAGACGGGTCCATTCCGCCTCGACCTCATCCCTCCGGTTCGAGAGCGTTCTTGCCATGCGGTTGGTTTCGGCAAGGACGTGGCCAAGCTCATCGTCCTTTTCGGGCAGGGAGACCGCGAAATCCGCCTGCCGGATCTGCCGGGCGGCGTCACGCAAAAGGTCCAGCCGCCGGAACAGGGGCCGGATCAGCACAAGGTAGAAGCCGATCAGCAACAGGATGGTGGCGGCGGAAATCGCCAGCGCCATCGGGATCAACTGCCGCCGCAGGTCGGTGATGCCGGCGATGATTTCACGCCGGTCACGGATTTCCTCGCTGATCACCGCATTCAGCAGCGGATCGAACCCATGGGCGAAACTGTCGATATGCCCCTGCAACCGTTCCGGCCCGGCGGTTTCGTCCAGAAGCCCCTTTAGTGTGGTATCGAAAAGCGCCTGCATCCGGGCCAGTCCGATGCTTTGCGTCGCGCGGCGTGACTGTGCGTCGAGCCCCGAGGGCGCCGCACCGCTTACCGCTGCCTCGTGGTCGCGCCGCAGTGACTCGAAAGTGTCCGAGATGTTCACGGCCAGCCGGTCGAGCCTGTCTGCGCGCGCCTCTGGCGACAGGCCGGATTGTGCGGCTTCGGCGGCGACCACGATGAAACTGGTCACCTGTGTCGACAGAACCGAGTAGCGCTCGACCCGTTTTTCCGCCTGAACCGAGGCCTCGATGCGGCGCGAGACGATTTCCATGCCGATGATGCTGAGCGCGGCGCCCAGCAATGCAACCAGCGCCACCAGCCCTGCCCCAAGGGCAAGTTTGGCCTTGAGTGAACTGAATTTCAGGGACACGTGCGGCGGCCCGCCTGAAATGCGAGTGAAATCTGTGCAATCCCCCGGCTTTGGGCCTGTCATACGGGCGTTTGTGACTTAAATCGCAGATAGTACGCTTTAGTGAGGGTTATATTTACCGCAGAGCTTTACATTGAGGACCGCTACTAATGGTTGTATTGACATGAGGTCATGATGATTGAGTTGATTTTTGTTGCCTGCCTGAGCGCGTCGCCCGCCGAGTGCGAAAGCAGAAGCATGCTTTATACTGATATTTCCACGATGACTTGCGTCATGCGCGCCCAGCCCGAGCTTGCCAAATGGACCGAGGCGCATCCCAACTGGCAGATCGCCAATTGGAAATGCAAGACCGTTAACCTGACCGAGAAAGAAGCGTAACAGCTCTTTCTTACCTTGGCCTGACAGCCGCGCTGTTTTTCGGAACCGGACGTATCTGATCGGGACTGAGACTTTGGGCTGTGTTTGCCTGACCCTGCTGACGAGATAGCATCCTGCCTGTAGACGCCTGAGCGATCAGGGGGAGGAATGCGGCATGGATGTTCAGTCTAAGACCCGCCTGTCAGGGCTCGACGATCATCTCGTTGCCGGTCTTGTCGGCCATGATGTTCTGATCGAACGGCTGCTGATCGGGATGCTGTCGGGCGGCCATCTTCTGATCGAGGGTGCGCCCGGCCTTGCCAAGACCCGCGCGGTAAAACGACTGGCCGAGGCCATCGAAGGCGGGTTTGCCCGGATCCAGTGCACGCCGGATCTTATGCCTTCGGACCTGACCGGCACGCCGGTTTTTCGCCCTCAGACCGGCGATTTCGAATTCGTGCCGGGGCCGGTGTTTCACAACCTTGTTCTGGTCGACGAAATCAATCGCGCCCCGCCCAAGGTCCAGTCGGCGCTGCTTGAGGCGATGGCGGAAAGGCAGGTTACCAGCGGCAATGCGACCCACACGCTGCCGGACCCGTTTCTTGTCGTCGCGACGCAGAACCCCATCGAACATGATGGCACCTTTCCCCTGCCAGAGGCGCAGCTCGACCGGTTCCTGCTTCATGTTGTCCTGTCGTTGCCGGATGCGGAAACGGAACGGAAGATCCTTGATCTTGTCGAAGCCGAAAATCAGGCGCCGGTCGCGGCGCCGGTCAGGTTGCACCTCGACGATATGCGCGCCGCCCGGTCCGAGGCGATGGCCGTGCATCTGGCCTCGCCGCTCAGGGATTACATCGTGCGGCTGGTGACGGCGACGCGGCAGCCACCTTTTTCCGAGGATATCGACCACCCTGTGTCGCCGCGCGGATCGCTGGCCCTTGCGGCGGCGGCCAAGGCACGGGCTTATCTGAAGGGGCGGGACCATGCGTTGCCCGAGGATGTGCAGGCGGTGGCCGCAGATGCGCTGGCGCACAGGCTGGTGATGGCATGGCGAGCGGTGGCAGAGGGGAGGACGGCGCGGGCCTTGATAGCCGATGTGCTGAAAGCCGTCGAACCGCTGTGAACCCGGCCTTGCAGGCGCCCGGAGTCTGGCTGGATGCCCGGTCGCTGATCGCGCTTCGCACCCATGTGTTGAATGGTGCAGAGACCGAGGCGCAGGCTGCATTGCCCGGCGGTTTCGTGACCCGGCGGCGCGGGCAGGGGCAGGAGGTTGCCGATGTGCGCCAATACGTGACCGGCGACGATATCCGGCATCTTGATCGCGGGAGCACCGCCCGCACCGGTGTACTCCACGTGCGTTCGTTTCAGGAAGAACGGGACCAGGTGACCTTTCTGGTTGCCGATTTCAGGCCTTCGATGCTTTGGGGAACACGCCGTGCGTTCCGGTCCGTGGCGGCGGCCGAGGCGCTGTCGATGATCGGGTGGCGCGCCATCGAGGAAGGCGGTCGCGTCGGGCTGCTGGTGATCGGTCCGAAACTGCCGGTTGTGACGTCGATCCGGGGCAGGGCGCGGGGAATGCTTGCCGTGATCGGCGCCATGGCCCGCGCCCATGCAACGGTTCTGGAAGAGGCGCAGAGTGGGAGGGTCGATGACATCGACCTTGATGGCGCGCTTGCCCGGGTGACGCGGCTTGCCCCGGCGGGTGCCGAGGTGGTGATTGCCTCGGGCTTCGACCGACCGGGAGGTGATCTTTCCGACCGTCTGGGCCAGCTGGCGCGGCGGCGTCATCCCCGGCTGGTGATGGTTGGCGATGGTATCGAGGCGCTGCCGCCGGGCAGCTATCCGATCCGCCTTGCCGACGGGTCGCATCGGCTGGGCCGTATCGAGCACGGGCCAGAGGATACGCGGCCGGAACCGCTTGCCGGGTTCCCCATGCTGCGGGTCGATGCCGCAGCGCCGCTGGCGCAGATGGCGCGGGTGATCAACGGTGGTTTCCCGAGACGGGAAGGCGTATCGCATGGCTGAACGCGCCCTCAGTGAGGAAGCGATGCTGGCCGGGCTGCATGACATCCGTCTGCCTTCGCATTCTGCCGGGGGTGTTCTGGCGGATCTTCTCGCGGCTGTCGCGCTTGGGCTTATTCTTGCGGTTTTTGTTGCGCTGGTCTTGCGGTTTCTCCTGCGGTCGAGACCGCCGGCCAAGCCGGTCAGCATGAAAGACAGGCTGACGCGCATTGGCGCGTTGCCCGAGGACGCGCAACGGCTCGCGCTGCTTCATCTGCTCAAGCAGGACCACCCGCAGGTCTACGCACGCATATCATCGCGCTTGTACGAACCGGGCGGAATGCCCGACCTGCGTGACCTTAAAGGCGAGGTGTCGGGGCGTGATTGATCTGGCCGATCCGTTGTTCCTGCTGCTGCTGCCTTTGCCGGTATTCGTTCTGTGGGTGATCCCCGGACAGACACACAGGGGCGCGGCGCTGGCCGTGCCGGATGGTGTCGCCAAAAGCCTGCTTCGAACCGGCCAGCAACCGGTGCTGAAATCCGGGCGCCGGTTGTTGCTGACGGGTCTGGTCTGGGTGCTGCTTGTTATTGCGCTGGCAGGGCCGCGGTTGCTTGAACCGGTATCGGCCCTGCGGGTGTCGGGGCGTGATCTTGCGATTTCCATCGACTTGTCGGGGTCCATGGTGCGCGATGATTTCCACCTTGATGGGCAACAGGTTACCCGGCTTGAGGCGGTGCAAAAGGTCGGGGCGGATTTCGTGCGGCGCCGGGCGGGGGATCGCGTTGCCCTGATCGTGTTCGGGTCTGAGGCCTATTACGCTGCGCCGTTTTCCTTCGATACCGAGGCCATCGCGCGCCGGATCGAAGAGGCGAGCATCGGCATATCTGGTCGGGCGACGAATATCTCTGACGGGCTTGGGCTTGCGCTGAAGCGGATGGAGCAGTCGGACGCTGCAACCAAGGTGGTGATCCTACTGTCCGACGGGATCAGCAACGCTGGTTCCACAAACCCGCGCGCGGTGGCCCGACTTGCGGCGGATATGGGCGTGCGCGTGCATACGATTGCCCTTGGCCCGAAGGACCTTGAGACCAGCGATCCGGGGGAGCGGGGCGTCGTCGATGCGGCGACCCTGCGTGCGATTTCCGAGCTGAGCGGCGGCACCAGTTTCCGGGTCCGCACCAGCGAGGATCTACTGGAGGTTACGCAGGCGCTGGACAGGCTTGAGGCCACCGCAAGCGATGGTCTTGCCGCCGAGGTTTACCGTGAACTCTGGATTTACCCGGCGCTGCTGGCCGGTCTCGGCTGTCTCTGGATCGGGTGGAGACGAACGCGATGAGCGATTTTGAGCTTTTGCGTCCGCTCTGGCTGTTGCTCCTGCCGTTTCTGGCGGTGTTGATGCTGGTGATTGGGCGACGTCCAGCGCGCCTGGGGGGCTGGGACATGGCCCTTGATCCGCATTTGAAAGCGGCTTTGCAAGCGCTCGGCCGGGTAGACGCCGGACGACGCGGGTTTGCGGCGCTGGCGCCGTTATTGGCGGCAGGTCTCATCTTTGCGGCCCTGTCCGGACCGGCGGTGGAGAGGCGAGACGCCGCCGCCTATCGCAATCTCGACGGCGTGGTTTTTGTTCTGGATGCTTCGGAGTCGCTTGACGATGGCGGCAAACGGCTGGCCTTGCAGACGGCGGGCAGGGTGGGGGTGGCGGCCCTGCAAAGCCGCCCCGCCGCGCTGGTGGTCTATGCGGGCGATGCCTATGTGGCGACCGACATGACGGCGGACACAAGGCAGCTTGGCCAGACCCTGTCTTTGGTCGATGGTGAAACCGTACCGGACAAGGGGTCGCGGCCCGAGCGGGGATTATCTCTGGCAGCGACGATCCTTGCGGAATCCGGGACGCTTGCCGGGGACGTTATCCTGTTGACCGATGGCGCGGGTATCGGCCCGGATGCGATGCAGGCCGCGGCAGAGATCACTGGGCAGGGCGCGCGGCTTTCGGTCGTGGTGCCGGGAGATATTGCCGCTGCCGAGACGCTGGCCAGTACTGGGGGCGGAGAGGTGTTTCGCACCCCGGAAACACAGGCTTTGGCCAGCTTTTTGCAGGAGGATGCGCGGGATCGGCTGGAGCGTCAGGATTACCCGCTGCTATTCCGGATGGACCTTGGGCGCTACCTGTTGCTGCTTGCGCTGATCCCTGTGTTGCTGATGTTCCGAAGGGCGGCGTTATGAAACGACCGGCTTATATCGCGATGGCGGCGATCATCTGCCTTGCGCTTGCGCTGCTTGCGGGGCGCGGGACCGCGCCGCTTGGCCGTCTCGCGCTTGGGCTCGGGATGAATCGCCTTGCCGTGCCTTTGCTGACAGAGCCGGGTTGGAAAGGCATCGCGCTGTACCGGGCTGGTGATCATGCGGGCGCGGCGGAGGAATTTCGACAGGCGGGCGATTTCTTTAATCTCGGCAATGCCGAGGCTCAGGCGGGCAATTATGCCGCCGCGCTTGAAGCCTATGATATCGCGCGTCTTGCGGGCGATGAACAGGCGGCGGCCAATTTCGACCTGCTGGCCGCCTTTTACGCGGGCCTCGCGCTTGACCCCGAGGCGCCGATTGCGTGGTTCACCGAAAAGGACGGCGGAGAGGGGGCGGTGGTGAAATCGTCCATTGCGCAGGGCAACGCCCGCGCCGCCGGGGCAGGGGACGGCACCACCAATACCGGCGCGCTGCTGGGTCTGCCGGAACTGGCAAGCCACGGCGACGAGCGCATCCGCAAGATATTCGACGACCGGTTCATGGTCGCGAACACTCGTTGGCTTGCAACGCTGTCGGACGTGCCCGGTGAATATCTTAAGGCGCGGATCGCGCAGGAACACAAATGTCGCAAAAAGCTGGGTCTTTCCCCGCCCGAGCCGGAAGATCCGCGATGAGACACCTGTTGCTCTGCCTGCTACTCTTGCCCGGGGTGATCGCCGCCCAGACCCGCGACGTTAATCCCGGCGAACTGGCGCTGGAGGTGACGCTTGAAACCTCGGCGGAGGAAATCTTTCAGGGCGAGATGGTCCTGGTCACCATCCACGGCCGCTATCGAAGACATATCACGCTCGAAAAGCTCGAAACACCTGAGCTTGACGGTTTCAACTGGATGCAACTGGGTCAGGACACATGGTACGAAACCCGCGAGCGCGGCCAGCCGATCAAGAATTTCCGGCGGCGCATGGCGCTGTTTCCCGACCGGACCGGGGCGCTGACAATCCCGCCTTTCGTGCATCATCTGACCCTGACGGATGAGGGTGATGACTGGTTCGAGCATGAAATCGCCTCGGCCCCGGTTTCGCTAGACGTCCGCCCCGCGCCTGCGGTCGAGGGATGGTGGTTTCCGGTGCGCCAGCTTGAAATCTCGGATCAATGGTCGAATGCGCCGGACCAGCTTCAACCGGGCGAGGGCGTGCTACGAGTGATCCGTATTCAGGCCATCGGCGTGTCGCCGGACATGATCCCACCGATGCCCGAACTGCATTCACCCAGTGCGATGATCTTCCCGCACCCGGACAAGCGTTTCGTGGAACTCTCGCCGATGGGTCCGGTTTCCATCGCGTTCTGGCGCTGGACGATCCGGCCCACCAACAACACCTCGGCGATCATCGAACCGATTGAGTTCGACTATTTCGATACCACGACCCGCAAGATGCAGACGGTTACGATCTCGGCCCAGCGGATCGCGATGGAGGAAAGCGCGGCACCGCCCGGTAGCCCGCCACCTGAACCCGCCCGGCTGCATCCGCTGCTGATGGCTTTTGTCTTTCTGGTGGCGCTCGGGACTGGGACATGGCTGCTCTGGCCCGGGCGAAATCTTGCGCTTGCCACTGACCGGTTCGGCCCCTTTGATCCGTTGCGGTTCAGGTTGCGCCAGTCCGCGCGACGCGGCGATTTTTCGGGCCTTCGCCATAATGCGGCGGCACTGATCGCGCGCGAAGGAACGGGGCAGCATCTTCTGCGCGAGTTCGACGAGGCCGTCTTTCGCGAAGGCGGTATCGCCCGGGATCAGCTTGAATTCACGCGCGAATTCGCGGCGCGGCTGACCCGTGACCTGCGCAAAAAGAGACGCGAGCGCGCGCGATCTACCGCCACCTAAGGCTGAATTGTCCGAATCCCCGGCATCGGCCACGCTCTGTCGGACTTACGTCCAAGAGCAACCGGAAAGGTCATGGGAGGAAGTTCAATGACATTACTATCTAAAATGCTGGGCGGCGGCGGCGACGGGGGCGGGGCAAAGTTCAGCCACGTCAAGATCCATCCCGCTGTAGATGGCGGGGTCAAACCCGGATCGGGCAGCTTTTCGGGCGGTACGCTGTCCTGCAAGTGTCCGAGCAACAAGGTAACCGTCGAGGTGTCGGGCCAGACCGCCCATAACCACGTCTGCGGTTGCACCAAGTGCTGGAAACCTGACGGCGCGGTATTTTCACAGATCGCCGTGGTTGGCCGTGACAACGTCAAGGTTACCGCGAACGAGGACAAGCTGGAAGTGATCGATGCCTCGGCGGCGATCCAGCGTCATGCCTGCAAGGAATGCGGCACCCACATGTATGGCCGGATTGAAAATACCGGGCACCCGTTTCACGGGCTCGATTTCGTTCATACCGAGCTTTCACCCCAAAGCGGCTGGTCCGCGCCCGAATTCGCGGCTTTTGTTTCGTCTATCATCGAATCCGGGGTGTCTCCGGACCGGATGGACGGGATTCGGGGCCGATTGAGAGAGCTCGATCTTGAACCCTATGACTGCCTGTCGCCGCCGCTGATGGATCTTATCGCGACCCACACGGCCAAAGCGAACGGCGTCCAGTTTTCATGAGACCCTGACCGCGAGGGACAGGCACCGCCGCATGCCGGCTCAATCCGGTGTGCGGTGGTATGCAACTCTTGCGCGAATCTTCCGATGGTTGTTAGATTCCCATCGGGAGGAACTTTCATGAAACACGAACCGGTAAGGCACTCACCTTGCCGCGTGCAGTCCGTCATGGTGATCGACGATCACCCGCTGTACTGCGACGCGCTCGCGACGACCCTTCGGCACGCATTTCCAAGTTGCCACATCGAAACCGCTTCCACACTTTGCGACGGGCTCAACCTGCTGACCGGCGATTTTACGCCGGATCTGGTGATGCTTGATCTGCGGCTGCCGGACGTCACGGGTATCAGTGGATACCTTCGGCTGCGCGACCGTCTGCCCGATACGCCCATCGTGGTGATCTCGGCGCTGACCTCGGCCGACGTGGTGCATACGTTGATGGACGCGGGCGCTGCGGGTTTCGTGCCAAAGGATATCTCCTCCGAGGTTCTGCAAGAGGCGCTATGCGAAGTCAGTATGGGCCGTCGCTATCTGCCGAAAGAGCACCGTCAGAGCTATCGCCCCGCCGCGCGTGCGGCCGCCTTGCATGACGTGAGCTGGAAAATTGCAGAGCTGACACCGCAGCAGACCCGCATCATGAAGCTCATCTGCGCAGGCAAACCGAACAAGCAGATCGCTTATGAGCTGTCACTCGCCGAAGCCACTGTAAAGGCGCATATCACCGCGCTGCTGCGTCGGCTTGGTGTGCAGAACCGGACGCAGGCTGCAATGCTGGTCGAAAGCGCGAACCTCGAAGGGGAATCCCAAAGCAGTGACGCGGCTGCCCGGGCGTTCCTGAGCCAGTAGGTCGCAAGGCGCCCTGATGCTTCAGATCGCCCCGCAGCAATCCTCGATCCGCATCGGCATTTCTTACCTGTCCGATGCGGGAGAGGCCGTACGTGAAATCGTCGATACGCTCGACACCTCGGACTCCTGCTTTTTGCTGGTGTTCGCGCCCGACCGGCTTGACCCGGACAATTTGGCCGAAGCGCTTAATAAGGGGTTTGCGGGGGTGCCGGTTTTCGGCTGCACCACGGCAGGCCAGATCACGCCCGAGGGCTATGAGGATGACGCGCTTCTTGTCGTTTCCTTTCCGAAATCCCGGTTCCGCTGTGCGACGCTCCTTGTCTCGCCGCTGAAACCGCTTTCGATCAAGCAGATCGCGGCGGATGTGCATCGCCTCTCGGCCCAGTTCCAGAAAACGGCGAACTGGAACCGGCTGGCGCTGACATTCACCGATGGGCTGTCCAAGCAAGAGGACATATTGGTTGCGGCGCTTGCTGCGGGTCTTGGTGAAATGCCGGTTTTTGGCGGATCGGCAGGCAATGGGTTGCAGTTCCGTGAGACATCCGTGCTGCACATGGGCAAGTTCCATCGCAACGCCGCGCTGGTGCTAATCCTCGAAACGGACCTTGAATTCACCGGGCTGGGCTTTGACCATTTCCTGCCGACCGAGAAACAGATGGTCGTGACCGAGGCCGTCCCCGGCGAACGGATGGTGCTTGAGTTGAACGGGGCACCGGCCGCCGAGGAATATGCCCGGCTGATCGGCGTGCCGGTCGATCAGCTTTCGCCGCAGGTCTTTGCCGAGAACCCGGTGCTGGTGCGCAACAACACGCTTTACCACGTGCGCGCCATTCAGGAGGTGCAGGAAAATGGAGGACTTTCGTTCTTTTCAGCCATCGACGTAGGGCTGGTGCTGACCCTTGGGCGGGGGCAGGAAATCCTGCGCACGCTGGACGAGGAGCTCGACGTGCGCAACGCGCGTGGCAAGTCGCCGGAATTCGTGCTGGGTTTCGACTGCTTCCTGCGCAAGCTCGAGATCGAGCAGAAACAGCTGACCGAACCGGCCTCGCGCATCCTGCAGTCCCGCAAGGTGATCGGTTTCAACACCTATGGCGAACAGCATTGCGGCGTCCACGTGAACCAGACCTTTGTCGGCGTGGCCTTTTTTGAACCTCAGAGGCGGGACCTGCATTGATCAACAGCGATGACCCGCTCGAGGTACAGGTAGCCAAGCAGGCCAAGATCATCGAGGCGCTGGTGCGCAGGGCAGGGCGGCAGAACGATGTCGGAAGCTCGGCCTATTCCGCCTTTCAGTCCGCCATCGCGCTGCAGGGTCAGATCTGGGCCAAGACCCGCGATCTTGAACGCGCTTCGAACGAACTTGAACTGCTGCGCTTTGATCGCGAGCGCACGCAGAAGAACCTTGCCGATGCGCTTTCGGTCATGGAAGGCGGTTTTGCGCTTTTTACCAACGGGCGTCTTCAGGTCTGCAACGATCTTTTCAAGACACTATTGCCGGATATTACCGACAAGATCCTCCCCGATCTCAGCGTTGCAGATTACTTTGAGGCGGTGCGCAACAGCAGTCATATCGTCACGCGCGATGACAAGACCCGGCGCAACCTGCGCCGTGCGGGCAATGCCACCCCCGGTTCCGCGCTGATTTCCTTTGTTCTCGAAGTCGTGGGGGACCGCTGGTTCCAGATCAGCCAGCAGCACGCCAGCGCCGATAATATCGTCGTCCTGCAGACCGAGATCACCGATATCGTTCGCAAGAACCGGACCGAGAAAGACCTGCTGATCGACCGGCACGCGCACTACCTGCAGGCCGCCATCGATCACATGAGCCTTGGCATCTGTACCTTTTCCAACGCGGGCACGGTAATGATCCATAACGCCCGGTTCTGCGAGCTTCTTGGCCTGCCTTTTGTTCTTGCGCAGGACGGGACCAAGTTCTCGCGCATTCTGCGTTTCATCAAGGAAAACTACGAGGTCTCCGCCGATGGGCTGAACGCCAATGACGGCTGGTCGCGCAAGCTGCGGCGCGAGGGCCGGTTGCGCGAAAGGCTGCGCCATCGCAGCGGCAATGTGCTTGACCTGCATGTTCACCTGCTGCCCGATCAGGGGTTTCTGGTGGACATCAAGGATGTGACGCTGGAATCCCGCACCACGGCGATGCTGGAAAAACGGGTGCAGGAGCGGACCTCGGAACTGACCCGCGCCAACGCGCAGATGACCGAGCAGTATCAGGAACAGGCCCGCGTCGAAGAGGAATTGCGCCTTGCCAAGGAAGAGGCCGAGGCTGCGGTTTCCTCAAAGACCCGTTTCCTTGCGGCGGCCAGCCATGACCTGCTGCAACCGATCAACGCGGCGAAACTGCTGATCTCCACGCTCAGGGATATGTCACAGGGCACCAACATGGAATCGATGGTCGAACGGCTGGACGGGTCGTTCAATTCGATGGAAACCCTGCTGCACGCGCTTCTCGACATATCGAGGCTGGAAAGCACGGGCAGCGGGCTGTCGCCGTCGGATTTCTGTCTGGGCACGATCATGCAGACCGTGATCGAGGATCAGGAGCCGATTGCCCGTAAGAAAGGTGTGCAGCTTGACATGGTGCCCTCGACTGTCTGGGTGCGCAGCGACCAGCGCTACCTTTTGCGCTCGATCCAGAACCTCGTGGTGAACGCGATCCAGTACACCGAAAAGGGCCGCGTCCTGATCGGTTGCCGCCGCCGTGGCGACAAGGTTGTGCTCGAAGTCTGGGACACAGGCATCGGCATTTCGCACCGCGACCAGAAACGGGTGTTCGAGGAATTCACCCGCGCCGAAAACGTGCCCCCCGGATCGGGCATGGGGCTTGGCCTTTCGATCGTCGACCGTACCTGCCGCCATCTTGGCCACAAGGTGGGGGTCCGCTCCAAGCCCAATGTCGGGTCGGTCTTTTCCATCGAGATGGACGTGATCGAGGAACGCCCGATGATTACCGCCCCGTCGCCGGATGTGAAAAGCGACCAGTTTGCCGATATGGACGTGATCGCGCTGGTGGTGGAAAACGATCCCGATGTGCTGTTTGCCACGGTCCAGAAACTCGACAGCTGGGGCGCCAGCGTTCTGGGCGCGCAATCCACTATGGAGGCGCTTGAAATGGTGCGCGACCTCGGGATGCCGCCCGATATCATCCTTGCCGACTACCAGCTCGATGGCCATGCCACGGGGATCGAGACGATACAGGCGGTGCGGGCGGAAACCGGCTTTCACGTGCCTGCCATCATGATCACCGCCAACCGCAGCGCCTCGCTCGTCGATACCGGCAGCCAGCATGATTTCACCGTGCTGCCCAAACCCGTCGAACTCTCGCGGCTGCGCAGCCTGATCGGCTGGAAAACGCGCGTTTCGCCAGAGCGAGAACCGCCGTCACCGACAAAAGTCTCGGATGACGCCCGGCACGCTTGATCTAGGCTGATCCGAAAGGAGGACCCCATGCGACTGTTGCGGCTTTTCATCCTGGCAACCCTGCTCTCTGGTCCGGTTCTTGCCGACACGACCGAGACCACCAAGACGGAAACCTACGACCTGTTGTTCCGGGACGGGACGCTTGATGATGTGTCGCGTGACAAATCGCTCGTCTATGACCGCCATGTCAGCAACCGGCTGCTGCCCGACACCGCCACCCGCGACACCGGCCGGATCGTTCTGGAATTCGGTGGCGATGATGCGGCGCAGGCCAATCTCGAATTCCAGCAGGACGGCAAGTATCGCAACCTTGGCAGTTTTCCGGCGAGCGTCGGCAATCCTATCATCATGTATTTCGTTGAAACCGTTGTCCGCGACATGGCGGAGTCGGCGGGTGGCAGTCCGTTTTACATCCGCAACCGGGTGAAAGAGTCGCTGATCCGCCCCGCCGAACGCCACGATGAGGGCGACAGCGTCGACGTCATCCTGCGCCCCTTTGATGGCGATCCCAACGCGGCGCGGATGAACGGGTTTGGCGATCTTGCGCTGACTGTCACCATGTCCGAGGAAGTTCCCGGCTGGTATCGTTCGCTTTCCGCCAGCGTGCCGGCCCCGGATGGCGGCGCACCGATCTATTCCTCGACCCTCAGCTTTGACGGGATGGAAGACAGCGAATGAAACCGCTTGCCGTCCTTCTTTGTCTGATTTGCGGCGGTCTTTCCGCCCAGACCTCGGTGCAGGAGAGGCTGAACGACTACCCCACCGCCGCGCGGGCGGATTACGTCTTTGCCTGCATGGCGGTGAACGGGCAGTCGCGTCAGGTGCTGGGGCAGTGTTCCTGTTCCATCGATGTGATCGCCTCGATCCTGCCCTACGACAAATATGTCGAGGCCGAGACGGTGCTCTCGCTTCAGCAGACCGGGGGGGAGCGTATGTCGATGTTCCGCTCCGCCGCCATGCCCCGCGCCTTTGTCGCGGACCTGCGCCGCGCGCAGGCCGAAGCGGAAATCGTCTGTTTCTGAACCCTCAGATCTCGCCGTCCTTGGGCAATATCTGTTCAAAGATATTACCTTCGGTATCCCGCGCCCGGACCCGCAGCGCAGGGGCGCCGTTGTCGCGATAGGCAAAGCGGAACACAGGATTCTCGCTTATCGAAATCCCGCCTTCCATGGTGAACAGCAATTCCTCGCCCTGATACACCTCAAGCTCATCGATGAAATGCGCATTGATGAAAAGCTGGGTGATCTGATCGCGTTGCAGGCCCGAGTAATTCGGATGCCGGATCATGATCTGTGCCTCGCGCCGCGTGTTCGACATCGCGGGTTTGTCGCCAAAGGACCGCAGCCGCATCTGCCCCATCGAGGCCAGCGCCACTTCTGGGTCCTTGCTAGCCGGGGCCGAGCACCCGCCCGAGGCTTTGACGAAACGACCTGTCATCACCAGCCCGTCGCCCGTATCTGCGATGACGCGGATGTTGGAATATTGATTGACCCGCACCCGCAGTTCGAAATCCAGCGGCGCCATGCCGGGGCCAAAGGTGAAATCGCCCGCCAGCGGTGCCGGGTTTTCATCGATCACGATCATCAGGCTTTCGATTGTCGCGTCCGGATCGGTCTGGGTCAGGTGCAGCGGGACAATGGCCGCGTCCTCGGCACGATAGGGCGCATCGAGCGCGATGAGCGCCGATCCATCCCCGATCTCGCGGTTCCCGACGATGTCATATTGCAGATCCGGCCACGTCTCGCCCTCGACAAGCGGATTCATTATTTCCTGGTCCGCAGCCATTGCGGCACCAGCCGCAAAAATCGCCAGCGCGGCGGCTTTTATCAGTTTGAAGGGCATTCCGGTTCTCCTCACGACGCGGCATGCATGGTCAATCTTACGCCGATTAGGCGCGAAAATCACTAATCCCTTGGTCGGGGTGGTGTGAAATCACCGTGATCGGCCAGTCTTGGCCAAGGATCAGCCAGCGGAGCCATCCCATGTTCGAGGCCGTCGTGACCCTCTGCCTGGTTCTTGGCAGTGCCGACTGCCGAGAAGTGTTGCTGCCGGGCTATGAGACCCCGGACAAGGCTGGGTGCGAGGAGGCGCTGATTGATCGACCGCCACCGGAACCGGGGGCGTTCTGTAAGGAATCTCCTCCCGGCCTTGATTTTGAAGACGTCGGGGCAGGTGTCTTTCTGCACCGTGGAGAGATCGCGGAACCCGATACCGACAACCTTGGCGATGTCTCGAACATCGCGTTTGTCATTGGCGCGCAATCGGTTGCGGTCATCGACAGCGGCAGCGCCGTTTGGATGGGTGAGGCGATCTGGCGGGCAATCCGGGCGCGCACCGGCCTGCCGGTCAGCCATGTGATCCTGACCCATATGCACCCGGATCATGTCTTTGGGGCCAGCGTTTTCGCCCGGGCCGGGGCGCAGGTTGTGGCGCATGCCGGTCTTGAACGCGCGCTGGCGGACCGGCGCGAGAACTACCTTGAAAGCCTGCATAGCCTGATCGGTGCTATTCCGATGATCGGTACGGAAACGGTGCAGGTCGAGATGGCGGTCGAAAGCACAACGGAGATCGACCTTGGCGGGCGTATCCTGTCGCTCAGGGCATGGCCTACCGCCTATACCGGCAATGATCTGACGGTTCTCGATCCGACAAGCGGTATCCTTTTTACCGGTGATCTTGTCTTTGCCGAACATACCCCGGCGCTTGATGGGAGCCTGCTCGGCTGGCTGTCGGTGCTCGATGAGCTCAAGACCCTTCCTGCCAAACGCGTCGTTCCCGGTCACGGCGGCCCGCTTCTGGACTGGCCGCAAGGGTCCGAACCGCTTGAATCCTATCTCAACGCGCTTGCCCGCGACACGCGCGCGGCCATTGCCGAAGGACAGCGGATGGGTGACGCGGTGACAACTATCGCCACGTCTCAGGCGCCGCACTGGCAGTTGTTTGACGCGTTCAACCGCCGCAATGCCACGGTGGCCTTTTCGGAACTGGAATGGGAATGACCTATTCTTCGGCCGCCGCCAGCAGCATCTGCGCAATTGCGTAGATCCGTTTTTCCAGCAGGACCGGTGTTTCGCAGACATAGGTGAGCGATTTCGCGCGGTCGGTATAGATGCGCTCGTCCCAGTCCGCCTGTGCCTCAAGCGCGTCGACCTTGTCGAAATCGGGCTTTTCCGCCGCCATCAGCTCGGTCATCTCGGTCCGCGCCGCATCGATCTTTTCCGCGAGGGCAATCTGCGAGAATGAATAGTCGCTGATTCCCTTCATGATGACCTTGCGCGTCGCCGACAGCCGGTCGAAGGCATCGACAAAGACAGCGCCCAGCAGATCCGGGTTTCGCCCATGCTTGGCGGTGAACGCGGCCAGCGCGGGTTCGATCTCTTCCAGCTTAAGGCGGCGCAGGGCGAACCGGCTCGCCAGTTCATCGATATCGGCCTGAACGTCGGCGGCTCTTTCGGTGTCTTCCACGGGATAGGGCCACATCAGGCCGACGGAGAGAGATTCAACCTTGCGTTGAATGCAGGGCCAGCTTGGATCAGAATAATCCGCCCCCAGCACCGTGCCGCCAAGGCCTAGCGCAGCACATAGAACCAGCGTTCCCAGCTTTGGTTTCATGGCCTTCCTCCCTGCCCGGAACTCTAGCAGAGCGTGTCTCGAAGTCCATCTCGCCGAATACCAACCAAGGTCGCAATTGTTCGGTTTCGACCCCTACCTATACTCGGGATCAATCGCCCAGATAGCGGCGTCAAGGGAGGAGAATGCGATGAAAACCCGCGCCGCAGTCGCCGTTGAAGCCGGCAAACCGCTTGAAATCATGGAGGTGAATCTCGAAGGTCCGAAGGCGGGCGAGGTTCTGGTCGAGATCAAGGCCACCGGTATCTGTCACACCGACGAATTCACCCTTTCGGGCGCCGATCCCGAAGGTCTGTTCCCGGCGATCCTCGGCCATGAGGGCGCGGGCGTGGTGCTCGAAGTCGGGCCCGGCGTCACCAGCCTCAAACCCGGCGACCACGTGATCCCGCTCTATACCGCCGAATGCCGCGAGTGCGAATACTGTCTCAACCCGAAAACCAACCTCTGCCAGAAGGTCCGCGCGACCCAAGGGCAGGGCCTGATGCCCGACGGCACCAGCCGGTTTTCCATGCTCGATGGCACGCCGATCCTGCATTACATGGGCTGCTCGACCTTTGCCAATCACACGGTTCTGCCCGAGGTAAGCCTTGCCAAGATCAACCCCGACGCGCCTTTTGACAAGGTCTGCTATATCGGCTGCGGCGTCACCACCGGCATCGGCGCGGTGATCTACACCGCCAAGGTCGAGATCGGCTCGCGCGCGGTGGTCTTTGGCCTCGGCGGCATCGGTCTGAACGTGATCCAGGGCCTGCGTCTGGCCGGTGCCGACCAGATCGTCGGCGTCGACCTGAACCCCGGCAAGGTCGAGATGGCGACCCGTTTCGGCATGACCGATTTC
>NZ_AQQP01000079.1 GCF_002210165.1 Phaeobacter sp. 22II1-1F12B | reverse complement strand
ACAAGGGCATTGGCGGACTTCCTCCGCATTATGCCGTCCTCGTGATAACTGAAGGTCCTGAAAGAAGACAAGCGCGCTATTTTCAGCGCCGCAGCACATGCCCAGCGAGCAGCTGACTATCTGCATGGCCTACAGCCTGTAACTGATGCCGATAAGGAAATTGCCGCGTAAGCGGCAACTCCCCATGTCAAGGAAGGAAATTTGCGTCCGCCTCCGGCGGACGCCTCCTGTCCCTACGGCGACAGGTCTGGAAGTGCATGACGACGGTTGCGTACACAGTCGATGTTTTCGAGAGAAGCCAGGATATTGCGCCGTTCAGCTGTTCCGGGCTCAGAGGCAGAAAGCAGCTGATGGAAGATGGCGTGTAGCTCATCCAATTGGTCATTTGTTAGCTGTTCCAGCTCGTAAATGGTGAAAAATCTGATCATTGTGATCCTCCTGTTCTTTAAGGTTTTCGAGCCCGAACCATTCCGGGGCTTCGATGAACAGGACGACAGGCATCATTGGCTCATGATGCAGGCACCATTCGGGGGCGCAACGTATGTGGAGCAGGCTTGCCCTTGTCTGTCCGTCATGGCGCATGTGCCAGGTCTTGAATTCACGAAGGTCCCGAAAATACGTTCGGCCAGACCAAAAGAACCGGGGCGGTGATCGTAGGTTTTGACATTGCAGCGGTAGAGCAAAAAAGCCGCCGGTCTTGGATGGCTACCCAAATTCCTCGCACGCTCTGCGGTCTATCTGACAAGAAACCGCCGCCAAGGGTGCTGGCGACGGCCTATGTGGTCTCGATTGATGATCACGTGTTAGCGCTCGTGGTCATGGCCTTTTGCCTTGGTCGCAATCGGCTTGAACTCCTTCTTGAGCTTGCTTTTGTCCCCAAAAACGAAACGCGGGCGAGCAGATTGCTCGTTTGCAGAGCTGGGCAAGTTTCGCTTGATCCCAGTCATGCCCGGCGGTGCCAGATTGGGTGCAGGACTTCTCGACCAACTTGGAGGCTTGGATTTGAGATCAGCGTTATCCTTATCGCGGATCGGAGCTTCGGCTTGCGCGATTTTGCGCACGAAGCTGATTTTCTGAGGCTTGTCGGTCATGGTGCTGCTCCTGCGATCAGAACGGGATTTCGTCATCGAGGTCAGGGTTTTGAGACCGCCGGAAGTCGCGGCAGTTCCAATGGGTGATGAGCTCTTGCAGGCCCAGAATGGCGAGGTCTTTTTGGACATCGGGATCGCTTGTCGAAAGATCGCCAGGCGGGATGACCCCGCCTTCCATGAGGATGGAAAGCGCATCCCGTCCGACCAGCACTGCGGCGTCAAACTCATAGCGTGAGAGAACAAGCGTCACTTCGACGGTCGCATTCGTATTGTGTGACATTGGTCACTCCTTGAGGAATATGGGGAAACCGGCGCGGCGGACCGCGCCGGGTATGGTGCAAGGCTCTATTGCAGGCTGACGCCGCGAGCTTTCAGCCCTTCGTCCAGGAACCAGGGCACCTTGGTTGCGATGATCGGGTTCATGTTCTCGATGAAGAGAAGCTGTTTGCCTTCATGCAAGCGCATCAGCTCATCAGGGTAGGCAAGCTTCCGATGGGAGGCCGCCCGTGTATCTGACGAGGATGTCGATTCCGAACTCGACAACCCGCCACCGCCAGAACTGCTGCCAAAGGTCTTCGACAGGGCCGAGGACAGAGACCAGACCGTGGTATCGCCGCAGAGCGCCGAGAAGTATTCCGCCGACATGCGGTCCCGGCTGCCAAAATATTGAATGACCCCAGAGTTGCCGACAAAGGTCTCCCAGCCATCGCCATAAATCCGCTTCAGCTGGCTGAGGTCCTGGACGATGCCATGTAGCTGCATCCCGAAGCCCGCCATCAAACCATATGCATGCTCGACCATGGTGAGGCGACCAAGCGCTGCCATCTCATCGAGGATAAACAGCACAGGCTTCTCAGGCTTTTCGGCGATGTTGTGCTGCGCGACAAACTGGATGAGATTCCGCGACAATCAGGATGAGACGTT
>NZ_AQQP01000078.1 GCF_002210165.1 Phaeobacter sp. 22II1-1F12B | reverse complement strand
CACGGTCGAAAGCGAACTGCTACCGCCTGATCCTGCCGTTGTCGTCATTCCCCTTCTGAACAACTACCCGGCGGTCCGGCATCTGAACCCCGAACTCGAGCATGACGGCCAGCACTTGGTCCTTGCCACGAGGCTGATTGCGACTGTTCGACGGGCGGGTTTGCGCCGCGTCGGTACGGTCGCAGACCAGGGTGACCTCGTCACGAAAGCTGTCGATGTCCTCATGACGGGCGTTTAGGTCGCCAAACCAACGCGATTTGCGGACATCCCCAATTTTTTTGCAGGACCTGCGGACGTCGGCGCCAACCGTCGTTCCAATCTCGGTATGTCCGGACCTTTGACAGTGCCCGATCAGGTAACAAAACGCGGCCGGCCCAACTGCGACGCCGGCGCGGCGCAAAGGCGAACCAGATGCTCAGCGTCCTGACAGGGCATGTCGCTTCGGCGGGTTGCGGGATTGCGTATAAGGTGGTGAGCGACTCGAGGTGCTCAATTATGATCGCGTGCCAACTTTGGTGTCATGCCGGTCTTAAACCTTAATTACCGGTGTGACACTTATCTTGCCCGGGTAATTTCCCTGGCGGAATTGATCGACCGACTTCCTCGAAACATCACTTCGAGGACCGATCATGTCGACCATCAACTCACCCCGCGATCTTACCGGTCGCTTCGGCGGGCAGGGGGCCTACACGGCTGAAGCGCCTGCGCCCGCCACGATGTTCACCAGGCTGCAGGACACGGAGCCCAACCTTCGGGCGGCGCTGTCGGTGGCCATCACGCAGCTGACAGGGATAGCAGCCGCCGAGGAGGAGGCCCCGGTGCCGGCGGCCCTGATCGCGGCCAGTCCCGGGGCTGGTAAGAGCCGGCTCGCCCGTGAACTGCTCGAAACCTTTGCCGGGGATACGCCGGTGGTGTTTCACGCGCCGACCCTGGCGCTCTGCAAAGAGGCCGCGGATCATGCCCGTGAGATCGGCGGGGTGGCGCATGTGATCCGCGGTCGTTTCGCGACGGACACGGCAGAGTCGGACAAGCAGATGTGCCGGAAACCGGCGCTGGTTGCGCGCGGCATCAGCCTGGGCCTCAATATCCGGGAAAGCTTCTGTTTCAATGACGAAGCACGATGCGAGTTTGCCGGCAGTTGCGCTTGGCTGCGCCAGTTCGAGCCGGACCGAACCGTGGGCCATAGATACATGGCGACAAGCTACCTCGGGTACCCCGATCCTGACGCGTACGATGGCGTACTGCGCGTGGTCGACGAAACGTTTTGGGCGCAGCAGCTGTCGTTCGTGACGATCGGCATCGATGAATTTCGCCAGCCGCGGACCTTCATGAAACATTTCGCCCGGCACGGCCAGAAAGTGGAGTCGCGCGTCAAGGCGCATGCGGACCTGATCGGGGCCGCGCAGGCGCTTGTCGATGCGCTGATCACCGGCCGATCGCCCCTGGACCTGCCCTACAGCGCCGAAGATTACCAAGCCTTTGCCCGCCTCGAATATGCGGCCCAGGCGGATATTCCGGCGCCGACGCCGGAGCAGTCGGAAACAGAGCAATCGCAGCTTCTCACACGCGCCGAGGATGCGCAGCGGCATGTCTCCTGGTACGCCTCGGTCTGGGTCTGTCTCGCCGCGGCGAAGGAGGCCGGGCGGACGACGATCGAGCGCCTGCGCCTTTTCCAGACCAATGGCAGGATCGCCATTCGGGTTTGCCGGAAGCACCCCTCAAGACATCGGCAACCGATGCTTCTGCTGGACGCGGATGCCGATCCGGAGATCCTCGGCGCGCTCGAGATCGACCTTCAACGCACCACCAATATGGTCCTGCGCCCCAATGCCGAGGTCGTGCAGGTCCACGACCGGCGCATGACGCACGGTAGCCTTCTGCAGGGCACGGACTTGCGCGAGGCCTGGCGTCGCGTGATCCGTCGCGAAGTGCTGAGCGACCAGGTCGAGCAGGGCGGCGGCGTGCTTGTTGGCGCCAGCCGGAAGATCGTGCTGCGGTTTTTCGAAGATGCCGGACACGA
>NZ_AQQP01000077.1 GCF_002210165.1 Phaeobacter sp. 22II1-1F12B | reverse complement strand
TCCGTACGAGCCGGAACCGGCGCCTCGAACTGCCGAGGGTCGATGACTTTCTCGCAAGTGGCGGATCGAACCATGCCTTCGTGCGCTAATCTGCCGCCCCGCCGGGGGCGAGGTTCCGACCCCTCCCGGTGCTCTCCCCGCTCGCCTGGTCCATGGACGGGCACCGCAAGACGCAGGCGGCTCTCAACCCGGATGTTCCGCCGGATTTCATTTCCGCGGCTCTCGATCGGAACCCATGTCCAATCCAGCGCCCATTCACGGACCGCGTTCACCTTAAAAAAAGCCCTCACGTGAGCCATGATTACGCATTCTATCGACAGGACGAGATCGAGGTACTCCGGTTTCGCAACCAGTCCGAGTTCCTCGAGATGTTCACGGCGGAACCCCTGGTCCAATTCGAGAACGAGCACGGTTTCTACGTCACGCGCCGCACGGTGACGTCCATCATCGAGAAGATCGAACGGGAGATGGCGCAGCACGGGCTGCCACTGCCGCCGAACGAGTCCGAGGAATTCGCAGAACTCGAATACGCGGTTCCGGAAGACTGCTACTGGTCCGAGCCGGAAGACTGGGTGGCCGCCCTGCCCTACTACCGCGCGCTTCTCTACATACTGCTCGAGGATGTGCGCGCTGACGGGTGCCTGGTCCGTGGTTGGGAGGCATGACCCATGTCGCCGAACCGTTTCGCCCCGAAAACGCCTACCCGACCCAAGTTCGAAGAGGAACCTGTGCAATGACCCTGTTGCCCGTCCATACCGTCCGACGGCTCTACGAAGACCACACCCTCGATGTCATCGAAGATCTGATCGGTGGCGGCCCGTTCGACCAAGCGAGCAATCCGCTGGCCAGCCAGTATCTCGACCCGGAGGCTTGGCGCTCCATGCACAAAGGACCGATGATGCTCTCCGCGAATGCAAACCCGGAGACGGCTTGGGTCTTCGCCCGCGCGCTCGCATACGATCGCTACCTGCCGACCGTTGTCCTGTCCCGCGCCAAAAGCATGCGCCAGGCAAGCCACGGACCGGGACCTGTCGAAGTGGTCTATTTCCCGGACGCCATCGGCATCCTGCACCATGGCAACGGACGGACCAGCGATGAAGACACGCTGCCGACGGCCGAGGCAAGAATGTGCCTCGTGACGCGGGATATTGATCGCCCTCGGGACTTTCTGCGGCGCAATGACCCATTCGAGAAGACCGTATGGCGCTGGCTCGACCACCTGCATGCCGCGTCTGTGTGCTGCAAGGGCCTGACCCTCCCAAGGGTCGAAAACCTCGCGCGCGCCGCCGCGGCGGAACCGTTCGAGCTTGCGACGATCGCAGATTGAACCAAACGACACCGGAAAATTGTCGGGGAGCCGCCTTCCCCGACAGAGAAGCACAAAGGAACAGACCATGGGAAACGACCGCAGATACAAGGGCCTCCTGCTCGACGAAGCGGATTTTGCCCTGCCACGCGACTGCGACATGGAGGCTTTGACCGAAGCCGTGGAAGACTATCTCGTGGCAGAGTTTAGCGATGAATTTGACCATCCATATCTCGAGATCATCGGCGTGGTTACGGAAGGGCTGGGCGAGACGACGGCTTGCAGCTCAGACCGTGTGCGAGCGGTATGGGTCAAACCCGACATGCAGTTCCGGGATATATTTCTCGGGATGGCGACCGGGCTTGGCATTCCCGAACCCCTGGCGACCACCACCTTGAAGACGGGTCGAACGGATGGCATCGAGACGCATCTCGAAAACCGGATCAGGGCACATGTCGACGACCGCGACTATGACGGCGCCCAGAAGCTGATGGCGCACTTGCCAGGCCTCCGGTCGAGCGGCGTTCCGGGTGTGATAGAGGCCGGCGGCTTCGACACGCGTGGCGACGATGAGATCGTGGACTTCCGGGTCAACAACTACGGACCGGGACAACGGCTCCTCGCCGAGATCGCATTCGACTGGGGCCAGTAGGCTGATCCCTGAAAACTGATGCACGTCGTCAGTGTTCGGCCTCGGTTCATCAGGATCGGCCGTCGCGATAGACTATATGGGTCCCATCCAGATGGCGGG
>NZ_AQQP01000076.1 GCF_002210165.1 Phaeobacter sp. 22II1-1F12B | reverse complement strand
CGAAGAGTTCGAAGACGAGATGCTCGGGGCCGAGATGGATCTTCCGGAACTTGACATCGGCAATCCGCAAACGCCGGAAGATGTCGTTGCCGGCCTTCCCGAGCATTTCTGCGGCTACGAGCCGACGAACTGGACGGCTGCCCTACCCCACTACCGGCTCCTGTTCTCGCGCCTGATCCCGATCGCCCGGCAGGAAGTCTACCTGAAGCTGATCGTGACAGCCTGAGGGGGACTACTCCCGGAGCAGAGCTCTCAGCACGGCCGCACTGGTCTCGGACAAGCCGCACGTATGAGCAAGCCACGTCTCCGCATCGGTCGGCGCGATGCGCACATTGGAGAAGACATTGCGCGTCGGCATCCCGCATTCCAGCCAGCCTTCGACGGTCCTGACGCTGGTGGAGAGCCTGTTGGCGAGCCCGGACTTGGAAAGGAGCGGCAGTTGGTAGGCCTGCCGGTTGGCACTCCTCGGCGTCGGACCGCGTTCGACCTCCCAGACATGGTGCCAGGAGGTTTTCCACTCTCCCTTCAATCGGACCCCGGGCAAACGGCCAGCACGAAGGTAGCTGCGCACCGTTGCCTCGGTGAGCGCGAAATGTCTGGCGGTGGCCGCCACATCAAGAGCGAAGTCATGCGAATGGGTCATGAGGAAGAGATTGTTCCCGGACCTGCCTGCTCAAAACGACTCGGGAGGAATTTCGGACGGACCCGTCGCGGTCTTGCAGGCCCACGAGAGCCGATCCGTGAGATGTGCGCCGCGAAAGGCGGCGCACATTTTCTCGTCATCATGACCGGGCCGGGCGCCCATCGACCCCGGCATGTATCGCGCGGATGTCCATCCACACCCGTTGCGCGGCCGTCTGCCGGGCAAGAGCCGTGTAGTCGGCACCCGCCTCCACGGTGGAATGGCCGAGCAGGGCCGCTACGATGGCCGGCGCGGCGACAGGATCGTGCAGCCTGAGATAGTCCGCCGCGAGGGTCCTGAGATCGTGGAGCGGCACGCCGATCGCGGCGGAAACCCTCTCGCTCGGCCACCGCCGGTCGAACCCGGCCAGGTCATGCGACAGCCAGTTCATCCCAAGGAGTTCAGTGTAGCGCCGATGCGCGTGGCGCGGCGGACGGCCCGCCAGGAGGTGCTGATCGAGGACCCAGCCGATCTCCGGCCACAGGGTGCCGGCATCGAGCCAGACACTGGTCTTTTCCTGTTGCCATCGCAGGCGCCAGGCACCCCAGGGCTCGCGGACCAACGCTGCCCCGAGACGCCAGGACGCGATATCGCCGCTCCGCGGCGGCACATTGAGCGTCACCGCGAGGATGGCTGCCGTTGCGCGGGCGGTCTGCGCCTCGGAGCGCCAGTCGGCGCTGGCATCGGCGCGGTCGAGGTTTTGAACGATCGCGCGGAGGACCTCCGCGTAGCCGCCCTTTTCGTAGAGCGCCTCGATGCGTGACTGCTTAAGCTTGGGCGTGCGCCGCGCCTCCCGCAGAAGGCCCATCTGGACCGACCGCAACCCCGCGACCGCATCCGCGTCATACTGCCCATGCGTTCCGAGACTCACCAGGCCGCCGAGGTAGTTGGCGATCGTCGACGGCCGCAGGGCCTCGTCGCGGAACGTCCGCGCCATTTCCCAGCCCAGCAGCCACCCGATCCGAGGCGGACAGATTATGTCGGGCAGAAGTTCCGCACAGCGATTGACGGAGGCCATGTGCCGGCGCAGCGTGCTTTCGGCTATTGGGGCCTCCCGCAACGCGGGCAGCAGGCTGAGCCAGGCTTCCGGCCAGTCGCGAGGGTCGGTGATGCGCCGAAGGCGCGCTGGACCGCTCGGCCTGGTCCCGGCAGACCGGGCACGGTAGTAAGCTTTGCGCAGTCCCCGGCCCTCCGCGAGGCAAATCTCAGACGAATGGCGCTCAAGCATTCGGAGGAGCAGGCCCAAGGCAGACTCGTTCCGGCAGGCCGCCGCGAAGCTCGCCCGCGAAGGCAGGAACGGATCCTCCTCGCGGTCTGCCAGCACATCGTAGAACCGCGCGACCGCGGTGATCGCGCCGGGGGGGAGCTCGGCCCGGGCCGCCATCATCCGGTCGCGCACGGGAGCAGGGACGCGTTTCAGCCGCGCCC
>NZ_AQQP01000075.1 GCF_002210165.1 Phaeobacter sp. 22II1-1F12B | reverse complement strand
CCACGGGCCGTTCACGTGAACGGTGTAGCGAGTAGGGTTGTGCCCCTTTAGTTTGTGAAAGTTGAACCCGGGCAGATTCATGTCTTCTGGGCCTTCAGCCGCATCCAGACGATCTAGACGTCTTAGGATTCGTTCGTGCATGTTGGCGTTGATAGTAGATTTTCCGTTTTCCCACAGGTTTTTCAGTTGCTTGTGCTTAAACGTCTTAATCATCTACTTGGGCTGTTCCTTTCTTCCTACACACAAGGATGTAAGCGAAAAGCTTACGCTGTCAACGAAATATTAATAAATTCGTGAACGGCTTCTTAACATCTTGGTGATCAGTGTTGTGATGAACACGCTGATGCATCAGGGGTGATGCAACGTGCATCTCCATCATAATCGTCGAAAGAAGGTTGAAAATGAAGCAGGCAGTGTTTGATCAGTCTCTATACGGTATCGGCGAGCGATGTCCATGCGAACCCCGGCACAAATCATAGGTCAAGACGCGCTTACGCAGCTTGCCTTTGAGGGATATGCTGTCCTGCCGTTGGAGACCGTCGCTGGTCTGCGCGAGTGCGTGGAGGCTTCGATCGAAGGTCCGAAGCGCGATCGCAAGATACTTTCGCGGAAAGTCGGCGACATTGTCCCGCTTCCGACCTTCATTCTCAAAGGGCAGGGCTGCGCGCGATGCGGCTGCTGCGCGAAATCCAGTAAAAGAGCGAGACGATGATGATGCCCACTGATGAAGAGGCGGCGGCAATGGTCGCGAGCCTTTCACCTGAGGCGCTGGCAGCTTGGCGAGCGGTACTTCCCATGATTGGCGAAGATAGTTCTAAGTTCATCGGCGCCCTTGTAGAGGCAGCCTGCGTGACGGCATTGGCTGCGGGCTGCGATCCGGAAGTTTTCTCTAAGGGTGTAAAGACTATTTGGGATGACCGGGCGCAGGCATTCAGCTCGCCGGTCCATTGAAGGAAAAAGTTTTGGTAGTGTTCTATTTTACTGTTGCTGGCATATCCTTGAATACAATTGGTGTGCTTCTTTTGTTTGCCTTTGGGATGCCATTCCGTATTCCGACAGGAGGGCGTGCATTCCTAGAGTTGATCGGTCCATCGGATCGGGCTGTGATGCTAGATCTTATCTACACAGTGCTAGCATGGGTTGGATTGGTCTTTGTGCTATTGGGTAATGGCCTGCAGATTTTGTCTGCGGTGCTTCAGTTTCGTTGAGTGAATCAATGCCCTGGCCGTCAAACATCCCACACGATCTTAGACTGAAGCTCGAGGAGCTCGAGCGTAGCCGTTGGCAGGCCAAGCCCGCCGACATCTGGGGGGTAGTCCAGGAGTGGCTGGAGAAGCACCAGGTTGAAGTGCCTGCGGATCTTCCATTGCGGCCGCGCCCGAAAATGCCGGGGCACGAGTGAGGTCATTTGGACCGGTTTCGCCGGGCTCATGTGCAGGTTAAGCGTCTATTTTCACTTAATATGTGATGGGGAAACTGCCCTCCGAAGGCGGGGGTAAAGCGTACAAGGCAACTCCGAGGGTTGCAATGAGCTATTGGGGCGCATCAGTGAAATCCCTTTCCACAGTCCACACCGTCATCGACAAAAAAATGACGTGGGTGACTAAAACAAGGTAGTGATCTTCTGCCAAGTATATTGATTTCCCATCGCCGCTCTTCTCGAAGTGACTGCTGGTACGTCTTTCGAAGTGACGGCGAATTCCAAAAACTGGTCGCATATTCGTTCCTCGGGCTGATGAGCAGGCATTCGCTGATGCCATTTGGGAAGCCGGGTAGACACATGTTAGTATTGTGTTCTGTGGGCAAGTTTCGAAGAGCAATGTCTAACAGCAGGTAAGTGAGGTGGATCGAACGTAAAGGTCGCAAAGGCGAAATATGCTGACTTAAGGGAGGTCGGATTATGTTTCGAGAAAATATGTGGGCGCTATGCTTTGGAGTCTGCCTGTCGATACTTGGGACAGTGTTATTCCTGTTGGTGTGATGGACCCAACAAGCAGGGCATTGCTGAATTAAAACTTTGCCGCAATGTTGACGGGCGATAATCGCTACGAATGTGCCCGGCACGAAACTGCAGCCGGCGGAACTGGTCGCATCGGTTCCGCAGCCGCAGTGAGCGTACGTAATTCCTCGGGTTTAGTGTTGCAGCCTTACCGGTCAGAGCACAAAGCGCCCCGAACAAAGCCTCGCCAGGAACAGCCTGTACCTCGGCAATCAAACATCGCCTACTATCCTAAGCTGAAGCTAGATGAACTCGATTGCAGCGGTAGGCAGCCGAAAATGGTTGGAACATCGAGTCGGCGCGACAGTGGAACTGCCGACGCGGCCGTAGCCGAAGATGCTTGGTCACGAATAGCAGCCAGCGGCTGGTATTCTGACGATTCTCGCCAAGTTGCGATTCTTGTGTGAGGCGTAGGCGGCTGGGATGTGTTGGCACTTCGCAGTGTAACCTATTGATACCTAATGTGCCGTTTGTTGGCACATTTTTACCGTAAGTGACTGAAACTGCTGGATTTTGGCAGCCCGTAGGGGAAT
>NZ_AQQP01000074.1 GCF_002210165.1 Phaeobacter sp. 22II1-1F12B | reverse complement strand
GCGGGCGTGTGCCGGAGGGAGGGCGTAGCCCGACCGGAGGCACACGCCCGCCGCTTCGCCCGTTTTTGGGGTCTGTGATCGCGGCCGGCCCGCTACGCTGGTGGTTTTCAGGAATGGAGAACCACCTTTGTGCCGGGGCGCCATGTAACCGATCAACAGACGAGACTTTTCATGAAGCTGAGACAAGACCACCCCATCGAAGTCGCCGCGGCCAAGGCCGGGATGAGCCGGGCGACCGGATACCGCATTTCACAGAACCCCAAGCTGCCGTCGCAGAAGCCCCAGACGCGGGGCCGGCGGCGCCCAGACCCGCTTGAGCACATTTTCGACGCGGAAGTTGTCCCTCTTTTGCAATCAGCCCCAGGCCTTCGCCCGGTCGCAATTTTTGAGGAGATGCTGCGCCGCCACCCCGAACTGTCCCCGGGCATCCGCCGGACACTGGAGCGGCGGATCCGGGCCTGGCGGGCAGTGCATGGCGAAGATCAGGAGGTCATCTTCCGGCAGGTTCACGAGCCGGGCCGGCTCGGTTTGTCGGACTTCACCGACCTGGGGGCAGCGGCGGTGACTATCGCAGGCCAGCCGCTGGAGCATCTGCTCTACCATTTTCGCTTGCCGTGGTCTGGTTTTGAGCACGCCCATGTTATCCTCGGCGGGGAGAGTTTTGTCGCCCTGGCCGAAGGGCTTCAAAATGCGCTCTGGTCGGTGGGCGGGGCGCCGGCGTCTCATCGCAGCGACAGTTTGTCTGCAGCCTTCCGCAACCTCGATGCCGACGCGCGGGCGGATCTCACGACGCGCTATGATGCCCTATGCGCCCATTACCGGATGACGCCGACGCGGAACAACAAGGGGGTGGCGCATGAGAACGGCTCGATCGAAAGCGCCCACGGCCATCTCAAGAGCGCGATCCGGGATGCGCTGCTGATGCGGGGCAGTGCCGACTTCGGCGACCTCGATGGCTACCGCGCCTTCATCGACGAGATCGTGGGGCGCCGCAATGCGGCCCGCGGCAAGCGTATCGCGGCCGAACGGCCATATCTGCAGGGGCTGCCCGCACGCCGCACCACGGATTTCGAGGAGGTGATCGTCACCGTTTCCAGCACCGGCGGCTTCACTTTGCGCAAGGTCTTCTACACCGTGCCCTCCCGCCTGATCGGGCACAGGCTGCGCGTGCGCTTGTTTGACGACAGGCTGGATGTCTTCACCGGCGGCACCCGCCTGCTGACCCTGCCCAGGGGGCGGGCCAAGGCGAACGGCAAGCATGACCAGGTCGTGAACTATCACCATGTCATCCATTCGCTGCGCAGAAAGCCCATGGCCCTTCTGCATCTCGTTTACCGCGACAAGCTCTTCCCGCGCCAGGAGTACCGGCGTGCCTTCGAGGCGCTCATCGACCGGCTGCCCGAACGGCAGGCCTGCAAGATCACAGTCGAGCTGCTTGCCCTGGCGCATGAGCGCAGCTGCGAGAGGGCGCTGGCGGCGGAACTGGCCAAGGTGCTCGAGGCCGGCGGTCTCCCCAACATTGCTGTCCTTCGAAGGCACTTCGCCCCGGACCCGGCCTGTCTGCCGGCCGTCACCGTGCAATCCGTGTCCCTGGACAGCTATGAAGCCCTCGTCAAAACGGCGGATGCAGCAGGAGTACCGGCATGACGCGCTCCCATACCGTCGATGAGGCCCGCCTCAGCATCATGCTGAACGACCTGCGGCTGCCGACCATCAAGATCCTCTGGCCGCAATTCGCCGAACAGGCTGACCGGGAGGGCTGGCCTGCCGCCCGCTTCCTGGCCGCTATTGCAGAGCACGAACTGGCCGAACGCGCCCACCGCAGGATCGCCCGCCATCTTGCCGAAGCGCACCTGCCGCCCGGCAAGACGATGGACAGCTTCGACTTCAACGCCGTTCCAATGATCTCAAAAGCACAGGTCATGGCCATGGCGGCGGGAGACAGCTGGCTGGCCAAGGGCGCCAATGTCCTGATGTTCGGCCCGCCCGGCGGCGGCAAGAGTCATCTCGCGGCCGCCATTGGTCTGACACTGATCGAGAACGGCTGGCGGGTGCTCTTCACGAGAACCACCGATCTTGTCCAGAAGCTGCAGGTGGCCCGCAGGGAACTGCAGCTCGAGGCCGCGATTGCGAAACTGGACAAGTTCGACCTGATCATCCTCGATGATCTCGCCTATGTCACCAAGGATCAGGCCGAAACCAGCGTTCTCTTCGAGCTGATCTCGGCGCGGTACGAGAGGCGGTCCATCATGATCACCGCCAATCAGCCCTTCGGCGAATGGAACAAGGTCTTCCCCGATCCGGCAATGACGCTCGCGGCCGTCGACAGGCTCGTCCACCATGCGACCATCTTCGAGATGAACGTGGAAAGCTACAGACGGCGGACGGCGATGGAGGCGAAACGGAAGAGAGGCAGGCCTGCCGCTTACGCGACAATCAACAATACACCGCTGATTGACGCGGAGCGACAAACAGCAGCCGAAGAAAATCTTGCCAGCGGCAATCACGATGATAACGTCACCGATGCCGCGACATAGAATCTCATCCTGATTGTCGCTGGCGTCTCACTCAGATTGACGCGCCATA
>NZ_AQQP01000073.1 GCF_002210165.1 Phaeobacter sp. 22II1-1F12B | reverse complement strand
CCCACCTTGACACAGAGATGCCGTCGGGGGGCGGTCACATCATCAGAGCCGATCACGGCGGTAACGCTAATGGCCCCGCCCTATCGTCACCTATCTCCCTCAAACCAGCTCGAGCGGTTGATCTTCCGGGTTCTCGACGCTCTGGGGGCCCGCAACGAAGACATTGTCGATCAGGCGCACGGAGTCGATCCAGGTGGCCTCATCTGCCGCGATCCAGACTGACGTTGCGGCAATTGCGCGACTTCATGGGAGGAACCGTTTCCGCGCGCATTTGTGGACGCCCATCCTCCTCTCATGAAGTCCACCTCCGCCCGGCGGCAGGCCGCGAAGCGCCGGGTGCCCGCCGCGCAACCCCTATATACTGAAAGGCTCCGCCATGACCTTCGATCTCCTGCACGACCTTCCGGACTACGCTCCCGAACAGATGTCGGCCGACGCGGTTTTCACGCGTACCACGCAGGATGTGCTCCTGGCCAGTCTCGGCGATATCGAGGGATCACGCCGGCCTGCCGCTCCGGTGGCGCTCTGGCTGAAGCATTCTCTCGGCAACACGTGGTATGATTCGTGCTCCCGCCTGGTGACGGTTCTCAGCCATCGCGGCCCATGGATAGACAGGAGTCGGATGGAGGATCTTGATCCGGTCAGCCGGGCGCAGGTGTCGGAGGTTCTCGCCACATTCTTCCAGCAAGAGCACCTGTTCCGTATGGTATACGGCGACGTCGGGTTCGAAAGCCATGAGGTGATCGAATCCGTTCACTTCGCGAGCTTCAGCATGTTCTGGATTTCCGGCAGTTTCGACGACCTCGAGGAACACTGGGAGGGGAAAGATCGGCGCGAGGACTTCGAAATTCCTCACCACGCGCTCCTGAAAATCTGCGCCCGGTCCACAGCCGACGAAAAGGACGCGTGCCTGCAGCGTATGGAGATCCGCCGCGGCCTCCACCTTGTCCAGAGGTTCGGCGTGCTCGGGCAGGGAGACTTCGTCTTGTAGTGGGTGCGGCGCATTTGTCAGTCCGGACCGCGTGCAACCGATCGCCCACGGCCTGCGGAAAGGAGGAGTGGGACGCGACAGCGATCCATCCGACCGACGCGCCGAGGGCGGTTCGTGAGTATCTCGACACTTTGGACAAGGCAACGTTCGGCGCGGCCAGCGAGGCCCAGCCCAAGTTCACGTCCCATTCCGACCCGGCCAGCCAATGGACGGCAGCCCGTAAGGGCCCGGCATCCTTCAGCTATTCCGACAATTACCTGATCGACACCGACCATGGCGTCATCGTGGATGTTGGAGCTACCAGATCGATCCGCCGGGCCGAGGTCGGTTCGACCGAGACCATGCTGGAGCGCGTGAAGACCAAGTTCGACCTTCATCCAGAGCGGCTCATCGCGGATACCGCCTATGGCACCGCGTCAATGCTGGGCTGGCTGGTCGACCACAAGATCGCGCGCCACATTCCCGTATTCGACAAGTCAGGGCGCAATGACGGGACATGGACCCGCGCCGACTTTGAATCGGATGCGGAGAACAACCAATACATTTGCCCCGAGGGTCAGGAGCTGAAGCAGTTCCGCCGGAACTATTCCGACCCGAACCGGGGTCCTACATGGAAGGGAACTGCCCGTTATCGAGCGCTGAAAGAGGTCTGCCAGGCCTGTCCATCGAAGGCAAAGTGCTGCCCCAACGCGGATGCGCGCAAGATCATCCGTGAAGAACATGAGGATGCCCGGCAGGTCGCTCGTGAAATAGCCAAAACCGAGCAATACGTAATCTCAATGAAGCTGAGGAAGAAGGTCGAGATGCTCTTTGCCCATCTCAAGCGGATCCTCGGCCTCAACCGGCTCCGATTACGCGGCCCATGCGGCGCAAATTCCTCCTCCTCGCCGCAACCGCCCAGAACCTTCGGAAACTGGCCAAGATATTTCCTGCACCGCAGAAATCGCGAAGAGCCCAACAGAAAAGGCGTTCGCGCCTTCTCAAGTGGCCGATATTCTGCGCTCGCGACCGGGCGTTTTTCCACGGAATCGGCCTTCAGCGAGCATTCGTCTTATTCCGAGCTGGCTTCGAACCGAAGTAGAACATAGTGGAAAGATAGCTGTCCACCTGATATTGTGGCAATCATGAAGCTGACTCCCAATATGCTCCATATCGTCGAGGAGTTTGAGCCGATACCGACGAGTGTCGAGCTCAGGAGGATTGATCCCTCGCTCAACATGCGGCGGTTCTATCGCATGAGCCTGCAGCCTGATCTCTTCGGCGGTGTCGATGTGGTGCGTGAGTGGGGCTGGCTCGGGTGGCGGGGCAAATTCCTCATCCAGCGTCATTCTTGCGAGGATGAAGCAGTATCGTCGATGCTTGCACTCGAAACGGCGAAGCGAAGGAGGGGCTGCCGGTCAGCAGGCTGAAGCGGGTACTCAAGCTGTTTCACCAAATCGGACGCATTTGTGCGTTGCCTTTTGCTCACGCGAACATAACTAAATCACCTTGTCCGATGGTCAGGACCTTGCGGATTACATGCTCGGCGCATACATTGGGCTTGGGTGCAAGAGGCGGATCATGGCTAAAGGCACCCATCCTCCCTGTTGGACTTCGGCCGAGCTTGTCTCGGCTTTTTTTTGACCGTCGTGGGTACCCGCCATCTGGATGGGACCCATATAGTCTATCGCGACGGCCGATCCTGAT
>NZ_AQQP01000072.1 GCF_002210165.1 Phaeobacter sp. 22II1-1F12B | reverse complement strand
CGTGCAGCCAAATCAAATCGATCTGTTTATTCTGACCCACACGCACATAGACCACCTTGGCGGGATTTTCGATTTCCTTCAGGCCCCCATGTTTGTTTCAGAGCGCGAGCGCGCATTGCCAAAGCCGCTTTATTGGTCGGGCGGCCAACCTTGGGAATGGCCCGACCGAGACTACATCACCGTGCGAAACGACACCCGTATCGGCCCCGGTTTCGAGGTCCTGCAGGCACCAGGTCATGCGCCCGGACAGATCGCGATGGTGATCGAATTGCCCAACACCGGATGCGTGATGCTGACAAGTGACGCAATATCCCGCCGCTCGGAAATAGATGAACGGTTCGACACCGCGCCCGATCCGGAAACCGCACTCAATAATGCGCAGAGGCTGATGGAGCTGGCCGAAGAACGTAATGCCTTCGTCATATTCGGACATGAGCCCGAACAATGGCCAAAGCTGCGAAAGTCACCTGAATTCTACAACTAACGCACATCTCGTCCCTGATTGAGAATGATAATGTTCCCGCTCGAAACATCTCCAGCGGGCGAAATCAGGAAACCGACCCACGCCGCCACCTCCGCAGGCTGCATCGGTCGTCCATGCGGCATCTGTGCGACCGCCTCGGCCAGCACATCCTCGCTCACAACGTTGAAAAGAGGCGTTTCGGTCATCGCAGGCGCAATGGAGTTCACAGAAATCCTGTCTCGAGCATAGCGGCGGGCAAGGTCTTTTGTCAGGGTATCGAGCGCTGCCTTCGATGCGCGGTAGTGAGGCGGGTCAAAGGCGTCAAAATTATAGGCCCCATTGGAAGAAATGTTGACGACCTTTTTAATGCCGTCGCGCTCCAACATTCTCATCTGCTTCACCCTCTCAAAATGCAAAGAACCGCTTACTATCCAAAATCCAGATCGCCGCGCGCTGGGCTACGCCAAAGGCTTCGGGTGTGTTTTTCAGTACGACAGGCTGAAATACTCCCGTGATGAGGGGAGACAATTCCGGAAGTTTGGCGTAGGTGCACGTCCGTCTGAATTACAAGGATGGTTTCACACGTGTCGCGTACCCCTGTACTTCCGCTACCTCCGAAAGGCGCCGTTCCAGTTTTGTCTGCGATGCAGGAATTTCTGCCAGACGAATGGCAGAAATGGGAAGACCTCAAAAGGCAGCAACGCGATGTGCGCGAACGGTCCCGTACGCCTCCCGGTGGTCGTCGTTGGCCCGAAACAGACGCCAGGCACATCTCTTCAATCAAGATGCGCCGGCAGGCAGCCTCAAGAGCAGCCAGTGACGCAGCCAATAGCGCTTGGAACGATCTCAAGCGTGCGCTGTTCGACCAGCTCATGTCTGGCGATCTCATCGCATACGTGACGCCGGGGTCACCTGGCGATCCTCATCGCCAGATTCCTCGTTTGCTTTGGCAAGAACTTCGGACCGTTTCGGTGCAGGATAGCTTGGCTGCAGGAGTGTCCGTCGGGACCATCAAGATTTTGATTCATCGTGCTGGGGCGGGTGAAGAACGACCGCGAGCGGCAGGCAGGCCTCAATCCCAAGCCCGCCCCATTATAATGGATGAATTTCGCCGACGACGAGAAGCTGGCGAGGCACAAGACGGTGCCCACAAGGAAGCAGCCGAATTGATCCGAATTCAAAAAACGACCCACCCTGAACTCGAGCCGCCTCAGGCACAGACGGTCGCTCGGTGGATCCGGGAGGAACTGAAAAGGCTTTCGGCGCGGCAGGCACTGGACAGGACCAACGACCCTGAATGAAGACAGTTAATATTATAAAGTCCGGGCTATTTATACCAACTATTTCGACTACTACGAACGTGAGACCTCCGATGTAAGGCGGCACCAATTGCCGCCATCGTCTTAGAGGACAAACATGAACCACAAGGAAAGCGAACGCGGCACCAATGAGGCCGTCTCTGCTGATATGCAGAAAGAAATCGTGCAGATGTCCCGCATCGAGCGATCAATTAATTCTAATCCACTTAACTTCGAAGCCACGCGCTGGGCGCATATGGTTCCGATCCTTCGCCCCATCCAGAAGGCAATTCTTCTGGTTTTAGCTCGTCACGCTGACAAGTATGGCTGCAGCTGGTGCAGCCAAAAGACACTTGCGGCCGAAGCAGGGTGTTGCGACCGTAGCGTGCGCTCCGTTCTGCAGATTTTCGAGCAGCGCAACCTGATCCGACGTATTGGTCGGATGGGATCAAATGGCGGCCAATTGACTGACGTAGTCGCACTCACCGATTGGCCCGGGCGAATTCTCATCCCCGACACCGGCCATCCGATGCTCGGTCGCTATGTCAAGGAGACGCTCCAAACAAAGCAGCAATGGTCCCAAATCCGTGCCCAGTCCCGGACGATGCTTCCGCCCGATGCGGCAAGGGTGTCCGACCAGAACAAATGCATTCAAACAAATACTACTACGGTTCAGTACGACAAGCTGCTCGAACAGTGTTTCGAGGCACTCGGATGCTGGGCAACGGCAGAGAACATGCGGTATCTTGTCGACGATATCCCCACTTTGCTCAAATGGTTAAACCTTGGTCTGGATCTGCGGCGGCACATCCTTCCAGTACTGGCAGAAAAGGCAAAAAACGAAGAAAAGATTCCTCTCATCCGGACTTGGAAATACTTCGAAAAAGCAGTCTGCAAGGTGGCTACGAAGCGCGGCTCACCGGTACGCAAGGAAGCAGATCAGAATTCTCCGGAGGGCCAGAAAATCCGCGTCGGCGTG
>NZ_AQQP01000071.1 GCF_002210165.1 Phaeobacter sp. 22II1-1F12B | reverse complement strand
GTGGAGCCATTCCGACTTGTAGGACACACGCCCTACCTGCCTGCCGACCGAGAGGTCGGCAGGCTTTTGTTTTTCCGCCCTAATCTCGTCTGATTTTTCCGCCATCAGGGGCGAACTGGCGGGAAGTTTGAACTTCCCGCGGCGAGCGCTCTTTTGTGCCCGTTTGATTTCGTCATTGGCCAGACCGGCCAATCTTGGAGGTGCGCGAGCTCTTGACCCAGAAACGGACGAAAGGACCGAACAAGGTGAAGAGCCTGGAGAACCTCACGCTCGCGCAAGTATACCCTCGCGTGTCCGGCGATACAAATCTCAACTGCTGCGGTGATCCCGACTGCGGGAACTACGGGATCGAACCGGCGCCGACGAAGCACGCCTTCGTAGGTCGTGGTGCCGCCGAGAGGCGGATGAAGGCCGCCATGGCCGACCCCACGATCGCGCATGGTGTCGGTCGCTATAAGATCGAGGCTGAGAGCGGCGACAACCTACATCGAGAGACCGATGCGTTCGAGTTTGCAGGCGATCCGCGGGCTTGGAATGACGGTCGGGTCCTGATCTGTCAGCACCTCCGAGGAAACTCGGAATGCGGCGTTCGGACCAGGCTGATTTCGAACGAAGCCTACGAAGAGGAGCGACATCGACTTTGGGTCCAGAACGGCGCGTTGGAGGGTCCCTTCTGCGGCAACTGCGGGACCGCTTACCTGGAGAAACCCGAGGAGTTCATCTTCAACGGCGCCAACGGTAAGCCGTCGCGAAAGGTCGGCCATAAGAAAGGTTCTGTGCCTCGTGCGCGCTCTGTCAGGGTGATCCACAAACCCTGCAAGGGGCTGCCCGGCGCCCGCTTCACGGTCTCGAGCGAGCATCGCCGCCAGAAAAAGCGCGACGAGAATATCGAGATATTGTCCCTGCTGGCCAATGGCACCGGTCTTCACGACATCCGCCGCATTCTGCGGACGCCGAGAGGCGAAACCGAGCCGGGAATGTCCAGGCTATACGATCGCATCTTCTGGCTGGAGCGGACGCTATTGGCCTACGAAAAGGCGCAACTCGCGGAATGGCGAAAGCGGGTCGAACGCCAGCGCATCAAGGACGGCAAGCCATACACCCATACCCGCATCGCCCACGACGACATCGTCGTCGGGGTGAACTGGCAGACGAAGATCGACCGCAAGATCACACAGCTGAACTGTTCGGTCAGCGCCGACATCCGGTCAGGCTATGTTTTCCGCTGCGATGTGGATTTCGATCCGACCATCGACCCGCTGGAGGTCATTGAGGACGCCTATTTCGGCGTCGCTCGGGGCTCGACGCTGCGCAAGCAGTATCGGAACTCAAACGGCACCTTCACCGCGCCGCTGCTCCACTTCCAGCGGCCGACAGCGCGGTTCGACGAGCCGGCGCTTTTCTCCGCTGCGGAGAAGCGCCTCCGACATTTCGTGGCGCGGACTATCAAGGCATTCGATGCTGCCGGAGAGGAGCTCTCGCCGGAAGCCGACATGGCGACGGAGGCCGCCAGCGCCCGGGCAGACGAGATCGAGCACCTGCGCGATCACTGGTTCAACCTCGTGAAGCACGAGCGCGACAGCCGGAATGCCTTCGATGGCGTGATGACACGCGATACCTACACGAAGGCGGCGTCCCTTGCGTGCCTCAAGTGGATGATCCCCAGCGGCAAGCTCACTCTCGTCGGCGAGAAGGAGGGACAGATGGCCCGGGTCGTGCCGCACATCTTCCGCGAGGAGATCCTGGCGGACCGATTCGAATGGACAGTGATCGGCTTCAAGAAGGATGCGCCGATCGACCGTATCCGGGAGAAACAGGCCGAGTTTTCGGAGAGCCTCGCGGAGTGGCGCAAGATGCATCCCCACCTGATGCCTTGGGAAGCACTACAGAGCTGGACTTCCTCGAAGCTGAGTCCTGCCTACCGCAGCGACCCGGACGACCAGTCGAAAAGCTCGCTGGTGGGGCCGAACCTTGCCTCGGCCGCATTCCCGCGCTTGTGGGTCAATAGCCCCATCCAGACGGCCAACGAGATCGACAAGACCGTTGGCTTCCCGATCCTGTCGCCGCGCTATCGCGCCGCCTACCGAAGGCTCGGCATCGACGACGAGATCGATGACCCCGAGCTCCGCGCCGCCATAACCCGCAGGGTCATCCACGCAACGATTCAGCCGACCTCCACCTTCATGAACGCGATCCGCGAGCGCGTCAGTATCATTCAGCGTGCGGGCGGTCGTAGCTCTCGTGTGGGCGCCTCATACATCAACGGCGCCGCCTACAATCCGCGCGTCCTGATCGCCCTGATGAACATATGGCGGGTGCACTACAACTTCTTCGACTGGAGGCCTTACAGAACACCTTTGGAGGCAGATGCATCACCTCCGGAAGGCCCAACCACCGACGATGCGGAGGAAGCTGCTGATCCAGAGGAGCATGGCGAGAACCTAAGACGCCTCGCCGTGCCGGGCACGGACAAAGTGATCTTCGTGCCGAAGAGGCGCGCCGGCAAGGTTGTTCGGACGACCCCGGCGATGCGGATGGGCGTCCATCAGCCGTCGCAACCGAAGGACTCGGGTCAGAAAGCTGACAGTGTCAAGGAGGAGAAAACCTCGGGCGGAACTACCCAAAAGAAGGAAGACCGTCGACGGGACGACCGTCCGCACCTGCCCGACCTTGCCAGGATTCTCTACCAACCTTGGCTGTTCCACGGGACGCCGATGTGGGCAAAACTTCAGGGCCGATGACGGCCTGAGACGGAAAACGGGCGACAGTTTCCTGCCGCCCGTGTCCTACAACTCGGAATGGCTCCAC
>NZ_AQQP01000070.1 GCF_002210165.1 Phaeobacter sp. 22II1-1F12B | reverse complement strand
CCGCATGGTTTTGGGGTTTCATCTGTCGCTGGAGCCGCCATCGCTTCTGGCTGTTGCGCTGTGTCTGACCCATGCGGTGATGGACAAATCGCATTGGCTCACTGCGCGAGGTATCAGCACGGATTGGGCTGCGCAGGGTATCCCGAGCGCGATTTACGTGGACAATGGCGCGGAGTTCCACGCGCGCGCCTTTGAGCGGGCCTGTTCCGAATATCAGATCGACCTGCGGCACCGACCACCGGGAACGCCGCGCTATGGCGGCCATATCGAGCGTCTGATCGGCACGATGATGGGCGCGATTCACCTGCTGCCGGGCTCGCATTTCTCGAACATTTTCGAGCGCGGCGATCTCGACGTCGAGGCCGAGGCGGTGATGACGCTCGGAGAGCTGGAAACCTGGCTCGCCCTCGAGATCACCGGTTCCTACCATGCGCGGGTCCACAGCGTGATGGAAACCACGCCGTCAGCAGCCTGGGCGGCGCAGGCGGATGAGACCAAGCTCCGCATGCCGGTCGATCTCCGGCAGTTCTTGATCGATTTTCTGCCCTCCGAGCAGCGGGTTTTGCAGCGCGACGGCCTACATCTCTTCCACATCCGCTACTGGGCGGACGAGTTGCGCTGGCTGATGGGCCGCGAAAGCCGAAAGTTCACGCTCAAATACGACCCGCGTGATCTTTCGCGCATCTTCGTGCTGACAGAGAACGGGATCATCGAAGCCCGGCCGGCGGATCTGACCCGGCCTGCGATCACGCTCTGGGAACACCGCGCGGCGCGGCGGGCTTTGCGCGAGGCCGGGCGCCGGTCGGTAGATGAAGAGCTGATTTTCAGGACGATCGAGGCGCAGCGCGACCTCGTCGACAGCGCCGAACGGCAGACGAAGGCGATACGGCGCCACCAGGCGCGGCGGGCGCATTTGGTCCCTCTGCCGATGATCGATGTGACACCGGATGCCGACGCGCCAGATTCCCTGCCTGCGCCGGAAGGGACGGGGAGCCCGTTCCTCAGCCACCCGGGCTTCAAGGTCGAGGAGTGGTACGACGATGACTGAGTTCCCGCATCTCTATCCGGGAGCCGGCAAGATCGCCGCGCTCAGCGCCGAGGAGCGCATTCATAGGATTCGCGCCGACCGCTGGATCTCCTATCCCAGGGCTGAGGCCGCCTTGGAGAAGCTGGAAACGCTAATGTCGTTTCCCGAGCGCGCCCGCATGCCGAACCTGCTCATTGTCGGTGACAGTGGCATGGGCAAGACGATGATCATCGAGAAGTTCACCCGCGATCACGCATCGAGCTTCGACGAGACCAGCGGACGGCTACATATGCCAGTTGTCGCTGTGCAGATGGTGTCTGGGCCTGATGAATCGCGCTTCTACCGTCGGATCCTGGCGGCGATCGGTGCCCCGGAGCCGCCGCGGGCGACACTGTCTGTGCTGGAAAGCCTGGCCTTGCGTCTGCTCGCCGAATTGCGTCCGGGGATGCTGGTCATCGACGAGATTCACAGCCTGCAGGCGGGGACGATCCGCGAACAGGCACGATTCCTGAACATGCTGCGCTTTCTGGGCAACGAGCTGCGCATCCCGCTGGTCTGTGTTGGTACAGCGCAGGCTCGCAACGCGCTGCGCACCGATGATCAGCTGGTGCGCCGTTTCGAGGCCTTCGCGTTGCCGCCTTGGCGCGAGGGCGAGGATCTGAACGGGCTGATGAGCACGCTCACGCGCACGCTGCCGCTTCGGCGCCAAAGCCAGATCGATGAGAAGGCACTCTCGCGGATGATCAAGGTGACTGGCGGCATCACCTCGGGCATCTTTTCGATCTTGTCGCAGCTGGCGATCGCCGCCATCGAAAGTGGTGAGGAACGCATCCTCTCGCGCGATATTCTGGGCGGCGACCGGTTGCAGGCGGTCCTGGGAGAGCCGGTGTGACGGGGTGCGGGCGCCTGCCGGTCGTAGACGCCCCAGAGGCCGACGAGCGGCTGTCCTCCTGGATCGCACGTATGGCCCCGTTCTACGCCATGACGGTTTCGGAATTCGTCGCCACGCTTGGCCTGAAGGGGCACGACGTGTTCGACCTGGAATGGCGTCTCTCGGAAGGGCAGGGGGCTCTGATCGCGGCTCGGACCGGCCTTTCGCCCGAAGCAGTGCAGGCCATGACATTCCGGGAGTTCGGGCCACAGGCGCGTATGATGATCGCGCGGAAGAGCCGGTATTACTGCCCGTACTGTCCCGAAGAGCCGCAACGCAAATCCACAGCCCTGCCATGGCGATTTCGCTGCCCGGTGCATGGTGTGGAGTTTCGGGACGCCACCGGCGAGACCCTGTCCGATCGGTTCGGTACGGATTGCTTCAAGAAACTTGAAGGGCATGCCGAGGTCGGTGCCGCGCATCTCGATGCCTCGGCGCGCAGCGCGGGGCAGGGCGACCTGGAAGCGCCCGAAGTGCTTCAGCTTCTGACGGTGCGACATCGCCGGGCCTCGCCGCCGAACGTTTGCGAGCAGCCACGAATGTCTCTGAAAGACCGCCGGGACTATCATGATTTTTTGACCACGCCGATCATCCGACAGGCGCTCACGGTCGTAGTTCCCGAATACGATCAGGTGGCGCCAGTGCTTGCCAAGCCAGTGCGTCCCGGTCTCCACGCCCTGGCGCAGGGCTCGCTCTTGCAGTGTTTCGCGCTGGCGGTCGGCGTCGGGCGGATCATTGAGGATCCGGTCAAATGGGCGATCTCGGTCATGCTCATGAGCGATGCGGAGGGGCAGGGACGGGTCCGGCAGGCGATTGACGCATGGCCTCTTTCGTTGAGGCGAAGCATCTCGGCCCGGTTCTGGCGCGCTGAGCGCGACGAGAGAGCACGCCAGTCTGCAGAAAAAGCCGCGAGACAACGCCAGTCTCACAAACTCCGACGCATCCAGTCTCATAAATACCGGTACAGAATCTCATGAACCCCGGCTCGTTTTTCAGGGAAGTGCTTGAATCTCATCAACACCGGCCGTCCGACACATGAAACTAAAACGACA
>NZ_AQQP01000007.1 GCF_002210165.1 Phaeobacter sp. 22II1-1F12B | reverse complement strand
GCTTTTCCAAGGTACGCCGAACGTGGGCGGCGGGGTCCATACCATTGCTCCTGCATGGCAAGACTTCTCTGAGATTGATTTTGCACTGGTTAGAAGTAGACGTGTGTCCGGCCTGTTTGCGCGGCGCACGCGGCCGCTGGCCCTGATGGTTTCCGCAAGCCAACTCCCATACGGGTTCACGGACAATGATGAGTCCTGGTCATTCGGCGGGGTGTCTTGGCGGGCGGGATGACTGTGCTCCATCATCTCAATGGTCTTGCTGTCTCTGTGGTTCTTGTTCTTCGTTTCAGGCGGAGTGCGGGTGGTAGCGTTCGTTCTTGGTCAAGATGGCCCAGATGATCCGGGCCGTCTTGTTTGCCATCGCGACGGTTGCAAGGCGGGCGGGCTTTCGTGCGAGCAAGTCCAGCGTCCACGAGCCGACCCGTTCCGGGTGGGTTTTCATTTGCCGCAAGCGCGCGGTCATTCCCGTAACCAGCAGGCGCCTGACGTATCGATCTCCCATCTTTGAGATGCGCCCCAGCTTTTCCTTGCCTCCGCTGGATCGGTTGAGTGGAGTTAACCCAAGCCAGGCTGCAAATTCCCGCCCACTCTTGAATTGCCGCGCGTCGCCGACAGTGGCGACAATGGCGGACGCCGTCACAGGACCGACACCCGGTATCGTGCGAAGCAGCGTCACGCGGGGATCCTGCCGGGCCTGAAGCCGCATCCGTATCTCGTACCATCTGACCCGAAGGTGCAGAGCAACGAGTTGATTGCTGAGGTTGGTCAGGACATCAACGGCAACCTCCGGAATGCGCGGGAGGCCTCCCTCCAGAACGCCTTTAGCAAACTTCACGCTGCTGCCTATGCCTTGAGCGATCACGATGCCGAACTCTGCCAGAAGACCGCGCAGCATGTTGCCGAGCTGAGTGCGCTGACGAACGATCAGATCACGGGCACGGTGCAGGAACAGCACACCCTGCTGCTCTTCCGATTTGATCGCGACGAACCGCATCGTGGGGCGTGTCACTGCTTCGCAGATGGCTTCGGCATCGGCCGCATCGGACTTGCCGCGTTTGACATACGGCTTCACGTAATTCGCCGGGATCAAACGAACATCGTGGCCAAGGGCAGAAAGTTGCCGCGCCCAGTAGTGACTGGACCCACATGCCTCCATGCCGACAAGACACGCAGGCAGGTCCTCGAAGAAAGCCAGAAGCTGCGCGCGCCTAATCGTCCGATTAAAAACGACCTCTCCGGTCTCGGTAATCCCATGGACCTGGAAAACGTTCTTGGCCAGATCTACGCCGACTGTTGTAACCTGCATTGGGTGGCTCCTCTCATAGCAGTCACGACAACTGCACTATGGCGCATTGCGACGCCGGTTGGAGCAGGAGCCATCCACCCCATCGGGTTCGGCGGGCCGCGCTGCGGCATTCAGAGAAGTGATGAACGGCGGCAATGGGCCGGACATGCCGCTGCTCGAAAAAGATCTTCAATGCGCGCCAACCCTTCCGGAAATCTTATCGACATTGCTAGACGATAGGCCTTGGCCGTCGATTGTAGCTACTTAACTCATTAAATGGTTATCTAGGGCGCGTTTCCGTCGCACGCGCGTAAGGCCCCTCTACCAAGACGGAAAATGGGCCGTTTCACTCTGCTTTAAGCTGCTGCTTCAAGCTGTCTAGTTGAAGTGTCCGGCCCTCGCTCTGCTGGATCAGGCTTTCCGTACTTTTCTGTAAGGTTGACCAGTTAGGTACGACGAATTCGGGAGGAGCGGATGCTGCGTTGCCGTCAGGTGCATCGGACACGTCCTCGCTGAGTTTTGCAACCTGTTCTGCAAGCTTCTGGTTCTGCTTTGTCAGAGCCAGAACGGTGCTTGCCAGCTCGGCCTGTTCCTTGTTCAAAGTCTCTACCTGGGTCGTCAATGCCGCAGCTTGGGTTTTTGTCGTGAATTTGAGCGTCCCGTTGCCGAACTGGAAATCGGCAATTTGCGGTATGGCGATCATGGCGCCGCCAAAGGCAAAGATCAGCGCCTGGCCGGTCGTGATTTCTCGCTTCAAATATACTGTGATCGCTCCGGTCGCCATCAGGGCCAGACCAGTCACCAAAATCCACTGGATCTCCAAGTTGGTCGCCTCTCGTATTTCGAATGTCAAAACATTATAGGCTGAACTTCACCAAAAGTGTCGATAAAATTGCACGCGCTGGATTGTTTCCGTTACATCCGCACTGCGGACCTCGGGCTGTCAGTCCATGCGGCACGCCACAACGAGTGTCTTGTGTGGATAGCCGCACTGCATAGCAAGACACTTTTGAAGTTGATTTTGCACTGGTCAGAAGCAGACGTGTGTCCGGCCTGCTTGCGTGGCACGGGTAGCCACTGGCCCTGATGGTTTCCGCGACCAAGTCCCAAACGGCTTATCGAACAACACTGTGTTCTGGACATTCGATTGGTTGTCTTGGCTGGCGGGCTGACTGCGCGTCATCATTTCAATGGTCTTGCTGTCTCGTGTGTTCCTTCTCGATTTTAAGCTGTGTGAGCCCGACAGTATTCGTTCTTGGTTAGCACTGCCCAGACTATCCGGGCGGTCTTGTTCGCCATTGCGACGGTCGCCAAGCGCGCGGGCTTACGCTCGAGAAGGCCTATGGCCCAAGGATCGACACGGTCAGGGTTCACCTTGATTTGCCGCAGTCGCGCCGTCATGCCGGTCACGAGAAGGCGCCGAATTATCGGTCGCCCATCTTCGTGATCCGCCCTAATCGCTTCTTTCCGCCGCTTGAGAGGTTCAAAGGTGTCAGGCCCAGCCACGCTGCAAATTGTCGACCATTCTTGAACTGCTTTGCATCGCCGACAGTGGCGACAATGGCCGATGCGGTCACGGGGCTAACGCCCGGGATGGTGCGCAACAACATGACGCGCTTATCCAGTTGCGAATGCAGTCGCATGCGCATCTCGTACCATCGGAACCGAAGATGCATAGCAACAAGTTGGTGGCTGAGTTGTCTCACAACATCAATCGCGATCTGTGGAAGGGCGGGCTTCTCTCCCTCCAGGACACCCTTTGCATATTTGACCGCGGCTCCAGTTCCTTGTGGTATGATGACGCCAAATTCTGCGAGCAGGCTGCGAAGCATGTTGTCAGTTGTGTTCGCTGCCTGACGATCAAATCGCGGGCGCGGTGTAGGAACAAGACGGCCTGCTGTTCGTCGGACTTGGGCGCGAGAAACCGCATTGTCGGGCGAGTCATCGCTTCGCAGATGGCTTCTGCATCATTGGCATCGGACTTGCCGCGTTTGACATAGAGCTTCACATAATTGGCTGGGATCAAGCGAACATCATGCCCAAGTTTGGTGAGTTCTCGCGCCCAATAATGACTGGATCCACACGCCACCCTTCAAGCGGCTGGTATCGGCTGAAATCAACTTTTTACGTTGTTTTCAGGCTTCCAACGAAACCCGACGCGTATAAATCCGTGGTCGTTTGTTCCACTTTCTTTGTGATCCTCGTAATTAAGGTGATCATTCTGCACGATCATCTCGTCAAATGCCCACAGGCGCTTTTTCGAATTATCGTAAAACTCTTGGCTGAACATGATGTGATCTAGGCTCTCACGCTGGCCTTTATAAACGTGTGTGTAATAGACGTCTCGAGTCGAGCGGTATTCTTGCATGGTTTGCGCTGTGTACAGCGCATTATCTCCGCCGCCAGACGAAAGCGGCGAAAGGTAGGTTGGCTGCTCCGATAGTACATTCAGCGTATTACTTTCTTTGCCGTCATTCATATCGCCCAGCAGGACAACTGGCGTATCCGAATTCTTTGTTAAGGCTGTCACGATTACTCGCAAAGCTGTGGCCTCTGCTGTTCGACGTATTGTTGAGATGGCGTAGCCCAAAGCCTTGGTGTGCGGGCCGTGGACCTCTATATTATACCAATCTCGCTCTCTCCAAATCTGGGCAGGGCGGCGAGACTTAAAATGACTGACAAAAACATGAATGACAGGCGTGCTAGGATCAGGCTGCACCTTGACATGCATTATAGGGCGCGAAAACCCGGAAAGTGACACGGAAATATCAGGTTGCTGCGGATCATCCCCCGTGGAGCGTAGGACGCATTCGTCCGGAAAGTCTTCAATCCATTCAGGTTCGCCAACCAACATGTCAGTTCGTACAGCAGCGGCGCAGATAATTTTGTTGTTCGTGTGGTTTTTCGGAACCAGCAGGGTGTGCGTTTCCGCAAGCGCGGAGGCATCCAGCGCAGGCTGCAAGGCGTCTTTGGCCCATAGCTCTTGGAACCCGATAACATCGGCATTAAGCCTCGACAAGGCCTTAGCGGTAAAAACTATTTTCTTGTCGAATGTGTTTTGATCCCAACCGTCGGTGTCTCCGTAGACTGCCTTGCCGGGAATCTGAAGGTTGAACAAATTAAAGCTGGCAAATGAAATATCACGCGCGGCCATAATATCCTCCTGAGTTATCGAATAATTTACTGGTAATACAGATCGATACGCGTTTCGTCACAGTTTAATAAAACGGTCACTTGCTGCGCAATGCAATGGAAATCTTTCTCCCTCCAGAATGTACTTGCCCGTCTCGTACCCAAAAGGGTATTGCCGTTACCGACTTTGCCGTACGCGAAGAGATCCTCCAGATCAAAAAGTTTCTTGTCGCCGAGGTAAGTGCTCAAACGAGTCTTTAGGGCGTCCGCGCGGTTACAGAAGACCAGTCATATCTTGAGCCGCTTCACGCCCGCAAATTGGAAAATGACATGACGTAACGGATGCAGCTCTGATGCTTGAATTCTAAAACCTGCGGTCTCGCCCTTCCGGATTATCGCAACCGGAAATAGGCTACGCCTGAAGTAAAGTTATTTCATGACCGCTGTTTGCTAATCGGGGAAGTTAGTGTCGATGCGCATTTTCCGTACCGGCGTTGCAATTTGCAACACCAAGCAATGTTGCATAACGCAACGTGGACGATGAGGTTGTACGCGGTACTCTCTGATCTCCTGACTACAGCTTGGAAGCTTCTAAGTCCAAATCGTTTGATATCGCAGTAATGAGGCATGACTCCTCTCTAGTCTTAGGGAGGATTTGCCAGTGTCGCGTCGCTGTGCCTCATGCGCCTTGTTGGTACCCTCTGTTCAACTGCGGTCTTTCAACGATTTGATTACGATGTCTTCGGGGCGTTCTGAATCGGCTATCGCTCTCGGGGTTATGCCCTCCCGCTGTGGCACTTTTCACGCTCAAAAAGTTTTACAATGCCGAAAAAAAGCTATTGCGATTCAATGGGGGTATCTTCAAAGTTTTACAGGATAAGTCATTGAAAACATTGAAAAGACGCAGTCCTCCCGGGATCGCCAGTTTGTCGCTTTTTTTTGTCTCTCAGTGCTGCTCCCAGAGTTTGCCTCAACCCCTCAGGTTGCGGGTTTCTGAAATCCGCGAACGCCTGACGACCGTCGAACTGTTCGTCTTTCGCAAAGCAATCTTTCAACCGTAGTTTCGATCCGCCCAGTCCGTTGGGATCAGGTGTTGGTCTGACCAAAGGGATCAGAACAGGCTGAACTCGAACATGTCCGCGTCCAGCTGGGCCTTGGTGAGATCGTTTACGATGATCTTGGCGTCATCCAGATTGATGATCAGATCCCCTTTGCGGGTTTTCGAATTGTTCTGAATATCAAGGAAATCGTCTGCCGACAAAAATAACAGCTGCATGACGTCGCCCTCAGCGTGATCGAAATCCTTGATCCGGGCTTTTCCAATGGCGTTCGAAAAGGTGAAGGTATCCGCGCCGCTGCCGCCGACCATTACCGCATCGCCGGTCTGCAATTGCAGCGTGTCATCGCCACCGCCGCCTTTCATGGTGTTCTTCCCAAGCCCCGAGATCAGCGTATCGTTACCGCCGCCACCCAGCATGAGATCGTTGGCCGCCACGGTTTCGTCATCGCGCAAAAGATCGTTTCCGGCGCCCCCTTTTAGGATGTCGGCACCTTCACCACCGATCAACTGATCGTCGCCGCCATTGCCGATCAGCTTGTCAATAGCGCCGACGGTTTCGGTGTCGCGGATGGTATCGTTGCCAGCGCCGCCTTTCGAGACATCCTTGCCCTCGCCACCATCCATCAGGTCGTCGCCGTCACCACCGAAGAGCTTGTCATTGCCGTCCATGCCGTTCAGCCCGTCGCCCGCGCCGCCGCCTTTCAGCACGTTATTGAAAATGTCGCCGGTTAAATTGTCGTTGAAATCAGTGCCGATCAGCTTTTCGACACTGGTGAAGCTGTGGCCTTGAGTGAACCCTCCCACGAGCACCGGAACCGTCATGCTTATGTCCACGCCAAAGCTGACATGCGCATAGCTGACCGTGTCCTTGCCCGCCCCGCCGTCGTAAAGATCCGCGCCCCACGAGGCGATCAGCAGATCCGCCCCGCCGCCGCCCCGCAGAACGTCGGCACCGTCGAATTCATCGGACAGGTCGTTGCCATCAAGCCGGTCCTTGCCAGCCTTGCCAATCAGGGTGTCAGAACCGAGTTTCCCGATAAGGTTGTCTCTCAGGCGGGTTCCCTCCAACGCGTCGTCGCCGCCCATGCCAACCTGTAAATAGTCATACATATCGATCTCCCCAATCGAATGACTAATGACCCCATGATGCCCTCCCGAGGCATTTCTGACAAGAATTTTGACCCCGGAGAGGGGTTTGACGTGTCACCGGCTCCGGTTCCAACGGTGCTGCCCCCCCCTCCGGACCGACGTGTTCGGTCGTGTGTCTTTCGATTGCAGAGGGTGAAGAACATCAGGCTCTGCTCGCTATTCAGCGTGGTTCGGCGGCGGAACTTTCCCTTCTGTTTCAGGACACTAATCCGGCGCAACCGCTGGTGACGGAAAAGAACAACACGAGCCTATTCCGCTCGATGCTAAATCCGCGCAGCTTTCCAAGGATCCGCGAAACGCTGCGGTGCTTCGCGATATCGGCTTCAATGGCCTGTCCATACGGGAGAAGAATTTGGACGAATCCGATGCTGACACGTAGCGTGGCGATGCAGATCATCAGTGAGGGCCCGGATAGATCATGGAACAGTTTGGTTCAGAGCTCTGGCTGTTCGATGGCCCCACGGTGACAGCTGCCGGGGGCTTCCGGTTTCCCACGCGGATGGCCGTTGTCAGGTTACCGGGGGAGGGCGGGCTTTGGGTTTGGTCGCCGGTAGAACTTACCCAAGACGTGCGTCGCGCTGTCGAGGCGCTCGGTCCGGTCCGTTATCTCGTCGCGCCCAATAGTCTTCATCATACGTTTCTTGCCGACTGGGCGGCAGCTTTCCCTGACGCAAAGGTTCATGCTGCGCCGGGGCTGACCGAACATGTCGCGGGAACGGAAATACAAGCGACACTTGGGGATGAACCAGACCCGGCTTGGGGTGGTGCCGTGGGCCAGATGGTCATCAGGGGCAATCGGATCACCACAGAGGTTGTGTTCTTTCACAGGCAGTCCTCTACCGTGCTGGTGACCGACCTCGTGCAACAGATCCCGCAAGGCTGGTATCGCGGCTGGCGCGCGGTGGTGGCCCGGCTGGACCTTATGACCGCGCCCGTCCCTTCGGTGCCACGCAAATTCCGCATGGCGACGACGGACAGAACCGCAGCCCGCGAAGGAGTTCAACGTATTCTGGAATGGCCCTTCGATAGCCTCGTCATGGCACATGGTGCGCCGCTTCAAACTGGCGGAAAGGAAGCGCTACGCCACGCGTTCACTTGGTTAATGCGGTAGATCATCCCGCCGGGCAAAGGTGACATTGGAGCGAGCCCGGCGACCGCGTAGTCTTCGCGGCTTCGCACAAGTGGGTGTCGGGCGGCTAAGGCCTGCATAAAGCTCAGAAAGAACTCTCAAATTCAGGTGATTTCGGCGGATCGTAGGCCAATCCACGTTGCTCGGAAACAGGCTCCTGCATAAGGGACAAGAAAGTCACTTCAAACGGACATCCTGTTGAAACACGATATTACCTTTGTCAGATTGACCGAGATAGATCCGACTGAGCTTGTAACTCACATGTCCGATCCGCGTGTTGCAGAGCATATGCCTCTTCTGACTTACGAATGGGATGAGGCCGCCGCCGCCAATTTTGTCGCGATGAAAGAGGCATGCTGGGCCCGCGACGGTTTGGGGCACTGGGCAATATTGGACAACGGTAACTACGTCGGATGGGGAGGGTTTCAAAGGGAAGAAGATGAGTGGGATTATGGTCTCGTGCTCAAACCAACGTGCTTCGGATTGGGAACACGCATCTCGAGAAAAGCGATCGAGTTTGCTATTGCCGATGATCGCATCCCATTCGTGACATTCCTTCTTCCGCCGTCCCGAAAGAATCTCGGTGCGCTCAAGCGGCTTGGCGCAACCTTTGTCGCCGAGATCGAATATGACGGTTCAACGTTTCTTAAATATCGGTTGGATACTGAGTGACGGATCTGTCCTGCTTTGCGGAGCTCAGCGATTGCATTCATCTATCCCCCGCAGGCTCCGGACAATGCATCCGCAGCATCCGAACCACGCAGTCCTCCCGACATAGCCAATTCCATCGCCCCGCGGATCATCTTCACAAGTCCAGTACGATGACGCCGTTCGGCGCGGCGGCGCGGGACTTGCAGGTCACGATTTCATGCGCCCGCTGGGCTTTTGACAGGACGAAATCACGGTGCTCGACCTCACCCTCGAGCAGGCCGCATTTGCAGACGCCGCAGATCCCGTCCGAGCATTTGACGTCAAGCTTTACGCCGGCTTCCTGAAGCGCGTCGGACAAGCTCTGCTGGGCCGGAACCGCGATTTCGCGACCCGAACGCGCCAGCCGAGCGGTGAAATCGTGGTTCACATATTCCGGCTCTTCGGGGACCGAGAAATATTCCAGATGCCGGGCAGAGTCTGGGAACCCCAGTTGCGTGGCGGCCTCCATCACGCTGTCCATATAGCGGACAGGGCCGCAGGCATAGACGTGCCGTCCGGGCCGGTAGGGGCCAAGGACCGTCGCGATATCCGCGCGGTTGCCCTCGTCCGAGAAATAGGTGCTGACACGGGCGGCCCAGGGGACATCTCGCAAATCACCAAGGAAACCGGCATCGGCCTTTCGGCTGGCCGAGTAATGCAGTTCAAAGTCGCGGCCCAGGGTGTGCAACCGGTGGGCAAAGGCGATCATCGGCGTGACCCCGATCCCACCACCCATGAGGAAGGTCTTTTCGGCCTCTTCGACAAGGTCGAAATGATTGATCGGTTTCGAAATGAAAACCCGGCGGCCTTCTCTGAAAATCCGGTGCAGCATCCTCGATCCGCCGCGCCCCGTGTCTTCGCGCAGCACGCCGATCTGGTAGCTGCCGGTATTCGCCGGATCGCCCGACATGGAATACTGGCGCAGGTATTCCGGGGTGACAACCACGTCGAGATGCGCCCCCGCCGTCCAGTCCGGCAACGTGCTGCCGTCCCATGCGGTGAATTCGTATTTCGTCACGCCCGCCGACATCTGTTCGACCCGCGACACCCGCGCCATGATCACCGGCGCGTCGGGGAATTCCTGTCGTTCATGAGCCAGACCGTCCGTCTCGCCGCGTTCCAGCCGGTCGCGGTATTCTGCGGCCGAGATCATCTCACGATAGGCTTCAATCCCGGCCTCGCGGTCCATCGGAAAGGGATAGGGCCAGGGCCATGGCGCAAGGTTCGCCGGATAGACCGCAAGCGTCTGATCCTCGTATTTCAGGTCGAGATCGCGTTGCAGATCGCGGCGGTTCACTGGCTGCTCCGGCGCGCGATAGCCGCCGTCGGGTTTCAGCTCAAGATCCCACCACCATTTCTTCGCGTCGTTCAGCCCGCCATTCCCGACCATGTCGTCCAGCCGCGCCAGCGCGGGGGCGGCTGCAGGGACGTTGGAGGCCACCCAGCGAAAAGGTTTTTCGGCGAACAGCCCTTCGAGGTTCCACGGGCAGGTTTTCATGCAGCGCCCGCACATGGCGCCGTTCTCGGTGGTGACCCGGTAAGTGGTACATTTCTGGCTGTCGGATTTCCAGATCTCGTAGCCGTTGAACATGCGCTTGGGCCCGGCGGTGATCGCGCCCGCCGGGCATTCGCGCGCGCATTTGTTGCAGTTCTCGCAGAAGTTCTGCAGGCCGAAATCGATGGGCTGGTCATGGGCCAGCGGCATGTCGGTGGTGACCACGCCGGATTTCAGGCGCGGCCCAAGCAGCGGGTTGAGGATCACCTCACCGATGCGGCTGACCTCGCCCAGCCCCGACAAGAGCAGAAGCGGCGGTTGCAGCACTTCGCCATCCAGCACGCTATGAGCCTTGGCGGAATAGCCTAGGTTGCGGATCTGCTTGGCGATGACTCCGCCCAGCAGGGAAAACCGCAGGTAGGCACGCATCGACTGAGACACCGCGATCCAGTCGTCGCCGCTCGCGCCTTCCATGGTCTCATAGCCCTGATCGATGATCATCGAAATCGCCTGATCATGCGGCGGAACGATCTCGGCCCCGGTTGCATCGTGGCTGTACCAAGTCCAGTCCGGGCAACGGGAAATGCCGACCGCATCGACGCCAAGGAAATACGAGGCGGCCTTGACGTTGGCGGCATTGCGCTCGGCCTCTGACGGGCGCGGTGCACCCGCAGCAGGGTCACCGTCCTGAAGCAGGACAAACGCGCCAAGCACCCGCCGCTGCGCAAAGGAATGGGCGCTCTTGCGGGCGTACCAGCCGCCAGCCGCCGAGGATTGGACCTTTTTGCCAAGATCGCCGAACTGGGAGCGCGCGAACATGTCCGTCCGCTTTGGCACGCGCGCGACCCGCGCCTCGTCGATGAAAGTCGTCGGTTCCTCGACGCGTTTCAGTTTCTCAAAAGGCAGGGCGCCGTCGGCATAGTTGCGCCGCGCATAAGGGTCGCGGTTCATCGCGCCTTTGACGGTTCCCTTGCCAAGCCACCATGCGGGACCGTTGGTGCGGAACCAAGGTTGGTCGCGCAGGGCCGCCAGCGGCCTGTCCGGGGCGATCTCCATATCGGTGGTGATCGCGGCAAGACCAAAACCTGTGCCAAGCCATGGGGCGATCAATGCGCCGTCTTCCATAGTGGCGAGTCCCGCCGCCACCGCCAGTCGGTTGAGGTCGACATCAGAGGATGTAGCGGTATGCGCGCACGCCTGAAATCCCAGTAATTGCAGGTAGTTGCTCAGGATCACGGCGGTCTCTGCCGCGCGTAGGGCCGCCCGGTGATCCTGCGCGTCCACGATCCACTCTGCGCCCGGTTCATCCGCCCTTGGCGGCCTGTTGTGTTCCACCAGCACGACGATCGCATGGCTGTGTCCTTTGAGCGAACCAGAGGGCCGCTCGATGGAATCCTTCAGACCGGCCATGATCTCATCGATGCCCGAGGCCAGCGTCTTGGTTTGTTTGTTGCGGATGTCATCGGCCAGCCGGTCGATATCGGGGTTTCGGCGCGGTTCCTTTAGCAAGGCGGCGCTGGGCAACCGACAGGCCCCCATCATCGACGCGTCCTGAAAATAGCCAAAGGCCTTCATGTGCCGCGCCCGTTCTTCCGGATCGGTCGGCGCTCCGGAAAGGGCCGGGTTCACCAGCCCGTCGCGGATCACGTCGAGCATGGCCTGATATTCGCCCATCGCGTTCACGAGGGAATGCGGGGTTTCGAGATGTCGGAAATCGAGCGGGGCATCCGGCACGACCCGGGTCAGATCGGGCAGCGTTTCGATCCGCGACAGGCGTTCCAACGGGTAAGGCCCAAGATGCATCTCCCGGTTTTTCGTTGAAAACAGTCGAATGCCCATGCGCTACCTTTCTTACGTTTGGCTGCCCAAGGCTCGGGGCAGGATTGCCACCAACTGATCGTTGCTGAATTGCTGAGCGGCGGCAACCTGTATCCGCGTGGCCCTGTCCGGGCCGCATGGTGTGCCGCCAGAGAGGGCGGCGCGGAATGGCCGGGGCCGCCGGCGTGAGATCATATCGAGACCGCGCGGTTGATGGCACTGACGCCCTTTGTGCGCAATCGCTGGTTTCGACTGGCTCTGTGTATCCCTTGCCGAACCGGGCGTTGCCATGCCCCGCTGGCCCTCTCGAATCCCGAGAGGGTGTCTCTCTGTTTGAAGGGATCCTTTCCGGAATTGAGCGTTCCTAGCTTTGGGGCTCAACACAATCTCAAAGGAGAACACCATGTCCCGTATCCCGACCCCTGCCACCATCAACGACGCCCCCGAAGCCTCGAGACCGCTGCTGGAGCAGGTTTCCAAGCAACTGGGCAGCGTCCCCAACATGTTCCGGCTGGAAGCGCAAAGCACCGCCGCGCTTGAAGGGCATCTTGGGCTGTCCGGCGCGCTTGCCAAGGGCCGCCTGCCTGCCGCGACGCGGGAACGCATCGCGCTGGCGATCGCTGAATTCAACGGTTGCGGCTATTGTCTTTCTGCCCACACCTATGTTGCGGCCAACCTCGCCGGGCTTTCCCCGGAAGAAATCGCCGCCAATCGCAGTGGCCGCTCGACGGATGCAAAAGCCGATGCCGCCGTTGTTTTCGCGCTGAAAGTTGCAGAGCTGCGCGGGCGCGTGACCGACGCCGATCTCGCCGCTGTCCGTGAGGCCGGCTATGACGAGGCGCAGATCGTCGAGATCGTTCAGCACATCGCGCTGAACGTCTACACGAACTACCTGAATGAGGTCGCGCGGACAGAAATCGATTTCCCCGTCGCGACAGGTGTCGCGGCCTGATCCAGCAAATCGCGGCGGCGGCCCCGGGCTGCCGTCGCCCCCTCTTAAGGAGATCGATATGACCCGACCGCCGCTTCCCCCGTTCACTGCCGACACTGCGGCGCTCAAGGTCCGCAAGGCCGAGGACGGATGGAACTCCCGCGACCCAAGCGCCGTTTCGCTGGCCTATACGCCCGACAGCCGCTGGCGTAACCGCGACAGCTTTCTCACCGGGCGCGAGGCCATCGTCGCCTTTCTCACCGCGAAATGGGAACGCGAGCAAGAATACCGGCTCGTTAAAGAGTTATGGGCCTTTTCGGGCGACCGCATTGTCGTTCGTTTTGCCTATGAATGGCACGACGCGGCGGGGCAGTGGTTCCGATCTCATGGCAATGAGAACTGGCGGTTCGACGAGGACGGGCTGATGGCCGAGCGCCACGCCAGCATCAACGACCAGCCGATCAGCGACGTCGACCGTTTGTTCCTCTGGCCGCAAGGCAGGCGTCCGGACAACCATCTCTCGTTGAGCGAGATGGGATTGTAAGTTGGCCAGATGACCGGATGTCGTCTGAACCACGTATCCTGAACCCGTCGATCTGCTGTCCCAAGTTAGGTGCGAGGCCGAAACGGGTTCGCGACAGTATTGCTGGCCCGCCTCGGCCAGGGAACTGTCGCCCGGCGCCTCATGGGACTATCAGCGCCGGGCAGGGGATCACGCGGGAAGGGGACGACCCGCCTGATCGACTCCCATAAGTTTCATGTCCTGAAAACGGTCGCCGATGCGGGAATGCGGGCGACCGCCGCTTGACGCTCCAAGGGCCACGACGATTTCGTCATGGGCGGGCGCATCGGGGATCGAGAATTCCAGCGTCACGAAATGCGTTCTCGCGCCTTTGTTTTCCAGCGACTTGTGGGTCATCGGGATGGTGATGGCCGTGCCCGCCCCGGCGCGTTTGTTGGTGAAAGGCAGGAAGGAATCCGCCTCGGCCGCGATCCGGTAGGCATTGCCGAAGTGCAGCGTGTGGATCAGCCCGGCGGCGTGTTCCACCTCGCCCGAGGTGCCGGTGACGGCGGCCTTGCCAAAGGCTTCGATCCGGTCGGGTCCGCCCATCAGTGCGATCAGGCGCGGCACCAGCACATCGGCGAGCGCGACTGCATGGGCCATGATCTGCGGCTGAAGATCCTCGACATAATCGGTTCCCCACGGGTTGCGGATGACCGCGGCGCAGGCGGCCATGCGGACCGGTGTCGCGACCTCGCGGCCACCTTCGATCAGCGTGTCTTCGGTATAGTCGACGATCTTGCGGATATGGACGTCGCTCATATCTCGTCGCCCTGTTCGGTCAGCACGCGGTTGGCGATGCGATGACATTCGACGCCCACCGGCACGCCGCAATAGATGGTGATCTGGGTGATCATCGCCTTCATTTCATCCAGCGTCACGCCATTGCGCAGTGCGCCACGGAAATGCAGCTCCCATTCATGCATCCGGTTCAGCGCCGCGATCATCACGATGTTGAGCATGCTCCGCGTCTTGGGCGGCAGGGTTTCATCGCCCCAGCCAGCACCCCAGCAGTATTCGGTGATGAAGCTTTGAAAGTCCTTGGAGAACTCCGTCGCATTGCCCAGCGACTTTTCCACGTATTCGGCCCCGAGCGTGGCCTTTCGCTGCGCCAGTCCCTTGTCGTAGAGCGCCTTGTCCATTGGCGTTTCTTCCTTGTTTCAGAGTGGTTTCTTGAGGAACGCGGCAATGCGTTCCGCGATCAGGTCGGATGCTTCGAGCAAAACGCTGTGCTTGAGCCCGGGGAGGATCTCTAGCTCTGATCCGTCAATCAATTCGTGCATGGTCCGCGCCATACGCGGGTTGGAACCCTGATCCAACTCGCCGGTCATGATAAGCGCCGGATGTTTGATCTGGTGAAGCGTGTCGACCAGTTCGGTCTGCCCGAACACGCGGTAGGCCTCGAGGTAGGAGGGCACATGGGCGGCTTCCATCTCGGCGATGCGGCGGGTGATGAGATCGGGATTGTCGCGGGCGAAACCTTCGGTGAACCAGCGATCGCGTGCGGCCCCGGTGATCGCTTTCATGCCGCCGTCGCGGATCATGCCGAGCCGGTCTGTCACCTTGGCACGTTCCTCGGGCGTGCGGCCAGCGACCGCCGAAAGGATCACGATCCGCCGGAACCGGTCGGGCCAGCCCACGGCCAGCCGCTGCGTGATAAGCCCGCCAAGTGAAAATCCAGCGAGATGCGCGCTCTCGACACCTTGTTCGTCCATGACCCGCAGGATGTCTTCGGCAAATGTGTCGATTGTGATCGGGCTGTCGATGCGGGCGGACTCTCCGTGGCCGCGCAGGTCGGATCGCAGGATGTCGAACTCACCCTTCAGCCTTTCGGCGACCCCGTCCCAGCTTGCTAGATTGGCCCCCACACCATGAACAAGCACCAGCGGATCGCCGGTGCCTTCGCGCGTGTAATGTATCAGGTCGTCGGTTGTCCGCAAACTTGTCTCCTTATAAGGGCAAAGGCCGGGGCCTCTCGGCTCCGGCCCGTCTGCCTGTTATTTCGCGCCTGCCATTTCGGGGCTGGCAGCGTTTTCCTGCTTGCGGAAATGCGGGATCACCTTGTCGCAGAACAGCTCCAGCGAGCGGCGCGCGTTCTGGTGCGGCACGAAGAAGGACGCGCCGTAGATGAACTGATCGACGCCCGCTGCCTTGTAGCGTTCGAGCTTTTCGATCACCTGCTCCGGGCTGCCAAGCATCATGTTTTCCAAGAGGCTTTCGCGGTCATATTCGTCACGGTTGGCAACCGTCTCGAAATCCACCGCCTCGGGATAGCCGTCCTTGACCTCGCCGGTGCCCTTGAAGAGGTTCTCGAAGGCGCGGCCATAGTTGATGACGGATTCATAGGCGGTATCCTCGCCGGCCTTGTCTTCGAACAGGCAGGTGCTGCGCAGGGTTGCGTGCTGCAACTGGCCTTTGGGCAGATCCTTAGTCACCGCGTCGAACTTGCGTTGCAGGTCCACGACCTCGGCAAAGGGTTTGCGCAGCGCGGTGGACATGATGTTGCAGCCATTGTCGGCGGCGAACTGGAACGTATTCTCATCCCGCGCGGCGATCCACATGGGCACCGATTTCTGCAACGGTTTCGGCACGCTGGTGGTGGCCGGGAAATTCCATAGCTCGCCCTCATGCGCATATTCCCCGGCCCAGAGCGCCTTGACCACGGGGATGATCTCGCGCAGGTGCTTGCCGCCTTCCTGCTGGGGCATGCCGCCCGCCATGCGGTCGAATTCATACTGGTAGGCGCCCCGGCCAAGCCCGAGTTCAAGGCGGCCATCGGTCAGGATGTCGCAAAGCGCGGCCTCACCGGCCAGCCGGATCGGGTTCCAGTACGGCGCGGCGACAACCGCCGTACCAAGGCGGATGTTCTTGGTATGCGCGCCCCAGTGGCTGAGCAACTGGAACGGGTTCGGGGAAACGGTCAGCTCGATCGTGTGGTGCTCGGCGGTCCAGACGATGTCGAACCCGCCCTGATCGGCGATTTTCACCAGCTCCAGCGCTTCGTCCGCGATCTGGCGCATATCCGTCGTCGGGTCGAGACGACCCATGTTCACTGCGATGGAAAACCTCATCACCTGCTCCTGTCCTGAAATTCTATACCTGTCCGACTGATCACTTCTGGACCCGCATCACGAAAGGATCGTGGGTCTTGCCGGAGTAGTCGATCACCACGGTCTTGATCCGGGTGAATTCGTTGATCGCGGCAAAGCCGTTGTGCTTGCCGTAGCCCGAGTCCTTGTAGCCGCCCGAAGGGGCCATGACCGAGGGGCTGCGATAGGTGTTGACCCAGACCATCCCGGCATTGATCCGGCCCATGAAGCGCATCGCGCGCTCCATGTCATTGGTCCAGAGACCGGCGGCCAGCCCATAGCGGGTGTCATTGGCCTTGGCGATCATGTCCTCGTCGTCGCTGTAGCGCATAACGCCCAGCACGGGGCCAAAGATCTCGTTGCGTGCGATATCCATTTCGTTGCTGACATTGCCGAAAATCGTCGGTTGAACATACCAGCCGTCGCCCATGCCGGGTGCCCGGTCACCGCCTGCCAGCAGCTCTGCGCCGCCGGTCTTGGCGCCTTCGACAAAGCGGCCGACCTTTTCCACCTGCGACCAGAGCGCGAGCGGGCCAAGCTGGGTCGCGTCATCGTCGGGCGCACCGATCCGGATTTCGGCGGTGCGGGCGACAAGGCGGTCGATCACCTCATCATAGATGCTGTCATGCACAAGGCAGCGTGAACCTGCGACGCAGGTCTGTCCCCCGGCGGCGAAAATGCCCGAAATCACGCCGGTCACGGCGCGATCCAGATCGGCATCGGCGCAGATGATATTGGGCGATTTTCCTCCAAGCTCGAGGATGGAGGGCGTCAGGTTGTCCGCCGCGCTTCCGGCGATGATGCGGCCTGTCTCCGGCCCGCCGGTAAAGTCGATCTTGTCCACCTCGGGATGACGCACCAGCGCGTCGCCGACGCTTTGGCCGTGCCCGGTGACCACGTTGAAAACACCGGCGGGAAAGCCCGCTTCGGCTACCAGTTCCGCAAAGGCCAGAAGCGAGGCCGAGGCATGTTCCGACGGCTTGACCACCATCGCATTGCCTGCAGCGATGGCCGGAGAAAAGGCGCGGTTCAGCAGCAACAGCGGGGAATTCCACGGCACGATGGCGGCGATCACGCCAATCGGTTCGCGCAGGGTGAAATTCAGCATATCGGGCTTGTTGACCGGGATCGTGGTGCCTTCGATCTTGTCGGCCATGCCTGCGAAATAACGCATGCCGGTCGCCACCGCTTGCGTGAGCGCCGTCATTTCCTTGAGCAGCTTGCCATTGTCGCGGGTTTCAAGCCGCGACAGGCGATCCGTGTCGCGCTGGATCAGTTCCGAAAGCTTGTACAGCAGCGCGCCCCGGTCGCTTTGCGACATGTTGCGCCACGCAGGGTTCTCCATCGCGCGGCGGGCCGAACGCACGGCGCGGTCAACCTCATCGCTGGTGGCATCCGCGATTTCCGACCATTGCTGGCCGGTCGCCGGATCGTAGCTGGCAAAGGGCTTACCCTGAGAGGTGACAAATTCGTTGTCGATAAAGATCGGAAGGCAGGTGTTTTCCAGCGCCTCGGGGGTGAACCGCGTCATTGCATGATTTCCTTGTCCTGAATATTGCGGGCATAGGGGGCAGGGCGCAGGGCAAGTGGCTGCACGGTGCCACGGGGCCCGGGGGAATCGACGTAGATCCCGAACCGTTGCTGCCGGTGTTCATCGACATAGCGGCGCAGCATGGCGCGATGGGCCGAAATCGGAACGTCCTCCATCGGCAGCTCATCCATCGGAAACAGCCGGCACTGGCTTGGGAGCTCTTCCCCTGCTTCGAGCGCGCCGTGGAAGAAGGCGAGCGTATCGGCATTGCCGGGCACCGCGTCGCTGTCGCCATCGAAGATCGCAAACAGGAACCCCCAGTCGATGGCGGCCCCTCCGGCGGCGAAGAACCCGTCAAGGTCGGCCCGCGCGCTGCGCAGGCCCGGTTTCGCGCCGGAAAGCGGCAGGTGCCAGTTTCCCTTGCCGTCAGAGCGTAGCAGGATCTCTTCATCATGGGTGATAATCGCGCCCAGCCGAACCGAGCCGCGCACCTGCGGCGTATCGAGGTCAATCGGCGCGAGATAGCGGCCCTCGGCGAAGATCAGCGGGTGGCGTTCATGGCTGTCGAACCGTTCGATCCGGCCCATGAGGATCACGTGATCGCCTGCGTCGATACATTCGTGTACCGTGCAGTCGAACCGCGCCGCGCAGCCTTCGATCAGTGGCGCGCCATCAGGCACGGCCTGCCAGTCGATCCCGGCAAACCGGTCCTTGAGACCCCGGGTCGCGAACCGGGTCGAGATGTCGGTCTGATCGGAAGACAGGATATTCACACCGAACCGGTCGGCAGAAGTGAAGGTTTCGTAATTCGATGATGTTTTGCCAAGGCAAACCAGCAATAGCGCCGGGTCGAGCGAAACCGAGGTAAAGGAATTTGCCGTGAAACCGACCGCGCTTCCTGATTTGTCATAGGTGGTCACGACCGTGACGCCGGTGGCAAAGCTGCCAAAGGCGGCGCGCAGGGCCTTTGGGTCGAAAGGGGCGGCGTCGGTGGGGCTCACGGGGGACCTGCGGTCTGATTGCACATTGGACATGGATCGACCTTAGGGGCGGTCGCCTGGCCCGGTCCTCCCGTGAAAGCTGCGAGGCCGCAGGAAATGTTTCCTACTTTTGATAGGAAATTCTGAACTTGTGGATGCGCAAAGCCAGTTCCAGCTCGAAACATTCGTCCGGATCGTTCAGATCGATGCCGGATTTCTCGGCGATGCGGCCCAGACGGTAGCGAAGGGTCGACACATGAATCCCAAGCAGGTCGGCCGTTTCCTGCGGTCTCCGTCCGGTTGCAAGATAGGCTTCGAGCGTTTCCAGAACCGTGTCGCCCTTGCCCGATCCGTTTTCGGCCACGCGGGCGATTGTATCGCTGAGGAACTGGTCCGCGACCCGGTGGCTTACCGAGGCCATGAGCGAGGGAAAGGATCCCACCGTGCGCCGGGTAACCCAGTCGCGGGCGCCCATCGCCTCGGCCACCTGCAGGTTCCAGCGGCAGGCTTCACGGGCGGGGGCGACCTCTTGCAACCGGTCGATCCGGTCGGACATGACAGCCACGGTTTCCGGCATGATCGGGCGGATACGTTGCAGAAACCGGTCGCGGAGCTTGCCATCGCGGATCGTGTCGTCATCCAGCACCAGCAGATAGACCTCGCGCCCGTCCTTGTAGGACAGCACCTGCCCAAAAAGCGTCTGCGCACTGCGCTGGACGAAACTGTGCGAATCCTCTTCGAGCGGGTCCTCGCCAAGGCTGCGCAGGCCGATCAGGTACATCGGACGGTCGAGGTCAAAGCCAAGAAGCCGCGCTTCTTCGCGCAGCTCTCCCAGATCCCGAAGGTCACCTTGGCAAAGCTGGCCGATCAGCCGACGCGAGGCATGTTCGCGGGTCTTGAAGGCCATGTAATTGCGCAGGATCAGCGAGGAAAGCGCCAGCCGCCCGGCATCCGCGGCGACCTGCTCGCTTGCGGCGAGCGTTTCGACGTTCAGCAGGAAGAGCGCGCCGACGCGGGTGCCATCAATCACCAGCGGGCGCATCAGGGCCGAGAGGGTTTCGTCCTCGACCAGCAGGCGCACGGTCTGATCGCCCCGCGCGGCATCCGCTTTCATCGCGGTGCGCACCACGGATTCGGGCAGACGGTCGCACATCTTCTGCAACAGTGGCGACGCCCCGGCCCGGTCGAACAGCATCTGCCCTGTGGTCAGGTCGATGGCGAACCAACCGGTCGTGAACAACCGCGACAAGCCGCCGTAAAGGTCGCTGGCATGGTCGGGATCGAGCGTGGTGGTCAAGGCCGAGGTGAGGTTGACGGTGATCTCGCGCAGCCGCTCCGCCTCGGCCGTTTCCTGACGCAGGATCTGCATCCGGCGTACCGCGATATCGGCGAGATCGGCGAGACATTGCAGAAAGCTCAGCTCGGTCTCTGAAACATCCACCACCTCGTCCGCCAGTACGCAAAACACGATGGGTCGCCCCTGTTCATCGGGAAACCGCAGGGGCACAAGGACAACGGTGCGATAGCCGCGCAGTTGCGCATCTCTCTGGAATGCGGGGTATTTTTCCTGTTCCGAGGCATCCTGCATGATCATCGGACGCCCCTTGGAGACGATCTCGAGGATCGGGCTGCCCATCAGGTCCCATTCAAAACCCGCGCCTTCCCGCTTGAAGGTCAAGAGCGGATCGTAGCGCGCCGCCGAGACCGACATCTGCCGCGCCTCGTCCATCACCAGAACACTGCTGATCGACCAGTCGGAATGGCGGCAGACGGCTTCGGTCAGGCGGGTCAGCAGGTCGTTGAGGTCGATCCCCTCGTTAATCAGTTTCGAGATTTCCGAGATCTGGCGAAACCGGTCGAGGCCCTGCTTGATCTCGCCATCAGACTGTAGCGTGTCGGTCATCCTGTCATTCCCCGGCCGCGGGCGCTTGCAGTTTCGCAACCACGTCATCGGAACCCGCAACCCAGCCAAAGTTCTTGTCGAAGGCCCCCAGTGCGGCAGCGGCGGCCTGAGGATCGCTGCTGGCGACAAGGTCGCGCAGGATCACCGTTGGATAGCCGTGATGGACCGCGTGACGGGCGGTGTCCTCGACGCACATCTCGGTGATCAGCCCGGTGATGCACAAGGATTGAACACCGGTCTGTTGCAAACGCGTGTGCAGAGCGGTTTCGTGAAAGCCGCTGTAATAGGTCTTGTCGATCACGATCTCGCCCGCCGCCGGGGCAAGGTTTTCGACGATGGCAAACCCTTCACGTTCTACCCCGTCGTCAAAGTGGCGGAGGTGGCCGGGTTCACAGGCCCGAACCGGGGGCGCCATCGTGGTGATCCAGCTGAACTTTTCGGCCAGGTGATCATAGCGCCGATTACCCATGTAACGCAGGAAAACAACGGGTCTGCGGGCGGCGCGAAAGGCGGCGATCAAACGGCCCAGACCGGGCAGGATAGCGCGCGCGCCGACGACCTCCATCGGCGCGCCCGGATGGACGAAATCGTTCTGCATATCCACGACGATCAGCGCCGGTTCAGGCAGCAAGGGCAGGGGGTTTTGGGGTGGTGTCATCTGTTCTCGCTACCGGCGCATTCTGCGCGGATCATGATGCAAATAGTCGGAGAATACCAACCGGCTTTCCTTCGAAACATAGGAAGACAGAAAAGACGCACCTCGCATTAATCAATTGCAGTATCCGCGATGAACTGAACTGACAGGGGTTAATGCAGCGTGACCAACAGGATCGAAATCAGGGATCTGTACAAGATTTTCGGCAGCCATCCGCAAGAGGCGCTCAAGCTGGTGCGCGAGGGCAAGAGCAAGGCCGAGATACTGGACGAGGCCAGTGCCGTTCTGGGGGTCAACAACGTATCGCTGAGCATCCCCAAGGGGTCGATCTCGGTCATCATGGGTCTGTCGGGGTCCGGCAAATCGACGCTGGCGCGCTGCGTCAACCGCATCCTTGAACCCGATGCGGGGCAGATTCTGCTCGATGGCGAGGACATCACCACATGCGACCAGAGCACGCTGCGTGAAATCCGTCGTCGGCGGATGTCGATGGTGTTCCAGAACTTTGGCCTGCTGCCCAACCAGACGGTGATCGACAACGTGTCCTTTGGCCTAAAGCTGCGCAAGGTACCGCAGGCCGAGCGCTACAGGAAGGCCGGAGAGATGCTTGAAACCGTCGGGCTGTCGTCATGGGGCTCGCACCTGCCGGGAGAGCTTTCGGGCGGGATGCGCCAGCGGGTCGGGCTGGCACGGGCGCTGGCGACCGAGGCGGATGTGCTGATCATGGACGAGGCATTCAGCGCGCTCGACCCGCTGATCCGTACCGACATGCAGGACGAACTGCTGCGGCTTCAGCATTCGCTGCACAAAACGGTGCTGTTCATCACACATGACTTCCAGGAAGCGCTGCGACTGGGAAGCAAGATCGCGATCATGGCCGATGGCGCGGTGATCCGTGACGGCACCCCGCAGGAAATCGTGCTTGATCCGCAGCATGAATACGTGGCCGCCTTTACCCGCAATGTCGACCGGGCGCGGCTCTTCGATGCTAGCTCGGTGATGACGGCGGAGCCTGTCGATCATCCGGGCGGCGCCGGTTTCGTCATCGATGGCGATGGGCGGGTGACCGGCTGGCGCGGAAACGAGAGCGATCCGCCCTCACCTGATTTCATCAGCGTCAGCCCGGACACGGTGCTTCTGGACATCGCGGCCAAGGCGGCAGGTCGTAAAGGCCCGGTGGCCGTCGTCGATGACAGCGGTCGCTTCCAGGGAAAAATTACGGAATCCGCGTTGCTTGCGGGGATCGCCGGTACGTCGGAACCCCAGAATAAAGGCCGCGCTCATGCTTGATGCCGATACAGTTTACATCCCGCTGGACCGGTGGATTCAGACTGCCATCGAATGGATCGCCCTGCATTTCCGTCCGGCCTTTCGCACCGTGCGCTGGCCGATTGACGAACTTCTGAACCTGATCGAAGGCGGCTTGCAGGCAACGCCGCCGCTGCTGTTCATCCTGATCTTTGCGCTGCTCTCGCTGTGGCTGGCGGGCAGGCGCACCGGTGTGTTCACTGTCGTCGCTCTCTTCGTGATCCTGCTGCTTGGCATCTGGGAGCCGACGATGACGACGCTGGCGCTGATCGCGACGGCCATCGTGATCTGCGTGATCATCGGTATCCCCATCGGGATCCTTTGTGCCCGCAGTGACAGGGCATGGCGCATCGTGCGACCGATCCTTGACGTGATGCAAACCACGCCCAGCTTTGTCTACCTGATCCCGGTGGTGATGCTGTTCGGCGTGGGCACCGTGCCGGGCGCGGTGGCGGTGATCGTGGTTGCCGTGCCGCCGCTGATCCGGTTCACCAATATCGGCATCCGTGGCGTCGACCGTGAGCTGATCGAGGCAGGCATTGCTTTTGGCGCGACGGATCGGCAGCTGCTTTGGGAGATCCAGTTGCCGCAGGCGCTGCCGACCATTCTTGGCGGTCTCAACCAGACGGTTCTGATGGCGATGGTGATGTCGGTGATCGTGGCGATGATCGGGGCCGAAGGTCTGGGGCTTGTGGTGCTTCAGGGTCTTGGCCGGCTCGACGTGGGCCGCGCCGCCATCGGGGGCATCGGTATCGTGCTGATGGCGATCATCCTCGACCGGCTGACACAGGCCGTGGCCGAGCGTGATCCCAAGAAGGGCTCGCCCTTTGCGCGGCTTGCGGGGGCCGGGCGGATGATCATGGGCGGCAGGGGCCGGGGTGCCGACACCGCGACAAGCACGCCTGCCGATAGCAAGAACTGACCGAAAACCTAACACTCTGCCGTGTCGGCGGCAGGGAGATAATGCGGCCGCGTCCCTCTATGGCCGCGTCGAACCAACAGAAGGAGAACCATGAAATGAAACGGAAATTCCTCTTATCCCTTGGCGCGGCCTGCATGGCTGCTGCCCCGGTGCTTGCCCAGTCCCTGCCGGGCGAAGGCACCACGGTGCGCTTTTCGCGTAGCGACAGTCTTGGCGCGCAATATATTCAGGACGCGATCCTGATGCAGGCGCTGACCGATCTTGGCTATGACGTCGAACTGACCACTGTTGGCACGGCGGCCTTTCTTCAGGCAGCGATGCAGGGCGATCTGGATGTTTCGGGCGACGTGAACATGCCCCAGCGCCAGATGCAGTATATCACCGTCGAAGATGACGTCGCGCTGCTGGGCGAAGGCACGATTCAGGGCGGTGGCATCAATGGCTACATGATCGATAAGGCGACCGCCGAGGAATACGGCATCACCGATGTCAGCCAGCTGAAAGATCCCGAAATCGCGGCGCTGTTCGACTCGGACGGCGATGGCAAGGCAAACCTGATGAACTGCGATCCGGGCTGGAGCTGCGGCGACGTGGTGGACTATCAGCTTGAGGATTTCGGCCTGATGGACACGGTTCAGTCGGTGCGCGCCAAGTACGAACCGCTGCTGGCCGAGACCTTCAGCCGCTATCGTCAGGGTGAACCGATCCTGTTCTACACGTGGAGCCCCTCTTTCGTGACGCAGGTTCTGGTACCGGGAGAGGACGTGGTCTGGCTGCCGATCCCGCATGACTCTGCGCCCGAGAGCGTCAGCGTGCCGAACGGCCACCTTGTCGAAGGCGTGGTCGGCTGTGCCGGGGACGCGCCGTCCTGCCGCATGGCAACCGGTTCGTGGAACTGGGAGATCGCTGCGAACCGTGACTTCCTTGCCGAGAACCCGGTTGTCGAAACGCTGGTTTCCACCGTTCAATGGCCGCTTCAGACTTGGTCGAACTGGGAAGGTGCGATGAAGGAAGACAATTCTGACCGCGCCATCGAGAGCATTGCCGCCACGTGGATCGAAGAGAACCGCGAGACCTATGAAGGCTGGCTTGCCACGGCAACGGCTGCTGCGGGCGAGTAAGCCCTTTGACTGGATGACGGACCGGGCCGCGCCTGTCGCGGCCCGTTTTTTCATGCCGGTTCTATGTCCGATTTCTGTTTCAGCCGCTCTGCCACGCCCTTGGCCCAGCGTTTGGCGGCCTCGCCGAAACAGTCATGCAGCGAATCCACCGCGATCACGCTGCCCAGCGACATCCGGCCCAGCAGGCAGAGGTGCGGGATCGGGGTGCCGTCGCGGCCGATCACTGTGCCGTCTGGCGTGGTGCGGGCGCCCATGCCCTTGGCGGTTTCGCAAAGACTGCCCTTGTCGATCAGGTCGCAGATCAGCGGATCGGTCACGATCGAGAGGTTGGGCGAGGGCAGGACCGAATCCACCATGACCGACACTTCGGTTTCCCGCTCACCGGAGGACAGTTGCCAGCCCGATTTGGCAAGCTCGATATCCGGGTCGGCCGCATGGCCAAGATCGACGACACCGGCCTTGATCAGCGCCTCCATTTCACGGGCCGAACTGATCGGCTGGCCGTAGGAGTAGCGTTTGAGCCCCTCGTCGAAACCGACGATCTTCTCGGCGGTGTCGGGGGGCGTCTCAGCGGGGTTATAGGCGGCGCGGATTTCGTCCTGCCACTTGCGCCAGATCTGCCCGAAGGCAAAGCCGATGTCCGGCGCGCGCTGGCCCGAGGCGAGCTCGATGCCTGCCTGCAGGGTTTCACGTGGGCCGTCCGATGATTGCGATCCGGGATCGTCCCATTCCTTGTCGAGCCAGTCGGCGATATCCTTGTCGGATACCGTCACGCCATGCTGGTCAAGCACGTGTCGGACGGCAGGGATGATGGCGGCGTCGAGCAGTTCTCTCGCCCTGTCGGGGGTGGTGCTGGCGGCCTGTGCCATCGCCTTGGAAAAGGCTTCGGTATCGGCTTTCGGCGGGGTGTAGAGCGCGTCGAGTTCGCTTGTTTCGGGCTTGGGGAAGGGCGGTTTCCCGTCGAGCGAAAACGGCAGGATGCGGGCGGGTTCGCGGCCCGAAGCGATATACTGGTCATTCTCGAAACGCCCGCCAAGGCCGGTTGTCAGCACCCGCAGAACGTCGAAGACCGAGAGGCCCATGCCACGGATCGCGACGGTCTTGTCGCCCCATTGCTCAGCCGCGCGGGCAAGGTTGCGGGCCGGGTAGGCGTTGGCGAGGATCGCCCCGCTGCGCGCGGCGTGGTCCTGCCAGTCGGACAGCTGGTTGTCGGGGGCGCTGGCGGGTTGTCCGGGTGTCAGCAGAACTTCGTCATAGGGGCCAAGCCATTGGCCGTGAAGACTGATTTTCCATCCGTCACCTTTGGGCCGCAGGTCGTCCGCCCGACCAAAGACCCGGGTGATCGTCGGGTAGCCCTGTGCGGCGAGATCGCTGTGACGCGCTTCGAGATAGCGCCCCAGATCGGCGCGGAGCGGAAAGCTGTCGGGGTCGGGATCATGGGCAAGCCAGTCGGCGAAACCGCCGCAGTTCGATTGTTCCGGCGCGCGGATGTCGATGTCGCGCATGGCCGTGTTCAGTAGGCAGAGCGGGCTTTCCTCGGGATCGAAATTCGGGCCGGCGGCATTGGCCGGGAACGGGTCGAACGTGTCGATCTGCACCGCGCGCTTTTCCTCGCGCAGGTCGGCGGCAAGGGCTTCGAGTGCGCCAAGGCTGCGAGGGCCTGCGCCGATAACCGCGATACGCAGGGCGGGGTGGTCGGTTTTCATCTTGTTGCTTTCATTGATACCCGGTTCACCATTCGTTTACGTGCAGTCGGGGGAAAAGTTCCCTTTTGGGCGTTTTACTGCCCGGGTGAGCGGGCGTTGCGGATTGCTGTTGTTCTGCGGTTCGTGTTGCAGCGGTTTTTTCAGCGATTTCATCCATTTTAGCGTGGCAGTTGGTATCTTGGTGGCTTTTATATCCTTTATTTTCAGCGTTTTGCGCCCATGCCTGGTGCGATATGGGGCAGTCCCAAGGGGATGCACAGGCTGTGCACCCCCTGTACACCCCCCGTACATCGGCACGTGCACCATTGGCGGAAAACCGGTCTGGAGCGCATCGGGCAGGGCTTGCGGGCAACCGGGCACGATGCCGGGGAAAGGTTAGCAAAAGGTTTCCTGCGCGAACGGGGCAAAGCTGTCGCCGCCGAGGTAATCAATGGGGCGGTATGTGTCTGTTTTCCGCGCAGCGCCGGTGCCTTTGCGGTTTCCAGTGCAGGAGGAATTCGCCTAGGTTCGGCGCGAATGAATACCTGAAAGGACAGGCGCATGTCAGACATTACCATCTATCCAGCGCGCAAGATCATCACGATGAACCCGGCCCGGCCCGAGGCGACCCACGTGGCCGTGCGTGACGGGCGCATCCTTGGGGCGGGCACGTTGAAAGAGCTGGAAGGCTGGGGGGCCTATGAGCTTGACGAACGCTTTGCCGACAAGGTGCTGATGCCGGGCATGGTCGAGGGGCATGCGCATACGATGGAAGGCACGCTTTGGCGCAATGTCTACGTGGGCTATTTCGACCGGATGGACCCGGATGGGACGGTCTGGCCGGGGCTGAAGTCGATCGACGCGGTTCTGGCGCGGCTGGCCGAGGCCGAGGCGGTGCTGAGCGATCCGGAGGCGCCGCTGTCGGCATGGCAGCTTGATCCGATCTACATGGACAACCAGCGGGTCAATCGCGCCCAGCTGGATGCGGTATCGGCGACACGGCCCATCGGGGTGCTGCATGCCTCGGTCCATATCATGAACGTGAACACCCGCGCGCTGGAACTGGCCGGGCTGATGCGGAAGGGCATTGAGCATCCCGGCATTCCGCTGGGCGAGGACGGTTATCCCACGGGAGAGCTGAAAGGCCCCGAGGTGATGGGGCAGGTCGGGGCGCATGTGGGTTATGCGCAGGCGCTGACCGATTGCGATGAACCGGGCTTGCGCGCCTTTGCCAAGCTTTGCGTGCGGCAGGGGGTGACGACGGTGACGGATCTCGCCGCCGGGTTGTCGCCGGAGTCGGTCGAGATGATGCTGCGGGTCACCGGGGAAGAGAGATATCCGGCGCGGGTAGTTCCCTTGCGCTATTTCATGGGGTTGTCGCCCGCTGATCTGGTGGCCGAGGTGGTGCGGCTGCGCGAGATGTCGACCGACCGGCTGCGCATGGGGCGGATCAAGGTGGTGGCCGATGGCTCGATCCAAGGGTTCTCGGCGCGGATGCGTTGGCCCGGTTATTACAACGGCGCGCCGAACGGCATGTGGTATATCGCGCCTGAGCAGATGGAAGAGATTTTCGAACGCGCGCTGGAGGCCGGGGTGCAGATTCACACCCATACCAATGGCGATCAGGCGACGGAACTTGCGCTGGAGAAGATGGAGGCGGCGCTGGCGCGTCATCCCCGTCGCGATCACCGGTTCACGCTGCAGCATTGTCAGCTTGCCGATGCGGCGCAGTTCCGCAAGATCGCGGCGCTGGGCATGTGCGTGAACCTGTTCGCGAACCATCATTTTTACTGGGGGGACGCGCATTACAACCTCACGGTCGGTCCGGAACGGGCGGAGCGGATGAACGCCTGCCGCACGGCGCTGGAATCCGGTGTGCCGATGGCGATGCATTCGGATGCGCCGATCACGCCGCTTGCGCCGCTGTTCACCGCATGGTGTGCGGTGAACCGGCTGACCGCCTCGGGCCGGGTGCAGGGGGAGGCCGAGCGGATTTCCGTGGATGAGGCGCTTTACGCGGTGACTTTGGGCGCGGCCTATACGCTGCATCTGGATGGCGAGGTCGGATCGATCGAAACCGGCAAACGGGCGGATTTCGCGGTTCTGGAAGAGGACCCGACAGCCGTTGATGGCATGGCGCTGAAGGATGTGCCTGTCTGGGGGACGGTGCAGGGCGGTCGCGTCTTTGCCGCCTCGGAACAGTGAGCGCGGCGCTGCCTGTCACGGTGATCGGCGGCTACCTTGGGGCGGGCAAGACGACGCTGGTGAACCATCTGCTGCGCCACGCCGAGGGGCGACGGCTGGCGGTGCTGGTCAATGAATTCGGCGAACTGCCCATTGATGCGGACCTGATCGAGGCCGAGGGCGACGACCTGATTTCAATCTCGGGCGGGTGCGTTTGCTGTTCCTTTGGCAGCGATCTGACGGCGGCGCTGCTGCGGCTCGCGGCGCTGGAGCCCCGACCCGATCACGTGGTGATCGAAGCCTCGGGGGTGGCGATCCCGGGGGCGATCCTGTCGAGCGTGTCGCTGTTGGAGGGCTATCGCGCGGACGGGGTGGTGATCCTTGCGGACGCAGCCGGTCTGCGGCGCAGTATCGACGATCCTTACGTCGGGGACACGGTCCGCGCGCAGGTGACGGGGGCGGATATCATCGTTTTGAACAAGATGGACCTTGTCGCGGAGGCGTCGCGGGGAGTGCTTTTGGACTGGGTGGCCGGAGAATGGCCGGGCGCGGCGGTGCTGCCGGTCACGGGCGGCGCGGCGCCGGTTGATCTGGTGCTGGGCATCGGGGGCACGCAAGGGAGTGGTTCCGCGCTGGGCCATGCGGACGGTTTGTTCGAGAGCATGGTGCTGAAGGTGCCGGGGGATTTCGATGCGGCGGCGCTTGCCGAGGCGATCGCGACCGGGGGCTATGGCGTGGTTCGAGCGAAGGGCTGGGTTGGCAGTTGGCTCATCCACGTGGTCGGCCAGCGCTGGGCGGTGACGCCGGGACAAGGCGCGCCGGGGCTGGTCTGTATCGGGTTGAAAGGGCAGTTGCGGCGGGACGGGCTGGCAACGCTGGTCGGGTGATTGGGGTTTATGGGGTTTTAGGGGGCGCTGCCCCCCATCGGCCTTTGGCCGACTCCCCCGGAGTATTTTGGGCAAGAGGAAAAGGGGGGCGGCGGCGCTTTTGAGGTGGGGTGGCTTGTGGGGCTGGTCAGAGGCGTTTGCCGGCCTCGTCGAAGTCGAGTTCTCGGCTGTCGGGCCAGTCAATGCCGCAGGCGGTGCCCTCGGCGGGGACCGGGGCGGTGCCGTCCTGCCGGATGGTGAAGCTTTCACCGGTTTCGAGGCGCAGGTGGAGCAGGGTTTCCGCGCCCAGTGCCTCGGTAAAGAGGATCTTGGCGGCCAGGCGGCCGCTGCCTGCTGCGGTGAGGGTGGCATGTTCGGGACGGATGCCGATGGTCTTGATGCGGGCGTCGCGGGGAGAGAACAGGCTTGCGGGCAGGAAGTTCGTGGCCGGTGAGCCGATGAAGCCTGCGACGAATTCGGTGGCCGGGTTTTCGTAGACCTCGAGCGGGGCGCCGATCTGGTCGGCAACGCCGCCGTTCATCACGATCATGCGGTCGGCGAGGGTCATCGCCTCGACCTGGTCATGGGTGACGTAGAGCGAGGTGATGCCAAGCTGTTTCTGCAGGTCCTTGATTTCAAGCCGCATCTGCACGCGCAGCTTGGCGTCGAGATTGGAGAGGGGTTCGTCGAAGAGGAACAGGCTGGGTTTGCGCACGATGGCGCGGCCCATGGCGACGCGCTGGCGCTGGCCGCCGGAAAGCTCGCGCGGTTTACGGGCGAGGTAGGGATCCAGTTGCAGCATTTTCGCGGCGGTGGCGACGCGGTCCTCGATTTCCGACTTGGGCGTCTTGGCGATCTTGAGGCCATAGGCCATATTGTCGAAGACCGTCATATGCGGGTAGAGCGCGTAGTTCTGGAACACCATCGCGATGTCGCGGTCCATCGGTTCCTCTTCGTTGACCCGGCGGCCGTCGATCAGGATTTCGCCCGAGGTGACGGTTTCCAGACCGGCGACCATGCGCAGCAGGGTGGATTTGCCGCAGCCCGAGGGGCCGACGATGACGATGAATTCGCCGTCCTTCACGTCGATATCGACCCCGTGGATGACCTCTGTCTTGCCGAAGGTCTTGCGGATCTGGTTCAGGGTCAGGGTTGCCATTGGGTCGGTTCACATTCTTGAAGTCTGATGGATTGCGGATCGGTCGGGGCAGGGAGGGTGCGGGGCCTCATTTTTCGCTGTCCACGAGGCCGCGGATAAAGAGTTTCTGCATCGAGATGACCACGATGACCGGCGGGATCATCGCGAGGATCGAGGTGGCCATGATCACCGGCCAGTCGGCGATGTCGTCGCCGCTGGGGAACATCTGTTTCAGCCCCATGACGATGGTGTTCATCGACGGGTCGGTGGTGATCAGCAGCGGCCAGAGATACTGGTTCCAGCCGTAGATGAAGAGGATCACGAAGAGCGCGGCCATGTTGGTGCGGCTCATCGGCAGGAGGATGTCCCAGAAGAACCGCATCGGTCGGGCGCCGTCGACGCGGGCGGCCTCGGCCAGTTCGTCCGGCACGGTCATGAAGAACTGGCGGAACAGGAAGGTGGCGGTGGCCGAGGCGATCAGGGGAAAGATCAGCCCGGAGTAGCTGTTGAGCATGCCGAAATTGGCGATGACCTCATAGGTGGGCACGATGCGCACCTCGACAGGGAGCATCAGGGTGAGGAAGATCAGCCAGAAGAACAGCTTGCGCCCCGGAAAGCGGAAATAGACGATGGCAAAGGCCGAGAGCAGCGAGATGATGATCTTGCCGATGGAAATGCCAAGCGCCATGACCAGCGAGTTGAAGAGCATCCAGGCGACCGGCGCATTGACGCCGGAAAACAGCGCCTTGGTATAATTCTCGATGAACTGGTCGCCGGGCAGCAGGGGCATCGGCGGGCGCACGATTTCGGGTTGGCTGACCGTCGAGGCGATAAAGGCGAGCCAGATCGGAAAGAAGATCACGATCACGCCGAGGATCAGGCCGGCATGGGTGAACCAGATGCCGATGCCGCGTTTCTCGACCATGCCCTCGGCGGGGATGCGGGCGGATTTCACCGGGGCGGTTTCTGCGGCGAGCGCGTCACGGGCGGTCAATAGTGCACCCTCCGTTCGATGTATTTGAACTGGATCACGGTGAGCAGGCCGACGACCAGCAAGAGTACGACCGACTGGGCGGCGGAGCTGCCGAGATCCTGCCCGACGAAGCCGTCCTTGTAGACCTTGTAGACGAGGATCGTGGTGGCCTGCTGCGGGCCGCCCGAGGTAATCGTGTGGATTACGCCGAAAGTTTCGAAGAAGGCGTAGACGATATTGACCACCAGCAGAAAAAAGGTGGTGGGTGAGAGCAGCGGGAAGACGATGGTGCGGAAGCGGGTCCAGAAGCGGGCGCCGTCGATGGCGGCGGCTTCGATCACCGAGCGCGGGATCGCCTGCAGCCCGGCGAGGAAGAACAGGAAGTTGTAGCTGACGCGGCCCCAGCTGGAGGCGACCACGACGAGGCCCATCGCCTCGGTTTCGTTCAGCACGTGGTTCCAGTCATAGCCCAGCAGGCCGAGATACCACGAGATGACGCCGACGCGGGTGTTGAACATGAACATCCAGAGCACACCGGCCACGGCTGGGGCGACCGCATAGGGCCAGATCAGCAGGGTGCGATAGGTGCCCGATCCCTTGATCAGGCGGTCGGCGAGGACAGCGAGATACAGCGCCATGCCCATCGAGACGAGGGTGACGAGCCCGGAAAACACGGCGGTCGTGACGAAGGAGGCGCGGTAATACGGGTCTTTAGCGAGATATTCGAAATTGCCAAGCCCGACATATTGCATCGAGAGTCCGAACGGGTCGGGGATGAACAGCGACTGGTAGATCGCCTGCCCGGCGGGGTAAAAGAAAAAGGCAGCCGTGATGAACACCTGCGGCAGCAGGAGCAGCATCGGCAGCAGCCAGCCTTTGAACGTGACGCGTTTTTCCATGAAACAATGCGGCCGGGAACGCGGGCTCCCGGCCTTGGTCTTTCAGTCTTAGTTCGCGGCTTCGAAGCGGCGCAGCAGCTGGTCGCCCCGCTCTTTCGCGCTGTCGAGCGCGGCCTGGGCCGATTTGTCACCGGACCATACGGCTTCGAGCTCTTCGTCGATGATGCCGCGGATCTGGTCGAAGGAGCCAAGGCGCAGACCCTTGGAGTTGGCGGTCGGCTCGTTGGTGGTCATCTGCTTGACGGCCACGTCGGTGCCCGGGTTTTCGTCATAGAAACCCTGTTCGCGGGTCAGCTCACCGGCGGCGGCGGTGATCGGCAGATAGCCGGTGTCCTGGTGCCATTTCGCCTGGATTTCCGGCGAGGAGAGGAAGTTCAGGAATTCGGCAACGCCTTTGTATTCCTCGTCCGACTGGCCTTCCATGACCCAGAGCGACGCGCCACCGATGATGGTGTTCTGCGGGGCGCCTTCGACACCTTCCCAATAGGGCAGCGGGCGTACGTCGAAGTCGAAGCTGGCTTCGGACTTGATGCCCGCGTAGCCGGCGGAGCTTTCGGTGAAGAGCGCGCATTCACCGGCGCGGAAGTTGGCACCGCCTTCGTTGCGGCGACCGGCGTAGATGAATTTGCCGTCCTGCGCCCATTCACCCATGGTTTCGATATGCTTGACCTGCACCGGGCCGTTCAGCGCCAGTTCGGTGTCGAAACCGGCAAAACCGTTGTCCTGCGTCGCGAAGGGGACGTTGTGATAGGCCGAGAGGTTTTCGAGATGGATCCAGCTTTGCCACGCGGTGGTCAGCGGGCATTCGTTGCCAGCCTCTTTCAGCTGGTCGAGCACGGCGCCGACGTTCTGCCAGGTGGAGAGATCGGTATCGGGGTCGATGCCGGCCTCGGACAGGGCGTCGCGGTTGACCCAGAGCACCGGAGTCGAGGAGTTGAAGGGCATCGAGAGCATCTCGCCCTCGGTGGTGGTGTAATAGCCTTTGACCGCGCCGATGAAGGCATCGGGGTCAAAATCGGCGCCCGCGTCGGCCATCACTTCGTAGACCGGCTTGATCGCGCCCTTGGCAGCCATCATCGTGGCGGTGCCGACTTCGAAGACCATCAGGATGTCGGGCTGTTCACCGGCACGGAAAGCGGCGATCCCGGCGTTCAGCGTTTCGGAGTAGTTGCCCTTGTGCGTGGCGACAACGGTATAGTCGGACTGGGCACCATTGAAGGTTTCGACCTGCTCGGCGACGAGTTCGCCAAGGCGTCCGGTAAAGGCATGCCAGAACTGGATTTCCGTTTGCGCATAAGCGCTTGTGCCAAGTGCCAGCGAAATTGCCGCACCGCCCAGAAGGGTTCTGATTGTCATGTTCATCTCCGATTCACATTCTGCTGAATTATTAAGCATAGGCATGCCTATGCGATTCTCGCAAACTGTATGGGTTCTGTGACAGGCCGGTGACAAATTCCGGCCATCCACAGGATTATTTCACCAAGCAAATATCTTTGGTATCTTATTGTTTGCAAACGCATTTACTGGATTTCGGCGGGTGTTCGCCGGATGGATCGCGCCATGGTTGTGCGCGATTGTCTGGGGATTTTTGAAACTGCCGGGGGATTTTCTCAATGGATGAAATGCGGGGCGGCGCGATAGGGTGGCGCCGAATAGCATCCGAGCGGAGAAACACATGCTTGACCTAGCCATTACCTGGGAGTGGATCGCCTTTGCCGTACGCTGGCTGCATGTGATCACGGCCATCGCGTGGATCGGGTCTTCGTTCTATTTCATCGCGCTGGATCTGGGGCTGCAAAAGGCGCCGCATCTGCCCAAGGGCGCGCATGGCGAGGAATGGCAGGTGCACGGGGGCGGGTTCTACCACATCCAGAAATATCTTGTCGCGCCCGAGATGATGCCCGAGCACCTTACGTGGTTCAAATGGGAGAGCTACGCGACGTGGCTGTCGGGCGCGGCGATGTTGATGATCGTCTACTGGGTAGGCGGAGAGCTTTACCTGATCGACGCGAACAAGGCGGATCTGGCGCTTTGGCAGGGGGTGCTGATCTCGGCCGCGTCGCTGAGCATTGGCTGGCTGGTCTACGATTTTCTTTGCAAATCGCCACTGGGCGAGCGGCCGACCGTGCTGATGGTGCTGTTGTTCGTGCTGCTGGTGGTGATGGGCTGGGGATACAACCAGATCTTCACCGGGCGGGCGATGATGCTGCATTTGGGCGCGTTCACCGCGACGATCATGACGGCGAATGTTTTCTTCATCATCATGCCGAACCAGCGCATCGTTGTGGCGGACCTCAAGGCCGGGCGCACGCCCGATCCGAAATACGGCAAGATCGCCAAGCTGCGGTCGACCCATAACAACTACCTCACATTGCCGGTCATCTTCCTGATGCTGTCGAACCATTACCCGCTGGCCTTTGGCACCCAGTACAACTGGCTGATCGCGGCGCTGGTGTTCCTGATGGGGGTCACAATCCGGCATTATTTCAACACCACCCATGCGCGCAAACCGGCGCCGCACTGGACGTGGTGCGTGACCGCGCTGCTCTTTATCGGGATCATCTGGCTGTCGAGCGCGGGCTACCGTCAGGAAGTGCCCGAGGAGGAGGCGGCGCTGAGCCGGAGCCAGCAGGTCTTTGCCAGCGCCGAGGGCTATGATGAGGTGCGCGACATCGTGCTGGGGCGCTGTTCCATGTGCCATTCGCGCGAACCCTTCTGGGAAGGCATGCTCTGGGCGCCGAAACACGTTTACCTTGAGACTGACGCGGACATCACGGCGCACGCGCGAATGATCTATATGCAGGCGGGGATATCCTCGGCGATGCCGCCTGCGAACGTGTCTTTCATCACCGAGGAAGAGCGCGACAAGATCGCTGCCTGGTTTCAGGTCGCGCGCGAGGCAGGGGGCATCGCGCTCGCACTTCAGTGAAGGGCGACGGGTTGACGGCGGCGGCAGGGCGCATAGCTTGAGCGGCAACGCGTGACCATTGGGTGCGCGGCCTCAGCATAAAGAGAGAGCCTATGACCGATACCTATACGCCGCCGAAGAAATGGACATGGAACAAGGAGAGCGGGGGCAAATTCGCCAGCATCAACCGCCCCATCGCCGGTCCGACCCATGACAAGGAATTGCCGGTCGGCAAGCATCCGCACCAGCTTTATTCGCTGGCCACGCCCAATGGCGTGAAGGTCACGGTGCTGTTCGAAGAGCTGCTGGCCGCCGGTCATCCGGACGCGGAATACGACGCATGGCTGATCAACATCGGCGATGGCGATCAGTTCGGCAGCGGGTTTGTCGATGTGAATCCGAACTCCAAGATTCCGGCGCTGATGGACCATTCGACCGGCGCGCCGACGCGGGTGTTCGAATCCGGCGCGATCCTGCTGTACCTCGCGGAAAAGTTCGGATCTTTCCTGCCCACCGATGCCAGCGCCCGGCCCGAGATGCTGTCGTGGCTGTTCTGGCAGATGGGAAGCGCGCCCTATCTGGGCGGCGGGTTTGGCCATTTCTACGCCTATGCGCCGGAGAAATGGGAATACCCGATCGACCGTTTCGCGATGGAAGTGAAGCGCCAGCTTGACGTGCTGGACCGTCGCCTGTCCGAGAAAACCTATCTCGCGGGCGAGGAATACACGATTGCCGATATGGCGAACTGGGCTTGGTACGGCCAGCTTGCGCTGGGTCGCCTGTACGACGCGGGCGAATTCCTTGACGTGGAAAGCTACGAGAACGTGCAGCGCTGGGCCAAAGAGCTCGACGCGCGCGAACCTGTGCAGCGCGGACGCATGGTCAACCGCGCCTTTGGCGATCCGAAGACGCAGCTGCGCGAACGCCACGACGCGGGCGATTTCGAAACCAAGACGCAGGACAAGCTTGAACCCGAAGCGGGGTAAGTTCGAGAGAGGCGGCCTGCGGGCCGCCTTTTTTATGTATTTGGGGGAATTTATGTTATCCCGCCTCTCAGGGTATTATGAAGCCAACTAGCTTGAAGCTCTTCGCAAATTTTTGGGGTGGAGGCTGACGTTAGGGAGACTTTAAACTTTGCAAGATCGATATGCAGGCGATGTCGGAGATTTCGTCAAGTTGGGATTATTAAGGATGCTGTCTGTTGAAAGAAAGCTTGGTATTGCTTGGTATCGGTTTCCCAATGAAAACCACAACAACGATGGACGGCATATTTCTTATCTCGAACGCCCGGAATGGTACGCTGCCCTTGATCCACCTCTCTTTCACCATCTAAAGGAGGTTGTAAGAAGCGCGAGATCAATCAGTTCTCTATTACCGATGCTAGAAAACGCGGAGTTTTATGAAGAAAGTCTTAACGTTGCCTCGTGTCCAATCAGTGAGAGACGCCGCTTTCGAAAGGCTTGGTTTGCAGGCGCTTTAGAGAAGCTTGCCGAGTGCGATATTGTATTCGCTGACCCCGATAATGGTATCGTAGATGATGATGATCGCCGAAAAGGATCGGCAAAGTTTGGGAAACAAATTCCGATTGATGAAATCAGGCGGCTAGCAGAAGGTCGCTGCGCCATCATCTATCATCACAATACACGCAGGCCCGGCGGCCACGATGCAGAAGTGAATCATTTGCTAAGCGAAATTGCGCTGCCAAGTTTTGCGATCCGAGCTAAGGCACACAGTCCCCGAACATTTTTCGTCATTAATGCAGATGAAGAAATCGCTGAGCGTTGCAAAATCTTCTGTGAGCGCTGGGGCAAAATGAAAGTGTCCTTGTACCACCAACTCTGAGTAGATGCAGATACTCCAACCGTTGGGTAGGTTGTCTAGTCTTAGATAGGTTCTTTACGCGCCGCCCATTCCTCGCGCGTGATTTCGAACCCGCTGCAATCGTCCTCGGCATAGGCGCGGCGTGGGCCGGTGGGGCGGAGGCCGCATTTTTGCAGGACGTGCTGGGAGTTGGCGTTACCGGGGTCGGTGACGGCGATGACGCGGGGCAGGGCGGTTTGCTCGAAGGCGAAGCGCAAGAGGCGGGCGCAGAGTTCGGTGGCAAAGCCCTGTCCCCAGACTTCGGGCACCAGCAGATAGCCGATTTCGATCTCGTCACGCGGGTAGCTGTCGGGGGTGACCTGCTCCCAGTCGATATCGCCGGAATCGATGGGCAGCGGGGTCAGAACGCAATCGCCGATCTTTTCGCCCGTGTCCTTGCGGGACACGCACCAGATGCCGATGCGCCCGCCCGCGCCGCGCCGGATGGCGTTGACCATGTGATCCTCGACCTCGTCACGGGTGAGCGGGTCGGCCACGTAGCGCATCACCTCCGGATCGCCGAGCAGGCGATGTGCGATATCCGCATCCTCTGAGGAAAACGGCGTCAGGCGCAGGCGGTCGGTATCGAGGATCAGGGTCTCGTCAGACAGGGGCGTGATCATGGGGGCCTCGGCGGCTGTTTCACTGTCTTACATGCTATCCGGTTTTCGCGAGAGCCTGCCACAACCGCTTGTCATAATGGTATCACATTTCGCAAAAAATGGACCCGTGCAAAGGCCGTGAACCTGTTTTAGACGGGCCGCTACAAAACAAGATTCCATCGGTGGCAGGCATGCAGGGCGCGACAGCGGATTATATCATCATCGGGGCCGGATCGGCGGGCTGCGTGCTGGCCAATCGCCTCTCGGCGGACGCGCGCAACAAGGTCGCGGTGCTTGAGGCCGGGGGATCGGATCTCAACTTTTGGGTGCGGATGCCTATTGGCTATGGCGGGGCGTTCTACCACCCGCGTCTGAACTGGCGCTACCAGTCCGAGATGGATGCCGAGACCGGCCGCGCCCATTACTGGCCGCGCGGCAAGGTCGTGGGCGGGTCAAGCTCGATCAACGCGATGGTGTTCATCCGCGGGCAGAAAGAGGATTACGATGGCTGGGCGTCGATGGGCAACGCGGGTTGGTCCCACGGCGATCTGCTGCCCTATTTCAAGAAGCTGGAAAACAACCTTGCCGGGGCGGATGAATGGCGCGGGACGGGCGGGCCGATCACCGTGTCGCGGATCGACGACGGGGTGCATCCGCTGAGCCATGACTATGTCAAATCCGCCGTGGCGGCGGGCTGGCCTGCGAACCCGGATTTCAACGGGGCGACGCAGGAAGGCGTGGGGCTTTACCAGATCAACACGCGCAACGGTTTCCGTTGTTCGGCGGCGACGGGCTATCTGAACCCGGCGATGAACCGGTCAAACCTTGAGCTGCACAAGAACGCGCAGGTGATGCGGCTGATCTTTGAGGGCCGCCGCGCGGTGGGCGTGGAGTACCGTCAGGGCGATGCGGTCAAACGGATGATGGCCAAGCGCGAGGTGATCCTGTCGGCGGGGGCGGTGAATTCGCCGCAGATCCTGCAACTGTCGGGGATCGGCGACGGGGCGATGCTGCGCGACAAGGGGATCGAGGTGCTGCATGACGCGCCCGAAGTGGGGCGCAATCTTCAGGACCATATCGGCTGGGACCTGATCTATGAGACCACGTGTCCGACGCTGAACAACGTGCTGGGGCCGTGGATGGGACGGATCCGGCTGGGGATGACTTATGCGATGACGCGCAAGGGGCCGCTGTCGCTGAGCGTCAATCAGGGTGGCGGGTTCATCCGCACCTCGCCCGAGCGCGACCGGCCGAACCTGCAGCTGTATTTCTCGCCGATGAGCTATACCAAGGCGACACCCGGCAAACGGCGGCTGATGTCGCCCGACACCTTCCCCGGTGTGCTGATCGGTTTGTCGAACTGCCATCCCAAGAGCCGGGGCTATATCGGTCTGCGCTCGGGCGATCCGATGGACACGCCGGAAATCCATCCGGGCTATCTGAGCGCGCCCGAGGACCTTGAGGAACTGGTCGACGGCGTGCAGATTCTGCGCGATATCATGGCGCAAGAGCCGATAGCCTCGTCGGTTAAGCGTGAGGTCCTGCCGGGGGCAGAGGTGACGGATCGCGATGCGCTGCGCGAAGATATGCGCAAGCGTTGCGGCACGATTTTCCACGCTTGCGGCACCTGCGCGATGGGGCCGGAGGACAGCGCCGTCGTCGATGACCGGCTGCGGGTCAAAGGGGTCGAGGGGCTGCGGGTTGTGGATGCGTCGATCTTCCCGCGCATCACCTCGGGCAACCTTAACGCGCCGGTAATGATGGTGGGAGAGAAAGCCTCGGACATGATCCTTGAGGATGCAAAAGCCTAGAGCGACCTGAGACAATCGGCGAGCGCCGCGACGCTGCGTGAGATTTGCGCGGGGGGCACGGCGCTGAAGCCGAGGGTGATGGCTTGTCGGCGGACCGGGTCGATGGTGAAACGGCTGAGCGGTTCGGTGGCGATGCCCGCCGCCTTGGCCGCCTGCGCCAGCGTGGTGTCTTTCAGATCAGGGTCCAGCAGGTCGGCCACGGTGTGAAACCCGGTATCGGTGGCCTCGACCGCAAGCAGCCCGTCAAGATGGCGGGCGGATTCACGCATCAGGCAATCGCGCCGTTCGGCATAGACATCGCGCATCCGGCGGATATGGGCTGCGAAATGGCCCTCGTTTATGAAATCTGCCATGATCGCCTGCATCGATGTCGGCGCGCCCTGCATGGTGGCCCCGGCGATGCGGTGGAACATGGGCGCGAGTTTCGGCGGCGCCACCACATAGCCAAGCCGCAGGGCCGGGAACATGGATTTGGAGAACGTGCCGACATAGATCACGCGGCCCGAGGTATCCATGCTCTTGAGCGGGGGCGGGGCATGGGGGCCGTAGTGAAATTCGCCCACGTAATCATCTTCGATGATCCAGGCGCTTGCGTTCTCGGCCGCTTGCAAGAGGTCGAAACGGCGAGAGACGCTCATGGTTGTGCCGAGCGGGTGCTGGTGCGCGGGCGTGACAAAGGCGAGCCGGACATCGGGGGCGCGGTGCAACCCGGCCTGCACGTCCATGCCCTGAGCGTCGACCGGGACGGGGACCAGTTTCGCACCGCTGGAAATCAGGCTGTTGCGCGCGCCGATGGCGCCGGGGTTTTCGAACCAGACGAGGTTGCCCGGGTCAATCAGTGTCGCGCCGATCCGGTTGAAGGCATCCTGCGCGCCGTTGAAGATGAAAACCTCGTCCGCGGTGCAGCGCAGGCCCCGGTTGGCGCGCAGGTGTTGCGCGACGGCCTGGCGCAGTTCGAGCAGGCCCGAGGGATCGGGATAGCGCATCACATCGGCGCGGGAGTTGCGCCAGTGGCGCGCGGCGAGTCGCGACCAGAGCGCCATCGGAAAGACGTCGAACGCGGGCATCCCGGTGACAAAGGCGCGGGGCGCGTCCGGGTGGGCGAGACGGGTGAAATACTGGTCCGAGGCGCTGCTGCTGAGATTGGCGAGACGCGGCATCGGCAGGTCTCCGCGCGGCTCGGGCGGGGTCGGGGCGGGGATGGGAACGGTATCGCTTACATAAGTGCCAGAGCCGACCTGACTGTGGATCAGGCCCTCGGCCGTGAGCTGTTCATAGGCGTTGATCGCGGTGGTGCGCGACACGGCCTGATCCTGCGCCAGCGTGCGCGAGGCGGGCAGGCGTTCGCCGGCGCGCAATTGTCCCGACAGGATCAATTCACGCAGGGCGGTGACAAGCTGGACGGTGATGGTGGCGCTGTCCTTGCGGTCGATACTCAGCGTCGGGATCAGGGCGCCGCCCGCATATTTGGTCAAATTCCGCGACTCCGTTGATTGGTCTGCCAGACATAACAGAGTGGACCTTATCAACGGACCACTTTGCAATCACTTTTATGCCAAACACTCACGGATCAGGGGCGCCGCACGCATGAAACTCAGAAGCATCGAAACCTTCAGCAATGCCTTTGTCGGGTTCGTCCGCATTACGGATGAATCCGGCGCACAGGGGTGGGGGCAGATGTCGACCTATCATTCGGACATCACCGCGCAGGTGCTGCACCGGCAGGTGGCGCCCTGGACGCTGGGGCGCGAGATCGAGGACATGGACGATCACCTGAATTTCATTCAGGAGCGCGAGCATAAATTCCCCGGCTCTTATGTCTGCCGCGCGATGGGCGGGCTGGAAACCGCCGTTTGGGACATGCGGGGCAAGCTGGCGGGCAAGCCGGTGGTCGAGTTGCTGGGCGGGACACCAGGCAAGATCCGCGCCTATGCGTCCTCGATGAAGCGCGACATCACCCCCAAGGACGAGGCAGAACGGTTTCGCAAGCTGCGCGGGGAGTTCGGGTTCGACGCCTTCAAGTTCCGGATCGGGTCCGAGGCCGGGCGCGGCAAGGACGAATGGGAGGGGCGCACCGAAGAGATCGTGCCGACTATTGCCAATGCCTTCAAATCCGCGGACGTGGCGCTGCTGGTCGATGCCAACTCCTGCTATGCGCCGCAGCAGGCGATCGAGGTCGGGCGGATGCTCGAGGCGAACGGGATCAGCCATTACGAGGAGCCATGCCCCTATTGGGAGCTGGAGCAGACCCAGGAGGTCACCGAGGCGCTGGATATCGACGTGACCGGTGGGGAGCAGGATTGCCAGATGCCGATCTGGAAGCGGATGATCGACATGCGTGCGGTCGATATCGTGCAGCCCGACGTGATGTACATGGGGGGTATCGGACGCACGATGGAGGTCGCGCGGCTTGCCGACGCGGCCGGGCTGCCGGTGACGCCGCATTGCGCGAATCTTTCGCTGGTGACGCTTTTCACGATGCATGTGCTGCGTGCGATCCCGAATGCGGGCAAATATCTTGAATTCGCCATCGAAGGGGATGACTACTATCCGTGGCAGCGCGATCTGTTCGTGAAAGATCCTTACACCATTACCGACGGTCAGGCCGAAGTGACCGATGCACCGGGCTGGGGTGTCGAGGTCAATCCCGAATGGCTGGCAAAATCAATATACCAGATCAGCGAGATCGACCGCTGATCTGAAAGATCACACGGATCATAAGAGCATGAGCGACATCTTCACGACGGATTTCAAAGCGGCATCCTACTGGTGGGATCGCTCACCTCTTGCGGACGATCCGGTGCCCGACCTCCCGGCCAAGGCCGATGCGGTGGTGATCGGGGCGGGCTATACCGGGCTTCACGCGGCGCTGCGGATCGCGCGGGGCGGACGTTCGGTCGTTGTGATCGAGGCGGAAGCGCTGGGGCAGGGATGTTCGACCAAGAATGGCGGGCAGGTCAGCCAGTCGATCAAACCGGGGTTCGATTCACTGGTGCGCAAATACGGCAAGGATATCGCGCAGCGTATTCTGGGCGACGGTCATGCCTCGCGCGCCTATGTGGAGGATTTCGTCCGCACCGAAGGGATCGAATGCGATTTCCGGGTCTGCGGGCGGTTCCATGCGGCCCATAGCGACAAGGCTTTTGCCGAGCTGGAACATGACACGGCCAACCAGCCGGTCGGGCTGGAAGTGCCGGTGCGGATCGTGCCACGCTCCGAGCAGCGGAGCGAGTTGGGGTCCGATTTCTATCACGGCGGCGCGGTGTTCGAGGATCACGCGGTGCTTGATCCGGGGCGGTATCACGCGGGGCTTTTGAAGCTGGTGCGCGAGGCGGGCGCGGTGCTGGTGCCGCAGACGCGCGCGACGGGGATCAGCTCGGACGCGAACGGGGCAACGGTGAACACCTCGCGCGGGACGATTACCTGCCGCGACGTGGTGATGGCGACGAATGGCTACACGGACGCGGCCTCGCCCTGGCATCAGCGGCGGATCATTCCCATCGGCAGCTATATCATCGCGACCGAGGAGCTTCCCGAGGCGCTGATGGACGAGCTGTTCCCGACCGACCGGATCGCATCGGACAGTCGCAAGGTGGTTTACTATTATCGCTCCTCGCCCGACCGGAAGCGCATCCTGTTCGGGGGCCGGGTCAGCGCGGGCGAGACCGACACGACCTTTAGCGCCAAACGGCTGTACGAGGATCTGGTGCGGATCTTTCCGCAGATCGAAGGCCACAAGGTCAGCCATTCGTGGATGGGTTTCGTCGGTTATACCTTCAACCAACTGGCCCACACCGGGCAGCGCGACCGGGTGCATCACGCGATGGGCTATTGCGGGTCGGGCGTGGGCATGGCGAGCTATCTCGGCATGAAAACCGGGCTGCGGGTGATCGGCGATGCGGGTTCGGCCACGGGGCTGGAGCACGGGGATTTCAGCACGCGTCCGATGTACCGGGGCAAGCCGTGGTTTTTGCCCGCTGCGGTTGAGTTTTATCGTATGAAAGACCGCATGGGTCTGTGATTGGCCCCTAATTGGCTTTCTATTCGTACGGAAATGGACCTTTCTGGCAAACCAAATGAGGGTTGTAATCGAACTGCCATAAAACAAACATAACAGAGCAAGAATAAATTCACCCAAGGGAGACGACACATGAAAACTTCGTTGAAACTGATGCTTGCGGGCACGGCGATGGGCCTGACCGCAGGGTCGATGGCCTCGGCGGAAACGCTGCGCCTGCTTACATGGGGCAGCTACGCACCCGATGAGCTGATCCAGAAGTTCGAGGAAGAATACCCCGATATCGACGTCGAAGTGACCTTTTCCAACAACGAGGAAATGATCGCCAAGCTGCGCGCCACTGGCGGGTCGGGCTATGACCTTGCCCAGCCGAGCCACGACCGTATTTACGCGGCGCAGCTGGAATACGACATCTACAAGCCGCTCGATCTGAGCCAGATCGATACCTCGGCCCTGTCGCCGAACCTGCTGGACGGCGTCAAGGCAAACACCACCATCGACGGCGAAGTCTATGCCGTGCCGCACCAGTGGGGCACCTCGGGCATCATGGCCAACATCAAGGAAGCGCCCGATGCCAGCGGCTGGGCCGATCTTTGCGATCCGGCCTATCAGGGCAAGACCTCGATGCGTCTGCGCCGCACGATCCTGCTGGGCACCGCGTTCGGCATGGGGATGAACCCGTTCGAGCTTTATTCCGACATGGACGCCTATCAGGACATGCTGGATCAGGTGACTGCCAAGCTGATCGAGTGCAAATCCAACATCAAGACCTACTGGAGCGGCGGCGACGACCTGTCGGGCCTGATGCTGTCGGGCGAAGTGATCCTGTCGGAAACGTGGGATTCGACTGCCTATAAACTCTATAACGAGAACCCGGACATCGTATTCGTGCCGCCAGAAACCGGCGCGCTGGCGTGGATCGACACCTTTGCCATCCCGAAGGGCGGCGAGGCGGATGACGCGGCTTACAAGTGGATCAACTTTGTGCTGCGCCCAGAGAACGTAACGATCATGTCCTCGTCGACCGGTGCAATCGCTGCCGTGCCGAACGGCATCGAGCTGCTGCCCGACGACAAGCGCTCGGCCGTGCAGGCGGCGTTCGACCAGAGCGATCTCGACAACCTCAAGTTCTTTGCCAACATCCCTCCGGGTCTTGAAGACATGGAAGGTCTGGCGCTTGAGCGGATCAAGGCCGCGACCGAGTAAGGTTGCCCACCCTTTCGGGACACGTAACAAAGACAGGGGCGCGCGTGACGCGGCCCTGTCCAAGATGACATATTAAACAGGGGCAGAGCGTGTACGATCTTGAGAGCAAAAGCGTAACCAAGCGGTTCGGAAGTTTCACCGCGGTGGATTCGGTGTCTTTCGGGGTGCCCAGCGGGTCTTTCTTTTCGATCCTCGGGCCGTCGGGCTGCGGTAAGACCACGCTGATGCGCATGATCGCGGGGTTCGAGAACCCGAGCGAGGGAGATATCCTGATCAAGGATCGCTCCGTACTGAACGACCCGCCCAACAAGCGCAACGTCAAGATGGTGTTCCAGCACCTCGCGCTGTTCCCGATGATGAACGTGGGTGAGAATATCGCCTATGGGCTGCGCTGCCGGGGCGATGCGAAATCCTCGATCGGGGACAAGGTGAAGGCCGTGCTGGATCGTGTCGGCCTGCCGGGCGTCGAGGAAAAGCAGGTGTCGCAGCTGTCGGGCGGGCAGAAGCAGCGGATCGCGATTGCGCGCTGCATGGTGCTTGAGCCGGATGTTCTTTTGCTGGACGAGCCGCTTGGCGCGCTGGACCTGAAGCTGCGCGAACATATGAAGATCGAGCTGAAGCAGTTGCAGCACCAGTTCGAGACGACATTCCTTTACATCACCCACGACCAGTCCGAGGCGCTTGTCATGTCCGACAACGTGGCGGTGATGAACGCGGGCCGGTTCGAGCAGATCGGCTCTCCGAAAGAACTGTACGACCGACCGGTGTCGGGGTTTGTCGCCGGGTTTGTCGGCGACAGCAACCGCTGGGCGGGCCGGGTCGACCGGGTGTCGGACGGCATGGCGCGGGTGCAGCTTGAGGGTGGCGATACGGTTGTCGCCTCGGCCGAAGGCGGCGGCGATGGCGCCTCGGTCGAGGTGTTCGTGCGCCCCGAGGTCATCAAGATCGGCGCGGGCCCCGAGGGATCGACCCTGAGTGGCAAGGTGGACAGCCTGCTGTTCAACGGGGCGAACAGCCGGGTGCTGGTCAAGACACCGTCGGGCAAGCTGATCGAAGTCGCGGACCCGTCGGGCGCGAGCACGCTGGCCGAAGGCGATGAAGTGCAGATCCACTGGGATCCGAAACGCGCGCTGGCCTTTCCCGGCGAGGCGGCCTGATGCGCAGCGATACAGGCAAGCTGTCGCTGATCCTGTTGATGACGCCATTCGCGTTATGGATCGTGCTGCTGATCATCCTGCCGCAGGCGGGGATCGGCTATGTTTCCTTGCAGGAAAAGGTCGGGCCGCGCCAGTACGAGTTCGGTTTCAAGAACTACATGGATTTTCTTGGCGAGCCGATCTACTGGAACACGCTGCTGCGCACGGCTTGGATGTCCATTCTGGTGACGATACTGGCGCTGATGATCGGGTTTCCGGTTGCCTATTACATCGCTAAGATCGCCAAGAAGCAGGCGCGGGCGGGACTGTTCCTGTTGTGCCTGATCCCGCTGTGGGTAAGCGACCTTGTGCGCGCCTTTGGCTGGATCGTGCTGCTGCGCGAGACCGGGATCATTTCCGGCGCATTGCAATGGCTGGGCATCATCGGTGAGCCGGTAGAGATGCTGTATAACGACATGACGGTGATCATCGGGCTGGTCTATACGGTCGTGCTTTTCATGATCGTGCCGCTGGTCTCGACGCTGGACGGCATGGACGATGCGCTGCTTGAGGCGGGGTATAACCTTGGCGGCAGCCGGTTCACCGTGTTCCGCCGGATCATCGTGCCTTATGCCATGCCGGGCATCGTGTCGGGCTGCATCATCACCTTCATGCTGACGGCGGGCAGCTACCTGACGCCGATCCTGCTGGGCGGCAAGAATTCAAGCTGGTTCACCGAGCAGATCTATAACCAGTTCATCACCCGCTATAACTGGGAGGCGGGGGCGACCTTTGGCGTGCTTCTGCTTTTGTTCACCTCATTCGTGGTCTGGGCTGGCTTGCGGCTCACGGGGCAGAGCCTTGCGACCACAGTGGCAAAGGAGTAGGCGCGATGAATTCTGCCAACCGCTCTCCGTTTCTCGGGTTCGTCTACCGCGCCTATGTGGTGATCTTTTTCATCTATCTTGTCGCGCCGCTGCTGGCGGCGGGTGTCTTTGCCTTCAACGATTCCATGTTCCCGTCGCTGCCGTGGCAGGGGTTCACGCTGGACTGGTTCTTTAACGATACCGAGCCGAAGCTGGGCATGTTCCACGATGACCGGTTGCTGCGTGGCCTTGGCAATTCGCTTTACATCGGGGTGATCGTGTCGGCGCTGGCGGTGATCGCGGGGACCTGCAACGCGTTCCTTTTCGTGCGCAAGGAATTTCCGTTCAAGAACGCGCTGTATGTGCTTATGGTGGTGCCGCTGGTGATCCCCGGTGTGATCCTTGGCATCGCGATCCTTGTCTTTGCAAGCATGATCGCGAACGGGATCGACAACGTGTTCGATTTCAACCCGACATGGCTGCGCCCCGGTATTCCGCTGATCGTTCTGGGGCAGTTTTCCTTTCTGACGACGATCACCTCGTTGGTCATTGCCGCGCGGCTTCAGAAGTTCGATGAATCGCTGGAAGAGGCGGCGCTGAACCTTGGGGCAAGCCGGGGGCGGGTGCTCGCGACGGTGACGCTGCCCTATCTGGTGCCAGCGCTGTTCTCGGCCTTTGTGGTCGCGTTCCTTGTGTCGTTCGAGAACTTCAACACGACGCTGATGTTGGTGGGATCGGACGCGCCGCTGACGATCACCATGTATGACCGCATGGTCAAGGTCGGCTCGACTCCGGTGCTGAACGCGGTTTCGGTGTTCCTGATGATCGGGTCCGGTTTGCTGGCGCTGCTGAGTGTCGTGGTGCAGCGCAACAAGGAAGATGCCTAGCGCGCGGGTGCCGGGCTGACCGAGACCATGTCGACCTCGTGTCGGGTGGTCTGGCGGCCAAAGGCGCGCATCGAGCCCTTGACCGGCGAGACATCGGCATAGTCGCGCCCGATGGCGACGATGACATGGTCATTGCCCGCCATCATGTCGTTGGTCGGGTCGATCTGGACCCAGCCCGCGTCGGCGCCGCACCATGCCCTGACCCAGGCGTGCATCGCGTCCGCCCCTTCGAGCCGTTCCTTGCCCTCGGGCGGGATCGTCCGGATGAAACCGCTGACATAGCCCGCCGGGATATCGACGGCCCGAAGCGCGGCTATCATGATATGGGTGAAATCCTGACAGACGCCGCGCCGCTTGCGGAAAGCATCGAACGGGTTGGTCGAGACCTCGGTCGACTCCGGGTCGAATTTCATCGTGCGATGCAGGGCGTGGGCGATGGCCTGCACGGCGGCCAGCGTCGACATGTCGGAGCGTACGGTATCGCGGGCGAAATCTGAAATCTCGGCGCCGGGGGTGACCCTTTCGCTGGGGCCGAGGAAATGATGCGGCGAGGTCGGGTCGATCGAGCGGATCGCGTCGGTTTCCTGCCGGATCGCTGACAGGCCGCGCGAGAGGTCGAAGGACACCAGATCGGCGCTGCGCCGCACCCGCCCGTCAAAGCGGAAGGTGATCCGCGAAAGCGGCCGGTCATGAGCCAGTTCGGTGGTGCGGTTGCCAAAGAAATCGGTGGAATCGCGGCGGAAATCGCCGGGTGGGTCGCAGGAGACCGCGCCGGAGATCAACTGCTGGTCGGGCAGGTTCAGCGGCATGATACGCAGCAGGCTGCGGCCCGCAGCGGCGGGGTATTCGTAGCGGTAGCTGATCTTGAGCTTGATGTCGTAAAGGGTGCTCATCAGTTCAGATACTCTGTGGTCATCGCGTCGGAAATACCGATGATCTTCTTGCGGATGGCTTCCAGCCTCTTGCGGTCGATTTCCTCGGGGATGGCAGTGGTGATTTCCGTGTGCAGCCGCAGGATGCGGCGTGACAGGGTGGTCATCTGGTCGGCGCTGTCGGGGGCACGGATCTCGGCCTCTTGCTCGCAGAGCTGTTCGAGCTGGGCAAGGATCGAGCGAGGGTTGGCCTTGTCGAGCACCATCATGTCGATCACCGTGTTGCGGTTCGAACTGACCGAATAACGGCGGCGATGGGTCATGGTGCTGTCGCCCACCTCGACAGCGATGTCGAAACTGCCAGCCGGGGCGCGGGTATCGGCGAAATCTATCAGCAACGCCGCGATGTTTTCCGCCCGTTCGATGGCGCGGCCCATGGTGAGGAAGCGCCAACCGGCAGAGCGGAACATGTTTTCATGCACAAGGCCCGAGAACCCGGCGAGCTTGCGCAACAGCACGGTCATGGCGCGCACAGTTTCGTCGCCCGCCTGTTGCAGATCGCTCATCTCGCGGACCGAGGTTTCGAGATCGGCCACCGCGTGCCAGCCATCGGTCGAGAACCGGTCGCGCACCTTGCCCGCGCAGCCGCGTGCAAGCTGGAACAGGCTGAGCAACTGGCGTGGAACGGGGTGGTCCACGTCCATGCCCTGCCGTCCGATGAAGTCACCAAGGTACGCCACAAGCGGGTTGGTCTTGTCGCCCGCATCTTCGAGCCGCAGGTGATAGGCGCGCAGCTTGCGCACCTGGCTTTCGGCGCGTTCCATGTAGCGACCGAGCCAGAACAGGTTGTCGGCGGCGCGGGTCGGCAGCTCTCCGGGGGTGCGGCGGACGAAGGGGCCTGCGGTTTGTGCGGTCAGGCTGTCGGCCACCACGGGTTCGTCGCCAATGACCCAGACATCGGCCACCGATCCGCCGCTTTGCATGGCAAGCGCGGTCGGGTCCTCGGTGCGTCCGATCCGGGCATAGCCGCCGGGCATCACCGTCCAGCCGTCGGCGGTGCGGGCGGCAAAGACTCGCACCACCATCGGGCGCGGTACAAGCTGGCCGTCGATCATCGCAGGCGTGGTCGAGAGCGACACGGCCTCTTGCCCGACGAGGTTTGCCGCGTCCTCTTTCAGCCAATCCTCGACCGGCCCCTGCGCGCCGTCGCGGAATGAGCCGCCAAGCGCGGTGGCGGCATCCATGTCGAAGGGGAGGCTTGTGGACAGGGCCGGGCCGATCATCATCTCGGAAAGGTTGTTGCGTACGTGGTTCAATTCGTTCTGCTGGCCGCACCACCATGTGGCGATATTGGGCAGCTTGAGCGGTTCGCCCGTCCAGTTGCGGGCGATGCGGGGCAGGAAGGCCATGAGGGCGCGGGCTTCGAGTACGCCGGAGCCGAGGCAGTTCAGCATGGTCAGCGCCTCGTTCCTGAGTGCGGCGACCATGCCGGGGGTGCCGAGCGCCGAGCCTTCGTCAAGTTCGAGCGGATCGGAGAACCGGCTGTCGAGCCGACGCCAGATCACGCTGACCGGCTGAGGGCCATGGATCGTGCGCACCATCAGTTCGCCCTTTTCGACGCGCAGGTCCTCGCTTTCGAGCAGCATGAGGCCAAGATAGCGGGCGATATAGGCGTGTTCGAAATAGGTGTCGGTGTGCTGGCCGGGGGTGAGGATCGCGACGCGGCCTTCGCTGGTACCGCGCAGGTCATTCAGCGCGTCGCGGAAGCTTCGGAAGAAGCTGGCCAGCCGCGCCACGTTGGCGGTCGGGAAGTGATCGAAGAACACCCGGCTGGCGGCCATGCGGTTTTCCAGCGCGAAACCGGGTCCGGAAGGCGCCTGCGCCCGGTCGCCCAGCACGAGCCAGCTGCCATCGGGCGAGCGACCGATTTCAAAGGCGAGCAGGTGCAGGAAATGGCCCGAGCGGGGTTTTGTGCCGACGACGGGGCGTAGCCATTCGGGGTTGCGGGTGATCAGTTCTGGCGGGAGGAGGCCGGAGCTGACCAGTTCGCCGGGGCCATAAAGATCGGCCATCACCCGTTCGAGCAGCTCGGCGCGCTGCACGATGCCTTCGCTTAGGGTTTTCCATTCGTCGGGACCGATGACCACCGGGATATGGCTGAGCGGCCAGTTGCGTTCGGTCGAGCCGGTATCGGTATATTGCCGGAAATAGACGCCCGCATCCTGCAGATACTGATCGCCCCGTGCAAAACGCCGCGCAAGATCCTGTGGCCCGAGCCCGGCAAGGAAGTTGATGAAGGGTTCCCAGACCGGACGAATCCGGCCATCGGCCTGCATCAGCTCATCGGCAATGCCGTCTTGCGGGTGGTAGCCTGCGAGGAGATCTCCTGTTTTGCGGGAATGGGCGGCGTCGTTCATGTATCAAAGTCCGGGAGGCCGCCTGAGATCGAGGGTCAGGGGGAATTCAGGATGGGGATGTTCCGGCTCGGGCCAGAAGCTGCCGGGGGTGTGCCCCATCTTTTCGAACCGCGCAAGTCGGCGTGCCTCGGCCTCGTTGCCGTTGACCGGGAAGGTTTCGTAATTCCGACCGCCCGGGTGGGCGACGTGATAGGTGCAGCCGCCAATTGCGTGGCCCGTCCAAGTGTCGAAGATGTCAAAGGTCAGGGGCGCGTTGACCGGCAATACGGGATGCATGGATTCCGCCGCCTGCCATGCCTTGAACCGCACGCCCGCGACGCTGACGCCATTGGTGCCGGTGGCGGTAAGGGGCACGGCGCGCTTGTTGCAGGTCACGATATAGCGGGACGGATCGCCGCCCGAGAGCTTGACCTGCATCCGTTCCACCGAGCTGTCGGTGTAGCGCACGGTACCGCCGATTGCGCCGCGTTCGCCCATCACGTGCCAAGGTTCGAGCGCCTGTCGCAGTTCGAGGTGGACACCTTCGTATTCGACTTCGCCGCAGAAGGGGAAGCGGAACTCGGCCTGCGCCTCGAACCATTCGGGGCGGAAGGTGAAACCGTGATCGCCAAGATCGCGGAGCACGTCCATCAGGTCTTCCCAGACGAAATGCGGCAGCATGAAACGGTCGTGCAGCGTGGTGCCCCAGCGCACCGGTTTGCCTTTCACCGGCGATGTCCAGAACCGCGCGATCAGGGCGCGGATGAGCACCTGCTGGGCAAGGCTCATCTGGGCGTCGGGTGGCATTTCGAAGCCGCGGAATTCGACAAGGCCAAGGCGGCCGGTGGGGCCATCGGGCGAAAACATCTTGTCGATACAGATCTCGGCCCGGTGGGTGTTGCCGGTAACGTCGACGAGGATGTTGCGTAGCAGCCGGTCGGTGAGCCATGGCGCGGGGGGCGTGCCTTCGCCCGGCGCGTGGATCTGGTTCAGTGCGATTTCAAGCTCGTAAAGGCTGTCATGGCGGGCCTCGTCGATGCGCGGGGCCTGACTGGTGGGGCCGATGAAGAGGCCCGAGAACAGGTAGGAGAGCGAGGGGTGGCGCAGCCAGTGGAGCACCAGCGAGCGCATCAGGTCGGGGCGACGCAGGAAGGGCGAGTCATTCGGGGTCTCGCCGCCGACGACCACGTGGTTGCCGCCGCCGGTGCCGGTATGCTTGCCGTCGATCATGAACTTGTCGGCACCAAGGCGGCAGAGCTTGGCCTCTTCGTAAACGGCCTTGGTGGTGGCGACACAATCGTCCCAGTTGTCGGCGGGATGGATGTTCACCTCGATCACGCCCGGGTCGGGCGCGACGCGGATCACGTTCATGCGCGGATCATGCGGCGGGGCATAGCCTTCGATATGGACGGGAAGGTTCAACTTTTTCGCCGCTGCTTCGGCAACGTGGATCAGTTCGAGGTAATCTTCGAGCGATTCAACCGGGGGCATGAAAACGCAGAGCCGCCCGTCGCGGGGTTCGACCGAGAGCGCGGTGCGGACGGCGCCGCCGACCGCGTGCAGTTCTTGTGGGATAAGCTCCTGCGTCGAGCCGGTCGCGTTGGGCGCGCTGACCGGCTGGCTGCGGCCTTCGGTGGTTTCGGGGCCGCCGAAATCCGAGGCTTCCTCGGCGAATTCGGGCAGCGGGCCGCGCGGCTCGGTCGGATCGGTCGGGTAGGTATAGGGAAATTGCGCGGGCGGCACGTAGGGCAGCGTTCCTAGCGGGATGCGGTAACCAACCGGGCTGTCGCCGGGCACAAGGTAGACGTGGCCGCGCCGCAGCTTCCATTTCTCGGAGCGCCAGCGATGGCCGCTGGCCTTGGACTGCCATGCCTGCACTGGCAGGATATAGCCCGAGGGTTCGGTCAGACCACGCTCGAATACGCGGGCGATGCGGTGACGTTCCTCGGGGTCTTTCAGCTTGGAATTCTCGGGCGTGACGTTTTCGGGCAGGTTGCCTTCCTTGATGATCCATTCGGCGGGATCCTCATAGGCGGGGACCACGTAATCAGGTTCGATGCCGAGACCGCTGGCGATTTCGCCGAGCAGCTTGCTGGCGTCTTCCTTGCTGGCACCGGTCTTGGCGCCTTCGCGGGCGATGAGGGCGTCGTCTTTCCAGATCGGCTTGCCGTCCTTGCGCCAGTAGAGGGAGAAGGTCCAGCGGGGCAGGGTTTCGCCCGGGTACCACTTGCCCTGACCGTAATGCAGGAACCCGCCCGGGGCGAAGCGGTCGCGCAGGCGTCGGATCAGGTCATCGGCAAGGCCGCGTTTCATCGGCCCGACGGCGGCGGTGTTCCATTCGGGGGATTCGAAATCGTCGATGGAGACGAATGTCGGCTCGCCACCCATGGTCAGGCGTACGTCTTCTTTCTTGAGCACTGCGTCGACCTTGTGGCCGAGTTCGTCGAGCGCCTCCCATGCTTCTTCGGAGAAGGGTTTGGTGATGCGCGGGTGTTCGGCGGTGCGCGTGACCGTCATGTCGAAATCGAAATCGACTTCGGGTGCGCCAGCGGAAGAAAAACCGCCGACGATGGGCGCGGCGTTGGAATAATGCGGTGTCGCGGCCAGCGGGATATGGCTTTCGCCGGTCAGAAGGCCCGAGGTCGGGTCGAGCCCGATCCAGCCTGCGCCCGGCAGGTAGACTTCGCACCATGCGTGGAGATCGGTGAAATCGTGATCGGTGCCGGCGGGACCGTCGAGCGCGACCAGATCGGGTTTCAGCTGGATCAGGTAGCCCGAGACAAAACGCGCGGCAAAGCCGAGGTTGCGCAGGATCTGCACCAGCAGCCAGCTTGTGTCGCGGCACGAGCCGCGTTCGGAGCCGAGGGTTTCTTCGGGCGTCTGCACGCCCGGCTCCATCCGGATGACGTAGTTGATCTCATTCGAGAGCCGCGCGTTCAGGCCGACGAGGAAATCGACGGTGCCGGTCTTGTCGCGGGAGATCGATTTCATGAACTCGGTCAGCAGCGGCCCCGGCGTTTCGGTCTTGCGATAGATCGAGAGGTCTTCGACCAGTTCGGCGGGGTAGTCGAAGGGCCATTCCTGTGCGGTTTCATCGACGAAGAAGTCGAACGGATTGTAGACAGTCATATCCGCGACGAGATCGACCTCGATACGGAACTCGGTGACGGGTTCGGGAAAAACAAAGCGCGACAGCCAGTTGCCGTAGGGATCCTGCTGGTGATTGACGAAATGGTTCTCCGGGCTGACTTTGAGCGAGTGCGAAATCACCCGTGTCCGGCTGTGCGGTGCGGGCCGCAGCCGGATGACCTGCGGGCCCAGCGTCACGGGCCGGTCATACTTGTAATGGGTCAGGTGACGGATGCTTGCAGTGATGGCCATGTAACTGTCTTTTCCTCGTTGGAAAGCTGCGATGCAGCAAAGACGGTTTGGGATCACATGTAAAGGGAAACGCCCGAAGCGGGGCCAGCGCGGCCCAGCCTGTGCGGCGGATGCGCGGGAAAACGGCGCGACGGATTGCGCCCCAGATAGGGGTGCCGTGCCCGACTTTGCGGGCACGGCGGTGGTGTTTGTCAGCTGAGGACGGTTTCGACCGCGCGCTGGGTTGCGCCAACGATCTTGTCGGCCTCTTCGCGGGTCAGGCAGAAAGGCGGTGCAAAGCCGATGATGTCGCCCTGCGGCATGGCGCGGGCGATGACCCGGTCCTGTTCCAGCATCTTGGCCGAGACCTGCGGGCCGATCTTTTTGGCGGGGTCGAAGAATTTGCGTCCGTCGCGGTTTTCGACGAATTCCACAGCGCAGAGCATGCCTTCGCCCCGGATGTCGCCGACGTTGGGGTGATCGCCAAGCGCGGCCTTCATCTGCTGGTTCAGGTAGGTGCCGACATTGCCCGCATTCGCCACCAGACCCAGCTTGTCGAGCAAATTGAGGTTGGCCACGCCCGCGGCAGCGCCGATCGGATGGGCGGAATAGGTCCAACCGTGGCCGATGGGTCCGTTTTCATCGGTGCCCTGTTCGAGAACCTTCCACATCTTTTCACCGACGATTGATCCGGAAAGCGGCGCATAGGCCGAGGTGAGACCCTTGGCAATGGTGATGAGATCGGGTTTCAGTCCGTAGTGATCTGAGCCGAACATGGAGCCGAGACGGCCAAAACCGGTCACGACCTCATCCGCGATGAGCAGGATGTCATGCTTGTTCAGAACCGCCTGAATGGCTTCCCAGTAACCGGCGGGGGGCGGAACGATGCCGCCGGTGCCGAGGACCGGTTCGCCGATGAAGGCGGCGATGGTGTCCGCGCCTTCACGCTCGATCAGCGCCTCAAGCTCGGACGCGCAATGAGCGACGAATTCGGATTCGCTCTGGCTGAGGTCTTCGCGGCGGAAATAGTCCGGGGCGATGGTGTGGGTAACCTGCTCGACCGGCAGGTCGAATTTCTTGTGGAAGAGTTCGAGGCCGGTCAGTGAGCCGGTTACCAGCCCCGAGCCGTGATAGCCGCGCCAGCGCGAGATGATCTTTTTCTTTTTCGGCAGGCCGCGGATGTTGTTGTAATACCAGACCAGCTTGACGTTGGTTTCGTTCGCATCCGACCCGCCGAGGCCGAAATAGACCTTGGACATGTTATCGGGCGCGCGGTCGAGGATCATCTTGGAGAGGGTGATCGACGCTTCGGTGCCGTGGCCGACATAGGAATGGTAGTATGCCAGTTCGCTGGCCTGATCGGAAATGGCTTGGGCGATTTCCTGACGTCCATAGCCGACGTTCACGCAGTAAAGCCCGGCAAAGGCATCGAGCAGCTTCGTGCCGTCGCGATCTTCGATATGGACACCCGATGCAGTCCGGATCACCCGGTTGGCGCTTTCGCCGCGCGCGTGCTGGGCAAGATGAGTCGAGGGGTGGGAAAAGTTTTCTCTATCCCATTGATCCAGTTGATCGTTCTTCAGCATATCGGGTCCTTTTCTTGCGAATTCCGGGTGACACCTACGGGATTCGCGGCCGATCAACCATCCCTTTGCCGGGATTTCCTGTGCCGCGAGACCCCTGTAATCACGGGTTTTGGCGCAATATTCGCATCGGCGGGACTTGGCCGAGCGCCAAAAAATTTCGCAACTTTGAGAAACCTAAAGGAACCGGAAGCGAGGTTGCGCTGTTTTCTACCCGAGAGCCAGATGGGAGTTCTGGCCGAGTAATTGGTAGGAGAGAAATGATGAAACGCCTTTTGATGACTACTGCCCTTATTGCGGCGAGCGCAACCGGTGTCTACGCCCAGACGAACACCGAAGCCGCTGCTGAATCCGATGCTGCTGCATCGATGCAGAGCGGTTCAGACAGCATGTTCCGCAGCGAACCGGGCCCGATGGAAATCCACGCGTCGAACTTTATCGGCATGCGTGTTTACACCAGCGAAAACGAAGTTGATCAGGAAGGCTATGAGGGTCTTCAGGACAACTGGGAAGACATCGGCGAAATCAACGACGTCGTGCTGAACCGTGACGGTGGCGTGGATGCCATCCTCGTCGACATCGGCGGCTTCCTCGGCATTGGCGAGCGCCAGATTTCGGTCGACATGGACGCAATCAAATTCGTGTCTGACGATGCGACCGCCGAAGACGAAGGTGATTTCTTCCTCGTGATGAACGCTAGCCGCGCGAACCTTGAAGAAGCGCCGGAATATAGCTGGGACCGCGCCGAGAACGACGCTGAAATGGCTATGAACGATGCTGAAAACGCGGCAGAAAACACCGCTGATGACGTCGCCGTTGCTGCTGACAACGCAGGCGATGCGATTGAGAGCAGCGCAGAAGAAGCCGGCAACGAAATCGAGCAGGCCGCTTCGAATGTTGCTGAAGAAACCGACGAAGCTGTCGATAGCGCCGAAGCCGAGCTTCAGCCGATGACCGACGACGTTGCAAGTGACGAAGCCGTTGATCCGGCTGCAACCGGTGCCGCCACTGGCATGGCCGCAAACGAGACCATGAACTCGGACGCGGAAATGGCCAATAACGACGCTGCGACCAACGAAATGGTTGCCGACGAAGGCTACACCATGGTTCGTGCCGACGAGCTGACCGCTGACGACCTGACCGGTGCACGCGTTTACGACTCGACCGACCAGTGGATCGGTGAAGTTTCCGAACTGCTGATGGACGGTTCTTCCAAGATCGACCGTGCGGTTGTTGATGTAGGTGGCTTCCTCGGCATTGGCGAAAAGCCGGTTGCCCTGGCATCGGACGAGCTGAACATTCAGCGTGAAAACGATGGCGACGACATCCGGGTCCGCGTCAACATGACGAAGGAACAACTCGAGTCGCTGCCTGAATACGAAGATTAATTCGTAACTGAGTACACTCCAAACTTTGGCCCGCCTTTCAGGCGGGCCATTTTTTATGTGCGTAGTTTGCGCGGCGTGCTGTCGAGCCTTGCGTGAAACTGCCGGAGCGTTTCGCGGTCTTCCTCGTTCTCGAGGTCTTTCTGCATCCGGCTCAGAAGCTTGTGGACATGCGCGTCGCAAAGCGCATCAGTTTCCGTGTAGGGCCGAGAATTGCCAAAGCCCTGTTCCAGCAGGTCAAGAAAAGTAAGGCTGCCTGTTCTCACCCGGCCTTTGCGATCTTCGCGCAGACCTGATTTGTAATTGGCTGCGGTCAGGCAGGCAGTGAACATCCAGTTCAGGCAGTTGATCGCTGTAAACGGGTCGTTGACCCCCGGAGAGAGCGCACGGGCCGACATCTCGACCAGTTCGTCCACGAGAAACAAGAGGTTCTGATCCTCGGTGCGGCTATGGCCGATGGCAAAGCAACCGCGCAGCTTGCCAGAAGTTTCCTCATCCGGTTTGCCGCCCCAGATATGCAGGGCGGGGGTCTCTTCACTGACGAAATCGCCGGGCGGGGCGACCACGTAGATCAACAGGTCATTCTCGTCCGAGATGTCTGTCATCAGCGATTTGTCGAAGGCCTGAACATAGCCGCTGGTGCCGAGGTATATGATCGTGTCCGGGTCATGCTCGGGCCAGTCGTGTTCCTTGTCCTCGTCTTTTTCGCGGTCTTCGATAAGGCCTTTGATGGCAGTTACCAGCTTGTTGCCAAGAGCGGCCGTGATATTGCCTACGTTGATGGTTTCGGGAATGTGGTGGACAAAGAAAATAACCGTAAAGACCGAAACGCCCATCAGCCCCATGGAAACCATGATGGAGAGATGCGGCACATAGGCTTCGATCGGATCTTCGCCGCCCGCATCCGCAGGGTCCTGAATGGCGCGGGCAACCATGAGGGCAAAGACGAAAGTGGCGATCAGAGTGCCGAGGCTTAGCTGGTTGCCCCGGTCGCGCATGAAATTCCCGATCAGGCGCGGGCCGAAATTGCCGGAGGCAAAGGACACGGCTACCATCGTCATGGAGAACATGACCCCGGCGACCCCGAAAGCAGACTGGGAAATGATGCTCATCAGCGAGCGCGCGCCGTCGACCTGGGTGTTCGAGAAGGTTTCAGGCAGGGAAAAGGGCATGTCATCCATGTGCCGGTCAACATAAAGCGTTAGGAGTGCCAGCAAGACGGACAGCAGAACCATCGAGGTTGGAAGAAACCAGTAGCTGGCCCGGATGTCCTGAAGCAGCTTGGCGATTTTTGCGCCTGAATCCAAAATCTTGCCCTTTCCAGAAAGTTGAGGGCAGCCCGGTTTTGCCCCGCCCCAGAATTAAGCCGCGTGAGGCGCAAGGCAAATGCAAAGGCGCGAATCGGGAACCTGAGAAGCCTTCAGGCGTTGATTGGCAGACGCCCCGCAACGGTCACAACGTATCGGAACGGGACAAGTAAATTGCCAAAAAAGGAGCGTTGAAATGCTGGAAGGACTTGGCGGACTAATTATCCTCGTGCTCGACATCTGGGCCATCATCTCGATTATCGGGTCGGCCGCAAGCACGGGTAAAAAGGTATTGTGGGTTCTGCTCGTGCTGATCCTGCCTGTCATTGGCTTTATCATCTGGCTTATTGCCGGGCCGAGATCAGGACAGAAGATCGCGTGACGATGTAAGGAAAACGGGCCATCGGGCCCGTTTTTCTTTTCTATAGCAGGGGGCGTGGCTTGGGCGGCGACGCATCCGATCTGGCCATCTCGGCGAGCTTCTCGAGGTCGTAAACCTTGAGGCTGTCATTCGACCAGTTGGCCAGCTGACTCGCCCGCAATTTGGCCAGTGTCTTGTTCGTGTGAACCAGCGACAGCCCCAGCGCATCGGCGAGATCTTGCTGGCGATAGGGAAGCTCCATCGCCGCGTTTTCCACCAGACCGAGCGTTTTTCCCCGCAGGAAAATCTTGAGAAGCGCCCACGCAATGGCCTGAGAAGCCGAGCGCTGGCCGAGGGAAAGCAGGGTTTCGCCAAGGAAATGCTCTTCGACAGCGGAAAGCCAGGTCAGATCGAATGCGCGCTCTGGTTGTGATTTGAAGAGCGTCCATATACCTGAGCGATCAAAGACACAGAGGGTCATTTTCGTCGTCGCTTCGACGGAATGGCCCATTTCCTGCATGATGCCCGCTTGCAAGCCTATGAAATCACCGGGAAAAATGAAATTTATGACCTGGCGCTTGCCGTCTTCGGTGGTTTTGTAGCGCAGGCCGAGGCCGCGCAGGACGGTAAAAAGCTGCGGGCTGTTCGATCCCTCCATAAGGATGGGCGCCCCGGCGTCGACGGTCAGTTCGCCGACCTTGAAACGCTCCATGAACTTGATCTCTTCGGGTGTGAGATCGATGTAGGCATCCTTGTTGCGCAGTGGGCATCTTTGACACTTGATCGGCATGCGACTGTATTTACCTTGTATGTCACAGTTTAATGCGAAGAATTCGCAGCGTCGTTAAACGTCTCCTAAAATACGGAGCTTTTCCTCGATGCCAAATCTTTTCGTAGTCGATCCTGACCCGGTGATCGCTTTGGACCTGTCCGAAGCGCTCGCGGAGTTTGTGCCCGACGGCGTCGTGCATGTTTTTTCGACGATTGCAGATGCGCATGACGCACTGGTGCGCATTGCCAAGCCTTGGTTGACCATCGTCAGCGTACCCGCGTCCGAACTGCGCAGCCCGCGAGCGAAAGAAACCCTGCACGTTCTGTCGGAGCACACGGTAGTGGTGGCCGAACAGCCGGAGTACAACAATCTCGCCGTTCCGAACTCGATCCTTGTTCAACGGCCGTTCACCACCGAGATGATCTCGCGCGCGATCGTCAATCTCGGCGCGCCCCGGCGTTGAGTCCGGCCTGCATTCCATAAAGAAATGCCTGCACGAGCGGGGGAGATTTCGGAGGTACGGATGAGGCAGCAGCCTGAAGCCGTTGTTGACGTATGGCATGACGTCGCCTGCTGCCGTTGCTCAGCAGCGCGACCGCGATGAATATCAGGCCGACGCCCGCGTAACAGCATCCGATGATCAGCGATGCCGTGAGCGCGTCATATGTGATGGAAAGATAGATCCAGGCCGAGAGCGTCAGAAAGCCAAGGCCAATCAATAAAATCAGCAGTCCCACGGAAAGCAGGGCTGCTGTTCGGGCGGCATCTGCCGCCGCTTGCTTTACACCATTCAGCATATTAGCGGCGGCTGGTCAGGCAACCGATAAGAAAGCCGATGCCAGCGGCGATGCCGAGTGCGGTCGCAGGTTGCGTCGATACGAACTCTGTTGCCTGATCACGGGCGTCGCGTGCCTGAGTCGAGATGTACTCTTCGGCTTCGGCTTTCTTGCGGCGCGCGGTATCCGTCAGTTCTGATTTTTTCTCGCGGCCGAGTTCAGTGATCGTTTCAGTCAGAGACGACAAGTCCTTGCGCAGCGTTTCAATCTGCGCACTCAACTCGTCGACGGTTTTCTGCTGAGTGCTGTCGGAAGCGGGGTTCAGTTTCGTCGTGGTATTGGCCATTTCGGTCTCCTTTTACGGAAATGCTGTTAGAGCTTGATGAGCTAACGCGCCGACTGGATTAAAGTTTCGCAAACATTAAGCAGGCTGGCCAGAAAAATTGGAATATGCATTTCATTCGCATGTATTGAGCAGCATTGGCCCGAGTTCGAAATGAAAAACCCGGCCGCAGGGACCGGGTTTCTCGAGAAAGTTTTGCCAATTAAATCAGGCGTTTTTAAGTGTCTCGGTCGATGCAAAGAACATTGCCTGACTCACAGCCGATTTAACCTGGTCTTCCTTGTAGGGTTTGGAGATCAGGAAGGCCGGTTCGGGACGTTCGCCTGTCAGAAGGCGTTCGGGGAAGGCGGTGATGAAGATCACCGGCACGTCTCCGATTGCCTTGAGCAGGTCGTTGACCGCGTCAATGCCGGAAGAGTTGTCCGCCAGCTGGATATCCGCGAGGATCAGGTCCGGCTGCGTCTGTTTGCCAAGTTCCACGGCGCTTGTCCGGGTACGGCCCACGCCGGTTACTTCGTGGCCAAGATCGGTCACGATGGCGCTGATGTCTGCTGCGATGATCGGTTCGTCCTCGATGACCAGAACACGCCCGGAGATGGCATTCTGCATGTCCATGCGGGCAACGTTTATCAGGTGACGCACCTCGTCACGGCTGATCTGCATGATGGTGCTGATGTCCGCGATGGAGAACTCCTCGACGGTCGACAGCAGCAGCGCCTCGCGCGTGTTTTTCTCAAGATTTCCGAGGTAGGCCTGAGCCTTGGCAAAGGTGGATTCCTGCTCGATCTCGGCCATGGGAGCACCGCTGCTCGACCAGATGGCATGGAAACATTTGAACAGCCCGACCCGGACGGAAATATCGTCGGCAAAGACGGAGCGATCCTGTAGAATCGTCTCGAGCGTCGCCACCGCGTACTTGTCACCGCTCGACTGAGCGCCCGTCAGAGCGCGTGCATATCTGCGCAGATATGGAAGCTCACCGGCTATCTGGTCGGACAGGTCAGGTGTGGTGTCAGCATCTGACATATTATTTCGCCTTTTTTTCATATCAGTCGGAACCAAACGTCTGATCATTGCGTTTGGTTCCTGATGTAGCATAGGTTTTTTGAACGGCAGTGGGAATAGCAGAGAAATATGATGGCGGCAGACAAAGAAAAAGGATCGGATCGGGTTGCGGCGATAATCGATCAGAATCTGAAGCTGGTCTATTCGGATCTTGTGCAAGAAGACCTGCCGGACAGGTTCAAGGATTTGCTCGCGGTACTGAAAGCTCAGGAAGCGGAAGAGAAGTCCAAAAAATGAACAAAACTGATCCCCGCGACGGTTTGGTCGATCATCTGCCGGCGCTTCGAGCCTTTGCGCTCAGCCTTACCCGGAACGGTGCCACGGCGGACGACATGGTGCAGGACACCGTGGTCAAGGCCTGGACCAACATCGACAAGTTCAAGGAAGGCACGAATATGCGTGCCTGGCTGTTCACCATTCTTCGCAACACTTACTATTCGAGCCGCCGCAAGCTGAACCGCGAGGTCGCTGATGTGGACGGCGCGTTCACATCCACCCTGTCCGTCAAGCCGGATCACGACGGTCGCATGCAGCTGACGGACTTCAAGAAGGCATTTGAGACCCTGCCGGACGAACAGCGCGAAGCACTGATCTTGGTTGGGGCCTCGGGCTTTTCCTACGAGGAAGCGGCGTCGATGTGCCAAGTGGCCGTTGGCACGATCAAAAGCCGGGCCAACCGTGGTCGGGCCAAGCTGGCTGAAATGCTGCAACTGGAAGAAGATGGACCGATGGAACTGACCGACCAGGCGACGATGGCCGTCGTTGCCGGCGCCGGTTCCACCACCAAGTGAGTTCAAAAGTGCCCAAAGAGCATCGTTGGTGGAATAGTCTCCGCGCCAGGTTGATCGTGATGATCTCCCTGGCGCTTCTGCCTGTTGGGTTGATGGCGATTCTGCAAACGCGGAATGTGACTGACAAGGCGCGGCGCAACGCCGAGCTTGCGCTTTTGGCGATGGTCGAACAGTCGGCTTTGCAGGAACGGCTGGTTATTCAGCGGGCGTTCGGTCTGGCAGACGGCATTGCCGAGATTGCGCCCGAACTTGAAGGCGATACCGAACGGTGCACCGCGCAACTTGCGGGTATCGCAGAACGCTCACAACGGTTCAGTTTTATTGGCATCGTGGACACCGAAGGGGAGATGGAATGCTCTTCGACCGGCACGCAGATGAATGTCAGGGACAGTGAGAACTATTACGGCTTTCTCCAGTCCAGCGAACCCACCATCAGTGTCGTTTCCCGCCCGACGGTCACGCGCTCTCCGGTCATTTCTGTTGCGGTGCCTATCCTGAGCGGCGAGCAGCTTGACGGACATGTGCTGATTTCAATCCCGCATCACACGCTTGCGCCACCCGAGCAGGAGGACGAGGAAGCGGCGATGGCGTTGAAGGATATCGTGACCTTCAACAGTAAGGGCGAAGTTCTCTCTTTCCGCGGGGGCGAGGAGTTTCGCCCCGAACGGCTTCCGGCGGGGCTGAACCTTGCGGCGCTGACGACAGATACCTCCAACGCGTTTTCAAGCCTGAACCGCTTGGGGCAGGACCGCATCTATAGCGTTGTGCCGATACAGAATGGTCAGCTTTTCGTGCTGGGTATATGGGACGCGAAATCCGGGCTCGCCGAGCAAATCGTCGGGCGTTATCCGCAGCTTATCTTTCCAATCCTGATGTGGCTGGTCAGTCTTGCCGTTGTTATCGGGGCCATCCATCACCTTGTGCTGCGTCATGTGCGCAGCCTGCGTCGCCAGATGGTCCGCTTTGCGCGCGACCGGGCCCTGCAGGAGCCAAAAACAGTAAATGAAATGCCAACGGAACTGAGAGAGATCCAAACAAGTTTCAGTACCATGGCTTATTCAATCATGCAGGACGAGGCTAATCTCGAAGATGCGGTACGTGAGAAAAACGTGCTGATCCGCGAGATTCACCATCGGGTGAAGAACAATCTTCAGCTGATTTCGTCGATCGTGAACATGCAGATTCGGAATGTGGACAGCCCGGAGGCAAAAGAGATCCTTCGGCGGGTGCAGGATCGTGTCCTGAGCCTCGCGACCATTCACCGTGACCTTTACCAGTCCAATTCTGCCGGGCTGGTGAATGTCGGGAACCTCATCAATGAGGTGATCGAGAAAAGCGTCCACATAGGCTCGGATCAGAGTAAGCCGGTTCAGATTGAATCCGATATTGAGGATATCATGCTTTACCCGGATCAGGCGGTGCCGATGTCGCTCTTGGCGGCCGAAGCCGCAACCAATGCAATGAAATATGTCGGTGCGGCGAACGGTCGTGACCGCTGGATCAAGGTGTCGTTCGTTGCAGGCGAGGGCAAGACCCGTGTGTTCCACCTGTCCAACTGCGTGGGCGACGCGCCTGCCATGCAAGGTACGGGCATGGGCACCAAGCTGATCAAGGCCTTTGCCATTCAGCTTGACGCCAAGCTGGACGTGGATGAGCAGCCCGACGAGTATTCCCTTACCGTGACATTCGATGCGGCCGATTTCATTGCGCAGGCGGAAAGCTACTGATGAGACCCGTCCCGCAAAGTGCGACCTCGCGGGATTTTCAGGTTTATATAACCGCTGGCGAGGCTTACCCCGAATTCGAACGTATGTTCCTGAACGCGCGTGAGAAAATCACGCTCGCGTTCCGGATTTTTGACCCGTGGACCACGCTGCATTCCCCCGAAGCGCTGGAGATCGGCGAAAACTGGATGGACCTGATTGCCCACACCCTAAGCCGGGGCGTGGCGATTGATCTGACAATCTCTGATTTCGATCCGGTTCTGCGGCCGGAACTGCATCGCGGCACATGGGCGTCGGTGCGGGCGATTGCTGCCGCTGGCGAGCTTTCGACGAGGCCGGAGCTGTTGCGTGTTCACGCCTCGATGCATCCCGCGCGTGTCGGGACCTTGACGAGCATCGCGCTGTGGCCGCGCACTTATTTGGAGATCCGCAAGACGGCTGCGGAGATCAACCACTCCAAGCATGTGCATATCGACCGCTTCATGTCCGAAGTCCCGTTTCTGCGGCGCAATCTCCGCAAGATACGCAACAAGCTGGGGGCCCGGCTGCTGCCGGTGCCGTTCCTTGTTCCAGTGACGCATCACCAGAAACTGGCCGTGTTCGACCGCGATCTGCTGTATATCGGTGGTCTGGATCTTAATGACCGGCGCTATGACACGCCCGCGCATGGGCGCGCGGCGGATGAGACATGGCACGACGTGCAGGTGAGCCTGAAAGGCCCCGAGGTTGCCGATGCGGTGAAGCATCTTGAGACCTTCGAGGATGTGACCCTGCGCCGGACCGATCCGCCGAAGCTACCCAACCTGCTGCGGACGCTTTCGCGCAAGCCGAAACTCAACCTGTTCCGGCTTTCACCGAGCGTTTGCGTAACCGAACTTTCGGATTACCACCACGCCGCCGTCGGGCGGTCGGAAAAGCTGATCTACCTGGAAAGCCAGTTTTTCCGAGACGTGAAACTGGCCCGCACCCTTGCGCGGGCAGCCAAGAACGATCCCGCGCTTAAGGTTATCCTGATCCTTCCAGCGGCGCCGGATGACGTTGCCTTTGAGCATTCCTCATCGGGTGATGCGCGGTATGGCGAATACCTGCAGGCGAAGAGCGTCAAGATTCTGCGCGAAGCCTTTGGCGAACGGGTGTTCATCGGTTCGCCGGCCCAGCGACGCTCCAGCAGCGATCCTGATCGCAGCCAGATTTACGGGGCGCCGATCATCTATGTGCATGCCAAGGTTTCGATTTTCGATCACCGCGAGGCGGTCGTTTCCTCGGCCAACCTGAATGGACGGTCGCTGAAATGGGACACCGAAGCGGGGGTGAAAATCTCGGACGCGGACGAAATCGCGCATCTGAAGAAGAAATGCTTCGAACACTGGCTGGTCGAGGATGTGAACGACGCCTTTTACGATCCGGAGCAAGCGGTCGAAGCATGGCGCAACCGTGCTCGTGAAAACGCGCGCGCAAAGCCCGAGGATCGCAAGGGATTCCTCGTGCCCTATACCTCGGCGCCCGCGCGGCGGTTTGGTCATTCCTTGCCGGGAATCCCCGAAGAAATGGTCTGACCCAGAGAGGCCTCGGCAATGGTGATCAGCCAGATCATCAGGGGCAGGGCGATGATGCCGCCAAGCGGTCCCCAGAGCCAGAGCCAGAAGACCAGCGACAGGAACACGAGCAGGGGGCTGACCTTCATCTGCTGGCCGACAAAGGCGGGGGTTACGAACTGGCCCTCCATCATGTTCATGAACATGTAAAGCGCGGCGGGCGCCACGCTGATCGGCCCGTCGAATACCACGAGACCGGTCACCAAAAGGGTAAAGCCCATTACGATGGGGCCAAGGTAGAGGACAAAATTCAGCAGAAAGGCGAGCATCCCCCAAAAGATCGGGGCGGGCATGCCAAAGAGCTGCATGGCCCCTGCGACGAGACAGCCGAAAACAAGGTTGATCGAGGTGATTGTCAGCACGTAGCGGGCGACCTGCTGTTCGGCGAATTCAAAGTCATGCTCGGTCAGCTTTTTGAGCGAGGCGCCGATCCAGGAATAGACCTCGACCCGGACGAGCAGGAAGAAATAGAGCGTCCCTGCAAAGATCATCACCTGCCCAAGAACCTGCGGGGCGTAGAACAATGCGTCCGAGGCGCTGGGCATGGGAACCGCGCCTTCCTTGGCAGGTTCGCTGGCGGTTTCCGGATCGACCGAGGCGGCGACGTCCTTGGAAATCTCATCCAGCCCCCGCAGCATCTGGCGGGCACCTTCGATGGCTTCACGGAATTCACGCCAGATCATGGGGGCGCGGTCCAGCGCCTGACTGACATATGGTTCCAGCACCAGTACGATTGCGGCGAGCGCGAGAAGTACAATGACCAGCGTGGCGAGCGCAGCGAGCGCCGGGCGCAGGTTCAGCCGCATCCAGAGACGCGAGACCGGCGAAAGCACGATGCCCAGAACAAAGGCCGCCAGCACGGGGCCGAAGAAGTTCTGGGCGTAATCCAGCACTGCGAACACGGTCACGACCGATACGAGAATGACGGTGAACCGGATAAGAGCCGAACTTTCCCGGACAGGGGTGCGCAGCAAGCTGGTTTTATCTGTGATCGGATTTTCGGTGGTCGGAGACGTTTCGTTGTCCATTCAGCGGTCAATATCCATTTAAAACAGTCAATTAGCCAAAGGCCGAAATTGTGCGAGGGGAGCCGCTTTGCGGTCACGGATTAAAGTGACCGCATACTTAACTCGCAAGTCGGGCGTTTGGTTCCGTGGAAAATGCGAAAATTATAATTCGTAGGAAGGCAGCAGGTCGAAGGCCGCGCGGAGGGCATCGCCCCAGCCGGTGGAAATCGAGTGATACATCGGGTCGTCCTGCTCGATCCGGATCTTCTTATGAACCTGGAACGTGTCCTTTTCATAGGTGATCAGGTCGAAAGGCAGGCCAACCGACAGGTTCGCCTTTACCGTCGAATCGAATGAGACGAGCAACAGCTTGGCGGCATCGTTAAAGCTCATGCTGCGGTCATAGGTCCGCACGAGGATCGGCTTGCCGTACTTGGTTTCACCGATCTGGAAGAATGGTGTGTCCTCGGTCGCTTCGACGAAATTGCCCTCGGGATAGATCAGGAACAGCCGGGGAGGGCCGCCTTCGATCTGGCCTCCTACGATCAGCGTGGCGCGGAAGCCTGCATCCGAGGTCTGGCCCTCGCTGGTGCTGTCGCTGATGATTTCCTTGAGCGTCGCGCCAATCAGCCGGGCGACCTGAAACATCGACGGCACCTTGAGGATCGTCGGGTCGCGATCCGAGGCCGCCTTGGAGCGTTCCTCGAGAAGGCTGATCAGGGCCTGCGTGGTCGCAAGGTTTCCGGCGGTCATGATGGTGATGAACCGCTCGCCCGGGACCTCGAAGGTGAACATCTTGCGTGTTACGGAAAAGTTATCGACGCCCGCGTTGGTGCGGGTGTCGGACATGAAAACAAGTCCCCGATCAAGGCTGAGGCCAACGCAGTATGTCATGGAGTTTCCGACAAGGATTAGAGGCGCGTGGACCGTTTATTACTGCTGGACTTGCAGCGACACAATCATTGATTCATCGCCAGAGCCCTGACGCAATCCTGAAATCGGCGCGGCGTCCAGATAATCCCGGCCGGTCGCCACGTTTACATAGTGTTCGTCAGGCGACTGGGCGTTGGAGACGTCGAAACCGACCCAGCCAAGCGTGTCCAGATGCGCCTCGGCCCATGCGTGGGTCGCGCTTTGCTCGACCCTGTCCGGCATCATCAGGTAGCCGCTGACATAGCGGGCGGGGATGCCCGCCGCGCGCGCGGCAGAAATAAAGATCTGGGCGTGATCCTGACAGACGCCTTTGCCGCCTTTTAGCGCCTCTTCGGCGGTAGTTTCGGCATAGGTCTGACCCGATCCGTATTTGACCGCTTCGGCGATCCGCGCCGACATGTCATGCAGCCCGGTCAGCTTGTCCTGCGCCGCCTCGAGCGTGGCAGCGATTTCGCGGATGCCGTCGCCGGGTTTCGTCAGCTTGCTTTCCTGAAGGTACAGCCAGAGCGGGATGGACCCGTAAACTTTGCCGAGGATCCCGGCGGTGTCGCGTGTTTCCACCCGGCCGGATGCGGTGATCGACACCTCGGTCGCGCCCGGGTCGATCTGCATCAGTTCGGTCACGTTGCCATGCTGGTCGTGGTAGATCACTTCGCGGTTGCCGCCGGTGATCTGCACCTTCCAGTCGTTGATCCGCTGCTGGGGCGTGTCGCGCGGAATCAGCCGGATTTTCTGAAGCGCGTAATGGACCGGAGTTTCGTAGCTGTAACGCGTTGTGTGGGTGATGGTCAGATGCAAAACGTCGGTTCCGTTCTAGCCGCCAAACCGGAAATCGCTTTCGATCTGCTGGCCGAGCGAATTGATATCCCGAATGAAAGCGGTGATGAATTCATGCAGACCTTCGTCGAAAATCGACTCGATGTCACGGTTTTTGAGCCGGGACTGGATCTTTTCAGCCATCTCGTGGCACGCATGACGTTCCCCGTAATCCTCGGCCAGATAGTCCAGATTGCTGACGATCTGGCTGATGCAGAAGGAAAGCGAACGGGGCAGGCGGCGATCTAGAATCAGGAAATCGGCAATGCCAGAGGCGGTCATTTCGCTTTCGCCAAGCCAGCGGAAGGAACGATGTGCCGAGACTGACCGAAGCACGGTTTCCCACTGCACGTTGTCGAGCGATGACCCGACGAAGCTCGTGTTCGGCAGGAGGGTGTAATATTTGACGTCGATGATCCGCGCGGTGTTGTCCGCCCGTTCGATAAAGGTTCCGATGCGCGAGAAATCGTAGATGTCATTGCGCAGCATGGTGCCGTGAAGCGCGCCCCGGACCAGCGCGCTTTGCTGGCGTATCGTGTTCAGCACCGACGGCAGTTCGGTTTCGCGAACCGGGTTTGCCAGCAGCTCGGTAAGGGTCATCCATGTTTCGTTGACGGCTTCCCAGACTTCGGTGGTCAGCGCGGTGCGGACCAGACGCGCGTTGTCCCGGGCTGCCCCGGTGACCGAAATCACGCTGGAAGGGTTGGAAGTATCGCGCAAAAGGTAATCGACCACGTTGGTCGAGGTGTAATTGTCGTATTTCGCCGCGTATCCGGCAGAAACGCCCGATGTCGTCACGACCGATTTCCATTCGGATTCCGCGTCTGTCGAGCGGGTCAGCGCGATGCGGAAACCGGCTTCGATCAGGCGCGCGATATTTTCCGTGCGCTCAAGGTAGCGGAACATCCAGTAGAGGCCGCCGGCTGTCTTTCCTAGCATGTTCTCAGTCCTCCAGCACCCAGGTGTCCTTGGTGCCGCCGCCCTGGCTCGAGTTGACGACAAGCGATCCTTTGGCCAACGCGACGCGGGTCAAGCCGCCTGGGACGATATTGATGCCCTGTGGCGATACCAGCACGAAAGGCCGCAAATCGACGTGGCGCGGCGCCAGTTCCGATTCCGTGAATATCGGGACCGTGGAGAGCGAGAGCGTAGGCTGAGCGATGTAATTGCCCGGCTTAGCCTTGAGCTTTTCGGCAAAGGTGGCCAGCTCTTTCTTGCTGGCGGCAGGGCCGACGAGCATGCCGTAGCCGCCCGAGCCGTGCACCTCTTTGACAACCAGATCCTTAAGGTTGTCGAGCACGTATTGAAGCGCGCCGGGTTCGCCGCAGCGCCATGTCTCGACATTCTTCAGGATGGCTTTTTCGCCGGTGTAGAATTCGACGATATCCGGCATGTAGGAATAGATCGCCTTGTCATCCGCGATGCCTGCGCCGGGTGCGTTTGCAATGGTGATATTGCCCGCGCGGTAGACATCCATGATGCCGGGGACACCCAGCATCGATTCCGGATTGAAGGTCAGCGGGTCGAGGAAATCGTCGTCGATCCGGCGATAGATCACGTCGATCCGCTTGTAGCCTTGGGTCGTGCGCATCGCGATATGGCCGTCGACCACGCGCAGGTCGTGGCCTTCGACCAGTTCCGCGCCCATCTGGTCGGCGAGGAAGGAATGTTCGAAATAGGCCGAGTTGTAGATGCCCGGTGTCAGAACGGCGATGGTCGGCTTCGACCCGGCCGAACTGGGCGCGCAGGCCGCAAGCGAGCGACGCAGGTTCTTGGGGTAGTCGCTGACCGGCTGAACCTTGATCTTGGCGAACAGCTCCGGGAACATCTGGAGCATCGTTTCGCGGTTTTCCAGCATGTAGGACACGCCCGAGGGTGTCCGCGCATTGTCTTCGAGAACGAAGAAATCGCCTTCGCCGGTGCGAACGATGTCGGTGCCGACGATGTGGGTGTAGACTTGGCCCGGAGGGCTGAAGCCCAGCATTTGCGGTAGGAAGGCTTCGTTCCCGGCGATCAGGTGCTTGGGGACGCGTCCGGCCCGCAGGATTTCCTGACGGTTATAGATGTCATGCAGAAAGGCGTTGATCGCGGCGACCCGCTGCTCGATGCCTTTTGCCAGCTTCGTCCATTCCCGTTGCGCAAGGATGCGCGGCACCAGATCGAAGGGGATCAGCCGCTCCTGCGCCTCGCTCTGGCCATAGACGTTAAAGGTAATGCCGGTTCGCCGGAAGAATGTCTCGGCGTCCTGCGATTTCTTTGTGAGACGTTCGGCGTCCTGCTCTGCAAACCAGTCGTGATAGGCTGCATAGGCGTCCCGGACAGTGCCGTTGTGGCCGCTCATCTCGTCGAAAAATTTGTTTTCACCAACCATGACTTAACCATAGTGGGATTCTTTGTTTCGACAACAGGAGACAGTATCGCGAATATCCCGCTGTCTCTTGCGCGACGCGGCCTGCCTGTTTCTTAGGCTTGTATTTCCTGTCTGTTTTCAAACGATTGAAACCCATGTTGGTCGGTTGCCCGGTCAACTGCCGGGCTTTCAGTCAAAAGGTTAGACGGCAGGGCGCGGTGTCGCAACCTAAAGTAGTATAGCGGCGATCTGTGGGCATGAACCGGGCGTCAGGCGCGGGTTCTGATCCTGACGGATCTGGCGATGGCGCGCGACTTTTGCTTTTCACGGAGAAAGACGAACAGGCCCGACCCGATGATAAGCGCCATGCCGATCCAGATCGTCAGATCCGGCAGGTCGGACCAGAAGAGCCAGCCCCAGAGCACGGCAAGCGGCAGGCCCGCGTATTCGAAGGGGGCAAGCGTCGCCGCGTCGGTCATGCGGTAAGCCTGGCTTACGCAATAGCCGATGATCGCCGAGTTGAGTCCCAGCCCGATCAGTGGCCACCAGTCGCCATCCTGTGGCCAGACCCAGGCGCGCAGCAGGAACAGCAGGCTTGGGTCGTCCACGCCTTCGACAAAGTGCCCGTCGCCTGCGACGACGTAAAAGCCCATCGAGACGATCATGAACGTGCCCTGAATATATACAGAGAGGGCCGAGGCCTTGCTGGTTGCCCCCAGCCTGCGGGTCAAAAGCTGCATCAGCGCGTAAGTAAGGGCGGCGAATACCGGCAGGAGCAGGATGATACGGCTCACCTCAAGCGATCCGGCCGCCGCCCAAGGGCGCTGCATGATGACCACGCCGATAAAGCCGACGAGAACAGCCCCGATCCGGAGCGGGCCGACTTTCTCGCCCAACAAGGGTATCGACAGCACCGTGATGAAAAGCGGCGCGACAAAGAATAGCGCGGTCGCATTGGCCAGTGGCAGGGCCGCGATGGCGACGAAATAGGTCATGTTCGACACGACAACCAGCAAGGCACGGCAAAGCTGCAACCATGGCGCCTTGGGCTTGAGGATCGACCAGCCCCCTTCTAACTGCACAAGAAACAGGCTGAACCCGATGCCGATCGCGGAACGGATGAACACGATCTGGTGCAGGGGATAGCCGCCGGACAGGGTTTTGATCAGCAGGTCGTTGATCGACATCGCAAGAACGCCCGCCAGAATGAAAAAGATGCCCGCGGCAGCATGGTTCGTCGACATCAGTTTCATGGGGTTCCTTCGACTTCTCTCGGGCGCGTCGCAACGACCGGTACGGCTCTGTGCTACCATGGTCGGTATTTGCTGCAAGGTCTGTTTCCGACATTTCCTTGCAGAGTTCGTATTGTCGCGTCGGCAAGTTCTCGTTTAGAAATCAAGGCCACGGGTATTCATCAAGAGGAGCCACCCCATGCAGATGAGCGATCAGCGCGAGATCAAGGCAGACCCAGCAACGGTTTACGCGGCCCTTCTTGATCCCGATATGCTGAAGAACTGTGTGCCCGGCGCGCAGGAAGTCACCGGCAATCCGCAGGACGGCTACGAGGCGACGGTCGTTCAAAAGGTCGGACCGGTCAAAGCCACCTTCAAAGGTCAGGTTTCGATGACCGATATGGTCGAGAACGAAAAGATGACCATCACCGGCGAAGGCAAGGGCGGCGCGGCCGGGTTTGCCAAGGGCGGGGCGGTGGTCACGCTTGAGCCGACCGATGCCGGTGGCACGCTGCTGAGCTATGATGTCGAGGCCAAGGTCGGCGGCAAGCTCGCGCAGCTTGGCAGCCGGCTGATCGACGGGTTCGCCAAGAAGATGGCCGACCAGTTCTTTTCCAACTTTGTCGAGCAGATCGAAGGCCCCGCCGAAGATGGCGAGCCCGTGGCCGAGGAAGCGCCTGCGAAAAAAGGCTGGTTCAGCAAGACCTGAGCCGCGTCACCCCCTTTGAAAACAGGCTGCACAGGTACCTGTGCAGCAAAATATATTGGCCTCTGCTCCGGATCAGCTTAGATCGCTGCTGAAAAAGGAGGCAGATATGGCCGCAATTCTAAGCGTAAAAGATCTGCGCAAAGTTTATGATGGCGGGTTCGAGGCGCTGAAAGGCGTGTCGCTCGACATCGAAGAGGGTGAAATCCTTGCTCTTCTCGGACCTAACGGCGCCGGGAAAACGACGCTCATTTCCACGGTCTGCGGGCTGGTGACACCGTCGTCGGGGTCGGTGACGGTTGGCGGGCATGACATCCTGCGCGACTACCGCGCCGCGCGGTCGCTGATCGGGCTGGTGCCGCAGGAAGTCGTCGTGGAGCAGTTCGAGACCGTCCGCAATACCGTGCGCCTGAGCCGTGGTCTGTTCGGCAAGCCCCGCAACGATGCGCTGGTCGAGGAAATCCTGCGCAAGCTCTCGCTCTGGGACAAGCGCGACAACCAGATCAAGGAACTGTCGGGCGGCATGAAGCGCCGGGTGCTGATCGCCAAGGCGCTGGCACACGAGCCGCGCGTGCTATTCCTTGATGAGCCGACCGCTGGCGTCGACGTGGCGCTGCGCAAGGACATGTGGGACATCGTTGCCGAGATGAAGGCCGATGGCGTGACCATCATTCTGACGACCCATTATATCGAAGAGGCCGAAGCCATCGCCGACCGGATCGGTGTCATCACGCGCGGAGAGCTTCTGCTCGTGCAGGAAAAGGCCGAGCTGATGCGGCAGATGGGGCGTAAACAGCTTGAAGTGCAGCTGAATGCGCCGATCGAAACGCTCCCCGCCAGCCTTGCGGATTTCGGTCTTGAGATCGGACAGGGGGGCGAGACGCTGATCTATTCCTACGATACCCATGCAGAACGGACCGGCATCACCAAGCTGCTGAACGCCATTTCGGATGCGGGGCTGACACTGCGCGATGTGCAGACACGACAGAGCAGCCTCGAGGATATCTTTGTCAATCTGGTCGAGGAGGACGCGTAATGAACTGGATCGCTATTGCCGCCATCTACCGGTTCGAGATGTCGCGCTTCTTCCGGACGATCATGCAAAGCTTTGTCTCGCCGGTGATCTCGACCTCTCTGTATTTCGTGGTCTTCGGGGCCGCCATCGGCAGCCGGATCGATCAGGTGGAGGGCGTCAGCTATGGGGCCTTCATCGTGCCGGGGCTGATCATGCTTTCGGTCATCACGCAGTCGATTTCCAACGCGGCTTTCGGTATCTATTTCCCCAAGTTCATCGGCACGATCTATGAACATCTGTCCGCGCCGATCAGCTTTTTCGAGATCGTGCTTGGCTATGTGGGAGCGGCAGCGACCAAGGCGCTTTTCATCGGTGTCGTGATCCTGATCACTGCGAATTTCTTCGTCGATCTGAATATCGCCCACCCGCTGGCGATGGTCGCCTTTCTGGTCATGACCTGTCTGAGTTTTGCGCTTTTCGGATTCATCATCGGCATCTGGGCGAAGAATTTCGAACAACTGCAACTGGTGCCGTTGCTGATCGTCACGCCGCTGATCTTTCTGGGCGGGTCGTTCTATTCGGTGTCGATGCTGCCGCCGGTCTGGCAGACCGTCACGCATTTCAACCCGGTTCTTTATTTGATCTCCGGGTTTCGCTGGGCGTTCTTCGACATGGCAGATGTGCCGATTGGCATTAGCCTGTTCGCGATCGCCTTGTTTACCGGGCTGTGCCTTGGCGTGATCTGGCTGATCTTCCGTACCGGCTGGCGCATCCGCAGCTGACGCCGCGTGGTATTTTTGCTGGCGAGGCATGAATTCGTGCCTTGCCCACAAGTCAAGTTGACCTCACACCTTGTTTAGGGGCAGTCGCCAATCTACATCCGTATTCATGATGTTACGGCTGCCCTTTATCAAAAAACCGCCGATCGTATCGGTCGTGCGGATGAGCGGAACTATCGGGATGGCGGGGCGTGCCTCGCTGACCGACGCGGCATTGGCCCCGATCCTTGAAAAAGCATTCAAGCGCGGCAAACCCGTCGCCGTAGCTCTTGAAATCAATTCGCCCGGCGGCTCGCCGGTGCAGTCCTCGCTGATCGGCGCGCGCATCCGCCGCCTGTCCGAGGAAAACGACATTCCGGTTTTCGCCTTTGTCGAGGACGTTGCAGCCTCGGGCGGCTACTGGCTCGCCGCGGCGGCGGATGAAATCTATGGCGATGACTGTTCCGTGCTCGGGTCCATCGGGGTGATCTCGGCCGGGTTCGGTGCACATGTATTCCTTGCGAGGCAGGGGGTCGAACGGCGCGTCTATACGGCCGGAAAATCGAAATCCATGCTCGACCCGTTCAGCCCTGAAAATCCTGAAGACGTGGCGCGTCTCAAGACCCTGCTGGACGATATGCACGGGAATTTCATTTCCTACGTGAAATCGCGCCGGGGCGAAAAGCTTGATACCAAACATGATCTTTTCACCGGGGAAATCTGGCTGGCGCGGCGTGCGGCCGAACTTGGCCTGATCGACGGGATCGGACATCTGAAACCCAAGATGCTGGCCCGGTTTGGCGAAAAGACCAAATTTCGGCGCTATGCGATGAAGCGGCCCTTCCTGTCGCGCTTTGGCGCGTCACTGGCGCAGGACGCTATCGGAAGCATCGAGGAGCGGGCGGAATTCGCCCGTTTTGGCCTTTGACGTGATCCTCAAGATTGTTCTTCTTTTCCTTATCGCAATGGGCGTGCTGGCAATGTTCGGGCGGTTGCGACTGCCGGGTGCGAAACGGCTTAGTGACGCGAAATGCCCATCATGCGGGCGCTACAAGATCGGCAAGTGGCCATGCGCCTGCGGCGGGAGTAAGAAACGTTGATCATGCCTTGGATTCTGACGGCGCTGGGGCTGGTCATTCTGCTTCTGGCTGGCGACGCGCTTGTGCGCGGTGCGGTGAACCTGTCGTTGCGGCTGGGTATCCCGGCCCTGATCGTCAGCCTGACAATCGTCGCTTTCGGCACCTCGGCGCCGGAACTTCTCATCTCGATCAGCGCGATCCGGGACAACCTGCCGGGCATCGCGCTGGGCAACGTGGTCGGGTCGAATACGGCGAACGTTTTGATGGTTCTGGGCATTCCCGCGCTTCTCGCGCGGATGCACACGAGCGAATGCGATACGCGCAAGACCTATGTCTTCATGCTCATGGCGACTGTCCTGTTTATTGGGCTGGCGTTCTTTGGCACCTTCACGATCTGGTCGGGTCTTGTCCTGCTGGCGGGTATAGCGCTGGTGCTCTTCGATCAGTTTCGCGATGCGCGCGCCCATCGCCGGGCCTGTAAGGGCGACGATGAGGACGAATTGCCGGAAGAGGCCGATCCGAACATGCCGTACTGGCGGATCTGCCTTTATCTTGCGCTGGGCCTGATTGGTCTGCCGCTTGGGGCGAACCTGCTTGTCGAAAATGCCAGCGTGATCGCGCGCGCCTACGGAGTCAGCGAAACCGCGATTGGTCTGACGCTTGTGGCGATCGGGACATCTTTACCGGAACTTGCTACAACGGTCATGGCGGCCCTGCGCCGGCAGGCCGATGTGGCGCTGGGCAACGTGATCGGGTCGAACGTCTTCAACCTGCTGGCCATCATCGGCGTTGCGACCTTTTTCGGACGCATCCCGGTTGACCCGGAGTTCCTGTATTTCGATCTCTGGGTGATGCTTGGCGCGGCACTGGTGCTGATACCCTTTGTCTTCTTCAGGCGTGACATCACCCGGATCTGGGGAGTGCTGCTGACCGGGCTTTACGTGATCTACCTTGTCGTCGTCCTCGCCTGATCCGGAGGTATGAAATGAAGCGGGCACTGGTTACAGGTGGCGGAAAGAGACTGGGGCGCGAGATGGCGCTGTACCTCGCTGGTCGGGGGTTCGACGTGGCGGTTCACTACGCTGGCTCCCGGGAAGGGGCGGAGGAGGTGGTTGCCGAGATCGAAGCCAAAGGGCGCAAGGCCGTCGCGCTGCAGGCCGACTTTGTGGACGAAGACTCGGTCGCGCAATTGTTCCCCAAGGCTGTCGATGGTCTGGGCGGCCCCATCACCTGCCTCGTCAATAACGCCTCGATATTCGAGCAGGATGATATCGTCAGTGCAAGCCGCGATAGCTGGGACCGTCATATGGAGAGCAACCTGCGGGCGCCGTTCGTGCTGACACAGGCGATGGCCGCGCAAGGTTTGCAACCCGAAACGGACGCGGCTGGCGAACCGGTCGCCGTCGGGTTGATCCTGAACATGATCGACCAGCGCGTGCGAAAACTCACCCCGGACTTCATGAGCTACACCCTCGCCAAGTCAGCGCTCTGGACGATGACACAGACCACCGCGCGGGCGCTTGCCCCGGCGATCCGGGTCAATGGAATCGGTCCGGGCCCGACCCTGCAGGGCGAACGGCAAAGCGCAGAGGGATTCGCGGAACAAAGATCGCGTACGGTACTGAAACGCGGAGCGAATCCCCAGGATATCACCGCGGCGTTTGGCTACTTTTTGGACGCGCCGGGGGTCACCGGACAGATGCTTTGCGTCGATGGCGGGCAGCATCTGGGCTGGCAGACCCCGGACGTACAGGGCCTTGAATAGGGACTTCCCGAAAAGTTTTGCACGCGCCGGGCGAGCGTCACAAAAGTGTAAAAATTTATCGTTTGATATCATCGTTTTGGGCGCTAGCAGAAAAAGAATGCCCTGAAATCAGTGAATTGTCGCCGCGCACAAATATTGGGCAAATCAGCGAACCCGCCTGAAACTAATGAAAATTTCCGTATGCCCCAAAGTTATCATCGTAGTTATCCACAGAAACCGTGGATTTGTTTCGCCTTGATCATGGTCGCTCAAGATTGCAGCCAGCGCGCGGGAATCATATCTGTTGAGCATGAGTGAAATGCCCGATCCCGATACGCGAGACGATGTGACTGGTTATGCCTGTATTCAGGGGTATCTGAAGACAATCGACTCGTCTCCGGGCGTCTACCGGATGCTGGATTCGCAGGCGCGGGTTCTTTACGTTGGCAAGGCGCGGAACCTAAGGGCGCGGGTTTCGAACTATGCACGCCCCGGTGGGCATTCGCCGCGTATCGAGCGGATGATCCGTGATACGGCGTCGATGATGTTCCTGACCACGCGGACGGAAACCGAGGCGCTGCTGCTCGAGCAGAACCTGATCAAACAGCTCAAGCCCAAGTACAATGTCCTGCTGCGCGACGATAAAAGTTTCCCGAATATCCTCGTTGCCAAGGGGCACGCCTATCCCCAGATCAAGAAGCACCGCGGGGCAAAGAAAGAGAAGGGGGCCTATTTCGGACCTTTCGCCAGCGCCGGGGCGGTGAACCGGACGTTGAACCAGCTGCAAAAGGCGTTCCTACTGCGCAATTGCTCGGATTCCATGTTCGACTCCCGCACGCGCCCCTGTCTGCTGTACCAGATCAAACGCTGCTCGGCGCCCTGCGTGGATTATATCTCGGCCGAGGACTACGCGGCCTCGGTTGCGGATGCGGAAAAGTTCCTGAGTGGGCGTTCGACCCGCGTGCAGGAAGAACTTGCCAGCCAGATGGCAGAAGCCTCGGAGGCGATGGAATTCGAGCGCGCGGCGGGACTGCGCGACCGTATCCGCGCCCTGACGCAGGTGCAGACAAGTCAGGGGATCAACCCGAGGGGCGTGACAGAAGCCGACGTGATCGCGCTCCACATGGAAGGCGGGCAGGCCTGCGTTCAGGTCTTCTTTATCCGTGCCAACCAGAATTGGGGCAACAAGGACTTTTACCCACGGGTCGGCCCGGATGTCGCCCCGGCCGAGGTAATGGAGGCGTTTCTGGGTCAGTTCTACGACAACAAGGAACCGCCGCGTCAGCTGATCCTGTCCGACGGTATCGAGAACGAAGACCTGATGGTGCAGGCACTGAGTGACAAGGCCGGTCGCAAGGTCGAGATATTGGTGCCGCAGCGGGGCGAAAAAGCGGAACTGGTCTCGGGTGCGCTGCGCAACGCGCGGGAATCGCTGGCCCGCCGGATGGCGGAGAGCGCGACACAGGGCAAATTGCTGAGCGGTCTGGCCGAGGCTTTCGCGCTCGAGGGGCCGCCGCAGCGGATCGAGGTTTACGACAACAGCCATATTCAGGGCACCAATGCCGTCGGGGCGATGATCGTCGCCGGGCCTGAAGGCTTCATGAAAAACAGCTATCGCAAGTTCAACATTCGCGGGGATGACCTGACACCGGGCGACGACTTTGGCATGATGAAAGAGGTGTTGAACCGGCGATTCTCGCGGCTGATCAAGGAAGACCCGGATCGCGAAAAGGGCATGTGGCCTGATCTGCTGCTTATTGACGGTGGCGCGGGGCAGGTCAGTGCGGTGGCCGAGATCATGCGTGAGCACGGTGTCGAGGATATCCCGATGGTTGGCGTCGCCAAGGGTATCGACCGCGATCAGGGCAAGGAAGAATTCCACCGGGACGGCCAGCGCCCCTTTGCGCTGCGCCGCAATGACCCGGTGCTTTATTTCGTGCAGCGCATGCGGGACGAGGCGCACCGTTTTGCCATCGGCACCCATCGCGCCAAACGCGCCAAGGCTATCGGTGCGACGCCGCTTGACGATGTGCCGGGTGTCGGGGCCACGCGCAAACGGGCGCTGCTGGCGCATTTCGGGTCGGCCAAGGCGGTATCCCGCGCAAATCTTGCCGATCTCAAGGCTGTCGATGGAATTTCCGACACACTGGCCGAAACCATCTATGATTTCTTTCACGATCGCGGATGAGGTGGGGTAGTGCTTTTCAATGCCGTGCCTTCGCTGTAGGTGAAACATATGAAATGGACGCTGCCTAATATCCTGACCACGCTACGTCTTTTGGCGGCGCCCTGCTTGGCCGTCATGTTCCTTTATTTTGAACGCCCCTATGCGGACTGGTTCGCGCTGGTGCTGTTCATCAGTGCAGCCGTGACAGACTGGTTCGACGGTTATCTGGCGCGCAGCCGGAAACAGGAGACGAAAATGGGCGCGATGCTCGATCCGATTGCGGACAAGGCGATGGTGGTCATCGCGCTTATGGTCATCGTCGGATATTCCTCGATGTCGCCATGGCTTGTGCTGCCCGCGACAGTCATCCTGTTTCGCGAGGTTTTTGTATCGGGCCTTCGTGAATTCCTCGGCGATACGGCGGGTACGCTGAAAGTGACCGCGCTTGCCAAATGGAAGACGACAGCACAGATGATCGCCATCGCGGTGCTGTTTTCCCAAGGGATCTTCGAACATTTTCTGGTAATTTCCATGACCGGCATGGAACAGGAAACGATCAACGGCGTCTTCGCGGGCGAGGTTCGTGACACGAACGGCTTGCTGTGGAAATCCGCGGGCGAAATCTGGGCGGGGCGCATCGGTCTCTGGCTCTTGTGGATTGCGGCCGGGCTGACGCTGATCACCGGGTTCGACTACCTGCGCAAGGCCCTGCCATTCCTGCGGGAGGTGAATTGATGGATGTGCTCTATTTCGCATGGGTCCGTGAACGGATCGGCGCGCCGAAGGACAGAATCGAGACCAATGCCGCAACCGTTACCGAACTGGTCGAGGAATTGCGCGCGCGTGAACCCCGTTACGAGGCCGCTTTCGCCGATCTGAGCGCCCTGCGGGTTGCCGTGGATCAAGAGCTTGCGGATTTCGACGCACCGCTGGCCGGGGTGCGTGAGGTCGCCTTTTTCCCGCCGATGACCGGGGGCTGATCCCGTGCGGGTGGCGGTCCAGTCAGACAGCTTTGACTTTGCGTTTGAGGCGGCGGCCTTTGCCCGCGATCTCGACGGGGCAGGCGCCGTGGTCACTTTTACCGGAATCGTACGCGATGTGTCCGGCGGGCTTGAGGCGATGGAGATCGAGCATTACCCCGGCATGACCCAATCCGCCCTGACCGCCATTGCCGAAGAAGCGATAGAACGCTGGTCGCTGGCGGATGCGCTGGTCATTCACCGTCACGGACGGCTTAGCGTGGGCGAGCAAATCATGATGGTCGCCACCGCCGCGCCGCATCGCGGGGATGCCTTTGAGGCGGCGGAATTCCTGATGGACTACCTCAAATCGCGCGCGCCGTTTTGGAAAAAAGAAATCACGCGCAACGGGGCCGACTGGGTCGCCGCCCGCGAAGATGACGAAACCGCGTTGAACCGCTGGAAATGACCCCCTCCTTCAAAGGCAAGCTGGTGGCACTGGTCGGCGTGCTCGTCCTGACGCCCGATACGTTGTTCATGCGGTGGTCGGAATTTTCCGGACCGGCAATGGTGGGCTGGCGCGGATCGCTGATGGCGGCGGTGTTCCTGTTGATATGGGCCATCACCAGCCGCGACCGCCGCGCCGATATGCGGCTGCTGTTCAGCCTGCCGGGGATCACCGCCATACTCGCGCAATCGCTGAACGCGTGGGGCTTTTCGACCGGCGTCGCGCTTGCCCCGGTGTCGGTCGTGTTGATCGCAGTGGCCACCGTGCCGATCTGGGCGGCCTTCTTCAGCCGCGTCATCATCGGTGAACATACCCGCCGGGCCACTTGGGTGGCCACGGGGCTGGTGCTGGTCGGGATCGTCATCGCCGCTGTGGGGGACGGGTTCGACATCAGCGGCAGAACCGAAATTATCCTTGGCGCGGGCTGCGGATTGCTTGTGGCGGCCATGCTCGCGCTGAGCTTCGTGGTGTTCCGCTTGCGTCCGGATCTCCCGATCCTGCTGAGCATCGGCAGTGGTGCCGCACTGGCCGGGTTCTGGGGCATTCTCAGCGCGGGGCCAGAAGGCATGGCTGATGGCCACGTCTGGCCGATACTCGTCTGCGGCCTGCTGATCCTGCCGTTTTCCTTCTTTGCGATTTCGGCGGCGTCCCGGCTGACACAGGCCGCGAACGTCAGCCTGATCATACTTCTGGAAACGATGCTTGGCCCGGTGTGGGTCTATTACGGTATCGGAGAGGCGCCGGGACCGGCCATGTGGATCGGCGGGCCGCTGGTGGTGCTGACGCTGGCGGTCTACATCGTCTGGACAACGCGGCACCCGATGGAACAGGCGCCGCTCGCAACCGGGTAGCGTGAAAGAGTCAGACCTTGGTCTGCTGCGCCTGAATATGCTCGACATAGCGCCGCATTTCTTCGGCGTCGTGCCGGGCCTCGCGCAGCCCATCCATTGCGGCGCGCAGCTCGGCCTCGGTCTGGCTCAGCTGATTGGACAATTCGGATTCGCGCTGCTGGAGGTACGCAATCGCCTGATCGCGTGTCTCTTCTGCCTCGTGCAACTCCTGGCTCATCCGGTCCAGTTCATTCACATCCTGTGGACTGACCCGGGTAAACCGGTGCACCAGCCAGTTCGCGAACCAGCCGGTCGCGAAGGCGACGAACAGGACGATGGCCGTCGGGATGATGAATTCAATTCTATTCACTTTCTGATCCTTCTTCGGGCGATTCCGCCGTTTCGTCCGTTTCGGCGTCGGGCGTGGTTTCCGCCGTGTCCGCAGCGTCATCGACCGAACTGTCTTCTTCCGTTGCAGCATCCTCCGCAGCGGCCTCGCGTGCAACAGCGTCAAGCGTTGAAGGAACTTCCTGCGTCGGCTCGGGCAGGATCAGGCGGAATTCTATCCGCCGGTTATTTTCGCGCCCGGCCTCGGTTCCATTATCCGCGATGGGGTTTTCTTCGCCATAGCCTTTTGCGGTGTAGCTTGACGTCAGGATCCTGCGGGCGCGCAATTCGTTCAGCACCGATTGCGCCCTATCCTGGCTGAGACGCTGGTTCATCGATTCCCGGCCTTGACTGTCCGTGTGGCCCTGAATTTCGATCCGCAGGTCGCCGCATTCCGCAAGGATTTCAGCAATCGCGTTCATGGTATCCAGCGATTCTGCCGCGATAGTGGCAGAGCCCGGTTCAAAGGTGATCTTGCCGGTCGACCGTTGAACCTCGGCAATATCCGCTTCGCACATCTCGGGTGTTTTCGGCTCGTCCGCCGGGGGCGGCGGCGGCTGATAGGCGACTTCGAGATCATAGGTTTCATTTTCGCCCAGACGGTCGGCCAGCAGGCCGGAAATCTCGGCGCTGGCGTTCTCATCATTGGCGATGCCGCGCAACTCGAGGCTTTCCGGGGTAACGACCACGACTCCCTGAACAAGCCGCGACAGGGCTTCGATGCCCGAAAGGACCCGGACGGGCCAGTCGGCGGGCAGTCCCTCGGCCGTCCGGGCGGCGGAATAAACGCTGGCAGAGCCGAACCGCGCCTTGGCATAACTGTCGGCCATACGTTGTAAGTTCTCGTCGTTTAGACGCCCGCGCAGCTGGACAAGCCCTTCGGGGCTGAGCGTGGCGGTGAATTCCGGCGTGATATTCTCGTCGTTCGATTCAGGTTCGGGCAAGACCGCATGCAGCACGAAGACCGAAGGTAGGTCGGCCTCCAGCTCGCCCACGACACGGTCGAAGAGGGCGGGATCGGTGCCCTGCTGCGCCACGAGCGTCACGTCCGCATCGGCAAAAGTAACCGAGCCTGCGCCAAGTTCGCCGACCGCGTTCAGGGCCTGAACAGCAGCTTCGGCCCAGTTCGGGGAGGGTACACCCAGACCGATGACACAGCGCGCACCAGTCGTATTCCCGGCGGCCTCGGCGGCCACGAGAATTCTTTCGCGTGCCTCTTCGGTATCGGCCGAGCAGGCATCGAACCGCCCGCCTTCATCGTCGATGATGTACCTGAGCGTAAAGGGCGTGATGACCGGGCGCGGTGCCGAGATTTCCAGTCGGACGTTAAGGCCCGGCTGTGCGGCGCGATTCAGCGTATCTTCGAGTTTCTTGCGCGCCTCCGGGCTGTCGACCACGGCATTGATCGTGACCTGCCCGACACCGATGGATACCTTTGAACGCGGCAGCTGCGACAGGGCGGAAAGCGTATAGGCCATCGCGTCTTCCCAGCCATCCGGCACGGGGTAGTCGGCAACTTCCATCAGGTCGCTGACCGGTGCGGGTCGGGCGATATCCTCAAGCCGTTCCAACAGCGCATCACGATCGGTGGCGGCGGGGATCAGGCCGATCATCGAGATGCCGCTCGCGTTGCGCAGGATTTCGACAGAAAAGCGCGGCGGTGCCAGCGCCTTGCTGGCCTCGACATCCATCTGGTCGACGATCCGCGTCGTATCCACGACCTCGGCCACAATGGTGACGGCGTTGAACCGGGTGGCTTCGTCCGGAGCCGTTCCGGTCAGGATGACCCGCAGACCATCAGCTTCGACCTCGGTCCAGTCGTGCCCGTGGGAATCGAGCGCCCCGCGTACCGCGATTTCCGAAGATTCTTCGACAGCCGTTGCAATGAAACCCGAGGCGGCGAGGCTAATTCCAGCAGCTGCTACAAAGGTCAGACCGCTGATGAGGAGAACCGATAAACGCATTGAACTCGGTTTGCCTTCCTTCTTGTGAAACTGGCGAATTCATAACGGCACGGGCCTAGGGGATCAATCAAACGCACAGCGCGAAACCGAAGAAGATGAGCGGAATAAGGCCGGTATCGCGGTTCGCGTGAAACAGTCGGAGCATCTTCGCGTTATCTTCGGGGTCGAAACCGCGCAATTGCCAAGCCATGTGCCATCCCATCGCCCAAGGCCCTGCAAGTGCCAGAACCAGCGCAAGCACCGAAACCTGCCCCAAAAGCGCCTGAATGATCGCCAGCCCCATCAGGGTGACACAGATCACGAGAAAGTATTTCAGGTAGCGTGGCGAGTCGGCCCCGAACAGGCGCGCGGTGGATTTCACGCCGATCAGCGCGTCGTCCTCGGTATCTTGGTGGGCATAGATCGTATCGTAGAACAGCGTCCAGGCGATCCCGGCGAGGTAGAGCGTGATCGCAGGCCAGCCGAGTGATCCGCTATGGGCGGTCCAGGCCAGCAGGGTGCCCCAGTTGAACGCCAGCCCCAGAAAGACCTGCGGCCACCACGTGAACCGCTTGGCAAAGGGATAGATCGCCACCGGCAACAGGCTGAGGATGCCAAGTGCAATCGCGGCGGTGTTGAAGGTCAGCAGGATGCAAAAGGCGATCAGCGACTGGGCGACCAGATAGGCCAGCGCCTGTTTCACCGTCACCGCACCCGCCGGAATCGGGCGCGACCGGGTCCGCGCCACCTTGTCGTCGATATCGCGGTCGGTAATATCGTTCCACGTGCAGCCCGCGCCACGCATCAGCCAGGCGCCGATACCGCAGCCGACAAAGATCCAGAGGTCTTCCCAGCGCGGATCCTGTCCGGCCAGCATGGCCAGCGCCAGTCCCCACCAGCACGGCAGCAGCAAGAGCCATGTGCCGATGGGCCGGTCGGCGCGTGAGAGCCGCAGATAGGGGCGGGTGGCCTCGGGCGCATAATGATCGACCCAGTTGCCGCGTGCCGCATCCGCGACCTGTCCATCTGGTGTCGGGGCGTTGCCTTGCATATATCCATTCCATGAGTGCGAAAATCAGACTGTATGTAGATCACCCTCTGGGGCAGGGGCAAACGGTTCCTTTGGAACGCGATCAGGCGCATTACCTGTTCGGGGTCATGCGGCTGGGGCAGGGGGCGCAGATCCTGCTGTTCAACGGGCGTGACGGCGAATGGCTGGCCGAGGTGGCCGAGGCCGGTAAGCGCGGCGGGATGCTGGAAATTCTCGAGCAGACCGCGCCGTTGCAGGAACCGCCCGACCTCTGGCTGCTCTTCGCTCCGATCAAGAAGGCGCGCACCGATTTCATTGTGGAAAAGGCGGTGGAGCTGGGCGCGGCGCGGATCGTCCCGGTGCAGACCGAATTCACCAACTCCGAGCGAATCCGGCAGGACAGGTTGCAGGCGCATGCGGTCGAGGCGGCCGAGCAATGCGGCGCGACGGTGGTGCCTAACGTAACCGATCTGCACAAGCTCGACCGCCTGCTGGCCGACTGGCCTGAGGATCGCACACTCTATTTCTGCGACGAGGCGCAGGCCGGCACGCCCAGCGGCTTTGCCGATGAAACTGGTCCTGCCGCGATCCTGATCGGACCCGAAGGCGGGTTTTCCGAAGCGGAACGGGCGCGCTTGTCATCAAAGGCATTTGCCCGCACCCTAAGCCTTGGCCCGCGCATTCTGCGGGCGGACACGGCCGCAGCCGCGGCGATCACGCTCTGGCAGTATCACAGGGGGGATTGGAGATGAGCTTTATCCGGCCCGAGGCGCGGGACGCGATCTGGCGCTGGCGCGAGGTGCTGACCGGCCTTGCCGTCGCCCTTGTCGGTCTGTCATGGGTGCTTGGTCCGCGCGGTTTGCTCGGCCTTGTGGGCTGGGTCGCCATCGCCATCGGTATCGCCCTGATCGTGATCGGTGCGCAGCGGGCCCGGTTCCGCAAGACCGAGGATGGCCCGGGTGTGGTGACGGTGGATGAAGGCCAGATCGCCTATTTCGGGCCGCTGACCGGCGGTGCCGTGGCGCTTGGCGATATCGAACGCCTGACGCTTGATCCAACGGCCCGCCCGCCGCACTGGGTGCTTAGCCAAAAGGAACAGCCCGCGCTGAACATCCCGGTGAACGCTGCCGGGTCCGAGGCGCTTTTCGATGCGTTTTCAGCGCTTCCCGGTATCCGGACGGAACGCATGCTTAGCCATCTTCAGGGCAAAACCCTTCACCCCGTCGTGATCTGGGAACGGGTGCCGCTTAGACCGGTGAACCAAAGGCTGCATTGACACCCCGGCGAATTCGTCCCACTTCTGGCCGCTACGGTACAACGAGAACGGAACCTATCTCTCATGTCCATTCCCCAATCCGGCGGTGGCCCGATCGAGCGGCACGAACAACTGGCTCAATATCTGGCCGATGGCTGCAAACCCAAGGCCGACTGGCGGATCGGGACCGAGCACGAAAAGTTCGGGTATTGCAAGGATACGCACAAGCCGATTCCCTATGAGGGCGAACGTTCTGTCCGCGCAGTTCTGGAAGGCCTGCGCGATGTGCACGGCTGGGCGCCGGTCACGGAACAGGGCAAGCTGATCGGGCTTGAAAAGAACGGCGCGAATGTTTCGCTGGAACCCGGTGGGCAGCTGGAGCTTTCCGGCGCGCCGGTCGAGACCATCCATGAAACCTGCGATGAGGTGAACGACCACCTGCGCGAGGTCAAGGATGTCGCGGACAAGGTCGGCGTTGGTTTCATCGGTCTGGGTGCGGCACCCGAGTGGAAACACGAAGACATGCCGCTGATGCCCAAGGGCCGCTACAAGCTGATGGACGGCTATATGCAAAAGGTCGGCACGATGGGCCGGACCATGATGCGCCGAACCTGCACCGTGCAGGTCAACCTCGATTTCTCGTCCGAGGCGGACATGGTGCAGAAGCTGCGCGTCGCGATTGCGTTGCAACCGGTTGCAACGGCGCTTTTCGCGAATTCTCCGTTTTTCGAAGGTAAGCCGAACGGGCTGAAATCATGGCGTTCGCGGGTCTGGCGCGATCTGGATGCGGATCGCACCGGCATGGTGCCGTTTGTTTTCGACGAAGGGTTCGGGTTCGAATCCTGGGTGGAATACGCGCTCGATGTGCCGATGTATTTCGTCTATCGCAACGGGCAGTATATCAACGCGCTGGGCCAGTCCTTCCGCGATTTCCTGAATGGCGAACTGCCCGCGCTGCCTGGTGAGACGCCGACGCTGTCGGACTGGGCCGATCACCTGACGACCCTGTTCCCCGAGGCGCGGATCAAGAAATTCATCGAGATGCGCGGTGCCGACGGTGGCCCGTGGCGGCGGCTTTGTGCGCTCCCGGCCTTCTGGGTCGGGCTGACCTATGATCAGTCGGCGCTCGACGCGGCATGGGATCTGGTCAAAGGCTGGGATGCCCCCACCCGTGAGGCGCTCCGCGTGGCCGCCTCTGAGCAGGGGCTTCAGGCCAAGGTCGACGGGATCGACATGCACGAACTGGCCCGCGAAGTTGTGGCGATTTCCGAGAGCGGATTGAAAGCACGGGGCCGCAAGGGTGCGGGCGGTATGGTGCCGGATGAAACTCATTTCCTGAACGCGCTGAAGGAAAGCGTCGAAAGCGGCAAGGTGCCCGCCGATGAACTGCTGGACCATTACCACGGCGACTGGAACGGCGATCTCAGCCGGATCTACGGCGAATACAGCTATTGATCTTCGGGTTCCGGGCGCAGGCCCAGAATGAAATCGCAAACCTTGGATAGCGACATCTCGCAGGGCCGGATCACGGTCCGGTCCTGCAGTGCGTACAGGTTAAGGCTGATGTAATCGGGCCCGTCCAGTTGCTCGGCCACCAGTTTCCAGCTTTTGCCATTTGCAAAGCTCGTCTTTGAAAAGACGTACCGCGCGCCCTGGTATTTTCCAATGTGTGTGCCTGCGGGCAGCGCTTGGAAGGCGGCGATGACGTCAGGCAATGGGTAACCTTTCACTCGTTACGAAAGGTTATACGCGCACGCGCGGATTTTCCGTCGCAAATTATTATTTGCTGCCAATCCGGGGTTCGGTGCCGTTCATGAGTCGGGCGATATTGCTGCGATGGCGCCAGAAAACCAGCACCACCACAAGCGCGCCCAGTAACACCGTTTCAGCGCGGTCGAAGACTATCGCCCAGATCAGAGCGCTTGCGGCAGCCACCAGCGCGGACAGCGACGAGATGCGCGTAATCAGCGCGGTCAGCAGCCAGACGACGCAACAGGCGAGTCCGACCGGCCATGCCAGCGCCAGCCACAGGCCAAGGAAAGTGGCAACGCCCTTGCCGCCCTTGAACCCAAGCCAGACCGGGTAGCAATGACCGATGAAGGCGGCGAGCCCGGCGATCTGCGCCGCGTCCTCTCCGCCTATCTTGCGCGCGATCAGAACGGCGACAGCACCTTTCGCGCCGTCGAACAGCAGCGTCAGCGCTGCCGCCAGCTTGTTGCCGGTGCGCAAGACATTCGTCGCGCCGATATTGCCCGAGCCGATGCTGCGCAGGTCGCCAAGGTTCATGACGCGGGCAAGGATCATACCCGAGGCAATCGACCCGAGCAGGTACCCCATCACGGCGCAAAGCAGCAGGAGAAGCGGCGCTGTTTCCAGAACGGGCATCAGTCTCTCCGGTAGACGGGCTGGCCCGCCACATAGGTGGCCAGCACCCGACCCTGAAGCCGCGCTCCGTCAAAGGGCGTGTTCTGCGATTTCGAATGCAGCGTGTAGCGGTCCAGCACAAAGGGCACGTTTGCATCGAACAGCACCAGGTCGGCCGGTGCACCCTGCGCCAGACGGCCCGAATCCAGCCCAAGCCGACGCGCCGGGTTAAGCGACATGGCCCGGAAGAGTTGCGGCAGGCTTAGCTGACCCGAATGGTACAGCCTCAATGCAGCGGGCAAAAGCGTTTCCAGCGCAACCGCGCCGCTGGCGGCCTCTTCAAACGGGCGACGCTTGGATTCTTCATCCTGCGGGGTGTGCATGGACGAGATGATATCGATCAGGCCCGAAGCCACTGCCTCGATTACGGCCAGCCGGTCGTCCTCGGCGCGCAGCGGCGGCTTGATCTTGAAGAAGGTGCGGTAATCGGCGACGTCCAGCTCGTTCAGTGTCAGATGGTGGATCGACACACCGGCGGTGATGTCGAGTCCGTTTTTCTTTGCGCGTTCCAGCGCGGGCAGGGCGCGGGCGGTGGTGATCTGATCCGCGTGGTACCGGGCGCCGGTCATCTCGATCAGGGCGATGTCGCGGTCCAGCCCCATACGTTCGGCCATCGGGGAAACGGTGGGCAGGCCGCGCAGGCTGGCGAATTTGCCTGAGGTCGCGGCGGCCCCGTTGCTCAGTCCCGGCTCCTGTGGGTGGGCGATGACCAGCGCGCCGCAGGACCGGGCATAGGTCAGTGCGCGGCTGAACACCTTGGTATCGCGGATGACGTTGTCGCAATCGGTAAAGGCAACCGCCCCGGCATCCATCAGAAAGGAAATCTCGGTCATCTCGCGCCCTTCGCGGGCCTTGGTCAGCGCGGCCATCGGCAGTACGTTGACGGGCGCGGCTTCGTTCGCGCGGCGACGGACGAATTCCAGAACCTCGGGCGTGTCGATGGCGGGAGTCGTATCGGGGCGGGTGACCATCGTGGTGACCCCGCCCGCTGCTGCCGCCAGCCCTGCCGAGCGATAGCTTTCCTTGTGCCGTTCGCCCGGTTCGCAGACCTTCACGCCGATATCGACGATCCCGGGCGCCAGATATTTGCCATTGCAGTCGACGATATCGAGCCCGGCACGGTCGATGTCCTTCAGGATTTCCGCTTCGTCGCCGCAGGCAAGGATCTTGCCGTCGCGGGCCAGAAGCGCGCCGTGTTCATCGCTGCCGGCCTCGGGGTCGATCAGCCGGGCGTTGGTGAAAAGGGTCGTCATTTGGTCAGGTCCTCCGGGGCGCTGGGGCATCCTGTCCGCAGACGGACTGGGCGCGGCGCAGCGCGGCGATGGTGGCGGCGGGATCGGCCTGATACTTGATCAGGTGCTTTTCCCCGGTCACGGTGACGATCTGGACAAAGCTGCCCATCGTCCTGAATTTGCTGATTTCGTCGAGCTTCACGTCGCGCCCGCCGGGGCCGATCAGGCGCGAACCGCGCACTTCCCAAACCACGGGCAATTCTTCGGAGGCGAGGAACCAGCCGCGAAAGGCGATGGCCGCCAAACCTGCGACTGCCCCGACCCAGACGTTCGGGTCGTCCAGCAACCAGAGCACGCCCATAGCGCCACCCATCGCCAGCGCCGCGACCTTGGTCTGGCTGTGGAAATAGGCCGCCCGGTCGACACGGAAACGAAGAGGCGCCGCCGTTACCATAACACCATCACGAGCAGGAGCAGGATCAGCGCCATGAAAACCGCAAAGACGATCGCGCCGATGCGGCGGGCCTGACCTCGCGTCTCTCTGGGCGAGGGCGGTCTTGCCTGCGGCTTGGCGCTTTCGGTTTCAATCGGTGGGCCGCTCCAGTCCGTCGCCGGGCGTCCGAAGGTGGCGACAAGCCGCACACGCGACGAGGGATGTAACTCGGCCGGGCGGTCGTGAAAGGCGCGGGAGTGCAGGATCAGTACATGCCCGTAAAGCGCGTCGAGCTTTTCGCGTGCGGCTTCGACCTCGGCGGCTTCGACGCCGCTGCCTTCGGTGAGGTAACCGGCAAGCCCGACCTCCTCCAGATCGGAGATCTTGAGGATGACTACGTGGTCCGGGTCCAGATCACCATCGCCAAGCGCATCGGCAATCGCGCCGGGCTCTTCGCGTAGGAACCGCACCTGTTCCGGACGCATGTCCAGCGCAAAGACCCGAACGACGCGGCGTTCGCCTGCCGGGACTGAAATCGTCTCGCTCATGCGGCGGTTCTCTGTCGCAGGTTGCGCGCAAGCAGGTCCATCGCGGCCATGCGCACGGCCACGCCCATTTCGACCTGATCCTGAATGACGGAGCGGTGGATGTCATCCGCCAGCGTGCCGTCGATTTCCACGCCCCGGTTCATCGGGCCGGGGTGCATGACGATGGCGTCTTCCTTGGCCATGCCAAGCTTTTCGCTATCGAGCCCGTAGCGGAAGTAATATTCGCGCTCCGACGGGATAAAGCCGCCATCCATGCGTTCTTTCTGAAGCCGCAGCATCATCACGACATCCACGTCGCGCAGGCCCTCGTTCATGTCCTCGAAAACTTCGACGCCGAATTCGCCGATGCCCGAGGGCATCAGGGTCGGCGGTCCGATCAGGCGGATGCGGTTCTCCATCTTGCCGAGCAAAAGGATGTTGGAGCGTGCCACGCGCGAATGGGCGATATCGCCGCAGATCGCGATGTTCAGGCGGTGCAGCCGACCCTTTGCGCGGCGAATCGTAAGCGCGTCGAGCAGCGCCTGTGTCGGGTGTTCGTGACGTCCGTCACCGGCGTTCAGCACCGCGCAATTGACCTTTTGCGCCAAGAGATCGACGGCCCCCGACGATGGGTGCCGCACCACCAGCAGATCGGGATGCATAGCGTTCAGCGTCATCGCCGTATCAATGAGGGTTTCACCCTTTTTGACCGATGACGTCTGCATCGACATGTTCATGACATCGGCGCCAAGCCGCATCCCGGCCAGTTCGAAACTGGCCTGCGTGCGCGTCGAGTTTTCGAAGAACATGTTGATCTGCGTCATGCCGGCCAGCGCGTCGCCATGTTTCTGCGGCTGTCGGTTCAGATCGGCGTAGGTATCGGCAAGGTCCAGCACGGCGGTGATATCCGACGGGGCCAGATGCTCTATTCCCAAAAGATGTCGGTGGGAAAAGGTCATGTGGGCCTCGCTGTCTTGTGATCATCTGCTTATTGCATCTGCACGGGGATGCATCAACCGGGATTAAGGGCTCAGCGCGAGCCGGGGCGGATCGGCGGGCGCTGCGTGGGCGTACAACTGCCGGTGTCGGTGCACCTTGTGCCGGGCGCGCAAATCGTGCCCTCGGTGCAGCGGGTCGCGCCGATGGCCGAACATCCGCCTTCCTCAAGGCAGAGGCTGTTGGCCGGGCAATACCGCCCCTGTCCGCAATCCGTCGCATTGGCCGGAATGCACCCGCCGCCGATGGAACAGCGGCTGCCCGGTGCGCAGGTCAGCCCGTTCGAGCAGATCTCTGCCCCGGGGATGCAATTCGAGGCCAGACCGCCGGATTCTCCGGGAAGGCAGCGCCGGTCGGGCAGGTTCAACTTGGGCGGCTCGATCCGGGGAAAGGGTTTCAGCCCGCCCGACAGGTCAGGCAGGGCGGGTTCGGGAATTGGCGGAATACGTCCCGAACGTGTCATGCCGTTCGAGGGGGGCAGCGGGTTGAGGCTGCCGGGAGGGCGTTGCTGTCTCAGGCTTCCGGCGGGGGGATCAAGCAGGCTGCCTTGCGCATGAACATATTCGGCAAGAAATACAGTGGTGACCAGCATTACAAATGCACAAAGATGCAAGCTGCTAAGGCATCGGGACAGGCTGGATTGGAACGCGAGGGACATCTTGTATCACTTGGCACTGGAACCTGAATTGTCCAGATCATAGGGTGCTGGGAATGGAATCATATCAGGAATTCGAAGCAGCGCGGGCGATGCTGGAATGGCAGATCGAACTTGGCGCGACCGAGGCGATTTGCGATGCGCCCATCGACCGCTACAGCCTGCCCGACTCTTTGCCGAAACCAGCGCAAGCTTCCGGCGTTTCGCAGGCCGTGGCGCAGGTCGAAGAAGTCGAGGTGGATGCCGTCGCCGAAGCGCAAGCCGCGGCAAAGGCGGCCGCTTCGCTGGACGCTCTGCATGCCGCGCTTGCCGCGTTTGAGCATTGCGATCTGAAAAAGGGCGCGCGCAATCTTGTATTCGGTGACGGGACGCCCGGTGCCCGCGTCATGATCATCGGGGACGCGCCGGACCGCGACGAGGATCGCGCCGGGCGTCCTTTCGTCGGCAAGCCGGGCGAATTGCTCGATGCGATGCTGGCGGCCATTGGCCTCAGCCGATCCGAGAGCGTTTACGTCACCACTGCGCTGCCATGGCGTCTGCCGCAGAATCATGAACCACGACCTGACCAGCTGGCGATGCTGCGTCCTTTTCTTGAACGTCATGTTTCGCTGGCCGCGCCCGAATACCTGATCGTAATGGGCAACACGGCCTGCGACGCGGTGCTGGGCAAGCGGGGCATCTCGCGGCTGCGCGGCCACTGGGCCGAAACATGGGGGCGACCGGTGCTGCCGATGCTGCATCCCACGCAGCTTCTCGGTCGGTCGAGAGACAAGAAAATGGCGTGGGCGGATCTGCTGGAACTGAACGCCCGGCTGAAACGGAGTACATCATGAGAATTCTGGCCTTTTCCGATCTGCACCTCGATACGGCGCGGGCCGCCGAACTGGTCGAGGCGGGCAATAGCGCGGACCTGGTCATCGGTGCCGGCGATTTCTGCAACATGCGGGAGGGGCTGGACCTGGCGATGGATATGCTGGGCGAAATTCGCCGTCCGACTGTCCTCGTGCCGGGCAATGCCGAGAGCGCGGATGAATTGCGCGCGGCAGTGCCCGAGGGTTTCGCGGTGCTGCACGGTCAGGGCATGACGATCTCTGGCCTGAAGCTATTCGGGCTTGGCTACGGGGTGCCCAAGACTCCGTTTGGCGATTGGTCCTGCGACCTCGACGAGGAGACTGCCGCCGAAATGCTGAAGGAATGCAAAGCGGCTGATATCATGATTCTGCATTCCCCACCCAAGGGCGTGGCGGATGCGACCTCTAGCGGTCTCTCTGTCGGGTCCGTGGCGATCCGTGACGCGATCCGGCGCATTCAGCCCCGGCTGGCGGTCTGCGGACACATCCACGACAGCTGGGGAGAAACGGGGCAGATCGGCGAGACGCCCGTGATCAACCTTGGCCCGGTGCCGAACTGGTTCGAGATGGCTCTCTGAGCCAGCCCACGCAACAAGGAGAGCGCCAGATGCCCGAGAGCGGACAGGTCAGGGAGTTCATCCCGGTGCGGATTGCCGTGCTGACCGTTTCGGATACCCGCAGCATCGAAGATGACCGTTCGGGGCAGGTGCTTTTGGACAGGCTGTCCGAGGCGGGGCATGTGTTGGCTGACCGGCGGATCGTCGAGGATGACCGCGCGGCCATCGCCGCCCATCTGCGCGACTGGATCGCCAACCCGGATGTGGACGTGGTGATTTCCACGGGCGGCACCGGTCTCACCGGGCGCGACGTGACGGTGGAAGCGCATCGCGACGTCTATGAAAAAGAGATCGATGCCTTCGGCACAGTATTCACCATCGTGTCGATGAAAAAGATCGGCACCAGCGCGGTTCAGTCACGCGCCACGGGCGGCGTGGCGGGCGGAACCTACCTCTTTGCACTGCCCGGAAGCCCGGGTGCCTGCAAGGACGCATGGGACGAAATCCTGTGCCATCAGCTGGATTATCGTCACAAACCCTGCAATTTTGTCGAGATTTTTCCGCGCCTAACGGAAAATCAGCGACGGAAATAGGCGTTCCCGGCGTATAAGGTAATATGACCCTGTTTGTGCTGCGCATGCGGCACCCGGTTTTCTATTGCCGGAAGGACCGGGTCACGGTGGAATAAGGGTACGTTGATCAAGCATGAGATTCTTGCGTCAAACATTGATCGGCCTGTTTCTGTCGGCGCTCGCGCTGGCACTGGTGATCTACGCCGTGCAGAGTGTTTTCCTCGCGGTGCAGGACAGGATGTCTCAGGAGGGGCGCGAGATGCCCCCGAACGAACGGGTCTTTGCGGTCAACCTGCAAGAGGCCCGGCTGGAAACCGTTGTCCCCGAGCTGGAAGTTTTTGGTCAGGTCCAGAGCCGTCGCACCCTTGAAATCCGTTCGCCTGTGGCCGGTCGTGTCGTGGAACTTGCCGCGTCCTTCGAAGAAGGCGGCGTGGTCGAAGAGGGCGACATGCTGCTGCGCATTGACCCAAAGGACGCGCAGTCGGCGCTGGAAACGGCTCGCAGCAATCTTCAGGACGCCGAGACTGAGCTGCGCGATGCCGAGCGCTCGCTAGACCTTGCCCGCGACACGCTGGCCGCCGCCGAGGAACAGGCGGGGCTTCAGGAACGTGCCTACCAGCGCCAGATCGATCTGGAAACGCGCGGCGTGGCGACATCGGCAACGGTCGAAAGCGCCGAGCTTGCGGCGGCCTCGTCCCGGCAGGCCGTGCTGGCCAGCCGCCTTTCGCTGGCACAGGCAGAGCTGCGCATTGATCAGGCAAAGACCGATCTTTCCCGGATGCAACTTGCCGAGCAGGATGCGCAGCGCGATCTTGAAGATACGGTCATCACGGCGGAATTCGCCGGTACGCTCAGCGATGTGAATGTCGTCGAAGGCGGGCTCGTTTCGGTGAACGAAATGCTTGGCAATATCGTCGATGGCACCGCGCTCGAAGTGTCGTTTCGCGTCTCGACCTCACAATATGCGCGGCTGCTTGGTCGCGATGGATCGCTGATTAAGGCGCCGGTGCGGGTGACGCTGGATGCCAATGGCGCCGACCTACAGGCCGAAGGTCAAATCAGCCGCGACAATGCCCGCGCCGGAGAGGGCCAGCTAGGCCGTATGCTTTACGCGCTGCTCGACCCGGCACCCGGTTTCAAACCGGATGATTTCGTGATCGTCAAGGTAGACGAGCCGCCGCTGGCGGAGGTCGCGCTTTTGCCCGCATCGGCGCTGGATTCAAGCAATACAGTGCTGGTTCTGGAAGGCGCCGACCGGTTGCAGTCGCTGTCGGTCGAGCTTGTGCGCCGTCAGGGCGATGACGTGCTGGTGCGCGGAGAAGGCCTTGCCGGTCAACTGGTCGTGGTCGATCGCACGCCGGTGCTGGGGCCCGGAATCCGGGTGCGCCCGCTGAACCTACCGCCGTCAGAGGATGAGCCGCCCTCAGACCTGTTGGAACTTAGTCAGGAACGGCGCAGCAAGCTGGTGGCCTTTGTCGAAGCGAACGAAGGGATGCCGGCCGAGATGAAGGCGCGCATGCTGGCGCAGCTCAGCAGTGACAAGGTGCCGGCGGGTCTTGTGGCCCGTATCGAATCCCGGATCGGGGGCTAGGGCCATGGCCCGGAACATTCCGCGCTCGGCGGGCGGGTTGCTGTCCTATTTTACCCGCCACCGGACGGCGGCGAACCTGCTGCTGGTGCTGCTGCTCGTGCTGGGCGTGGCAGCGATGCCCAACATGCGGACGCAGTTTTTCCCGGACGTGGTGTCGAACAACATCAACGTGAGTGTGGTCTGGGAAGGCGCGGGCCCCGAGGACGTGGACAGTGCCATCATACAGGCACTCGACCCGGCCCTGCTGTCTGTCGAAGGCGTCGAAAACACCTATGCCGTATCGCATGAAGGCTGGGGGCAGGTCACCGTCCAGTTCGAACCGGGCTGGGATTCAGGGCGCGCCGTCGAGGATATCCAGAGCGTCATCGACGGTATTTCGACCTTTCCGGACGAAGCCGAGGAACCGACGATACAAAGGGCCGTCTGGCGCGACCGGGTGACCGATGTGGTCATCAGCGGCCCGCTCGATGCGCAGCAACTGGCCCAATTGGCTGACGAGCTTGTAGCCCGGCTTTTTGCCAGTGGCGTAACGCGGACGACGCTGCGCGGCGTGGCCGCGCCAAATACGTTGATCGAGGTACCTTCGTCGCGGCTGGTGGGCTACGACGTGACCATGTCGGATATCGCGGCTGCGGTGCGGGCCGAGGTTTCGGCCAACCCGGCGGGCGATGTCGAGGGCGCCAATGCGCGAGTGCGGGCGGGCAGCGAAAAGCGCGCGCCCGAGGATCTGGCCGCCATTGTCCTGCGCTCGAACCCGGATGGCTCTACCCTGACCATCGGCGATGTCGCCACCATTCGTGTCGAGGGGACCGACCGCTCGCGCACCTATTTCGTCGGCGACAACCCGGCGATTTCGATCCGTGTGGACCGTTCCGATCAGGGCGATGCCATCGGCATCCAGCACACGGTCGAAGAGGTCGTAGCGCGGATGCAGACGACCGCGCCCGAAGGGGTCAAGCTCGACCTGATCCGCACCCGGGCCGAGGCCATTACCGGTCGTCTCAACCTGCTGGTCGATAACGGGCTGATGGGGCTGGCGCTGGTCGTGGGGCTGCTGTTCCTGTTTCTCAACGCGCGCATCGCTTTCTGGGTGGCTGCCGGGATTCCGGTTGCCATGTTCGCGGCAATCGCGCTGATGTACGCCTTTGGTCTGACGCTCAACATGATCAGTCTTTTCGGGCTGATCCTGACACTGGGCATCGTGGTGGACGACGCGATTGTCGTGGGCGAGCACGTGGATTTCCGCGCGAGGCGTTTGGGTGAGCCGGGCGTCGTTGCGGCGGAAAACGCGGCCCGGCGCATGGCGATGCCGGTCTTTGCCGCAACGGTCACGACGGTCATCGCCTTCTTCGGGCTGACCTTCATCGGCGGCCGGTTCGGCGACATGATCAAGGATATTCCCTTTACGGTGATCGTCGTTTTGATCGCCTCGCTGGTCGAATGCTTCCTGATCCTGCCCAATCATATGAGCCACGCGGTCACTCATTCGGCGCGCCAGCACTGGTATGACCTGCCGAACCGTTATGTGAACCGGGGCTTTGTCTGGGTGCGCGGAAACCTGTTCACGCCGCTGATGCGTGGGGTCGTGAAAGCGCGCTACGTGGTGCTGGCCGGGGCAGTGGCGCTTTTGGCAAGCCAGGTTGCGATCTTCATTCGTGGCGATATCCAGTGGCGCTTCTTCAGCGGCCCCGAGCGCGGCTCGGTGACCGGCAACTTCATGATGGCCGAAGGCGCGACCCGCGCCGATTCCATGGAGATGATGCGCGAATTGCAGCGCGCCACGGACGAGGTCGCCGCCGAATACGAGGCCGAATATGGTGCCAGTCCGTTAAGCTACGTGATCGCCGAACTTGGCGGCAACGCGTGGCCTCAGCTGGCCGGGGCCGACAACAAGGAGGCAGACCAGCTTGGCGCGATCAGCATCGAGCTGATCGATGCAGACCTGCGGCCCTATTCCGCATCGGCATTTGTAAAGGATCTTCAGGAAAAAGTCGTCAATCACCCGATGGCCGAAACCGTGTCGTTCCGAAGCTGGCGATCCGGACCGGGCGGCGATGCGCTTTCGGTCCAGTTCTACGGCGCGGATGTCCAGACGCTCAAGGCGGCGAGCGAGGCGCTAAAGACGGAACTTGCCCGCTTCCCCGAAGTCTCGGGGATCGAGGATAACCTTGCCTATGACAAGGAAGAACTGGTGCTGGACCTGACCCCGCAGGGGCAGGCGGTCGGATTTACCATCGAATCTCTTGCACCGGCACTACGCTCGCGGCTGAACGGGATCGAGGCCGCGACCTATCCCGACGGACCGCGCAGCGCGACGATCCGCGTGGAGCTGCCCGAATCCGAACTGACGGCGGACTTTCTTGAGCGCACCCAGATGCGCATGCCGGGCGGTGGATACGTGCCGCTTGCCGATATCGTGAGCGTCGAGCAGCGCACCGGCTTTTCCTCGGTTCGCCGTGAAAACGGGATCAGGGTCATCAGTTTGACCGGTGACATCTCCGAGGATGACCCGGAACGCGCCGCCGATATCAATACCGAGCTGGAAACAGAAATCCTGCCAAGGATTGCCAGCGTGCTGCAGGTGGAATGGTACCTGGCCGGTCTCAGCGAGCAGGAGGACGAATTCCTCAGCGATGCCATGACCGGGCTGATCCTCGTGTTGACGGGTATCTACCTGACGCTGGCCTGGGTCTTTGCAAGCTGGACCCGCCCGCTGGTGGTGATGGCGATCATTCCCTTTGGTCTGGTGGGAACGATCTGGGGCCACACGCTTTGGGAGACTCCGCTGTCGATGTTCACGGTCGTCGGGCTTCTGGGGATGACCGGGATCATCATCAACGATTCCATCGTGCTGGTGACGACCATCGACGAATATGCCCGCGACAGGGGGCTTGTGCCCTCGATCGTCGCAGGCGCGGCGGACCGGCTGCGCCCGGTTCTCTTGACTACGCTGACGACGGTGCTCGGTCTGGCGCCGCTGCTCTACGAGCAATCCACGCAGGCGCAGTTCCTCAAGCCCACAGTGATCACGCTGGTCTATGGGCTTGGCTTCGGCATGGTTCTGGTCCTGCTCGTGGTGCCTGCGCTGATTGCCATACAGGCCGATTTCATCCGCCCGCTTGCCTCTTTCCGCCGCGCCATCGGGCCGCGCAGCGGGGCGATGCGGGGCGTCGCCGGCGGTATGGCAGTCGTCTTGCTGGCATGGCTGGCGGCAACGATGGGGTGGGTGCTGGCGACAGGGGCGCTTGCGCCGCCGCTTGCGGCCCTGATGCCGGGATTCGCGACGGCCGCGCCGTTGCAGGCCGCGCTGACATTCTTTGTGGCGGGCGCTCTGGCGGTGCTTCTGGCGGTCTATCCGGTTGCGGCCATGTTCTTCCGTCGCTCTGGCCGGATGCACCGGGCCTAGGCGCGGGCCTGCGCCAGCCGGACCATCTCATCCACGGACTCGCTCATCTCAAGCTTGCGGGACAACACGTCGTCCACCGGGAACCAACCCGCGTCGCTCACGTCATCGGCGGCAACAGGTGTGCCCGAGACATAAGCGCAGCGCACCGCCGTCAGCAGGAAATGAACCGCGGTGCCGCCCCGCGCATCGGGCAGGATCACGTCCACATTCGTCAGGTATTCCTGCGGTTTGACGATGACGCCGGTTTCTTCCTGCACCTCGCGCGCCGCCGCGTCGAGCGCGGTCTCACCCCATTCCACATGGCCACCGGGAAAGCCCCAGAGCCCCGCGTCGGGCTGTTTGACCCGCCGCACCAAAAGCACCCGGTCCTGATGAAGGATGACGGCAATGGCACCTAGTATCGGGGATCTGGTCATGCCCCGTTATCCGGATTCGCACCCTCGGATGTCAACCGCACGGCTGCTTCCAAGCACTGTCAGGCGCAGGGCAGACCGGTCGAGCGCATAGGGCTTGCCTTCGACATGCACCAGTTCGCTAGTTGCCCGCAGCCGGTTACCTGAGCGGGTCACTACCGGTTCGGAGGCCCAGAGCTTGGGGTTGCCGGTTTCGATCACGGCAACTTCGGTGCCGCCGGTCGGGGGCAGGTCGATCTCGGCGGTGACTTCCATGCCGTTGGCCGTCGGTTTCAGCGCGCATCTGGCTTTTCCGGCACCGGCTTCGTTTGCGGAAAGCGGACGCGCGGCCATTGCCGCGGCGATTGCCGGGTTGCGCTTTGCGCCCGGTTCCAGTGCGCTGTCAAAGCTGAGCGAGGCAGGAATGCAAACATCACTGCAGACGCCGAAATCGATTCTACCTGAAAGACGGATGGGCTGGCCCGGCTCTTTGGGCGTGAGGATCACTGGCAGCACAAGCTGATGCTTGTAGCCAATGCTGCGCAACCCATCGAGGTGAAATACCTCGGGCGTCGGCCATACCAGTGCAACGGCAGAGATATTGCTCGACCCGCTCCAGTCGAGTTCGGGCGGAATGCCCGCATCGCCGGGGGCGCGCCAATAGGTTTTCCAGCCGGGCGCAAGGGTGAGTTTTAGCGCAGCCTGTACCTTGCCATCGGCCATCCGCCCGCCATCGAGCACGTCGACGCGCACGATCTCTTCCAGCGATTCCTGAGCGGTAAGGGGCGCAGGCATCTGCAACAGGCAAAGGGTGGCGAAAAGGGCTATCAGTCTGATCATCGATACTAGATGGCCGCAAAACGATGAAATGCCAAGTCACGTTGCGGTCAGGTCAAGCAAACGGGATGTGTCCCTTGCCCTTCCCGGCGGCGAGGGCCATGCTGTGATGGAACCGCTGCCGGATCGGAGCGTTCGGAATTAAAGGAAGTAACGCTAAAATGGACCTGACCGGAAAGCTACTGATCGCAATGCCGGGCATGGGCGACCTTAGGTTCGAACGATCCGTGATCCTCATGTGCTCTCACGATGACGACGGGGCCATGGGGCTGATCATCAACAAGCCCGCCGAGGATGTTCACCTCTCGGATCTGCTCGCCCAGCTCGAAATCGAAGGCCGCAAGGATGCCGCGGGCAAGGATCTGCCCGTGCATTTCGGCGGCCCGGTTGAAGGTGCGCGCGGTTTCCTGCTGCACAGCAATGATTACGAATCGCCGCTTCAGACCCTGCGGATCAGCGATACGCTGCGGATGACGGCGACGCTCGATATACTTGAGGATATCGCCAGCGGCACCGGACCATCGAAATTTCTGATGGTTCTGGGCTATGCGGGCTGGGGGCCGGGGCAGCTTGAACAGGAAATCGCCCATAACGGCTGGCTGACCGCCGAGGTTAACGAACAGATCATCTATGATCTCGACAATGACGCCAAATGGGGCGCGGCACTGGCCGAGATCGGGGTCGACCCGCTGACGCTTTCCGCCAGTTCCGGCAACGCCTGAGGCGCGGTTCTAGTCGCGCGGTGCCGCCGCGCGGGCCAACCTGTCATTGATGGCAAGGCCCAGACCGGTCTTTGGGATCGGGGCGATGGCAATCGGGCGACCGTCCCGGTCGGCAAGATGCAGGTGGCCGAACAAGTTCGCCGCCGCCTCGGCCAGATCGGCGTCGGGGGACAGGTTTAGATCACAGGGCATCTCTCCGAAACCGATCAGGATCTCTCCCGGCTCCGCAATCGAGGCGTCAAGCCGGATCGCGGCCTTGGGCGCGTAATGCGACAGCATCTGTCCCGGGGCGTTCAGCGTGGCGGACGGCGCGCGCCGCTGCACCGGGCAGCCCAACACGCTTTCGATCTCTTCCACTGCCAGCCCGCCGGGCCGTAGCAGAACCGGCGTGGAATCCGCTCCAAACCCGAGGATCGTCGATTCCAGCCCGACGTCGCAGGGGCCATCATCGACAATGGCCGCGATACGCTCTCCCAGCCCGTTGCGTACATGATCCGCCGTCGTTGCGCTGATCCGCCCGGAAGGATTGGCCGAAGGCGCAGCGACCACGCCGCCGAACTCTTTCAACAACGCCTGTGCCGTGGGGTGCGCTGGAACGCGGATTGCCAGTGTATCAAGACCGGCGGTGACAAGCGGCGACACATCCGCATCGGCGCGCAGCGGCAGTACCAGCGTCAGCGGCCCGGGCCAGAAAGCGCGGGCGAGCGTTTCCGCCTCATCGGACCAGTCCACGTAGCGCTGCGCCGTGGTCACATCGGCGGCATGGACGATCAGCGGATTGAAACTCGGCCGGCCTTTGGCCTCGTAAATGCCCGCCACCGCACGCCCGTTGGTCGCATCCGCCCCCAGTCCGTAGACGGTCTCGGTCGGGAAGGCGACGCATGCGCCTTGCCGCAGCAGGTCGGCGGCCCGGGCGAGGTCCGGGGCCGAAGGGCCGAGCATGAGAGCTGACGAAGAGTTCATTAGGCGTGACGCGGCGTTTCAGTTGCGTGGATCGGCAGACTGCTCTGGAATGCCGGGGACTGCTGTCCCATAAAGGCGGCCCGGGCAGAATCCAAGCCCGTCCATATTCTTAAGCCATTGACCAGCGAGGAGTAAGCAATGCCTTATCGTGCCCCCGTATCCGATTATGAATTCATGCTGCGTCATGTCGTCGGTTTTGACCGCGTCTCTGGAACCGAGCGTTATTCGGAAGCCAGCAGCGACGTGGTCTCGGCGATTCTGAACGAAGCGGGCAAGATGTGCGAAGAGGTCATGGCCCCGCTGCAACGCAATGGCGATCTGAACCCGGCGCGGCTGGAAAACGGTGTCGTGCGTACCTCTCCCGGATTTGCCGATGGCTGGAAAGCGATCGCCGAAGGCGGCTGGATCGGCATCAGCGCGCCCGAGGAACACGGCGGCATGGGCCTGCCGGTGACGCTGCTGACCTCGGTCAATGAAATGATGTCGAGCGCCTGCCTTTCGCTGGAACTGGCCCCGCTCATGAGCATGGGCCAGATCGAAGCGCTTGAGCATCACGCCAGCGATGAAATCAAGGAACTCTACCTGCCCAAGCTGATCTCTGGTGAATGGTCTGGCACGATGAACCTGACCGAACCGCAGGCGGGATCGGACGTGGGGGCCCTGTCGACAAAGGCCGAGCCGCTGGATGATGGTACCTATGCGATCACCGGGCAAAAGATCTATATCTCCTGGGGTGACAACGACTTCACCGAGAATGTCTGCCACCTTGTCCTTGCGCGCCTGCCCGATGGCGTGGCCGGAACCAAGGGGATCAGCCTGTTCCTCGTGCCCAAGAACATCCCCGATGAAAACGGCGCGCCGGGTGTGGCGAACGAACTCAAGGTTGTCTCGCTCGAGCACAAGATGGGCCTGCACGGCTCGCCTACCTGCGTCATGCAATATGACGGGGCCAAGGGCTGGCTGATCGGCAAAGAAAATGGCGGCATGGCGGCGATGTTCACCATGATGAACAACGCGCGGCTTGGCGTTGGCGGTCAGGGCGTCGGTTCGGGCGAGGGCGCCTACCAGCACGCGCTGGCCTATGCGATGGAGCGCAAGCAGGGCCGTACTGCCGAAGGCTCCTCGGGCACTATCGCGGAACACGCGGATGTGCGCCGCATGCTGATGACGATGAAGGCCGAGCTGTTCGCCGCCCGCGCCATCATCCTGTCCTGTGCGGTTGCCATCGACATGCAGAACGCCACTGGCGAGGCCGACTGGGCTGCCCGCGCGGCGCTGCTGACGCCGATTGCCAAAGCCTTTGGGACCGACACCGGGATCGATGTTTCCGAAATGGGCGTTCAGGTGCACGGCGGCATGGGCTTTATTGAGGAAACCGGCGCGGCGCAGTACTACCGCGACAGTCGTGTCACCGCGATCTACGAGGGCACGAACGGGATCCAGGCGATGGATCTGGTCGCGCGCAAGATGATGGACGGCGGCGAGGCCGCGATGCATCTGCTGGATGAGATCGAAGCGCAGGCCGAAAAGGCCAAGGCGACATTCCCCCGCATGGCCGAAGCGGTCTGGCAGGCGGCGGAAACCCTGCGCGAGGCGACCGAATGGCTGAACAGTCAGGGCGACATGAACGACCGGTTCGCGGGCGCGGTGCCTTACCTGCGCGGCTTTGCACGGGTGCTCGGGGCGCATTTCCACCTTTCCGCCGCACTGGCGGAACCGGGGTCGGCGCGCGAAACGCTCGCCCGCTTCTATATCAACTGCCTGTTGCCCGAACATGCGGGGCTGCTTGCCCATGCGCAGGCGGGGGCGAAGGATCTCTACGAGATGAGCCTCGACGACCTGGTGGCGTGATATGCATACGGAAAGACCGATGGTGCTGAAGTACCCCTGGGACACACCACCGGAACACGGGGGCGCCATCGAGGTCGCTCCCGGAATCCTCTGGATCCGTATGCCGCTGCCGATGAAGCTGGATCACGTCAACCTTTATGCATTGGATGACGGCGACGGCTGGACGGTGATCGACACCGGGTTCGGATCACGCAAGACGCGGGAAATCTGGACCGAAGTTCTGAACGGGCCGATGGCGGGCAAGCCGGTGAAGCGGGTGATCATGACCCATCACCACCCGGATCACATGGGCAACGTCGGCTGGTTCCAGACCGAACACGGGGCCGAACTGGTGTCGACCCGCACGTCGTGGCTCTTCGCGCGGATGCTGCATCTGGACGCGCAGGAGAGACCGCCTGCGGAAACGCTGGAATTCTGGAAGAGCGCCGGGATGGATCCAGAGATCCTCGACCAGCGGGCACAGGAAAAACCGTTCAACTACGCGGATATCGCCGTGCCCATGCCGCTTGGGTTCAAGCGGATCAAGCAGGGCGACGTGATCGAGATGGGCGGGCGCATGTGGGACATCCACATCGGTAACGGCCACGCGCCCGAACACGCGACCTTTTGGAGCCGCGATGACAATCTGGTGATCTCGGGCGACCAGATCCTACCGTCGATCAGCCCGAACATCGGCGTTTACGTGACCGAACCCGAGGCCGATCCGCTTGAAGGATGGCTTGAGGCCTGCGAGCGTTTCCTGCCGCTGGCACGTCCCGATCATCTGGTTCTAGGCGGGCACAAGCTGCCTTTTACCGGTCTGCCGGTGCGTCTGCGGCAGTTGATCGACAACCATCACGGCGCACTTCGGCGGTTGATGAAGCATCTGGAAGAACCGCACAGCGCGTCGGAATGCTTTTCGGTCCTGTTCAAGCGCAACATCGGCGCCGGGGAATATGGGCTGGCGCTGGTTGAATCCGTGGCACATGTCAATCATCTCTACCTGAAAGGCGACGTCACGCGCGAAAAGCGCGCCGATGGCGCGTGGGTCTACCAGGCGAAAGGCCAGGGATGAGTGACGAGATCAGGACGACGGCAGAAGCCGCCGAGGCGGATGTGCTGCCGCGCATGAAGGAAATCCATACGGACCCGGCGCGGGCTGAAAAGGCGCTGGTGCCGGACAGCCTGAAACAGCCGCTTAAGGACAAGAGTGCCGCACAATGGGCCTATGAAAGGCTGATCGTCTATATCCGCAATTTCGAAGCTCAGCTTGATGCCGAGCATGAGGTTGCCGTGGGCTTTACTGGCGGTGAGGCGGGTGTTCTGAGGATCGAAGGTATGGGCTATTTCGATCCGGATATTGTCACCTTTTACGGCAGCGATACCAGCGGCTCGAAGACCCAGATGATCCAGCATGTCACTCAGCTGAATGTCATGCTGCGCGCGATCGCCAAGCCACAGCCAGAGGAACCCGCCCATCGCATCGGCTTCCGGCTGGTCCGGGATATCGAAGAGCCCGAGGCCACGTGAAAATTCTGCAAAGAATTTTCCCAAGAAAATTGAATTTTCTTGGTCACATCAATGGATAGGACGCCGCTGGACCATGGCTGCGCGGTATTGACCGCGTGACACCGTCTCTCGAATCCGATACTTCCCCCTGCAAGAGACACGAACAGGATCAGACTGATGGCTGAACACAAGCACGGCGAGATGGATATCAAATCGCAAACCGAAACTTTCGAAGGCTTCATGAGCTTTGTCACATGGGGTGCGGGCATTATCATCGTGCTGCTCATCCTGATGGCCATTTTCATCACCTGATCCTAACCGGAGCCTTCCCTTGAATACGCGTATCCTGTGCCTGCTGGCGCTGCTGCCCCTGCTGGCCGGCTGCGTCACGGGAGGGCACTATTCCGACGATGCAGTTGTAGAAGCGGCGCGCTATCGCAGCAGCGAGCCGCCACGCATGACGCTCTACACGATGATCAACAACCGCTCGGGCAAAGGGGCTCATTCCTCCCTGCTGATCAACGCCTCGGAAACCGTGATCTTCGATCCGGCGGGGTCGTTCTATGCGGATGTCGTGCCCGAGCAGGACGATGTGCTGTTCGGCATCTCTCCGCAGATCGAGGAAGCCTACAAGGGCGCCCATGCGCGGGAGACCTTTCACGTTGTGCGCCAGCACGTGCCGCTGACCGCCGAGCAGGCTGAAACCGCCTACCGGTTGGCCCTTGCCAATGGCCCGGTGGCCGGCGCTTTCTGTGCCAACGCGACGGCCCGGCTGGTGCAACAGATCCCGGGGTTTGAAGGCATCCGTACGACCTTTTATCCGGTCAAGTTGCAGGAAGAATTCGCCAAGCTGGAAGGCGTTGTGACGGACAAATATTACGAATACGACAGCGCCGATCTTCAGGAAGGTCTGCGCAAGGGCAACGAAGCCTTAAACGCCGACTAGGTAAAGCAGCGCGTAGAGCGTGACTGCGCCGCTGCCGATGGCCATCAGCACGTTCTTGGTGATGTACCCGACGGCAAGGGTTACGACTGCCGCCGCCATGCGCGGCAGGTCAGGCTCGCCCCCGGTCGCGCTCGGCCAGACGACCAGCGGGGCGACCAGCGCGGGCAGCATCGCGACAGCGGTGTAACGCAAATGGCGCAAGAGCCATTCCGGCAAGGGCCGGGCCCCCACGATTCCGATGAAAAAGAACCGCAGGGCAAAACTTCCCAGCGCAAGGCCAAGGATCACGATCCAGAGGGTCGACGTGTCGAAACCGGTGGCCGATGTTGCGACGTCGTTCATATCTTGACCCCTCGGCTGATGAGAAACTGTTCCGCCCGCGCCCCGGCCATCATCCCGGCCGTACCGGCCACCAGCAGGCCAAGGTTATAGGGGATCGAAACGCAGAGCAGCGCCACGATGATCGAAACGAAGGCCGCGACGATATGGGCGGGGGTGCGCAGCATCGGGCCGACCATGGCGAGAAACGCGATGGGCAGCGCGAAATCGAGCGCGAAACTCTCGGGGATGCCGGTGCCAAGGATCGCGCCGACCAGCGTGCCGGAATACCAGAGCGGCGCGATGATGGCGTTTGTCCCGAAGAAATAGGCGAGCCGCTCGGAGAGCGTCATTTCCGGCACCAGTTCGTATTGGGCCACGGATAGCGAATAGGACTGGTCCACCGTGAAATAGGCGACGATAGCCCGCATCCAGAGCGGCGCCGCGCCGAGGTAGGGGGTCAGCGAGGCGGAATACATGCCGACCCGCAGGTTAACGGCAAGCGACGAGGCAAGAATGATCAGCGTCGGGGCATCCTCGCGCAGCAGTTGCAGCGCGGTGAACTGCGCGGATCCCGCATAGACCGAGGCGGAAAAAGTCAGCATTTCGTAGAGCTTGAGCCCCGCTTCAGTTGCGAGTACCCCGAACAGGAGCGAAAAGGGCCCGGCGACGAAGATAAAGGGCAGGCTGTTCCGGCACCCTTTCCAAAAGTACGATTTCGCGGTGGTGCGTGGCATGGCTTGACCCTAGACTGACCGAAACTGCACTATCGGTGATGGGGAGGGGTTGCAATTGGTGACGCGCATGAATGACGACGCTTTGCTGATCGCGCCGGACGCGCAGGCGCCGGGCCTGACACGGAAAATTCGAGGCACGGATCATACCGGCGCCGAAACCGAGATTCCTGTCGTAGAAGAGCGCCCGCTCACGATTTTTCTGAACAGCCAGGAGATCGTCACCGCGATGACGATAGGGGATTACCCGGAATACCTTGCGCTGGGTTTTTTGCGTAACCAGGGCATGCTGCGCGACGATGATGAGCTTTTGGGCGTCGATTACGACGACGAGCTTGAAACCGTCGTTGTACGGACCCGGCGCGAGACCTCATATGAAGAAAAGCTCAAGAAAAAGACCCGCACCAGCGGCTGCGCGGTGGGTACGGTTTTTGGCGATATGATGGAAGGTCTCGATGGGCTGCAACTGCCTGCTGCCGAACTGCGCAGCTCCTGGCTCTATGCGCTGTCGGCGCAGATCAACCGGATGCCGTCGCTTTATCTCGAGGCGGGGGCGATTCACGGGACGGTCCTTTGCCGGAAGGAGCGGCCGCTGGTCTACATGGAAGATGTCGGGCGCCATAACGCGGTCGACAAGGTGGCAGGCTGGATGCTGAAGCATGGCGAGGGCGCGTCGGACAAGATCCTATACACCACCGGTCGGCTAACCTCGGAAATGGTCATCAAGACCGCGCATATGGGAATCCCGGTGCTGGCTTCGCGCTCCGGGTTTACCGCCTGGGGAGTCGATATTGCGCGGCAGGTTGGATTGACCCTGATCGGTCGGTTGCGCGGCCAGCGCTTTGTCTGCCTCTCGGGCGAAGAGCGCCTGATCCGCGATGCGGACCTGTCCTCGGCGCAGGCCGAAGAGCGCCGCGCGATCCGCAAAGGAGCAGAAGTATGAACCGGGCGGCAATTTTCTGGTCAGAAAATTTCCAAGAAAATTCAAATTTTCTTGGGCGCGGATGTGGGAAGCGTCGCCAATGAGACAACCGGTAGGCGTAATTCTTGCGGGCGGGCTGGCGCGCCGCATGGGGGGCGGTGACAAGCCGCTGCTCGATCTTGGCGGGCAGAACCTCTTGGACCATGTGATCGAACGCCTTGAACCGCAGGTCGCGGCGCTTGCCTTGAATGCAAATGGCGACGCGGGCCGGTTCTCGCACTACGATCTGCCGGTGATTGCCGACAGCATCGAGGGGTTTGCCGGTCCGCTGGCCGGAGTGCTAGCGGGGCTCGACTGGGCCGCGGCGCAGGGGGCCGATACGCTGGTCACCGCAGCGGGGGACACGCCGTTTTTCCCTTGCGACCTCGTTCCCCAGCTTTTGCTCGCGGGCGAGGACATGGAGAACCCGCTCGTCCTTGCCGCGACGCCGGATGCGGACGGGCAGGTCCGTCGCCACCCGACCTTTGGCCTGTGGCCGGTGTCCCTGCGGGACGACCTGCGCACGGCCTTGCAGGGCGGTTTGCGCAAGGTGGTGCAATGGACCGATCGTCATCAGGGCCGCGAGGCGGTTTTCCCCGCGCCGGTGTTCGATCCGTTTTTCAACGTAAACACGCCCGAAGACCTGACCCGGGCCGAAGAAATACTGGCGGGGACCGCGTGAAAATATACGGCGTTGTCGGATGGAAGAACGCGGGCAAGACCGGATTGATGGAACGGCTCGTGACCGAGATCACCTCGCGCGGGATCAGCGTTTCGACGATCAAGCATGCCCATCACAGCTTTGACGTGGATCACGAAGGCAAGGACAGCTTTCGCCACCGGCAGGCGGGGGCGACCGAGGTTCTGCTGGCCTCGCGCAATCGCTTTGCATTGATGCATGAGCTGCGGCAGGAACAGGAACCAAGCCTTGATGACTTGCTACCACGCCTTTCGCCCGTCGATCTGGTGCTGATCGAAGGTTACAAGCGTGACCAGCATCCCAAGATCGAAGCGCATCGCGCGGAAACCGGTAATCCGCTTATTGCGCCGGACGATCCGACCATTCGCGCCGTGGCCAGCGACACCCCGCTCGATCTCGACCGGCCGGTCTTCGATCTGGATGACACCAAGGCAATCGCGGATTTCGTGCTTGCCGAGGTGGGCCTGTGAGCTTCGACACCTACGTAGTGGTCGACTGGTCGGCCGGGAAACGCGCGCCCGCCAAGCCGTCCAAGGATTCGATCTGGATCGGGATATCGCGCGCGTCAGGAGATGATGAACCGGTCTATTGCCGGTCGCGTCAGGATGCCGAAGCCCATCTCGCCGAACTGATCGCGGCCGAGCGCGAGGCGGGGCGGCGCATGATGATCGGCTTTGATTTTCCGTTTGGTTATCCCAAGGGGCTCGCCCGAAAGATCACCGGAACGGATGATGTGTTTGCCCTGTGGGCATGGCTGGAAGAGCGCATCAGCGATCTGACGGACGGGTCGAACAACCGCTATGACGTGGCCTCGGAAATGAATGGCTTTTTCGACGGTCCCGGTCCTTTCTGGGGCAAGCCGAATGAGCAGGACTGGCCAGAGATTCCTTACCGCAAAGCCGGGATCGTCTTTGACGAGGTGGCCGAGAAGCGCCATTGCGATCTGGCGGGCAAGGCATCGTCGAGCTGTTTTCAGCTGGCCTTTCCGCCCACAGTGGGTGGGCAGGTGTTGATGGGCCTTCCGGTGCTCTCTCGGCTCCGGCGGCTTGACGGGGTTGCGGTCTGGCCATTCGAGGATACCTCAAACGCGCCTGTCGTGCTGGCAGAGATCTGGCCGGGGCTTATCGAACCGGCGGTCAAAGAGATCAAGTCTCAGGCCCCCGAGGACATCCGCGACCGGGTTCAGGTTCGTCTCCTTGCGCGGGCGCTGTCGCGGCTGCCTAATGACGAACTGGCAGACCTGATGGCCGCCCCGCCGCAAGAGGCGCGCGAGGAAGGCTGGATACTGGGGGCTGGGCATGTCGCGCGCCTGAGCGAATTGGCACTGGGGGGGCAAGACGCGGGCGAAGGGCCAGAGCCGCCGCCGCTGCGCAACGATTGTTTTGCCCTGCCTGCGGGCGTGAACTGGACACCCGTCGATCAGGCGCTGGACCTTCTGAAAACCCGCCTAAACCCCATCGCCGGGGCCGAGAGATCACCCATCCGATCCGCGCTTGGCCGGGTTCTCGCAAGCGATGTGATCGCCGAGAGGTCAAACCCGCCTGCCGCAAATTCTGCCGTAGATGGCTATGGGTTCGCCGGGGGAGCTTCCGAGGGCAAGCACCGGCTGCACCTGGTCGAGGGACGGGCCGCCGCGGGTGCGCCTTACATCGGGGAAGTGCCCGTCTGCAGCGCCATTCGCATCCTCACCGGCGCGCCATTGCCTGCCGGGGTGGATACGGTGATCCTTGAAGAGGACGTCACAACTGCCGAGGGACAGATCGCTTTTCGCGGCCCGCTCAGACCCGGCGCCAATGCTCGCAAGGCCGGGGAAGACGTGGCGGCGGGTGGTATGGTCCTGCCTGCCGGACGACGTCTGACACCGGCGGATCTGGCTTTGCTGTCGGCAGTTGGACCCGCGCGGGTCGATCTGCGACGGACGCTTCGGGTGGCGGTGATCTCGACCGGGGACGAACTGGCCGAACCGGGCACGCCATTAAAACCCGGCCAGATTCACGATGCGAACCGGCCCATGCTGCTGGCAATGCTCGCCCGCTTTGCCTTTGAGCCGGTCGACATGGGCATCGTGCCTGACGAACGGCAGGCATTGAGCGCGCGGCTAGATGCGGCGGCAGAGCAGGCAGATGTGATCCTGACAAGCGGCGGAGCCTCGGCGGGGGACGAAGACCATGTGAGCGCGCTGCTGCGCGAGGCGGGCGCGATGCAGGAATGGCGGATCGCGGTGAAACCGGGCCGCCCTCTGGCGCTCGGCCTCTGGGCGGGGAAACCGGTGTTCGGTCTGCCGGGCAACCCGGTCGCGGCGATGGTCTGCACGCTGGTCTTTGCGCGTCCCGCGCTTTGCCTGCTGGCGGGCGAGGGCTGGCAGGAACCGCAGGGCTTTACCCTCCCGGCAGCCTTTGAGAAACGCAAGAAACCTGGGCGGCGTGAATATCTGCGGGCGCGTATCCGCGAGGGCCGCGCCGAGGTTTTTGCATCGGAAGGATCGGGCCGCATCAGCGGGCTGAGCTGGGCCGAGGGGCTGGTCGAACTGGAGGATGGCGAACGCCACATCCGCCCCGGCGACCCGGTGCGCTATATCCCCTTCGGCAGTTTTGCGCTTTGAACTGTTACAGTGGACCACGCGAAATTGAATTGATCTGACGGCGGTCTAAGTCCCCTAATGACGCGAAACAGGAGGATTTTCCATGCAGTCCCGACGCCAATTCTTGATTTCTACCGCCGGCGCTGCCGGCACGGTTACATTGCTGCCCTATGCCGCGATAGCCGCCGGTCACCTTGCCAACGAGTTCAAGACCCCCGGCGGCACGATTACCGTACACCCGGTCTCTCATGCGTCTTTCGTGATGGAAACGCCGGTGGGCGTGATCTATGTCGACCCGGTCGGCGAGGCCTCGGCCTATGGCGATTTCCCCGAGCCAAACCTGATCCTGATCACCCATGAGCACGGTGACCATTACAATGCGGAAACCCTTGCCGCGCTGGTTGGGGATGAAACGCAGATCATCTCGAACCCGGCCGTTTACGAGATGATGCCCGAAGACCTGCAGGGCATGACCATGCAGATTGCCAACGGGGAAATGTCGCAGATGGAAGGCGTGCAGATTGACGCGATCCCGGCCTATAACATGACCGAAGAGCGACTGAACTTTCACCCGCAGGGGCGCGACAACGGCTATGTGCTGAGCTTTGACGGATTTCGCGTCTATATCTCGGGCGATACCGAAGACATCCCCGAAATGCGCGAGCTTGAAGACATCGACCTTGCCTTTGTCTGCATGAACCTGCCCTTTACGATGGATGTGAATGCGGCTGCGTCGGCGGTGTCCGAATTCCAGCCGACCTATGTCTATCCCTATCACTATCGCGGTCGCGATGGCGGCACGCAGGATCCCGAGGAATTCGCCAGCCTCGTTGAGGGTGTCGAGGTCAAACTGGGCGCCTGGTACAGCTAAGACCAAGTACATAATTGGTAAGCGGCGAGGGGATACCCTCGCCGTTTTTCTTTATCCAAGGTATATCTGACCGCTGGGATATTTGACGCGGGGCACGCTGCGGGTGGCAAGGAAAAAACCAAGCGTCAGCGGACCGACCCGACCCAGGAACATGATCGCCATCAGCATCGCTTCGCCATAGCCGTCGAGATGCGGCGTCAGCCCGCGCGACAGGCCCACCGTGCCAAAGGCCGAGGTGACCTCGAACGCGAGGTCGATGAAATCCACATGGTTGGTGATCGAGGTAAAGAAGATGCCGCTGAACACCAGCAGCATGGAAATCGTGGTGAGTGCCATTGCCTTCATGACTTCCTCAAGGCCCAGACTGCGGCCGAACATGCTGATCTGTTTCTGACGGCGAAAGAAGGCCACCGTGGCCAGCAGCATCACGAACAAGGTCGTCACCTTGATCCCGCCCGCGGTCGAGGTACTGCCCGCGCCGACCAGCATCAGCGTCATGGTCATCAGCGACGAGGAATTGTGCATCGCGCCGGTGTCCAGCGTGTTGAACCCGGCGGTACGGGGTGTGACGGCCTGAAACCAGCTTGCCCAAAGCCGGGCGGCGGTCCCGTCCAGACCGCCCAGCGTGCCGGGGTTGTTCCATTCCAGAAGCGCGAAACAGATCCAGGCCCAGAGGATAAGCGCGATGGTGCCTGTGATCATCAGCTTGCTGTGCAGGGTCAGCTTGCGCCAATTGCGCTTTTCATAGATGTCGCCGACGACGATGAACCCCAGCCCGCCAAGGATGAACAGGGCGGGGACCACGATGTTCACGATCGGATTGGCCACCCATTGCGACAGGCTGTCGGGGTAGAGCGCGAAACCCGCGTTGTTAAAGGCGGAAACGCTATGGAAAAAGGCATGCCACAGCCCTGTGTGCCAGCCGAATTCGGGTACGAAAACCAGCGATAAAGCGAGCGTGCCGACCAGCTCACAAAGCACGGCCACGTAGAGGATGACCTTTACCAGCGCGGTGACGTTGGAAATGCTGGTCTGGTTCAGGTCTTCGCGCAGGATCAGGCGGTGCGGCATGCCGATGGGGATGTTGAGCGCCAGCAGGAGAAGCACCGCAAAGGTCATCAGCCCAAGCCCGCCTAGCTGGATCAGCAGAGCGATTACCACCTGACCAAACAGCGTGTAGGTCGAGCCGGTATCGACCACGAACAGACCGGTTACGGTGACTGCCGAAGTCGAGGTGAACAGCGCCTCCCAAGCGCCGACCGATCCGTCATGCGCGACCGGCAATCGCAGCAGGACCGCGCCGATGATGATGAAGACAAGGTACAAGAGCGCAAGCGCCGCCGGGGGCGGCAACTGGATCAGGCGCAGTATGAGGACAGGGCGCATCGGCGGTCAGAGGCTTGCCGCGAAATCGCGCAGGTCGCTGCGACGTCCCAGCAGCAACAGCAGGTCGTCCTTTTGCAGCACGCATGTCGCGCCGTCGTGGCCAAGGAAATCGGTGCCCCGCATCACGCCGATACAGCGCAGGTCGTAGTTCTCCGCATGGGCCAGCGTGTCGAGAGATTTGCCCTCAAGGCTTTCGGGGATGCGAAAGTTCACCACGTGGAACCCGTTGCCTAGGCTCACATAATCCCGCACCAGCGGGTTGTGCAGGACCTGCGCGATATGCTGGCCGACCTCGACCTCGGGGTGGATGATCCGGTCGACCTTGAGCTTGGACAGGATGCGGTGGTGCGTCTTGGTCGTGGCCTTGGCCCAGACCAGCGGCACGCCGAGCGTCTTGAGATTGATCGCCGCGAGGATGCTGGCCTCGAGGTCCGAGCCCATCGCCACAAGCGCGGCGTCGCATTCCGCGACCCCGGCTTCGCGCAGGGCAAGGTCGTCCTTGGCGTCGACGATCATCGCCTGCGTCAGGATCTCGGCATGGTCCGAAACCCGCTTTTCGCTGGTGTCGAGACCGATCACGTAATTGCCGTACTGGGTCAGGTCCTTGGCGACGGTGCTGCCGAAATTGCCAAGCCCGATGATGGCAAAGGTGCGCTGCTTGTTCTTGTTGCGAGAGGATGAGGAGCCCAACATGATGTCCTTTCACGGCCCGGAAAGGGCAGTAGTCACAGAACTTTACCGGGTGCCGGAAGGTTCCGGCGCGCGGTCAGTCAAAGGTGCCGGCAACCCGGCCGACAAGCATGAAGGCCCGCGCGGTGCGGGTGTCCGCAAGCGCGGAGATATCGGCATCGCTCGCGGTTTTCTCGAACTCGGCGAACATTCGGTCGAAGAGCCGCAGGAAGTGATGCGCGGCGTCGCGAAAGATCGGGTCCTGTTTCATGCGCCCGGCGGTCAGCGCGAGCGATGTCCGGTCCCGCACGCCGCCAAGCGGGGCAACGGCACGTCCGCGCGCGCCTTGTGCGAACTGGCGCCAGATTTCGGGGCGGGCCCGATCCGGGCGCAGATCGTCCATGTAGATCCCGTCCTGGCTCAGCAGGGTCAGGACGTCCTGGCTCGCCTGAATGATCTGCGCGGTCTTGCGGTCGCGCAGGGCGCGGCGCAGGGCCACGAAGCCGGCTTGATCCTCGGCGGTTTCTGGGAAGTTTAGGGCGCGGATGAATTCTTCGCTCGGCAGGGGCGGGGCCAGTTCCTCAGCCGGAGTGCCGAGCGCGAGAGATCCCTGATCGCCGGTGTCCGGAACCGAAACGGTCGAGTTCTTGCGCGGATTCGCGGGGTCGCGGCGGGTCGAAAAGGTCGCCAGCGCCGTTTCGGTCTTTTTCGCAGCGGCAGCGATTTCATCCAGCTTGCGTGCGACGGTGCCGTCGCTCGACATGTTGCCGCGCTGCTGAAGCGACACATAAGACTGCCGGATGCCGTCGATGGCAGCCTGAAGCCTTGCGCTTTCTTCGCGCATCACCCGGTTCGACCGGGCGGCGGTGGCCGCGACCCAGATCATCGCGATGGGCATGAAAATGCCCATCAGCGTCAGCAAAAAGCTGTTACCGTCGATGCCGGACTGTTCGTCGCCGGGCACGAAAACAAAGAACACCAGCGCCGCGATCAGCCAAAGCACAGTAAATGCGATTGCCGTGATCTCGATCCCGGTAATCGCTTGATATTGCGGCCGGTCATAAATCCCGAGCGGCGTGGGTTGACTGTCCTGAGGCTCGCGGCTGGGGGAGGACATGGGCGGCGCTCCGTCAGGAATAGACGATTTTCAGCACTTCGTAGGATTTCTCTCCGCCCGGGGTTCGGACTTCGACGCTGTCGCCTTCGTCCTTGCCGATCAGGGCACGGGCGATGGGGGATTTGATGTTGAGCAGGCCCTTTTCAATGTTGGCCTCATGCTCGCCCACGATCTGCCAGGTCTTTTCCTCGTCGGTGTCCTCGTCCACCAGCGTGACCTTGGCGCCGAACTTGATCGGGCCGCTCAGCTTGGCCGGGTCGATGACCTCGGCAAGACTCAGCACGCCTTCGATTTCCTTGATCCGGCCTTCGATGAAAGACTGCTTTTCACGGGCCGAATGGTATTCCGCATTCTCGGACAGGTCGCCATGCTCACGCGCTTCGGCAATCGCCTTGATGATGGCCGGGCGTTCGACGGATTTCAGCTGTTTCAGTTCGCTGTTCAGCGCACTGTTCCCAGCCGGTGTCATCGGTATTTTGTCCATTTCTTCGTTCCATCAAAAATGTCAGCGCCCCGCCGCAAGCTGCGCCGGGGCGAGAGTTCGGATCAAAGCCTAACCGAGACCAAGCCTTTATGGAAGGGCCACAAAATGGCGTGCACAACCTGTGCAACATCCGTGCACAACCCGTACACCCCCTGTGCACCCCCAGCGAACGCCGGGGTTAAGGATGTGTTACCTCTGGTGGCTCGCGACCTCCCATTCGATTCCGTCCTTGTCGTGAAAGTAAAACCGGCGGCCCGGTGCGTAATCGGCGTGGTTCCTCGGCGTGAAACCGGCGTTTTTCACTGCGGCCTCGGCCGCGTCGATATCATCGGTGAAGGCGGCGATGTGGTTAAGCCCGCCGACGGTGCGGTAGCTGTCGGACTTGTCCTGCGTTTCGTCCCCGTAGGAAAACAGCGCGATGTAGCTGTCGTCGGTGCCCACGTGAACCGTATAGCCGGTCTGCATCGCCGGACCTTCCCAACGGACTTTCCAGCCAAAAATGTCGTTCATCCAGCGCGCCGTGGCATGGGCGTCGGAGACGGTGATATTCGCATGTTCAAGCCGTGCAGCGGCAGTCTGTCGTGACATGGTGTTTCCTTTCGGGTCTGATTTTCCATGTCCAAAGGGTCCGATATCAAGTAAGGTTGAGGTCAAGCGGAAAGATATTAACAAAATCATAAGGCTGCGTGTCATGCACAAGGGATTGAGTATCGGTTTCGTCGCCCGTCGGACCGGGTTGGCGGTTTCGGCGATCCGGTATTACGAGGAGGAGGGGCTGGTGCAGCCGGGCCGTGACCGGGGCGGGCGGCGGGTGTTTCAGCGCGGCGATATCCGGCGGCTTTCCTTCGTGCTGATCGCGCAGCGTCTGGGGTTCGCTCTGGCCGATATCCGTGCCGCGCTGGACGATCTGCCGCAGGGGCGCAATCCGACCCGTGCCGACTGGGCAAGGCTGGCAGAAGGGTTCCGGCAAGAAATCGATTCCCGCATCGATGGGCTGACCCTGCTGCGTGACAAGCTGGATGGCTGCATCGGCTGCGGTTGCCTCTCGCTCGACCGCTGCGCGCTGTATAACCCGAATGACAAAGCTGCCACACGCGGCGAGGGACCGAGATACCTGATGGGTGACAGATCGGACGAGTTCTGAAAGAGAGGTTTCAAGGGTATCAAATCGGGGTGAGGGATGAGCGAGACACAGCAGGAAAAATACGACCGCTTTGCGGCGCTTCACCGGGGCGAGGGCGCGTTCATCGTGCCGAACCCATGGGATGCTGGCACCGCGCGGGTGCTGACGCAGATGGGGTTCCAGGCGCTGGCGACCACCAGCGCGGGCTATGCCTTTTCCGTCGGCAAGCGTGATTCCTTTGCCGGTCTCAGCCGTCAGGAGATTCTCGACAACGCGCGCGAAATCGCGGCGGCTACGCATCTGCCGGTGACCGCAGACCTCGAAGACGGATTCGGCATCATGCCCGAAACCTGTGCCGAGACGGTGATTCTGGCGATCGCGGCGGGTTTGGTCGGGGGATCGATCGAAGATGCGACCGGCCACGGGGATGCCCCGATCTACGAACAGGCGCTGGCGGTGGACCGGATCATGGCGGCTGCCGAGGCCAAGCGGGACAAGCCGTTTCTGCTGACCGCGCGGGCCGAGAATTACCTCTGGGACCGGCACGATCTGGATGACACGATCCGCCGGCTTCAGGCCTATTCCGCGGCGGGGGCCGATGTGCTTTATGCGCCCGGCCTGACGGATCTTAACGATATCCGTACCTTATGCGCCGAGCTCGACCGCCCGGTGAACGTGGTGATGGGGCTGGTCGGGCCGTCGATTTCCGTCGCCAACCTTGCCGAGGCCGGGGTCAAGCGGATCAGTGTCGGGGGATCTTTTGCCCGGGCAGCTTATGGCGCGATGATGCGCGCCGCCGAGGAGGTGCTTGAGCAGGGCACCTTCAATTATGCGCGTGACGCAGTGCGTGACGGTGCCCTGAGCGACATGATGTCCGATTCAAAAGCAACGAATCGAACCTGAGCGCGTTTGGCCCTATATAACCGCAATATGACGCAGAGTTGCGATTGACCGAAGCGAGTGCCAAAAGGTACTCAGCCACGAAATATAATTGCGCGCAATATGCGCCAGCAAGACAGATGAGGAGCCAGGCATGGCCGAAGTTGAACGCGAAGCGATGGAATATGATGTTGTCATCGTCGGGGCAGGGCCTGCCGGGCTCTCTGCGGCGATCCGGCTCAAGCAGCTGGATGCGGACATCAATGTCGTCGTTTTGGAGAAAGGCTCGGAAGTGGGTGCGCATATCCTGTCGGGGGCGGTTCTTGACCCCTGCGGTATCGACGCGCTGATCCCGGACTGGAAGGAAAAGGGCGCCCCGATCACCGTTCCGGTGAAAGAGGACAATTTCTACATGCTGGGCGAAGCGGGGCAGGTACGGGTGCCGAATTTCCCGATGCCGCCGCTGATGAACAACCACGGCAATTACATCGTGTCGATGGGCAATGTCTGCCGCTGGATGGCCGAGCAGGCCGAGGAACTGGGCGTCGAGATTTTCCCCGGCATGGCCTGTTCCGAACTGGTCTACGGCGAAAACGGCGAAGTAAAAGGCGTGGTCGCCGGTGAATTCGGCAAGGAAGCCGATGGCAGCCACGGCGCCAGCTATGAGCCGGGCATGGAGCTGCACGGCAAGTATGTCTTCCTTGGCGAAGGCGTGCGCGGTTCGCTCTCCAAGCAGGTAATCGAAAAGTTCAAGCTGGGCGACGGCAAGGAGCCTCAGAAATACGGTCTTGGCATGAAGGAGATCTGGGAGATCGACCCGGCCAAGCACAAGGAAGGCACCGTAACCCATACGATGGGCTGGCCGCTGGGCAAGAATGCGGGCGGTGGTTCGTTCATCTACCACCTTGATAACAATCAGGTTTACGTGGGTTTCGTTGTGCACCTGAACTACAAGAACCCCTACCTGTTCCCCTACATGGAATTCCAGCGGTTCAAGCATCATCCGATCGTTGCCGACTTGCTCGAAGGTGGCAAGCGTGTGGCTTACGGCGCGCGGGCGATCACCGAGGGCGGCTGGCAGTCGATGCCGAAACTGGTCGCGCCGGGCGTGGCGCTGCTGGGCTGTTCGGCGGGCATGGTCAACGTGCCGCGCATCAAGGGCAATCATAACGCGATGCTGTCCGGCAAGGCAGCGGCCGAAGCGGCATTCGCCGCGATCCAGGCGGGCCGCAGCGCCGACGAGCTGAGCGATTACGAGGTCGACGTGCGTGATGGCGCCATCGGGGCGGACCTGAAAAAAGTACGCAACGTCAAACCGTTCTGGTCGAAATACGGCCTCACGGCGAGCCTGATGCTCGGCGGTCTGGACATGTGGACCAACACTTTTGGCTTCTCGCTGTTCGGCACGCAGAGCCACGGCAAAACCGATGCGGCCTCGACCGAAGAGGCGAGCAAGCACGAACCCTTCGATTATCCGAAGCCGGATGGAAAGATTTCCTTCGACCGTCTGACCAACGTGTCTTTCTCGATGACGAACCACGAGGAAAGCCAGCCGCCGCACCTGACTCTGAAAGACCCGGAAGTGCCGGTAAAGGTCGACTACGCCCAATATGCGGGGCCGTCGTCGCGCTATTGCCCGGCGGGGGTTTACGAGTTCGTCGAGGATGATGCGGGCAAGCCAAAGTTCGTGATCAATTTTCAGAACTGCGTGCACTGCAAGACCTGCGACATCAAGGATCCGGCGCAGAATATCGTCTGGACCACCCCGCAGGGCGGGGACGGTCCGAACTACCCGAACATGTGATCCGTCACGAAAAAGAGGAAGCGCCGCAAAAATGCGGCGCTTCTTATATAAAATATGCGGCACTTCCCCGCCTGACCGGGCGCGCCCCATTGCGATCCGCGCGCCACGGGCCTAGCTTGAGATGCACCATTCTCGGCAAACAGGGATCGCTCGTGTTTTCAGTCTTTCCAAAACTGGCAGTTGCTGCTGTCGTCGCATCGTTCATTCTTCCGACGGGGCTGACGGCTCAGACCGGGGCCGGCGCCTATCTGGCAGGCCGACAGGCGCTGTTCACCAGCGATTTTGACGCGGCGGCCAAGTATTATGGCATGGCGCTGAATTACGACCGCAAGAACCCCAAGCTGATGGAAAACGCGGTGCTGGCGCAGCTGGCGCTGGGCCGGATCGAACGGGCCCTGCCGGTGGCCCGCACGATGGAAGAGCTGGAGCTGTCGAGCCAGACTGCACATATGGTTGTGGTGGCGAACCTGATCGCGCAGGAAGATTACGAAGCACTCGCCGCGCGGAATCCCGATACCCATGGTGTCGGGCCGCTGGTCGACGGGCTTGTCCGTGGCTGGGCTCTGGTCGGTCTGGGCGAGCGTGACGATGCGCTGGCGGCCTTTGACCGGCTGAGCGAGGAAAACGGGCTGCGGGCGTTCGGGTTGTACCACAAGGCGCTGGCGCTTGCCTCGATGGGCGAGCTTGAGGATGCGGCCGAGATTTTCGCCGCCGATCAGGGGGTGCTGTCGCGCATCAGCCGCCGTGCCGCGATTGCACGGGTCGAAATCCTGTCGCAGCTGGGCCGCAACGAGGACGCGCTCGAAAGCCTGTCGGATGCGTTCGGCGCGACTGTCGATCCGGCGCTGCTTGAACTGGCGGACCGTTTGGAAGCCGGGGAAACCCTGCCGTTGCAGCAGGTGCGCAACCCGCAGGACGGTCTGGCCGAGGTGTTCTTTTCCATCGCGCTGGCGCTCAAGGGCGAAGCCTCGGACGATTACGTGCTGGTCTATGCTCGTGTGGCAAGTTTCCTGCGCCCCGACCATGTGGACGCTATCCTGCTGAACGCGGAACTGCTCGACAACCTTGGTCAGTATGATCTGGCCGTGTCGACCTACAAGCAGGTGCCGCAGGACAGCCCGGAATATTCCGCCGCCGAATTGGGCCGGGCCGAGGCGCTGCGACGTGCAGCCAAGCCTGATGCTGCCATCGAAGCGCTGGAAAATCTTGCCAAGACCTATCCGGATATGCCGATGATCTATTCCTCGCTGGGCGATCTACGCCGTCAGGAGGAGGAATACAGTGACGCGGTGAAAGCCTATGACCGGGCCATCGACCTGACCGAAGAAGGCGCGCAGGCGACGTGGTTCCTGCTTTATGCGCGGGGCATCTCGCATGAGCGGCTCAAGGAGTGGGAAGAGGCCGAAGCCGATTTCCGTCAGGCGCTTGAATTGAACCCGGAACAGCCGCAGGTGCTGAACTATCTTGGCTATTCACTGGTCGAGCGGCAGGAGAACCTCGAAGAGGCGCTGTCGATGATCGAACGCGCAGTCGCGGCCCGCCCCGACAGTGGCTATATCGTGGATTCGCTCGGCTGGGTGCTGTACCGCATGGGCCGCTATGACGAGGCCGTCGAGCACATGGAAAAAGCGGTCGAACTGATGGCCGTGGACGCGGTGGTGAATGACCATCTTGGCGATGTCTACTGGGCTGTCGGGCGCTATCGCGAGGCCGAGTTCCAGTGGCGCCGGGCGCTGTCATTCGTCGATCCCAAGGATGAAAACAGCGAGGCCGACCCCGACCGCATCCGACGCAAGCTTGAGGTCGGGCTGGATCAGGTGCTGGCCGAGGAAGGTGCCGAACCGCTGAAGGTCGCTGGCGAGTAATTCGTGGCTGACACTCCGGTTCTGGCACCGGCCAAGATCAATCTTTCCCTGCATGTGACGGGCCGTCGGGATGACGGTTATCACCTGCTGGATTCGATGGTGGTCTTCGCGGATATCGGCGACCGGCTATGGCTGTGTGACGCGGATGAGATGTCGCTCTCCGTGACCGGTCCCTTTGCCGAGGGCGTGCCTGCGGACGGGCGCAACCTTGTCTGGCAGGCGGCCGAGCGGGCCGGGCGGGTGCTTTCGATCCGGCTTGAAAAGAACCTGCCGCACGGGGCCGGGATCGGGGGCGGGTCATCGGACGCGGCTGCCGTTCTGCGCTGGGCGGGGGCAGGGGAATACGCACTGGGTCTGGGCGCGGATGTGCCGGTCTGCCTGTCGAACACCCCGCAGCGGATGCGCGGGATCGGAGAGCAGCTTGAACCCGTTGCGGTGCCGGAGTGCTATCTGGTGCTGGTCAATCCGGGCGTGCATGTGCCCACTCCGGCGGTGTTCCGGGCGCTGGAGCGGCGGGACAATGCGGGCATGACGCCGATGGGGGAAGATTTCATTGGCTGGCTGGGCGCGCAGCGCAATGATTTGCAAGAGGCCGCGATCAGCGTAGCGCCGGTGATTGCCGAGGCGCTTGCCGCGCTGGACGGGGCGATTGTGGCGCGGATGTCCGGTTCGGGCGCGACATGTTTCGGCCTCTACCCGGATGCGGATATGGCCAGGGCGGCGGCGGCCCGTATCGCGGCGGCACAGCCGGGCTGGTGGGTCCGCGCTTGTCGGAGTTTTACCGGCTAATTCTGTCGCTCAGTTGAGCCGGGCGACGACGAAATCCGCGAGATCGGCGAGCAGGTCGCGCAGCTCTCCCTCGGGGAGCGGGGAGAGCGCCTGTCTCGCCTTGTCGGCCCATGATAGTGCGTCCTGACGCGTCGCCTCGAACGTGTCGTGACGGGTCATGATTTCGAGCGCGGTGTCGAGATCTTCGGGCTTTTGCTGGCCCTTTTCGATGGTGCGCTGCCAGAAAGCCCTTTCGGTATCGTCGGCAAGGGCGACCGCCTTGATAACCGGCAGGGTCAGTTTGCGTTCGCGGAAATCGTCACCGATGTTCTTGCCGGTGGCCGAGCTGTCGCCCTGATAATCGAGCAGGTCGTCGGCGATCTGAAAGGCGATCCCGAGCGCATCGCCGTAATCGTAGAGCGCCTGAATGTGGCTTTCATCCGCGCCGGAGATCACGCCGCCCACTTGCGTCGCCGCCGAGAAAAGCGCCGCCGTCTTGCCGCGCACCACCTTGAGATAGACGGATTCATCAGTCGCAAGGTTGCTGGCCGCGCTGAGTTGCAGCACTTCGCCTTCGGAGATCGTGGCGGAAGCGCCCGCGAGGATGCTGAGCACCCGCAGCGATTCCGTTTCGACCATCATCAGGAAGGCGCGCGCCAGAAGGTAGTCGCCGACCAGCACGCTTGAGGAATTGTCCCAGAGCAGGTTGGCGGTGGGTCTGCCGCGCCGCTGTTCGCTTTCGTCCACCACATCGTCATGCAGCAGGGTTGCGGTGTGGATGAATTCCACCGTCGCGGCGAGCTTGACGTGATCGCTGCCCTCGTAGCCACAGATCCGCGCCGCCGCGAGCGTCAGCATCGGGCGCAACCGCTTGCCGCCGGCCTCGATCAGATGCGCCGTCACCTCGGGGATGCGCGGGGCATGTTCAGAGACCATTCGTTCGCGGATCAGGGCATTCACCGCAGCCATTTCATCGGCCAGAAGTTCGGCCAGGCGGTCCTGCGGTTTGGGATTGGTGGCGATGTCCATCACTCTCCTGCAACAAGGCTCGACAAGGGGTCGAGCTTGCTCTTACATCCAACGTTATGAAAGAGCTTCTGCGTAGTACCGACCCGACGATCCTGGCCTTTGCTTCGGCTCTTTTGCAAGGCGAGGATATAGACTGCTTTCAGATGGACGTAAACATGAGCATCCTCGAAGGCGGCATCGGAATTTTCCCGCGCCGGATGATGGTGCGCGAGGACGATTACGACCGGGCGGTGCGGGTGATGACCGACAACGAAATCCCGCTGAAGTGATGAGCCGCTTCGAGGAGGACGCGCTGAGCTGCGACGCCTTTCTGGGCGGGCGGCTGCGGATCTGGCAGCCAAGGGCCGGATATCGCGCGGGTATTGACCCGGTGATGCTGGCGGCGGCGGTGCCGGCGCGGCCCGGCCAGAGCGTGCTGGAGCTTGGCTGCGGGGCAGGGACGGCGAGCCTGTGCCTTGCCGCGCGGGTACCTGACCTTATGCTGACGGGAGTTGAGCTGCAGGCCGAGTATGCCGCCCTTGCCGAGCGCAACGCCCGCGACAATGTGAAGCCGCTTGAGGTGGTCGAGGCGGACCTCGCGCAGCTGCCTGCAGAACTGCGGCAGCGACGATTCGACCATGTGCTGATGAACCCGCCTTATTACCGGGCCGGGGCACATAGTTCTGCGCGCGATGCGGGGCGTCAGGTGGCGCTGGGAGAGATCACACCGCTGTCGCTCTGGGTCGAGGTGGCGGCGCGGCGTCTGGTGCCCAAGGGTTATCTTCACGTGATCCAGAATGCCGAGCGTCTGCCCGACCTTCTGATCGCAGCCGAGGGGCGGTTGGGATCCGTCGAAGTGCTGCCGCTGGCCGCGCGGGAGGGGCGCGAAGCGGAGCGGGTGATCCTGCGGATGCGCAAGGGCGGGCGCGCCGCGTTTCGCCTGCATGCGCCGCTGATTCTGCACGAAGGGGCCGTTCACCAGCGCGATGGCGAGAGTTACCGGGCCGAAATTGACGGGATTTTGCGAAAAGCAGCCGAATTGGTCTGGCCTGCATAGCCCAGAAATTAAGAGAAACTTCACGCTTCCTAGCCGATGATAGCCGACCAAGGTTAACGTTACGTGACAGACGCTTTGGAATATGCTGAACTGAAAATGCAACTTATTCAGAGGAGGATTGCCATGAGCTTGAGCTCGCATCTTACGGAACTGAAAAAGAAGCACCAGAATTTGAGCTATGAAGTCGAACAGGCGCAGCGCGCGCCAAGCATCGACGGGCTTGAACTGGCCGCCATGAAAAAGCAGAAGCTGAAGCTAAAGGAAGAAATCGAGCGCCTGTCTGCGTGACCCGCTCTATTGCTTCCCAAGCAATCATATCCTGATCACATTCGACGAAACTGGCGGGTTGACCGGATCATCCGGCGGACACGCAAGCGCGTAAGGGCTTTTGTCCTTGCGCCAGATATCTGCGGCCACTAGCGCCGCTGGCGATGATGCGCCCCGTGATGACGACGGGCGATCATGCGCAAAAAGAAAAGGTCGGTCCGATGGGACCGACCTGTTTTTTGTTCGGGGGCTTCGGGGTCAGACGAAGAACTGACCGCCATTCGCGGAAATTGTCGAACCGTTGATGAACCCGGCGTCGTCCGACGCAAGAAAGACCACGCAGCGCGCGATTTCTTCGGGCTCGCCGAGGCGTCCGGTGGGGATCTGCGCGATGATCGAGTCCCGCACCTTTTCCGGCACCGCCATCACCATGTCGGTCGCGATATAGCCGGGGCAGATCGCGTTGGCGGTGATGCCTGCGCGCGCGCCTTCCTGTGCCAGCGATTTGACGATGCCCAGATCGCCTGCCTTTGTCGCGGCATAGTTTACCTGCGCGAACTGGCCCTTTTGGCCGTTGATCGAGCTGATGACAATGACGCGGCCGAACTTGCGCTCACGCATGCCGGGCCAGACCGGGTGAACCGTGTTGAAAACACCTGTGAGGTTGGTATCGACCACCTCTTTCCACTGCTCGGGAGTCATCTTGTGGAAGGGGGCGTCGCGGGTGATGCCCGCATTGGCGACAACCACGTCGATGGGGCCGAGATCGGATTCGACCTTGGCCAGTCCTTCCTTGCTTTCCTCGTAATCCGCGACGTTCCACTTGTAGGTCTTGATCCCGGTTTCATCGGTGAAATCGGACGCGGCCTGATCGTTGCCGGCATAGGTGGCGGCGACGGAATATCCGGCGTCCTTGAGTGCTTTCGAAATTGAAGCCCCGATTCCCCGGGAGCCTCCTGTTACAAGGGCGACGCGTGACATTAATGTTTTCCTCCACTATCTCGTTGAAACGTTGTTACGTTAACGATGGCCTGTGCGCAAGAATGTTGCGCGGTCATTTCGCAAATATTTCACGAAACTGGCCACCTCCCTTTATTTGCGGCACGAACCGCCGTTCCGGCCTCTCCTCCCTTGGCCGGGGTCGTGCCATTTATGGCAGAATCGCCAGACGGAGCACGACCGGGTCGAGTTTGCCATAGTTCTGATTATAAAGCGAATTTCAGGCGCTGGCAGCGGTTTCGCCATGATCGGCACGAGATTGCCGGGGCATGCCTGATTTTGTGGCGGCTGGTCCGGGCCGCGTCCGGAGGGCAGGAGCGGCGATGACGCCGCCCCCGGTATTTATCAGGGGCGTTCGATGCACATGGCAACGCCCATGCCGCCGCCGATGCAGAGCGTGGCGAGACCTTTCTTGGCGTCGCGGCGCTGCATTTCAAACAGCAGGGTGTTGAGGATGCGGCAGCCGGATGCGCCGATGGGATGACCGATGGCGATAGCGCCGCCATTCACGTTCACGATGGACGGATCCCAGCCCATGTCCTTGTTCACGGCGCAGGCCTGCGCGGCAAAGGCTTCGTTCGCCTCGACAAGGTCGAGATCCTCGGGTTTCCAGCCAGCCTTTTCCAGCGCCTTGCGCGAGGCATAGATCGGGCCCGCGCCCATGATCGACGGGTCGAGCCCGACGGTGGCGTAGGAAACGATACGCGCCAGCGGGGTGATGCCGCGTTTCTCGGCGTTATCCGCGCTCATCAGCAGAACGGCGGCCGCGCCGTCGTTCAGACCGGATGCGTTGGCCGCGGTGACGGATCCGTCCTTGGTAAAGGCGGGGCGGAGTTTCTGCATCGCTTCGACAGTCGCACCGTGGCGGATGTATTCGTCGGAGTCGACCACGTTCTCGCCCTTGCGGGTCTTGACGGTAAAGGCCGTGATTTCGTCCTTGAACTTGCCAGCCTTTTGCGCTGCCTCGGCCTTGTTCTGGCTGGCCACGGCGAATTCGTCCTGCGATTCACGGTTGATCTGCCATTTCTCGGCGACGTTCTCGGCGGTCTGGCCCATGTGGTAGCCGTTGAACGCATCCCAGAGACCGTCACGGATCATGGTGTCGATATAGGACATGTCGCCCATCTTGTGGCCCTGACGCAGGTTCGCGGCATGGGGGCTCATCGACATGTTTTCCTGACCGCCGGCGGCGACGATATCGGCATCGCCAAGCTGGATGTGCTGGGCGCCAAGAGCCACGGCACGCAGGCCCGAACCGCAGACCTGGTTAATGCCCCAGGCCGCGCTTTCGATCGGCAGACCGGCGTTGATATGGGCCTGACGGGCCGGGTTCTGGCCCTGCGCGGCGGTCAGCACCTGACCGAGAATGGTTTCGCTCACATCGGCCTTGTCGATCCCGGCGCGTTCCACGATCGCCTCGAGAACCGCTGTGCCAAGGTCATGCGCGGGGGTGTTTGCGAATGAGCCGCCAAAGCTGCCGACCGCCGTACGCGCGGCGGATGCAATTACTACGTTGGTCATGACTGTCTGTCCTTTGCCAAGATGCGGGTGGCAAGAAAAAACGCCTGTCCGAGCGGGCATGCGTCTTAACCTTACGTCCTCCGAGGGTGAACCTAATGCTTTGCGCAGGGGGCTGCAACTCTGCTCGGGCGCCGCCCCGCGCTTGCTGGCGGGGGCGGTTTGCCGCTAGACCGCGAAAGCGGACGCGCGCAGGGGGGCGGATGATGGAAAGATGTGGCTGGCCGGGGGATGACCCGCTTTACTTGGCCTATCACGACACGGAATGGGGCGTGCCGGAATATGACAGCCGCGCCCTTTGGGAAAAGCTGATCCTTGACGGGTTTCAGGCGGGGCTGAGCTGGATCACGATCCTGCGCAAGCGCGAGAATTTCCGCGAGGCTTTTGCCGGGTTCGACCCGAACGTGGTGGCAGGCTGGGGCGAGCCGGAGGTGGCCCGGCTGTTGCAGAACCCCGGCATTATCCGTCATCGCGGCAAGATCGAGGCGACGATCACCAATGCCCGGGCGTGGCAGGAGATCGAGGTGCGGCAGGGCTTTGACCGCTTTCTGTGGGATTACGTCGGCGGTAGGCCGATCCAGAATGCATGGGCGACGCAGGGGGATGTGCCGACCCAGACGGCGCTGTCAGCGCAGATATCGAAAGATCTGAAGAAGGCAGGGTTCCGGTTCTGCGGGCCGACCATCGTCTATGCCTTTATGGAGGCGGTGGGCATGGTGAACGACCATATCATTACGTGTCATCGCCACGGGCCTGTGGCCGAAATCGGAAAGTCGCGCGGTTAGGGAGGCCGTTCCTTAACGGAGCGCCTTCGGCGCATTCGATGCTTTATTCGGGGCGTGTTGCCGGGCCTTTGCGTTCAATGAACAGGGCCATAGCCAAAGCGGCCACCGTGGCGGTTGGGGTCGAGCCCGACAAAACGCAGCGCGGGTGAGGGGGCACGGAAGCGTTCGAACACCAGCGGCGATTCAAGCGTGGTCTGATCGACGATTGTTCCGGCCATGGCCCAGACCGGCTCTCCATCGGCGATCAGCGCGCAGCTTCGGGGCAGGCCGGGCCAGTTCTCGAGCGCGGCGAGATAGCGGAACATCCGCCATTGCGAGTTGATGTCGATTTCAAAACGGGTGACGTCGAGAAAGTCAGCGATCACGTTGGTACCGTCCTCATGCCGGGGTTCGGCGCCTGCGCGTTCAATCATGTTCAGCGCGTCCCGCATGTTGAACCTGCCGCTGAAACGGCAGTGCAGGGTCGCGAGATCCGGGTAGAGCGCGTAGGTGCAGGGCATGGCGAAATCTGGTTCTGTATATACTCTTGATTGAAACGTGTATCTGTCCGGGCGGGTTCCCGCGCCGCGCGGGCCGGCAGAGGCGGCGCGCCCGGAGTTAAAATGCGTGGCGACCTGTCAGCTGCCGCCGGAAACCAACGCACCGATAATCGCGCGGGCGCTGTCGGAATGCCAGTCCGCATCGCCGATCAACCGGGCGACTTCTTGGCCCTCGGGGTCGATCAGAACCGTGATCGGCAGGCCGAGAATGCCCATGTCGCGGGCCACGGCCTGTTTTTCATCGCGGTATTGCGGCAGGTTCGAGATATTGTTTTCGCTAAAGAATTTCTGGATGCCCTGCGGCGAATTGCGACCCGTCGCCAAGGTCACTACCTGAAAGCTGTCGCCGCCGAATTCTTCCTGAAGCGCGGCGAGGGTGGGCATTTCCTCGCGGCAGGGGGCGCACCATGTCGCCCAGAAATTCAGCAGAACATAACTGCCCTGAAGGTCGGCCAGCGTCATGGGGTCGCCATCGGGCGTGGTAAAGGCGATTTCCGAAACCGGCTTGGGTTCTTCATGCAGCGTCAGCTTTTTCATGTCCCCATCGCGCAGGTCGGCGACATCGGCAAGCTCGGCCATAGCGGTGTTTGCACCCAGCGCGAGGGCCATATAAAGGAGCAGGAAATGAACGCGACGCATGATTTCTCCAAGGGTTGGCAAAATGACCGATAAAAGCGCAAACCAGATGTGGGGTGGCCGTTTCGCCGCCGGACCGGACGCCATCATGGAGGCAATTAATGCATCCATCGGGTTCGACAAGCGGATGGCGGCTCAGGATATCGCCGGTTCGCGCGCCCATGCCGCCATGCTGGCCGAAACGGGCGTCATAAGCGATAGCGATGCCGAGGCGATCAGGGAAGGGCTGCTCACCGTTTTGTCAGAAATCGAAAGCGGTGACTTCGCGTTTTCGACGGCGCTGGAAGACATTCATATGAATGTCGAGGCGCGGCTGAAAGAGATCATCGGCGAGCCTGCGGGGCGTCTGCACACGGGTCGGTCGCGCAACGATCAGGTGGCGACGGATTTCAAACTCTGGGTGCGGGATCAGCTGGACGCGGCCGAAACCGGGCTGTTGGCGCTGATCGGTGCGCTGCTGGAACAGGCCGAGGCCGGGGCGGACTGGGTGATGCCCGGTTTTACACACTTGCAGACCGCGCAGCCCGTCACATGGGGCCATCACATGCTGGCCTACGTGGAAATGTTCGGCCGTGACCTGTCGCGCGTGCGCGATGCGCGGGCGCGGATGAATGAATGCCCGCTGGGCGCGGCGGCGCTGGCCGGGACATCTTTCCCCATCGACCGGCACATGACCGCCAAGGCGCTGGGCTTTGACCGGCCCTCGGCCAATTCGCTGGACGCGGTAAGCGACCGTGATTTCGCGCTGGATTTCCTGAACTGCGCGAGCATCTGCGCCATGCACCTGAGCCGGTTCGCCGAAGAACTGGTGATCTGGTCTTCGGCTCAGTTCCGGTTCGTGATCCTTTCGGATCGCTTCTCGACCGGGTCGAGCATCATGCCGCAGAAAAAGAACCCCGATGCGGCAGAGCTGATCCGCGCCAAGGTGGGCCGGATCTTTGGCGCGAATACCGCGCTGATGATGGTGATGAAGGGGCTGCCGCTGGCCTATTCCAAGGACATGCAGGAAGACAAGGAACAGGTATTCGACGCCGCAGACAACTGGATGCTGGCGCTGGCCGCGATGACTGGCATGGTCAGCGATATGAGCGCCAACCGCGAGGCGCTGGCCGCCGCCGCCGGGGCAGGCTTTTCAACCGCGACCGATCTGGCGGACTGGCTGGTGCGGGTGCTCGGGCTGCCGTTCCGCGATGCGCATCACGTCACCGGCTCGCTTGTCGCACTGGCCGAGAAAAAGGGCTGCGACCTGCCGGATCTGACGCTTGAGGATATGAAATCGGTCCACGCGGATATCACGGAAGATGTCTTTGCTGTTCTCGGCGTCGAAAATTCGGTAAACTCGCGCGTATCCTATGGAGGTACCGCCCCTTCGGGCGTGCGCCTGCAGGTCGAACGGTGGAAAAAGGCGCTGAAATGAACCTGACCCGGACCCTTGCCGTGTTGCTGTCCCTGAGCATCCTTGCCGCCTGCGGCGCGGATGGCGAACCGGTGCAGCCAACGGTCAGCGGCGGGGTCTCGGTGTCGCGCAGCGGGGTTCATGCCACGGGCGGCGTCGGCCTGAACCGCGGGCCGTTTTCGGTCTTTCTGGGCCTTTGAGCCACTTGCCGTAAGGTCATCGACAACCCTTGCCTAAAACGGTTCATTTGACCGTTTTGGGAAACAATCGCGCCCCATTTCAGCCGTTTTTCATTGCTACCTGTCAGGACAGAAACCCGACATGGCCCCGGCCATGCTGACCCTGTCCAACGCTGATCCTGCCAGGAGACCCGACATGACGACCGCAGTGATTGATGAGGTTCAAGACAAGGCCCTGCTTGCCGTCCCGGAACGCCCGCCTTCACCGCCGGCGGCAATGATGGTCGAGGTTGCCCGCAAATACGGGGTCAGCCCGCTGCGCCAGATGCGTGAAAGCTTTGGCCTTGCGATGGGAAAACAGCGGTTTCACCTGCATGAATATTACACGGCCGGGCTATACGATCCCGAGATCAGCGCCGAGGAGAAACGCCAATACGTCGGGCTGCGCGCCAGCTACAAGCTGAACACGCGGCTGGGCGCCAAGGGGCTTGTCACCATGCGCAGCTTTGCTGCCGACAAGGTTCTGTTCACCTCGCTGATCCGCCAGCTGGGCTTTGGCACGACGCAGACGCAGGCCGTGGTTTCGGCAGTGTCGCGGTTCGGATCGATCCCGACGTTGGAAACGGTTGAGCAATTGCGCAGTTTCCTGACCGAAAAAGCGCAATACCCGCTGTTCGGTAAACCGCAGAGCTTCAGCGGCAGCTACGGCTCGGCCCTGCTGCTTGGCGTCGAGGGCGACATGCTGTTGCTGGGTAATGGCAAACGCGTGGCGCTTGACGGGTTCTGCAAGGAAATCATCGATCAATACGGCTCGGGCTATCTGCTGCAGAGCGCCTTGGTGCAGCACCCGGAAATGGTCGCGGTGACCGGCAAGGCGGTGGGCAGCCTGCGCGTGGTCACGGTGCGCGACAGCAACAGGCCGCAGGTGCTTTATTCGGCGTGGAAAATTCCCGCGCCCGACGCCATGTCGGACAATTTCTGGCAGAGCGGCAGCATGATCGCGCCGGTCGATGCGATGACCGGCAAGGTCGGGCAGGCCCGGATCGGCACCGGGCTCGACGCGCGAAACATCGACGATCACCCGGTTTCCGGCGCGAAGATCACCGGTAAGCAGCTTCCCATGTGGGACCGCGTGCGCGAGATGGTGTGCGAGGCCCATGCGGTGGTGCCCGAGTTCGGTATCGTCGGCTGGGATGTGGCGATCGGCCCCGATGGCCCGATGATCATCGAGCATAACGCCAACCCGTTCCACACGCTCTACCAGCTTTCCCATTGCCGGGGTATCAACAACCCGGACTTCATGCCGATTTTCGACCGGGTGTCGGCCTATTCCAAGGAACTGCTGGAAGGACGCCGGGCGTTGGAAAAGGCCCGCACCAAGGAAATCCGGCGGACCAAGAAATCCGCCTGACCTATATCCCCGGCAGGGCGCAAAGCAGTCTCCGGGGGAAGGGAAATCAATTGATCTGTGCCGCCGTTTCCGTCTAAAGCGCGGCATGGATCATTTTCTTTACAAAAACGGCGCCTTGCACGCCGAGGATGTGCCCCTTGCCGATATCGCGGCCGAGGTCGGCACGCCGTTCTATGTCTATTCCACCGCCACGCTGCTGCGCCATTTCCGTCTGTTCGACGAGGCGCTGGAGGGCATGGATCATCTTGTCTGCTACGCGATGAAGGCCGCCAGCAACCAGGCGATCCTCAAGACGCTGGCCGAGGCGGGCGCGGGCATGGATGTCGTATCCATCGGGGAATACCTGCGCGCCAAGGCGGCGGGGGTGCCGGGCGACAAGATCGTGTTCTCGGGCGTGGGCAAGACAGTCGAGGAAATGCGCATTGCCGTCGAAGGGGGGATTCGCCAGTTCAACGTCGAATCCGAGCCCGAGATGGAGCTGCTGAGCGCGGTTGCTCAATCCTTGGGCAAGGTCGTGCCGATCACCGTGAGGGTCAATCCGGACGTGGATGCCAAGACTCATGCCAAGATCGCGACCGGCAAATCCGAGAACAAGTTCGGCATTCCGATTTCCCGCGCGCGCGAGGTCTATGCGACGGCCGCCGCGCTGCCGGGGCTCGAAGTGATCGGGATCGACGTGCATATCGGCAGCCAGCTGACCGAGCTGGAACCGTTTGAGCTTGCCTACAACAAGGTGGCCGAACTGACCGAGACGTTGCGCGCCGATGGCCATGACATCCGGCGGCTGGATCTTGGCGGGGGCTTGGGCATTCCCTATGAACGGTCCAATACCGCGCCGCCGCTGCCCACCGAATACGGGGCCTTGATCAAGAAAACACTGGGACATCTGGGCTGTGAGATCGAAATCGAGCCCGGTCGCCTGATCGCCGGGAACGCCGGTCTGCTGGTTTCTTCCGTGATTTTCGTCAAATCCGGCGAGGGGCGCGATTTCCTGATCCTCGACGCGGCGATGAACGACCTGATCCGTCCGGCCATGTACGATGCATGGCATGACATCGTGCCGGTGATCGAACCGGAGGCGGGCGTCGAGCAGCAGCCCTATGACGTGGTCGGGCCGGTCTGCGAATCCGGCGATACCTTTGCCAAGCAGCGCAACTTGCCGCCGCTTGCCTCGAGCGATCTTGTCGCGTTTCGCAGTGCGGGGGCTTACGGCGCGGTAATGTCCAGCGAGTACAATACAAGACCGCTGATTCCCGAAGTTCTGGTCAAAGACAATCAATTCGCGGTTATCCGCCAACGTCCGAGCTTTGAAGATATGATAAATCGCGATACGATCCCTTCGTGGCTTTGACGTGAACCAGCGGTCATTGCCGACTGGAGAGCTTTATGGCCCAACGACATGGCATTGAAACCGCCCTTCTGAAACTGCGCCTGCCTGTCTTCCTGACCCAGTGCGGTCTGGTTGCCGAGCGCACCCTGCGCGCGTTCTGGCCCGCCGGGTCGGTTCTGATGCTGGGGGCGGCCCTGCTGATGCTGGGCGTTCAGGATCATGTCGGGGTCGAACTTGTCTGGGCCGTGGGGGCGATTTTCGCGCTGGCCCTGCTCGCGACGCTTTATCTCGGCATCCGACGGTTCCACTGGCCAAGCCGGGACGAGGCGCTGGTGCGTCTGGACGAAACCCTGCCGGGGCGACCGATTCAGGCGCTGCTGGACGAACAGGCGGTCGGCGCGGGCGATTCCGCCTCGGCGGCGGTCTGGGCCGCGCATCAGCAGCGTATGGCAGACCGGGCCTCGCGGGCGCAACCGGCGCGTCCCGATCTGCGGATTGCCCGGCGCGATCCCTTTGCGCTGCGCTACGTGGCGATGCTGGCACTGGCTGTGGCGCTGGTCTTCGGGTCCATTTGGCGGGTCAGTTCCGTGACCGAAATGACGCCCGGTGCGGCGCAGGCGGCGGTCGGCCCGACATGGGAAGGCTGGATCGAACCGCCACGCTATACCGGCAAGCCGACGCTCTACCTTGCCGATATGGATTCCGATGTGATCGAAGTCCTTCAGGGCAGCCGGATCACCCTGCGGCTTTATGGTCAGCCGGGCGAGCTGTCGCTGGTCGAATCCGTTTCCGGCCGCGTGGGTGAACTGCCCCCGGCGGCGGACCAGATGCACGAATTCGACGTCAATCAGGACGGCGAATTGCGCATCGAGGGCAGCGGCGGGGCCGAATGGACCATCGCCCTGATCGAGGACGAACTGCCCGGTGTCGAAGTGACCGGCCCGCCCGATGCCGAAGCGCTGGGCCAGATGACTCTGCCCTATTCGGCGCGTGACGATTACGGCGTCGTCGCCGGTGAAGCGGTGATTACGCTGGACCTTGCAGAGGTGGATCGACGCTATGGCCTGAGCAGTGAGCCGCAGCCGCGCGACGATATCGCGGTGCCGCTGCCGATGCCGATCGCGGGCGACCGGGCGGCATTCGACGAGAACCTGATCGAAGATTTCTCGCAGCACGCATGGGCCAACCTGCCGGTGACATTCACGCTGGTGGTGGAGGATGCGGCGGGCCAGAAATCGGCCCCTGCCGAGTTCAACGCGGTTCTGCCCGGTCGTCGCTTCTTTGATCCGATGGCGGCGGCGGTGATCGAAATGCGCCGTGATCTGCTTTGGACGCGGGAAAATGCGCCGCGCATTTCGCAGATCATGCGCGCCGTGTCGCACCGCCCCGACGAGGTATTCCGCTCGGAAACCGCATACCTTCGATTCCGCACCATCCTGCGCCGTCTTGAAACGATGATGGATTATGGTCTGAAGGCCGAACAGCAGGCCGAGCTGTCGCAGGCGATGTGGGATCTTGCCATCCTGCTGGAAGAGGGCGATCTGAGCGACGCGCTGGAACGTCTGCGCCGGGCGCAGGAACGGTTGGCCGAGGCGATGAAGAACGGTGCCTCGGACGAGGAAATCGCCGAGTTGATGGACGAATTACGCCGCGCCACCGATGAATACATGCGCCAGCTTGCCCAGCAGCAGCAACAGAATGGCGAAGAGGGCGAACAGCAGCAGATGTCCGAGAATTCCATGCAGATGTCGCAGGACGATCTGCAACGGATGATGGACCGTATTCAGGAGCTGATGGAACAGGGCCGCATGGCCGAAGCCCAGCAGGCGCTGCAGGAATTGCAGCAGATGATGGAGAACATGCGCGTCACCCAAGGTCAGGGCGGTCAGTCGCCGGGCGAGCAGGCGATGCAGGGGCTGTCCGAGACGCTGCGAGAGCAGCAGGGCCTGTCGGATCAGGCGTTCCGCGATCTTCAGGAGCAGTTCAACCCGAACGCCCAGAGCGGGCAGAGCGAGAATAACGAAGGTCAGAGCGGCGGTCAGGGCCGGGGCCAGAGTCATCAGGGTCAGAACGGCCAGAACCCCGGCGAGAACCAGGGTCAGGGCCAGGGGCAAAATCCGGGTCAGAACCAAGGTCAGGCGCAGGGCGATCAGCAGGGGCAGGGCGGCATGGCGGAGAACCTTGCACAGCGCCAGCGCGAGCTGCGCAATGAGTTGCGCCGCCAGCAGGGCAACCTGCCCGGCGGCGGCACCGAGGAAGGTCAGGCCGCGCGGGATGCGCTGGACCGGGCGGGCCGTGCAATGGAAGGGGCCGAGGATTCCCTGCGCCGCGACGATCTGGCCGAGGCCATCGACCAGCAGTCCGAAGCGATGGAGGCCCTGCGTGAAGGCATGCGTGCCCTTGGCGAGGCGATGGCTCAGCAGGAGCAACAATCGCAGCCCGGACAGGGCATGGCCGAGGGTCAGGAACGCGCCCGCAACCGTGATCCGCTTGGCCGCAACGCCGGGTCCAACGGATCGATCGGGACCGACGAGAACCTTTTGCAGGGCGAGGATGTCTATCGCCGCGCGCGCGAATTGCTGGACGAGATCCGCCGCCGCACCGGCGAAGGCGAGCGTCCGCAGATGGAACTCGACTACCTCGAAAGGTTGCTGGACCGGTTCTGACGGTGGGGGCGTCCGATCAGGGAGTCAGCTGCCGGATGTGCGTATCAAGCCAGAGACGTGCTTCGTTGATGAATGCGACGTAAGCTTCGAGCGTCGGGCGCAGCGCCGGCAGGTTCGTCGCAATGCGGTCGGCATTCACGTAGACCAGCACGAGGATCGCGGCCACCAGCAGCATAAGCGTAAAGCCGCGGCCGAAACCGCGTCTCGATTTTTCGCTGGACTGGTGGCGCACCGGCAGATCGGCGGTCTTGCCACCGGGGCCTTCGGCACGCAGGCTTGAATTCAGCTCGTCGATATCGGGCAGGAACTGCTTGCGTGAGGGCGCTTCGTCCGGTGTCAGCGTGGGCTGGGCATCGGCGGTCTTGCCGCGCATCAGCGCCATGCGTTCGCGCGCTTCGCGTACCCGGCGGACGGTGTCGGTGGCGGGCGCTTCTTCGAGCCCCAGTTCTCCCTGGCTTTCGAAAACGCTGCTCTCGGCCTCGCGGAGCCGCGCTTCGTGTTCGGCTTCGGAGCGGAGTATGTCGGCAACATCCGGGCTTAGCTCGCGGCGCGGCTGGGCCGCACGTTCGCGCAGCACGTCGGGCACCTCGTCGATATCGGATTCCATGTCGAGCTCTTCCTCGATCTCGGATTCCGTTTCGAACTGGGGCGGCGCGGGCATGGACTCGGGCGCGGCTTCGGGCAGCCCGTCGCTGTCATCGCCTGCGAGCTCCTGGTCGAGCATGGCGTCGGGATGGGTCTGGTACCAGGTATCGCCGCAATTGGAGCATTGCACGTCGCGCCCGTCGAGAGGGATGACCTCATCGGGCACCTCATATTGCGCGCCGCAATTGGGGCAAATTATTCGCATATGGCGCTCAGCTCCTTGGGAAATGCCTGCCGATTTTTCGTTTTCGCTATCATAGGCCGTGTTGAGTCGCTGCGCAAAGTCGAATTCTCAACGAAACCAGAGCGATGAATCGACCGTGACCAATCGGCATTGAATCTGCCGGGACAGTCAGGCAAAAGACCCGGGGCGTACAGGGGGTCTTTCGTGATCGAGCTGGAAAATGTGGGCTACAGCTATGGCGGTGGCGAGCTGCTGAGCGACGTATCCGTGCGCCTGATGCCCGGGTCGTTTCACTTTCTGACCGGCCCTTCGGGCGCGGGCAAGACCACCCTGATGAAACTGTGTTATGGGGCGCTTTTGCCGACCCATGGCACCGTCAAGGTGTTCGACGCGGACATGCGCCGCCTTGATCGCGACCAGACCGCGCTGATGCGTCGCCGGATCGGTGTCGTGCATCAGGATTGCAAGTTTCTCGACCATCTGCCGGTTGCCGATAATATCGCGCTGCCGCTGACCGTTTCGGGCCGCGACAAGCGCGCCGAGAGCGAGAACCTTGCCGAATTGATGAAATGGGTCGGGCTTTCCGGGCGCGCCGATGCCCTGCCGCCGGAACTCTCGGGCGGTGAGCGGCAGCGCGCGGCACTGGCGCGGGCGGTCATCATGTCGCCCGACGTGGTGCTGGCGGACGAGCCGACCGGGAACGTGGACTGGGAGATGTCGCAACGCCTGCTGCATCTGCTGGTGGAGTTGAACAAGATGGGTAAGACCGTGCTGATCGCGAGCCACGATCTGGCGCTGATCCGGGCCGCCAAGAGCCAGGTTCAGGCGCGGGTGCTGCGGATTTCCAACCGCAGGCTGCAACTGGCGGGGTCGGACCTGTGAGCAATGGTCGTATCCGTTCGCTTTTGCTGGGCGATGCGCAGGCCGACCGGGTCGTGCCGCCCTCGGGCTTTACCGCGCATCTGACGTTGTTTGCCTCGGCCGCGATGGCCTTCCTCGCGGTTTTCGCGCTGGCCCTGTCGCTGGCGGCGGGGCGGCTGGCGGATCGCTGGTCGGATGAGCTGGCCCGCAGCGCGACGCTGCGCATCAGCGCGCCGGCGGACCAGAAAGCGGCCCAGACTAGTGCGGCACTTGCGGTGCTGGAACAGACGCCGGGCATCGCGAGCGCACGGGCTCTGAGTGACGAGGAACAGGCGGCCCTGCTGGCCCCGTGGTTCGGGGCCGATCTGCCGCTCGACAGCCTGCCGGTGCCGCAGTTGATCGAAGTGATCGAAGACGACGAAGGCTATGACGCCGAAGGTCTGCGCCTGCGTCTTGCCGCCGAAGTACCCGGAGCGGTGCTGGACGACCATACCCGCTGGCGGCGTCCGCTGGTCGAGGCGGCGAACAGCCTGCGGCGGCTTGGGGTGTTCTCGATCCTGCTGATCGGTGGGGCGACGGCGGCGATGATCACGCTGGCGGCCAATGCGGCGCTGGCGGCGAATGCGCAGGTGATCCTTGTGCTGCGGCTGGTCGGCGCGCGCGACAGCTATATCGCGCAGGCTTTCGTTCGCCGTTTCACCCTCCGTGCCTTGATCGGGGCGGCGGCAGGGGTGGCGTTTGGCATGGCCGGTGTCCTTTTGCTCCCCGAAACATCTGATGCGGGCGGGTTCCTGACCGGGCTTGGTTTTCAGGGGGCGGGCTGGTTCGCGCCGCTGCTGATCCCGATCCTTGGGGCGCTGGTGGCTTTTGCCGCGACGTGGTTCGCGGCCCGGCGCAGGCTTGAGGAGATAAGCTGATGTCCCACGCGTTCCGCTGGCTCCGCTCGCTGATGTTCATCATCCTGGCCTATGCGGGGATGGCGGTTCTGGGGCTGGTTTTCGCGCCCTTCGCGCTGTTCTCTCGCAAGGCCGCGCGTCGCGCCTGCAAGCTGTTCTGCGTATGGGCGCGCTGGCTGGCGCGGGTGCTGGTCGGTATCCGCAGCGAAGTGCGCGGCACGGTCCCCACGGGTGAAGTCATCATCGCGGCCAAGCACCAGTCGTTCCTTGATATCCTCCTGATCTTTCAGGCCGTGCCGCATGCCAAGTTCATCATGAAACGCGAGCTGCTCTGGACGCCGGTGATCGGGCTGTATGCCAAGCGGATCGGCTGTATCCCGGTGGATCGCAAAAAGCGCGGCAAGGCGATTGCGCAGCTGGTCAAGGACGTGGCTGCCGAATTCGTCGACCCCGGTCAGCTGGTGATCTATCCGCAGGGCACACGGGTCTCGCCCGGCGTCCGGCTGCCTTATAAGGTCGGGGCGGCGCTGCTTTATGACGGGCTGGAAGAGCCCTGCTATCCGGCGGCGACCAATGTCGGGCTGTTCTGGCCACGCAAGGGGATCATGCGCTATCCGGGGCTTGCGGTGGTCGAGTTTCTCGACCCGATCGCGCCGGGCATGCCACGGGCCGAGTTCATGGCCGAGCTGGAAAAACGTGTCGAGACAGGTTCGAACGCGTTGATGAAAGAAGCGGGGTTTGATCTTAATGAACTGGATTGACGATATCGCCTCGCTCGAAGCGCTTTACGGCACGCCCCCAAGCGCGGCGATCCGCAAGGTGGCGCGGCAGATGACGCCGCTTTATCGCAAGTGGATCATGTCCTCGAAGCTTTGCGTTCTGACCACGGTGGGCGAAGGCGGCACCGATGGCAGCCCCCGGGGCGATGATGGCCCCTGCGTGATGGAGCTGGACCCCGGCACGCTGGCCATGCCCGACTGGCGCGGGAATAACCGTCTGGATTCCCTTCGGAATATCGTTACGGACGGGCGGGTGTCACTGATGTTCATGGTGCCCGGATCGAACACGGTGGTGCGGGTGAACGGCACTGCGCGGCTCTCCGCGGACGCGGAACTGCGGCAGCGGTTCGAGAAAAAAGGGCGGCTGCCTGCGACGGTGATCGTGATTTCCATTACCGAGATTTACACCCAGTGTGCGCGCGCCCTGATGCGATCGGGCCTGTGGTCCGGTGAGCCCGCGCCCGAAGACTTGCCTAGTGCAGGGGACATACTTGCCGAGATGACTGAAGGCGAAGAGGGCGGGGCGCCCTATGATCAGGCATGGCCCAAGCGGGCGGCGGAAACGCTCTGGTAGTTCAGGGCTTTGCGGTCTTTGCGGGCTGTTCGGGCGGCTGAACCGGGCGCTCAGGCGGTGGCGCCAGCCGGGCATAGGCGATCAGCAGGATCAGCCCGCCAAAGAGCAGTACGGCCAGTATCAGAGGCAACCTAAGCAGAATGCGCAGGCCGCGCGCAGGGTTATGTTTCCACCCGATGAACCACGCGGTGCAGCCGATGATCGCGGCCAGCATCTGCCATGACAGGAAGGCCATGATCTGGTTAAGGCCGCGGGTGAACCCGTCGCCGCTGGGCTCAAGGAACAGGAATTGCAGCACCGAGGCCGCATAGACCCCGGCCCAGACGGCCAGCAGACTTTTCGCGATGCCGGTACCGGACATCAATCCCCCTTTGAAATGCAAAACCCCGGCTGTGATACCGGGGTTCTTACTGTCTTGGCAATCTGCGCCTGAGGGCCGTCAGGAATGGATCGGTCCGTCGCCACAGGCAAGCGCCGCTTCGCGCACGGCCTCGGAATAGGTCGGGTGCGCGTGGCAGGTGAGCGCCAGATCCTCGGCACTGGCGCCGAATTCCATTGCGACGCAGATTTCGTGGATCAGGTCGCCCGCGCTTGGCCCGATGATATGGGCACCAAGGATGCGGTCACTTTCCTTGTCGACGATGATCTTGACGAACCCGTCGGCGGCAAAATTCGCCTTGGCCCGGCCGTTGCCCATGAAGGAGAACTTGCCGACCTTGTAGGCGCGTCCCTCTTTCTTCAGCGTCTCCTCGGTTTCGCCGACATTGGCGACCTCGGGGTGGGTGTAAATCACGCCGGGGATCACGCCGTAGTTCACATGACCATGCTTGCCTGCGACCTGTTCGGCGGCGGCCATGCCTTCGTCCTCGGCCTTGTGAGCCAGCATCGGGCCGTCGATACAGTCACCGATGGCATAGATGCCCTTGACGTTGGTCTGCCAGTCCTTGCCGACCTTGATCTGGCCGCGCTCGGACATTTCCACGCCCAGCTTGTCGAGACCGAGACCTTCGGTATAGGGGCGGCGGCCTGTGGCTAGCAGCACCACGTCGGCGTCGATTTCGTGTTCGCTGTCGTCTTTTTTCAGCTTGTAGGTCACCTTGGCCTTGGTCTTGGTCGCTTCGGTCTTTTGAACGGCGGCGCCCATGACGAATTCCATGCCCTGCTTTTTCAGCAGACGCTGGAAGGTCTTCTGCACTTCGCCGTCCATCCCGGGGGTGATCGCATCAAGGTATTCAATAACCGTTACCTCGGCGCCCAGACGTTTGTAGACCGAACCGAGTTCGAGCCCGATGACGCCCGCACCGATCACCACCATCTTTTTCGGCACCTTGGTCAGTTCCAGCGCGCCGGTGGAGGTCACGACGACTTTCTCGTCGACCTCGACACCCTTGAGCGGGGAAACCTCGGAGCCAGAGGCGATGATGATGTTCTTGGCTTCGTGCACGTCGTCGCCGACCTTGACCTTGCCCGCCTCGGGGATGCTGGCCCAGCCCTTGATCCAGTCTACCTTGTTCTTTTTGAACAGGAATTCGATGCCCTTGGTGTTGGTGTCGATGGTGTCCTGCTTGTAAGAAAGCATCTGTTTCCAGTCGACCGAGGGAGATTTGCCCTTGAGGCCCATCGCGGCGAAATTATGCTCGGCCTCGTGCAGCATGTGGCTGGCGTGAAGCAGGGCCTTGGAGGGGATGCAGCCCACGTTCAGGCAGGTGCCGCCAAGCGTTTCACGACCTTCGACACAGGCCACCTTGAGACCCAGTTGCGCGCAGCGAATGGCGCAGACATAGCCGCCGGGGCCGGAGCCGATGATGATGACGTCGTAGCTGGACATGTGTTCTCCTTTATCCGAGACGTGGCCGGAAATGGGGGGGTGATTTCCGTACACAGGCTGTGCAGCATGTGTACACCGGCCGTACAGCGGCCGGGAATGGATTGGGTATGGGGCCGGGGATACGCATCAGACCAGCGCCGCCAGCAGCATCAGCACCGTCGCGCCGATGCCAAAGCACCAGATGACCGAGCGCCAGGGCGTAAGACCCATGAGATAGGCGGGGACATAGAGCACGCGCGCGATCAGGTAGACCCAGGCGCAGCCTTGGGTAAAGCCGGTGGACTGACCCCCAAGGGTGACGACGAAAACCGCGATGGTGAATAGGATCAGGCCTTCGAAATGGTTGTTCATGGCCCGCTGGGCGCGGCCCGCGTAACCTGCCAGTTCGATCTTGGTATCGCGTGGCCCAAGCGCCTTTTTCGGCCCGACCTGCTTGTTAGCAAGCGCCGAGTAGACCAGGAACTGCGCGAACTGGAGCAGCGCCGCAAGCGTCAGGACGGTGAGTTCGGTGGTCAAGACGCTTCCTTAAGATGTTTCCAGAATTCACGAGCGTGAAAATGAGCTGCGCCCCATGAAAGTATGCTGACACCCATAAAGCCAAACACTACAGCCCAGGGAATCTCTCCAGTTTCACTGAGCCAAAACAAGATCACGGTTAGAGAAGCCACGACCAAACCAATACCTATTCCGCCACACAGCATGTCGACCTGATAGCGGATATGGTCGTACCTTTTTTCGATAAATGGATCATCTGCTTCTTTGACCTTGGCAAAAAAGCTCTTGTCGGGCTTCACGATGCGCGTGAATAAACGAGTGAAAATTGATTGTCCAACAACTGACGCGAATTGGCCGACGAGAAATGCAGCCATCGCAAAAATAATCGCTTTAGTCATAGGGTCACTCAAAAATTCTGGAACTTGTCCAGCTACCATCGGCTCACTGCTGAACCCCGCTTGATGGGACAATATAGCTGTTGGGTATAGGGTCAAAGTGCCCAACGCAATTGGTTGGAACAACCGCTCAACCAATTGCGAGAGCACAGAGTCCATAATCAGAGATCCATTAACAGGCGGCGGGGATCCTCCAGCGCTTCCTTGACGCGGACGAGGAAGGTTACGGCGCCTTTGCCGTCGACGATGCGGTGATCGTAGGAGAGCGCGAGGTACATCATCGGGCGGATCTTGATTTCTCCGTTGATGACCATCGGACGGTCCTGGATCTTGTGCATGCCGAGGATGCCCGACTGCGGGGGGTTCAGGATTGGCGAGGACATCAGCGAGCCATAGACGCCACCGTTGGAGATGGTGAAGGTGCCGCCCTGCATTTCCGCCATGGAGAGCTTGCCGTCACGGGCGCGCTTGCCCTTTTCGGCGATGGCTTTCTCTATCTCGGCGAAGGACATGGAATCCGCATCGCGGATGACCGGCACGACAAGCCCGGTGGGGGTGCCGGCGGCGATGCCCATGTGGACGAAGTTCTTGTAGACCACGTCGGTGCCGTCGATTTCGGCGTTGACCTCGGGCACCTCTTTCAGCGCGTGGCAGCAGGCTTTGGTGAAGAAGGACATAAAGCCGAGACGCACGCCGTGCTTCTTCTCGAACAGGTCCTTGTATTCGTTCCGGAGCGCCATGACCTCGGTCATGTCCACCTCGTTATAGGTGGTGAGCATGGCTGCGGTGTTCTGCGCCTCTTTCAGGCGGCGGGCGATGGTCTGGCGCAGGCGGGTCATCTTGACCCGTTCCTCGCGGTCGGCATCAGCAGCCGGAGAGGGCGCGCGCGGGGCCTGTGCCGCCGGGGCGGGTGCGGATGCGGCACTGGTGCCTGCGGCAAGCGCCTTTTGCACGTCTTCCTTCATGATGCGGCCATCGCGGCCCGTACCGGTGACCTGATCGGCGCTGAGACCGGCCTCGGCCATCGCCTTTTGCGCGGAGGGTGCGTTTTCCACGTCCTTGCCGCCCGAACTGGCGGGGGCGGCTGCGGGTTCTGCCGGGGCGGAGTCGGCGGCGGGTTTCGCTGCGGCACCTGCGCCAGTGGTCATGACGGCCAGCTTGCCGCCAGCCTCGACCGTGTCGCCTTCGCCCTTGAGGATTTCCTGCAGGACGCCGGCGGCAGGGGCGGGCACCTCGACCGAGACCTTGTCGGTTTCCAACTCGCAGAGCATTTCATCCGCTTCGACGCTGTCGCCGGCTTTCTTGAACCACGTGGAAACGGTGGCCTCGCTGACCGATTCACCAAGCGTCGGCACCATCACGTCGATGGTTTCGGCGCTGCCCTCGGAGGGCGCGTTCTTGTCGGCTTCGGGCTTTTTCTGCGAGGGGCGTTCCTCGACCGTTTCGGCGCCTGCTTCGCCCGAGGCGGCGATATTGGCGAGGAGCGCGTCGACGCCCACGGTATCGCCTTCGTTCGCGACGATATCAGCGAGGACGCCGGCGATCGGGCTGGGAACCTCGACCGTTACCTTGTCGGTTTCCAACTCGCAGAGCATTTCATCGACCGCAACCGGGTCGCCCGGTTTCTTGAACCAGGTCGCCACGGTCGCTTCGGTCACGGATTCGCCCAGCGTCGGGACGCGTACTTCGGTGGTCATGGGTTAGTTTCCTTCGATGGTCAGCGCCTCGTTCACGAGGGCGGCTTGTTGGGCTTTGTGTTGGCTGGCGAGCCCGGTTGCGGGCGAGGCGGCGGTGGCACGACCCACGTAGACGGGGCGCTGGTGCGTGGCGCCGATGCGGTTCAGCACCCATTCGATATTGGGTTCGATAAAGGACCAGGGGCCCTGGTTCTTGGGCTCTTCCTGGCACCAGACCATTTCCGCGCCCTTGAACCGTTCCAGTTCCTTGACGAGGCTGATCGCCGGGAAGGGGTAGAACTGTTCGATGCGGAGCAGGTAGACATCGTCGATCCCGCGGGCATCGCGCTCTTCCAGCAGGTCGTAGTAGACCTTGCCCGAGCACATGACGACGCGCTTGATCTTGTCGTCCTTGGCCAGCTTGGTATCCGAGTTGCCCTTTTCCGCATCGTCCCAGAGCACGCGGTGAAAGCTCGACCCGGTGGTAAAATCTTCGGCCGTGGAGATCGCCAGCTTGTGACGCAGCAGCGATTTCGGCGTCATCAGGATGAGCGGCTTGCGGAAGGAACGGTGGATCTGGCGGCGCAGGATGTGGAAGTAGTTCGCCGGGGTCGTACAGTTGGCGACGATCCAGTTGTCCTGACCGCACATGGTCAGGAAGCGTTCCAGACGGGCCGAGGAATGCTCGGGGCCCTGACCCTCATAGCCGTGGGGCAGCAGGCAGACGAGGCCCGACATGCGCAGCCACTTGGATTCACCCGACGAGATGAACTGGTCGAACATGATCTGCGCGCCGTTGGCGAAATCGCCGAATTGGGCTTCCCACATGACGAGCGCGTTAGGTTCGGCCAGCGAGTAGCCGTATTCGAACCCGAGTACCGCATATTCCGAGAGCATCGAGTCGATGACTTCGTACTGGGCCTGACCGTCGCGGACATGGTTCAGCGGGAAGTAACGCTCTTCGGTTTCCTGGTTGATGAAGGCCGAGTGGCGCTGCGAGAAGGTGCCGCGCGTCGAATCCTGCCCGGCAAGACGGACGGGATAGCCCTCGGTCAGGAGCGAGCCAAAGGCCAGTGCCTCACCGGTGGCCCAGTCAAAGCCCTTGCCGGTCTCGAACATTTCCTTCTTGGCATCGAGCAGACGCTGGACGGTGCGGTGCACCGGAAAGCCATCGGGTGCGGTGGTCAGCGATTTGCCGATCTCGGCAAGCGTTTCCGGCGTGATTTCGGTGGTGCCACGCACGTAGTCTTCTTTGTTGTGGTCCAGATGCGCCCACCGCCCGTCAAGCCAGTCGGCCTTGTTGGGCTTGTATTCCTTACCGGCTTCGAACTCTTCGTTCATCTTGGCCTGGAAGGCCGCTTTCATATCCTCGATCTCGCCCTCGGGGATCAGGCCATCCTTGACCAGCCGCTCGGTATAAAGCGAGAGGGTGGTCTTATGGGTCTTGATCCGCTTGTACATGATCGGGTTGGTGAACATGGGCTCGTCACCCTCGTTATGACCAAAGCGGCGGTAGCAGAAGATGTCGATGACAACGTCCTTGTGGAACTTCTGCCGGAATTCGGTGGCGACCTTGGCGGCGTGAACCACGGCCTCGGGGTCGTCGCCATTGACGTGGAAAATCGGCGCCTCGACCATCAGCGCGATGTCCGTCGGGTAGGGCGAGGAGCGCGAGAAATGCGGTGCGGTGGTGAAGCCGATCTGGTTGTTCACCACGATATGCATGGTGCCGCCGGTGCGGTGGCCTTTCAGCCCCGAGAGACCGAAACCTTCTGCCACGACGCCCTGACCGGCAAATGCCGCATCGCCATGCAGCAGGATCGGCAGCACCTTGGAACGATCGTGGTCGTGGGACTGGTCCTGCTTGGCGCGGGCCTTGCCCAGCACCACCGGGTTCACCGCCTCGAGGTGAGAGGGGTTCGCGGTCAGCGACAGGTGAACGGCGTTGCCATCGAATTCACGATCAGAAGACGCGCCGAGGTGGTATTTCACGTCGCCGGAGCCGTCGACATCCTCGGGCTTGAAGCTGCCGCCCTGGAATTCGTTGAAGATCGCGCGGTAGGGTTTCTGCATCACGTTCGCGAGCACCGAAAGACGGCCCCGGTGCGGCATGCCGATGATGATGTCCTGCACGCCAAGTGCACCGCCGCGCTTGATGATCTGTTCCATCGCGGGGATCAGGCTTTCGCCGCCGTCCAGACCGAAACGCTTGGTGCCCATGTATTTCACATGGAGGAATTTTTCGAAGCCCTCGGCCTCGACCATCTTGTTGAGGATAGCCTTGCGGCCTTCGCGGGTGAACTTGATTTCCTTGTCAAACCCTTCGATCCGCTCTTTCAGCCAGCCGGCCTCTTCCGGGTTGGAAATATGCATGTATTGCAGCGCGAAGGTGCCGCAATAGGTGCGTTGGACGATGTCGACGATCTGGCGCATCGGCGCGACCTGAAGGCCGAGCACATTGTCGATAAAGATCGGACGGTCCATGTCTTCTTCGTTGAAGCCATAGCTTTTCGGATCAAGCTCGGGGTGCGGGGTCTGGTCGCGCATGCCCAGCGGGTCGAGATCGGCAACAAGGTGGCCGCGGATCCGGTAGGCGCGGATCAGCATGAGAGCGCGGATAGAATCCAGCACGGCGCGCTTGATCTGGTCGTCAGTGACAGAGGCGCCGGTTTCCTTAGCCTTGCTTTCGATCTTTTGCTTGGCGGCCTTGGCTTCGGCCGGGGCGGGCGCCCATTCGCCCGTCATCGCGCCGGTCAGGTCGTCGTCGGGCATCGGCGGCCAGTCGGGGCGCGCCCAGCTTGGTCCCTGCGCCTCGGCCCGGACATCCTGCCCGTTGTCGCCCAGAGCCTTGAAGAATTCGGCCCACGCCGCGTCTACCGCCGAGGGATCACCGGCATATTGCGCGTAGAGCTGTTCGAGATACTCGGCATTATGCCCCTGCATGAAGGAGGAGGCATGAAACTGCGCGTTTGAGGATTGGTCGGTCATGGGGTTACCTCGTGAGGGTTTGGACCAAATGTGTTCGTGCCGGGCTGGGAGGGGCGGGTCAGCCACCACAGGACCAGAAGCGGAGAGATGATGAGGACGATGACGGCAACGACAAGGATGATGGCACTGGTGCCACCGATGATGCCGCTGAAATCGCCGGCCATGAGGGCCGGGAAGCCGGACAGGAAGCCGACAAAGGTAATGATGCCGATCATGACGATCAGCGGGTAAAGCAGGAACAGGCCCGAACGGCCGGTATCGTGCATTCGACGCCAGCCCGCCGCGAGAGAGGGCAGCAGGGTGGCGAGCGAGAACAGCGCGTTGATCGGACCGTTGGTCGAGGCGCTGGCGTTGATCTCACCGGGGCCGGTCTCAACCGTGGCTGTGCCGAACAGGATCGTGTCGACGATGTTGCAGACAATGCTGCCGAGGATCACGAAGAGCACGAAATACCAGTATTCCGAACGCGAGGCGCGGCCCGAGAAGGTGACGTACTTGGAGAAACAGGTGCGGACGGCTTCCTTGAATGTCATGCGATGTCTCCCGCCAAAGGGGCAGCGGCACGGGGGCGCAGGGCGAAATGCGCCGCTTGTCCGTCCTGTTCTCTGCCCTGTCGGGTCATCGGTCTAGCCTTTGATTCCAAAGTCGTTCCCGGCGTGACCGGGGGTCTGTGCGGCGGCCTCGTATGCTGAACCTGCGGAAGCTGCAATCGAGGAAATGCGTTCAACGTTCACGGTTGTGGCAATTTTCATCTGGGGGCCTGTCCTTACTGACATTTGATGAAGGTCAGGATGGTTCGTCGCGTTTCATCGACGATGTCGCTGACGCCGATATTTTGCGAGGGGGTGCCCAATTCCCTGCACATCACCAGTCCCATCTGTTGCAAATCGGCCCGCGTCTTGCGCGGCAGATTTGCATCCTCACTGCCGACGAGCGTCATTTTCGGCTTGGGCTGGTTGTACTGGACAACGAGAAAACCACGGGTGAAATCCGCGTATTGCGAGAGCCCGGCGACGTCCTCGCCGAGCTCTCGTGACGTCAGGTCAGAAGCGGTCACCTCTTGCGCGGGCTGGTAGGTTTCGGCCGCGGGGTCAACACACCCGGCCAAAGCCGCCACAGCGCCAGCAGTTATAAGGTGACCGGCCTGCATGTCTTAGCCGATCGCTTTCAGCACGGCTTCGCCCAGCTGGGCAGGGCTGTCGGCAACGACGATGCCCGCAGACTTCATCGCTTCGATCTTGTCCTCGGCGCCGCCCTTGCCACCGGCGACGATGGCACCGGCATGGCCCATGCGGCGGCCCGGAGGGGCGGTGCGGCCGGCGATGAAACCGGCGGTCGGCTTCCAGCGGCCTTTCTTCTTTTCGTCGGCGAGGAACTGCGCGGCTTCTTCTTCGGCGGAACCGCCGATTTCACCGATCATGATGATGCTTTCGGTTTCGTCATCCGCGAGGAACCATTCCAGCACGTCGAGGTGCTCGGTTCCCTTGATCGGGTCGCCGCCGATGCCGACGCAGGTGGACTGGCCGATGCCGACGTCGGTGGTCTGCTTGACCGCCTCGTATGTCAGCGTGCCCGAGCGCGAAACCACGCCGCAGGAGCCGCGCTTGTGGATGTGGCCGGGCATGATGCCGATCTTGCAGGCGTCGGGGGTGATGACGCCCGGGCAGTTCGGCCCGATCAGGCGCGATTTGGAACCTTCAAGCGCGCGCTTGACCTTCATCATGTCGAGCACCGGGATACCTTCGGTGATGCAGACGATGACTTCCATCTCGGCGTCGATGGCTTCCATGATCGAATCCGCTGCGAAGGGGGGCGGCACGTAGATCACGGTCGCGTTCGCTTCGGTCTTGGCCTTGGCTTCGTGGACCGAGTTGAAGACCGGCAGGTCGAGGTGGGTCTGGCCGCCTTTGCCGGGGGTGACGCCGCCGACCATCTTGGTGCCATAGGCAATGGCCTGTTCCGTGTGGAAGGTCCCCTGCGAGCCGGTCAGGCCCTGGCAGATCACCTTGGTGTTTTCGTCGATAAGTACGGCCATGATGGTCCCTTTGTGGTTATCCTGGAATTTCGAAGTAGATACGGCTTGCGCCGTTCTCTACACATGTTCGCTGAGCATCTTTGTCGAGGTTTTCGACATTGATGATGATCGGCATGTTCGGGTTGGCGTTGCTGATGAATCTGGGGCAGCCGCTGTAGCTGGATTCGCTTTCGTTAAACTGTCCGGGATAAGCGCGGTTCAGCGTTTCCCGAACAAGCTGGCGGGCCTCGGTCACTCCCATGTAATGAGTGTCGATTTCACAAGTGAACGAACCGACATTTGCGGACAAAGTGTTGTCGGCAAGAAAGTACACGTGACCGTTCGATGCCGGCCAGCCGTACTCCATACCACTGTTGTCGAATGCTGAACGCAACCAGTCGCTGTCTGAGATGTTCTGAGCGCAGGTTTGTAGAGCCCATGCTGAATAGGCACGCAGCGTGTCGCGAGATTCCGGGGGCTGCCCAGCGGTCAATTGGCGGGCGTCCTCAACCTTGTCGAGCCCCGTGAAAGTCATCCCGACGATTTGACCGAAACCGGGCGCTTCGTAGGCCACTAGTTCAAGAGAGAAGGGCAGGCCCTGAGCCACGTAGCGACGTGACATGTTTGGCAGTGGTTCCGCTGCAACGAAGCCTCCGCCCTCGGGGAAACCCTTGAGGATGCCGAATTCTACGAATTTATCCGCTGCGCCAGCCGCCTGACCGGGCGACATCGCCGGTCCGTAAAGAAGGCACGTCGCGTTTCCATTCGCGTCCGGCAGTCGGATTTCAGCCGTGAGCCCTGAGGATTTGCTCCGCGCAATCCTGTAGACGCCAGTGTCAATCTCACTGACAGACCAGATTTCTTCATTCTGGAAACGGTCGATGCCGCGTTGTAATTCGCCGGCTCGCGGCGCGGTACGAAGCCCGGCATCTTCCCAGAGACATATGCGCAACTCGTTGGCGGCATTGATGTCGCCGGGGGTCTGCGCCGTGGATGCGTCGGGGAAGAAGAGACACGCAAGGACAAAGCCAGCAGCGCCAACGAATGTGCTCAGGCTGTACCCGGCAGTTCTGCAATTCGAAGGAGCGGTATTCGAGCGATCGGTCGCTTGCGTCGCAACAGCCGACGTCAGTCTTCTTTGCCGGTGAGCTCGTCCAGAATGCGTGTCAACACGAGTGCCAGCCCGCCGATCACCATCGAACGGCCCAGAGAGACGCTGAGGTTGCTGGGGGCCACGTGGCTCACCCCGTCGCGGGTCTTGCGCAGGGCGCGGCGGGAAAAGCTGTCGTCCGGTTCCTTGCCCAGCGGCAGCGGGTCGGGCATGTCGAGCATCGAGGGCTTGGTTTTCCACAATAGCGCCCCGACCGCCAGCAGGCCAACGCCCACCGCAATCGGTGTGACCCGGTCGTCTTCCAAATAATCCTTGCCTGGTAAATCCATCGTCCTGTCCATTCATGTCCTGATGCACATCAACGGCCAAAGCCACCGTCGGTTCCCCGACGGTGCGCTTTAACCTGTGCCAGACCTGACGGACGGGAAACATGGATCAGCCTTTGACCGCTTTCACGATCTTTTCGGCGCCGTCTTTCAGATCATCGGCGGCGATGACGTCCAGACCGCTTTCGTTGATGATCTTCTTGCCTTCCTCGACGTTGGTGCCTTCGAGACGGACAACCAGCGGCACCTGAAGGCCGACTTCTTTCACCGCAGCGACCACGCCTTCGGCGATGACGTCGCAGCGCATGATGCCGCCGAAGATGTTGACGAGAATGCCTTTGACCTGTTCGTCCGATGTGATGATCTTGAACGCTTCGGTCACTTTTTCCTTGGTCGCGCCGCCGCCCACGTCGAGGAAGTTGGCGGGTTCCGCACCGTAGAGCTTGATGATGTCCATCGTGGCCATCGCAAGACCCGCGCCGTTCACCATGCAGCCGATCTCACCGTCAAGCGCGATGTAGTTCAGGTCATACTTGGAGGCTTCGAGTTCCTTGGGGTCTTCCTCGGTCGTGTCGCGAAGTTCGGATACCTCGGGCTGGCGGTACATGGCGTTGCCGTCAAAGCCGAGCTTGGCGTCGAGTACCTTGAGCTGGCCGCCGGGCATCAAGATCAGCGGGTTGATTTCCAGCATCTCCATGTCCTTCTCGATGAAGGCCTTGTAGAGGATGCCCATGAGCTGAACGCATTGCTTGACGGCGGGGCCTTCGAGACCCAGCGCAAAGGCGACGCGGCGACCGTGGAACGGCTGGTAACCGGTGGCGGGATCGACGCTGAAGCTGAGGATCTTTTCCGGGGTCGAGGCAGCGACCTCTTCGATGTCCATGCCGCCTTCGGTCGAGCAGACGAAAGAAACGCGGCTGGAAACGCGATCGACCAGAAGGGCGAGATAAAGCTCACGCTCGATATCCGAGCCGTCTTCGATATAGATGCGGTTGACCTGCTTGCCCGCCGGGCCGGTCTGGTGAGTCACGAGGGTCTTGCCAAGCATCTTCTTGGCTTCCTCGGCGGCTTCCTCGACCGATTTGGCAAGACGGACACCGCCTTTTTCGCCTGCTTCGGCTTCCTTGAACGAGCCCTTGCCGCGGCCGCCGGCGTGGATCTGTGCCTTGACGACCCAGAGCGGTCCATCAAGTTCGCCAGCCGCGTTTTTCGCGTCTTCCGCGCGGAGGATGACCTTGCCGTCGGACACCGGGGCGCCGTAGCTGCGAAGAAGGGCCTTGGCCTGATATTCGTGGATGTTCATGAAAGTCGTTCCCGTCTGCTTGCGTTTGCTCGGGGCTATACGCCCAGTCTTGATAACGGGTTAACCCAAAAATGGGGTCTGGCCACAGGTTTTGACAAAAAAAACGACATTTGTGATCACAGGCCGAAAAGCTGTGATCACAAACGCCGGTTGTGCGGGGGAATTAGGCGGGAAACAGCAAAGGGTTGCGGGCCGGGCTGACAGTTTGCCTGTCGCGAGAGGGGGGCGCGCAATGAAAAACGCCGCCCCGGGTGGTCCGGAGCGGCGTAAAAGGTCGAAAATCGGCCCGATCAGGCGAGCGAGCTGTCGATTCCCTTGCAGGCTTCGACAAGGCCCTTAACGGCGTTGACCGAGTTGTCGAACATCGCCTGTTCGTCCTTGGTCATCTGGATGTCGATGACCTTCTCAATGCCACCGGCACCGATCACGGTGGGAACGCCGACATACATGCCCTTGAGGCCCAGAGCGCCATCCACATAGGCGGCGCAGGGCAGAACCCGCTTCTGGTCCTTGAGGTAGGCTTCGGCCATTTCGATGGCAGAGGTCGCCGGCGCATAGAAGGCCGAACCGGTTTTCAGCAGGCCGACGATTTCCGCGCCGCCGTCACGGGTGCGCTGGATGATGCTGTCGAGCTTGTCCTGCGTGGTCCAGCCCATGCTCACCAGATCGGGGAGCGGGATACCGGCAACGGTGGAATAACGGGCCAGCGGCACCATCGTGTCGCCGTGACCGCCCAGAACGAATGCGGTGACGTCCTTCATCGACACGCCGAATTCGAGGCTGAGGAAGTGACGGAAGCGGGCCGAGTCGAGCACGCCTGCCATGCCGCAGACTTTCTCATGCGGGAGGCCGGAGAATTCGCGCAGCGCCCAGACCATCGCGTCGAGCGGGTTGGTGATGCAGATGACAAATGCGTTCGGCGCGTGGTCGCGGATGCCTTCGCCAACGGATTTCATGACCTTGAGGTTGATGCCCAGCAGGTCGTCGCGGCTCATGCCCGGTTTACGGGGGACACCGGCGGTGACGATGCAGACGTCTGCGCCAGCGATATCGGCGTAGGACTGCGTGCCCTTCAGCGATGCGTCGAACCCTTCGGACGGGCCGGATTCCGCGATGTCGAGCGCTTTGCCTTCGGGCGTGCCTTCGGCGATATCGAAAAGGATGACGTCGCCAAGTTCTTTGATCGCGGCGAGATGGGCGAGCGTGCCGCCGATCTGACCTGCCCCGATCAGGGCGATTTTGGGTCTGGCCATTGGAAAGTTCTCCGGTCCTTGTGAATTTGCGGGTTGCGTAGTGCGTAACACGCGGTTGTGCAAGAGTCCTGCACGTGTTCACTGCAACTGTACGCGTCGCAGGACGGTCTGCCGGAAAGATTGACGATCGGTTAATCCCTAGGCAAACGAGGTGCTTAGGGGGTAGCCAATGCTTGAGTTGAACTGGGCATTTTTCGCGGTGGCGGTGCCTGCGGTGTTGTTCGCGGGCATCTCGAAGGGCGGATTCGGGTCCGGGGCGGCCTTTGCCTCTTCGACGATTCTGGCGCTTTTTCTGACGCCGGGACAGGCGCTTGGGGTGATGCTGCCGCTGTTGATGCTGATTGATGCGACGACGCTGCGACCCTATTGGAAAACGTGGAGCTGGCCGGATGCGCGGCTGCTGATCCTTGGTGCCGTGCCCGGGGTGGTTCTGGGCGCCTTGCTCTACAAGGTTGCCGAGCCCGATGTGTTCCGGGTGCTGATCGGGGGGATTTCGCTTGCCTTCGTCGTTTGGCAGGCAGGGCGGCGCATGAGGCTGATCCGGGCCGGGGGCACGCGTCTGTCAGCCTGGGTCGGCGGGCTGGCCGGGCTGGTCGCGGGGTTCACCAGTTTCGTGAGCCATGCGGGCGGGCCGCCCGCGGCCGTGTACCTGTTGTCGCGGAAGCTGGACAAGACAAGCTATCAGGGCACGACGGTGCTGGTGTTCTGGGTCATCAATATCGTGAAATTTGTGCCCTATGCATTTCTGGGCCTGTTCACGGCCGAAACTGCGCTCGCCAACCTGGCGCTTGCGCCGGTTGCGATTGCGGGGGCTCTGATCGGAGTAAAAGCGCACCGGATCGTGCCTGAACGGCTCTTTTTCGGTCTGACCTATGTGTTGCTGGTCGTGACCGGTGCAAAGCTGATCTGGGAAGGGCTCGCCTGAAGGCCATCTTTGGGAAAGTCTGAAGGGAGTTCACTTTCCGCGTGGCGGGTGGCTGAAGTTCCGCTGGCGGTGCACCAGAGCCGCGCCAGCCGGATGGAACGTCTGGTTCAGGCGTCGTTGCCTTCTGGGGGCAGCGCCTCGGCTAAAGCCTCGAACGACTGGCCGGAGGCAACGAGGCAGGTGACACCGGCGGGGTTGGTCACGGTGATCGTCCACGTGCCGGTTTCGTCCGAGGCAAAAACCTCGACCACGGAACCGCGCGCGGCGAGTCCCATGCTTTGCCGGGTTTCGCCGTAACCACCAGCAAGACGGCCAACGACAACCTCACGCGGGGCGCAGTTGCGGGTTTGTTGCGCCTGGGCGATTTCGGCCGCCGACGCGAAGGTGATGGCGGTGATCGCCAGCGGGAAGAATGCGTTTTTCATCTTCTATACCTATCCATGAGTCGTGCCGATCCGGACTGGCACGCCGGTCGCCCGGTGTGCCGGGCGGAAAAGCCCAGTTTGTATGCTTTGGAATCCGGTGCCTGTTTAAAGAAGGCAGGTAAGCCAATGCCGAGTTCCCGGATCCGATATGAAAACCTAGGGCGAGTCGGGCTGAGAAATGGTTAATCGAGCGCCCTTTCTTTTGATTTCCCGCCTAACGGGCGCATTCAAATAGGAAGAATTTACTTCAATTGCTGCATCGCGGCGCATTTCGCCTTGAACTTTCCGTAAAAAAATGCCCCTTTCCACGCAATATTATGACCTTTGGAGGCCAGTATGGACCCGATGAATCGCCCCTACCGTTCCGTTCTTTATATTCCGGCGTCGAAAGAACGCGCGTTGGACAAGGCGCGGGGTCTGGCGGTGGATGCGATCATCTTCGATCTCGAGGACGCGGTGACGCCCGAGGAAAAAGACGCCTCGCGCGCGGTTCTGGCGAAGGCGATTGCAGACGGCGGATATGGCAATCGGGCGCGGATTGTAAGGATCAACGGGTTCGATACGCCCTGGGGCAAGGCCGATGCCGAAGCCGTGCGCGAAATGGATGTCGACGCGGTGCTGCTTCCCAAGGTGAACAGTGCTGCCGATCTGGACGCCCTGGCCGAGATCACCGGCGATCTGCCGATCTGGGCGATGATGGAGACGCCGCGCGGCATGCTGCGCGCCGCCGAAATTGCCGCGCATCCGAAATTGCAGGGCATGGTGATGGGCACCAATGACCTTGCCAAGGAATTGCAGACCCGGTTCCGCCCCGACCGTGAACCGATGCTCACCGCGCTGGGACTGTGCCTGCTGGCGGCCAAGGCCGAAGGGCTGATCATCGTGGATGGTGTGTTCAACGCCTATCTCGACGAAAACGGGCTGGAAGAAGAATGTATTCAGGGCCGCGACATGGGCTTTGACGGCAAGACCCTGATCCATCCGGCGCAGGTCGAGGTGACAAACCGTGCCTTTGCGCCGTCGGAAGAAGAGGTCGACCTCGCCCGGCGTCAGATTTCGGCCTATGAGGAGACGCACAAGTCGGGGCAGGGCGTTGCCGTGGTGGATGGTAAAATTGTCGAGAACCTGCACGTGGAAACCGCTCAAAAGACACTGGCCAAAGCCGAGGCTATTGCGGCGATGGCGCAATAAGGGCTATGTGAACTGGATTCACATAAGATCCAGCCGCTTTACGGAGTAAGCCATGCTCATCCTCACTCTCGGTGTCCTGCTCTGGGCGCTTGCACATCTGTTCAAGTTCATCGCGCCCGATGCGCGGGCCCGTATGGGAGAAAAGGGGCGCGGTCCGATCTCGCTCGCGCTGCTTCTGTCGATCATTTTGATGGTGATCGGCTATCGCAGCGCGGATGGCGCCTTTTTCTGGGGCCGCAGCCCGGCAATGACCGGCATCAACAACCTGCTGGTGCTGGTGGCTTTCTACCTTTTCGCCGCATCGGGCATGAAGACGCGCGTGACGCGCCTTACCCGGCATCCGCAGCTCATCGGTTTTTCGCTCTGGTGCGTGGGGCATCTGCTGGTCAACGGGGACACGCCGTCTTTCGTTCTCTGGGGCGGGCTGTTGGTATGGGCGATTGTGTCGATGGTCATGATCAACCGCACCGAACCGACATGGACACCGCCGGAGCCTGCACCGGTGCGCAAGGAAATCATGGCCGTCGTTGGCGGTGTGGTGGTCTTTGCCGTTGTCGCCGTGATCCACATGCTGCTTGGCTATAACCCTTTCGGGTAACCCGAAATCAGGAGATCTGAATGAAACTTTACCGCTTTCTCAGCGAAAACGACACTTCGGCCTTTTGCCATAAGGTTACGGATGCGTTGAACAAGGGGTGGGAGCTTTACGGCTCTCCGACCTATGCGCATGATGCAGAAACCGGGTCGATGCGTTGCGGGCAGGCGGTCACGAAAGAGGTGGACGGCACCTATACGCCGGACATCAAGCTGGGAGAGCAGTAATGGCCAAGACCAACCCCGGCCGTTTCTTTGAGGATTACCAACTGGGTCAGGTTCTGACCCACGCGGTGCCGCGTACCGTTTCCGGAGGGGAACGTGCGCTTTATCATGCGCTCTACCCGGCGCGGCATGCGCTTTATTCGTCGGATGAGTTCGCCCGCGCCAGTGGTTTGGCGGCAAGCCCCATCGATGATCTGGCAGCGTTTCACGTCGTATTCGGCAAAACGGTGCCGGATGTGTCGCTGAACGCGGTGGCGAATCTTGGCTATGCCGAGGGGCGCTGGCTGAAACCGGTCTGGGCGGGGGATACGCTGCGGTCGGAATCCGAGGTGATCGGGCTCAAGCAGAACTCGAACGGCAAGACCGGGGTGGTTTATGTACGCTCTCGCGGTGTGAACCAGCGGGACGAGACCGTCATGGAATACGTGCGCTGGGTAATGGTGCGCAAGAGCGACCTCGACGCGCCTGCGCCGGAAACGGTGGTGCCAGAACTGAGCAAGGTGGTGGCGCCAGAGGATCTGGTGATCCCGGATGGGCTGGATTTCAGCGGTTATGATTTTGCGCTGGCCGGAGAGTCGCATCGCTGGAGCGATTACGAAATCGGCGAGACCATCGATCATGTGGACGGGGTGACCATCGAGGAAGCCGAGCACATGATCGCCACGCGGCTGTGGCAGAACACGGCCAAGGTGCATTTCGACGCGACCTTCCGGCCCGATGGGCAACGTCTGATCTATGGCGGGCATGTGATTTCGATGGCGCGGGCGCTGTCCTTTAACGGGCTGGCGAACGCGCAGATGATCGTCGGGCTGAATGGTGGTGCGCATGCGAACCCGTGCTTCTCGGGCGATACGGTCAAGGCGTGGTCCGAGGTGCTGGACAAGGCCGAAACAAGCGCGCCGGGTGTCGGTGCGATCCGGTTGCGGCTGGTCGCGACCAAGGGCGGAGAACCGTTCAAGCTGAAAGGCGAGGATGGCAAGTATCTGTCCGAGGTGCTGCTTGATCTTGACTATTGGGCATTGATGCCGCTGTGAGCAACGGGTTCCGGGCGATCTATCTGAGCCACCCGGAAGTCGAAATCGACCCGGCGCGAGAGGTGACTGACTGGTCTCTTTCCGCCGTTGGTCTGGCGCGGGCCGAGGCGCTTGTCGCCCGGTTGCGCGGCCTGTCTGGCGCGCAGGTGGTTTCGAGCGACGAGCGCAAGGCGCTGGAAACTGCCGCTCCACTGGCTCTCCGGAGTGGGAATCCCGTTATCACGCGCCCGAACATGCACGAGAACAACCGCTCGGCGACGGGATACCTGCCGCGCGAGGAGTTCGAGCAGGTTGCGGATCAGTTCTTTGCCCGTCCCGGAGAGCCGGTGCGTGGCTGGGAAACCGCCGAGGCGGCGCAGCAGCGTATTCTGCGCGAAGTGAATGAGGTCGTGCGCACGGTCCCCGAGGGGCCTCTTGTCTTTGTCGGACATGGGGCGGTGGGGACGCTTTTGTGGTGCGCACTGGCCGGGAAACCGATCAGCCGGAGCCATGATCAGAAGGGCGGCGGCAACTGGTACAGGTTCGATCCCGAAAACCGCGCGGTAAAGGCCGGATGGGCGCCGATGGAGCAACTGGAGAGGCTTTGATCGGCGGTAGTTTCGCGGGCGAGCAAGGTGCTGTGTGAAAATGAACGCGCCGCGACAGACGGCGTAATTCGCAGATTTTCAGTAAGAATTTAACGAGTCGCCTCGAAACGGGTTTAATCCGCGCTAGTGTGATCACAGCGGAAAACTTCGTGATCACAAAATGTGGAAACATTGCCAGCCGCGCCAAAAAACCGCGCCTTTTATGGATGCAGCCGCGTGACACGGCGCAAAAATCCATTATTAACGGGGGCAGCCAACCTGAAAGGAGCCAAGATGGCCGATGTCAATCGGGGCAATCGCCCGCTGTCACCCTTTATGTTGGGGAAATACTACAGGCCTCAGCTCAACTCTGTCACGTCTATCCTGACCCGTATCACCGGAAACGCGATGATCGTGGCCGCGCTGATGATCGCCTGGTGGTTGCTTGCCGCCGCCACGTCCGAGGCCGCTTTCAACCGGGCCGACTGGTTCGTCACCTCGTTTATCGGCGATCTCATCATGTTCTTCTCGGTGCTAGGGCTCTGGTATCACTCGCTGGCGGGTATCCGGCACCTGATCTGGGATCAGGGGCTGTGCCTTGAGATGGAAACCGCCGACAAGCTTGGCTGGATCGTCATTGGCGGTTCTGTTGTCCTGACGCTTTTGACCGTCATCATCGTCTGAGGAGGCCCAGATGCGTTATCTTACCGACCGCAAGCGCGCCGTTGGCCTTGGTTCGGCCAAATCCGGCACCGAACATCACTGGCATATGCAGATCAGCTCGATTGCGCTGATCATTCTGGTGCCGCTGTTCGTCTTTACCTTTGGCTCGGCGCTGGGCGGCACCTATGAAGAGGTCACCGCCTATTACAGCCGTCCGTTCCCCGCCATCGTCGCCGCGCTGACGATCTGGGTCGGGATGCTTCACTTTAAGTCCGGCGCCCAGATGGCGATTGAGGACTATGTTCACGGCTTCACGGGCCGCATTACGATCATCGCCGTTACCTGCGTGGCCTACGCCATCATCGCAGTGTCCGTCTATGCGCTGATCAAGCTCGCCCTGTAAGGAGACTAAAATGGCCGCATACGAATACGAGACGCATGAATATGACGTCGTAGTTGTCGGCGCCGGTGGCGCGGGCTTGCGTGCGACGCTCGGCATGGCCGAGCAGGGGCTGCGCACCGCCTGCGTGACCAAGGTTTTCCCGACGCGTTCGCACACGGTTGCGGCGCAGGGCGGGATCGCCGCTTCGCTGTCCAACATGGGTCCGGACAACTGGCAGTGGCACATGTATGACACCGTCAAGGGGTCGGACTGGCTGGGCGACACGGATGCGATGGAATACCTCGCCCGCGAAGCGCCCAAGGCGGTATATGAACTGGAACACTACGGTGTGCCCTTCTCGCGCACCGAAGAGGGCAAGATCTACCAGCGCCCGTTCGGTGGCCACACGACTGAATTCGGCGAAGGCCCCCCGGTGCAGCGGACCTGTGCCGCGGCAGACCGGACCGGCCACGCGATCCTGCACACGCTTTACGGCCAGTCGCTGAAGAACAACGCCGAGTTCTACGTTGAATACTTCGCCATCGACCTGATCATGTCCGAGGACGGGCAGTGTCAGGGTGTTGTTTGCTGGAAGCTCGACGACGGCACCATGCACGTCTTCAACGCCAAGATGGTGGTGCTGGCGACGGGCGGTTACGGCCGTGCCTATTTCAGCGCGACCTCGGCCCATACCTGCACCGGTGACGGTGGCGGCATGGTGGCGCGCGCAGGTCTTGCGCTGCAGGACATGGAGTTTGTGCAGTTCCACCCGACCGGCATTTACGGGTCGGGCTGCCTGATTACCGAGGGCGCACGTGGCGAAGGCGGCTACCTCACCAACTCTGAAGGCGAGCGTTTCATGGAACGCTACGCGCCGACCTACAAGGATCTCGCGCCGCGGGACTACGTCTCGCGCTCGATGACGATGGAGATCCGCGAAGGCCGTGGCGTTGGTGAACATGGTGACCACATCCACCTGAACCTGAGCCACCTGCCTGCCGAAGCGCTGGCGGAACGGCTGCCGGGCATCTCGGAATCGGCCAAGATTTTTGCCGGTGTCGACGTGACCAAGGAACCGATCCCGGTTCTGCCGACGGTCCATTACAACATGGGTGGCATTCCGACCAACTACTGGGGCGAAGTGCTGAACCCGACCGAGAGCGACTCCAACGCCATCGTGCCGGGCCTGATGGCCGTGGGCGAGGCTGGTTGTGCCAGCGTGCATGGCGCGAACCGTCTGGGCTCGAACTCGCTGATCGACCTCGTGGTGTTCGGCCGTGCGGCTGCGATCCGGGCCGGTAAGGTTGTCGATCCGTCGAGCAAGAACCCGGTGCTCAACCAGGCGAGCGTGGATGCGGCCTTTGATCGGTTCGATCATTTCCGCAACGCCAATGGCGCCGTGCCGACGGCAGAACTGCGGCTTGAGATGCAGCGCACCATGCAGGCGGATGCGGCGGTGTTCCGGACCTCGAAAACGCTCTCGGAAGGCGTCGAGAAGATGGATGCCATCGCGGCCAAGCTGAGCGACATTAAGGTCACGGACCGCAGCCTTGTCTGGAACTCGGACCTGATGGAAACGCTGGAGCTCACGAACCTGATGCCGAACGCGCTGGCGACCATCGCCGGTGCCGAGGCCCGCAAGGAAAGCCGTGGCGCCCATGCGCACGAGGATTTCACAGCCCGCGACGACGAAAACTGGCGGGTGCACACGATTGCGCATCTCGACGGCAAAAACGTCAAGCTGACCTATCGCGACGTGATCAAGGATCCGCTCAGCACCGAGGCCGAAGGTGGTATCTCGCTGAAGAAGATCGCGCCGAAAGAACGGACGTTCTGAGGAGAGCAAAATGGTACAACTGACACTTCCCAAGAATTCGCGCATGAAGAAGGGCAAGACATGGCCCAAGCCCGAGGGCGCGACGAACGTTCGCAAGTTCGACATCTATCGCTGGTCGCCCGATGACGGGGAAAACCCGCGCGTCGATACCTATTTCCTTGATATGGACAAGTGCGGCCCGATGGTTCTGGACGCGCTCATCAAGATCAAGAACGAGATCGACCCGACGCTGACCTTCCGCCGGTCCTGCCGCGAAGGGATCTGCGGCTCTTGTGCGATGAACATCGACGGGATCAACACGCTGGCCTGTATCTACGGGCTGGACGAGGTCAAGGGTGACGTAAAGATCTATCCGCTGCCGCATATGCCGGTGGTGCGCGACCTGATCCCGGACTTGACGCATTTCTATGCCCAGCACGCCAGCATCATGCCGTGGCTCGAAACCAAGACGAACCGTCCCGCGAAAGAGTGGAAGCAGTCCATCGAGGACCGCAAGAAGCTTGACGGGTTGTATGAATGCGTGATGTGCGCGTCGTGCTCGACATCCTGCCCGAGCTATTGGTGGAATGGCGACCGTTACCTTGGGCCGGCCGCATTGCTCCATGCCTATCGCTGGATCATCGACAGCCGCGACGAGGCCACGGGCGAGCGTCTGGACGGGCTGGAAGACCCGTTCAAGCTGTATCGCTGCCACACGATCATGAACTGCACCAAGACCTGCCCCAAGGGCCTGAACCCGGCCAAGGCAATTGCAGAGATCAAGAAGATGATGGTGGAGCGCGCCGTCTGATGCATACGCGGAGAACGCTGGCAGGGTTTTTGCTGGCGTTTTCCCTTTTTTCCGGTCCTGCTGTCGCGCAGGACTGGAGCTTTATCTCTCCGCTGACCGCACAGGTGCTGGATGTCCGGCCTGGCGACAGGGCGCCGATCCTGTTTTCGAATGATCCCGATCCCGGTGTCGCGGAAACCGCGCTGATCTTTCACTACTTTGACAATCGCGACGGTGGTAACGCGACAATGCTGAACGCCGGGCTTTTCAAGCGCAAACCCGACGGATGGCATTTCATCGGCCCGGTCGAGGTTTTCGGCACAAGCCCGCGCGAGGCGAATTTCTACCCCGGTCAGGTCCGGCTAAAGACGACGATGCCGGGGCCGAACGATCCGCGTTGCTGCCCGACACTGACGGTGGACTGGGTGGTGGATACAGAGACCCTGCAGGTCTGGCGGCTAAACTAACCTTGGGTAAGCATTGCGCCGAATGCATGGCGTGTTTTCGGTTTCATCGGAGGTCATCCGCAGGCGGTCGGAGTACATGGGGGGCAGGGAGGAAAACACGTCCAGGAGAGACTCCCATGCTGGAAGACCATCAGAACCAGACCCCCGCTCAACGTGCGCTCGCCTTGCTTGAAGAAGCTTGGGATTATTTCACCCCGGCCGAAAAAGCCGAAGCTGAAACACGCGAACCCGATCTTTTCGATTACGCAGAAGTCGCCTGATCAGGGTTTTGCAATTCGGGCAGGAAAGGGGATAGGGATCGGACATGATCTATCCCATCATCTTTATCGTCGCCCTTGTGCTGATCATGATCTATTCGCGCCCCGAAACCCGCGGTTGCCGGTGGCGCATGGACAAGCGGCGCGACACGGAAGAGCAAAGCTTTTTCCGCTGTGCCGCCTGCGGTGCTGAAGTCATGAGCGATACAGGCAAACCGCCGCAGACCTGTCTGAAAACGTGACGGGCTTGCGGTGCCTGCTGTTTCGACGCAACGTGCTGGCATGAATGATGCTCCAGATGATGCAGAGGCCCGCCGCGCGATTGCGCCGGTGATCTGTTACCCGACCGAGACCCTGCCGAAACCCGATCTCTCGCTCTACCGCGCGGCGAGGGCAGGGGCCTTGTCGACGGATGAGGTTATGGTGCCGCCCCGGGATGCGCGCTGCTTTCGCGTGCCAGCGGGGCATTTCTTTCGTATTTCATCGGTGGAGGGGCCGCAGGTTGGCGATCTCAACCTGTGGAACGCGAATGACATTTCCGAAAGGTTCTATTCCGGCAAGACCCGCGCGCTGCACGGCACCCATGTCAGCACCGGCGATCGTTTGTGGTCGAGTTTTCCAAACATGCGACCGATGGCGACGATCATTGAGGACACGCTGGACTGGTACGGTATCGACGCATTCGGCGGCTCGGTTCATGACGTGATCGGAACACGCTGCGACCCTTATACCGGCGCGCTGCTGTCCGGTGGCTCTTACCATCACTGCTGCCATTCGAACCTGACGCGCAGCCTGTCCGCCTATCTGGATATGCCCGTGGAGGTCGCCGAGACTCGCGTGCATGATGTGCTGAACGTTTTCATGTGTACGGGGTTCACCCGCGATACCGGGCAATATTTCATGAAAGCCAGCCCTGTACGGCCCGGCGATTATCTTGAGTTCTTTGCCGAGATCGATCTAATCGGATCGCTCAGCGCCTGTCCCGGCGGGGATTGCAGCTCGGAACATTCAAGCGACACGGCGGCGTGCCATCCTTTGCATGTGGAGATATTTGCTCCGGCGGCCAATGACTTGGCTGGATGGCAGGAACCGGCGCCAAGTGCCTACGAAGGCGGTCACGGAATCAGTTAGCGCCCCCATCTGGCCGCCGCGCATGCTGAAAAACCTGTTCTGGTTCAAATTCGCTTTGAATTGTGTGCTTCGCGAGGCCAGGGCAGCGCGGGGGTAAGAAAAAACTTATTACCTCGTTTTCCGTCAACAGTCTGAAAACATTGTTTTTATCCGGTTGCCAGGGTTGTGTGAAAGCTATGCGGCGTGTCCAAATGCGGGAAACTGTTTTGAATTCAGGCAAAAATAAGGCAATCTAAAGGTGCTTGTGACCTAATATTATGCGTTTTCGGAGTTTTAATATGATGAAGTTGAAAGTAACCCTAGCTGCCGTCCTGGCCACGACATTGTCGGCAGGTATGGCAAGCGCCGCAGTCGATACTTACGACTACACGGACGCGGCCACTCTGGTCGACTTCGGTGGGTCGAGTACGAACTCTAACTATTTCATCCCGCCTGCCAATTCGCCGACGGACAGCCCCTATTACCGGGGTTCAAGTGAGGACTGGGGCTGGATGCACGACGCCATTCCGGGAGCCAGTTCTGCGAGCGAAATCAAACTGAACGTCTCGAACTACGACGTTGACGACGTTTGTGGCGGTAGTTCTTGCGAAGTCGACAATATCTACGGATATGACGCTGCGGGTAATGCCGGAGCTGGTGAGTGGCTTTTGATCGGGGCGCTGACCGGTATGGATAACGCCTATTCCTTTACAGAGTTTACCCTTGATACGGCTCTCTACGATGATGTGGAGACCGGGCTGAAACTCTGGATGGACATCGACGTGCTGACCGCTGGATGGATCGTGACCCTTGCCAAGTCGGTGATCACGACAGCGGGCGAAAGCCCGGGCAACCCGAACCCGGGTGCTCAGGTGCCTCTTCCGGCGGCAGGTTGGCTGATGCTGGCTGGTTTCGGTGGGCTGGCAGCGATGCGGCGCCGCAAGTCGAAATCCTGATCGGCAATAAATGAACGTGATGACAGCGACCCTTTCGGGTCGCTGTTTTTTTATTCAAAGGCTGATTGCAGGGCGATCTCGACCATATCGCCAAAGCTGGTCTCACGCTGGTCCGAGGGCAGTGCGTCACCGGTCAGAAGATGGTCGGAAACAGTCAGCACCGCGAGGGCACGCCGACCATAGCGCGCTGCAAGCGTGTAAAGCTCCGCCGCTTCCATTTCGACACCCAGGATGCCGTGGCGCGTCATTTCCTCGTTCAGGTCCGGTCTCTCATCATAGAACGTATCAGACGAATAAATGCCGCCCACATGCGTCCTTGTGCCTTTGGCCTCAGCTGCCTTGGCTGCGGCTGACAGCAGGGACCAGTCGGCACAGGGCGCGAATTGCAATTCGCGGAAGATCCCCCGTGACGGCGTGCTCATCGTGCTGGCCGTCATTGCGATGATGACATCGCGGACCTTCACCGAGTTCTGCATGGCACCACAGGACCCGATCCTGATCAGGGTCTGCGCGTCATAGTCGCGGATCAGTTCATTTACGTAAATTGACAGGGAGGGCATGCCCATGCCGCTTCCCTGTATGGTGACGGGGTTTCCTTTCCAGGTGCCGGTATAGCCCAGCATGCCCCGCACATCATTAACCAGCCGCGCATCATCAAGAAACGTGGTGGCTGCCCATTTGGCCCTATAAGGATCGCCGGGCAACAGCACTGTCTGTGCAATATCGCCCGGTTGAGCGCCGATGTGTATCGTCATTTCGAAATCCGAATATTATTATCAGATTTCAAGGTCTTTCATGTCGACGCCATTTGCAAGCGCATCATGGAACCATTGCGGTTTCCGGCCGAGACCCGACCATGTCTGTTCAGCATCATCCGGATTGCGGTATTTCGGCCCGGTTTTGGAACGTTTTCCTTTGCCGCGCCCTTTTTTGCCAGCCGCTTCGGCGAGTTCCGAAAGGGAATAGCCGTATTGAGCTGCCACATCCTGGGCCGCTTTCAGTGCCTCTTTGCGTTCACGCTCTTCCACAAGCGTCAATTCCTTCTCGACATCATCACGCAATTTCAGAAGTTCCTTGCGCGACATCGTCGTTAGATCAATAGCCATGTAACCATCCTTAACTTTGTATTGATGCTAATTAGCGTCAACACTTGACACATATGACGTTAATATAACGTTCATTCGCGGGATACACGCCTTTTTTTACGATCTAAGAAATATTATGCCGCTATTAACGAAGGGTTAACCAAGCCAACAATATCCATCATGATTGTATTAAGCTCAAAATTCTTGGGCGTATAAACTTTAGAAACTCCCATTTTGATAAGTTTCTCGGCATCCTCGTCAGGAATAATACCGCCCACGATCACGGGAATGTGGCTCATTTTTTTGGCTTTTAGCCGCTCAATTACGTCTTCGACCAAAGGCAGATGGCTTCCTGACAAAATTGATAAACCAATTACATGCGCGTCCTGTTTTGACGCTTCGTCAACTATTTCTTCCGGCGTCATTCTGATGCCGTCATAGGTGATATCCATGCCACAGTCGCGGGCACGAACGGCGATCTGCTCGGCGCCATTAGAGTGTCCGTCGAGGCCGGGCTTGCCCACCAGGAATTTAAGGCGCCGCCCGAGCGTGTCGCTGATCGCGTCCACGGCCGCGCGGATTTCGTCCAGCCCTTCGGTCTTGTTGGAGGGCGAGGCGGAGACACCCGTGGGGCCGCGGTACGTGCCAAAGGCTCGGCGCATCTCTTCCGCCCACTCGCCCGTGGTAACACCGGCTTTCGCCGCAATAATAGAGGGTTCCATGATGTTCGCGCCTGACGTCGCAGCGGCTCTGAGACCTTCCAGAGCGCTTCTTACGGCGTTTTCGTCACGGGTTTCGCGCCATGCGTTCAGGCGATCGATCTGGTCCTGCTCGGTGGCCGGGTCGACCGTCATGATCCCGCCGTCCTCGCTCATGAGCGGGGAAGGCTCGCTCGTTGTGAACTTGTTGACGCCAACGACGGTGGTCATGCCGGATTCGATCCGGTTCAGCCGCTCCGAGTTGGAGTCGACGAGACGAGATTTCATGTATTCGATGGAGGAGATCGCGCCGCCCATGCCTTCGAGGTTGTCCAATTCAGCGCGGGCGTTCTTCTTCAATTCGGCAACTTTCGCATCAATTGCGGGGTTATTGTCGAATAAATCGTCATATTCCAGAAGATCCGTCTCATAGGCGAGAATTTGCTGCATTCGCATAGACCACTGCTGGTCCCAGGGACGCGGCAGACCTAATGCTTCGTTCCATGCTGGCAATTGCACGGCGCGGGCACGTGCGTTTTTGGACAATGTCACCGCGAGCATTTCAATCAAGATCCGATAGACGTTGTTTTCCGGTTGTTGTTCGGTCAACCCAAGTGAATTAACTTGAACACCATATCGGAAGCGGCGCAGTTTAGGATTCGTGACGCCATATCGCGTCAGGCAGATTTCATCCCAGAGGTCGACGAAAGCTCTCATCTTGCACATTTCGGTGACGAAGCGAATCCCGGCATTCACGAAAAACGAAATGCGGCCGACAACCGTGGGGAAATCTTCTTCGGGCACGATGTCCTTCATTCCGTCAAGAACGGCCTGCGCGGTGGCCAGCGCAAAGGCCAATTCTTGTTCCGGCGTCGCGCCCGCTTCTTGCAGGTGGTAGGAACAAACGTTCATCGGGTTCCATTTCGGAACATTCCGATAGCAATAGGCCGCGACGTCGGTAATCAATTTCAGCGAAGGTTTCGGCGGGCAGATGTACGTGCCGCGCGAAAGATATTCCTTGATGATATCGTTCTGCACGGTTCCCTGCAGCTTGGAAATATCCGCGCCCTGTTCCTCTGCCACGGCAATATAGAGCGCCAACAGCCAAGGGGCGGTGGCGTTGATAGTCATGGAGGTGTTCATTTGTTCCAGCGGAATGGAATCGAAAAGTGTGCGCATGTCGCCGAGGTGCGCGACAGGCACGCCGACTTTACCCACTTCGCCACGGGCAAGAACATGATCGCTATCGTAGCCCGTCTGCGTCGGAAGATCGAAAGCAACTGAAAGGCCGGTCTGTCCCTTCGCGAGGTTGCCGCGATAAAGGGCGTTGGATGCTTTGGCGGTGGAGTGGCCCGCATAAGTCCGGATCAGCCAGGGACGGTCTTTTTCAGTCTGAGTCATGATGTGCCTCGCGAGTCGGGTGGGTAATAATATTGCGTCAAAGTCGTCTAAACAGAAATCTTCGACCATTGTCAATTCGCCGCGCTGCGGCATCCCGTCGATTGGTTTGACGTCAAGACCTTTGCGGAACGATAGGCCGCCGGCTGGGGGCTGCAAAAATGAATCCGCAGTCTCGATTGAAATAACTGGATGTATTCTTGCGTTAGTTGAATTTCCTCGCACCAGCAGGTGGAAATTTCGGATTGCCTGCGCTGTGGCCCTTGGGCGCGTGTCGCAACAGCATCTGGCACCGGGTTAATCCGTTCCCAAAACCTAAAACCTGTTTACCGATGCGAAGGGGAACGGCAAGAATTTCCTATGTCTACGACCGTCAGCTTGCCGCTTTGGCTGTTCATCCTGATCCTGTTGTTTGCGGCGGTGACGTTTGCATCGCATTTTCTGTTTCCATCGGTGCGCTGGTTTTTCCGGTTGCGACTGGAAAGAGCGGTGGCGCGTTTGAATCAGCGGCTGGAAAGACCGATCCAGCCATTCAAGCTCGCACGTCGCTATGACATGATTCAGCGCCTGATTTACGATCCCGATGTATTGCGGGCCGTGACGGCCCATGCGGCAGAAGAGGGCATTCCCGAAAACGTCGCGGCGGAAAAGGCCCGCAGATATGCGCGCGAAATCGTGCCGTCCTTTTCAGCAACAGCCTATTTCGGCTTTGCCATCCGCGCGGCGCGCTGGCTGAGCAATGCTTTGTTTCACGTCCGCCTTGGCCATTACAAGGCTGGCCCTCTGCGGGAAATCGACCCGGAGGCGACGGTGGTTTTTGTGATGAACCATCGCTCGAACATGGATTACGTGCTGGTGACATACCTCGCGGCCGAAAGGTCGGCCTTATCCTACGCGGTCGGAGAATGGGCGCGGATCTGGCCGCTTTCCTGGCTTATCCGGGCGATGGGGGCGTACTTTATCCGTCGCGCGTCCAGCAATGATCTCTACCGGACGATTCTAGCCCGCTATGTCCAGCTTGCGACGTCGGCGGGCGTGACGCAGGCAATGTTTCCGGAGGGCGGGCTTTCGCGAACCGGGGCATTGGCCGCGCCAAAGCTTGGCTTGCTCAAGTATATTACTGATGGCTTTGGACCCGAGAGCAGGGACGTGGTCTTTGTCCCTGTCGCGCTGAATTATGACCGGGTGCTGGAGGACAGGACTCTTATCGCGGCGGCCAATCGCAAGGGCCATCGGTTTCGGGCCGGTCTTGGGGCGGCGATGCGGAACGTGCTGCGGCAGGTCTGGCTGCGGTTGACCGGGCGGTATCGCCGTTTCGGTTCGGCCGCTGTCAGTTTCGGTGATCCCTTGTCTTTGCGCGGTTTCGCGGGCGACGCGGAAACAATCGACCTTGAACCGCTGGCAGAGGAATTGATGCAGAGGATCGGCGCCATCGTTCCGGTTTTGCCGGTGCCGCTAATCTGCTGGATCATCCGGGAAAAAGGCAGCATCTCGCGCACAGGGCTTGAAATAGCGATGGGCCATATCGCACGCGTGCTTGGACGGTCGAACCTTCATTTGCCCCGGGATAATCGTGGTTACGCGGCCGAAGCGGGGCTGGGCAACCTTACCAGGCGCAGGATTCTTACCCTCAACGAGAACGGGGAATACAGCGTGCGCGCCGGACAAGAGGATTTGTTGCAGTTTTATGCGAACTCCATCGGTCATCTCATGCCCTTGGAAGCTCTCGATTATTCTGCGGGCGCAAAGTAGTTTTCTGCACCCGCTGGGTCATAAAGTTTCAATATTTGGTTCAAACGTATTGCAATATTGCGCGGTAGATCATATTCGACTGTGAGACGCCGCCGATTCCGCATCGCGGCAAGCTCGATATGAACGGAGGACGACATGGCATTGGATACCCACGCCGATATCGCGCCCTATGAAGCGCCAGAAAAAGACCTGTACGAAATGGGTGAAATCCCTCCGCTCGGCTATGTCCCCAAGCAAATGTACGCTTGGGCGATCCGCAGAGAGCGGCATGGTGAGCCGGATACGGCCATGCTGGAAGAAGTCGTGGATGTGCCGCAGCTCGACAGTCACGATGTTCTCGTGCTCGTGATGGCAGCGGGCGTAAACTACAACGGTGTCTGGGCGGCGCTCGGCAAGCCGATCAGCCCCTTTGACGGCCACAAGCAGCCCTTTCACATCGCGGGCTCGGATGCCTCGGGCATCGTCTGGGCCGTGGGTGACAAGGTCACGCGCTGGAAGGTCGGTGATGAGGTCGTAATCCACTGCAACCAGGACGATGGTGACGACGAGGAATGCAACGGCGGCGATCCGATGTATTCGCCCAGCCAGCGGATCTGGGGCTATGAGACGCCGGATGGCTCTTTTGCGCAGTTCACCCGCGTGCAGTCGCAGCAACTCATGCCGCGTCCGAAGCATCTGACATGGGAAGAGTCGGCCTGTTACACTCTGACGCTGGCCACCGCCTATCGCATGCTCTTTGGTCACGAGCCTCACGATCTCAAGCCCGGTCAGAACGTGCTGGTCTGGGGCGCCTCGGGAGGTCTTGGCTCTTACGCCATCCAGCTGATCAACACGGCGGGTGCCAACGCCATTGGCGTGATCTCGGATGAATCCAAGCGCCAGTTCGTTCTGGATATCGGCGCGAAGGGTGTCATCAACCGCAAGGATTTCAACTGCTGGGGCCAGCTCCCCACGGTGAACACGCCCGAATACGGGGAGTGGTTCAAGGAAGCGCGCCGTTTCGGCAAGGCGATCTGGGACATCACCGGCAAGGGCGTCAATGTCGACATGGTGTTCGAGCACCCGGGCGAAGCGACGTTCCCCGTGTCCACCTTTGTTGTGAAAAAGGGTGGCATGGTCGTGATCTGCGCCGGCACCTCGGGTTTCAACCTGACATTCGACGTGCGCTACATGTGGATGCACCAGAAGCGCCTGCAGGGCAGCCATTTTGCGCATCTCAAGCAGGCCAGCGCGGCCAACAAGCTGATGCTCGAGCGTCGCCTTGATCCCTGCATGTCCGAAGTCTTTACCTGGGCGGACCTTCCGCAGGCGCATATGAAGATGATGCGTAACGAGCATAAGCCGGGGAACATGTCGGTTCTTGTCCAGTCACCAAGGACAGGACTGCGCACTCTGGAAGAGGTTCTTGACCACAAGTCCTGATTCCAGCCCGACAAAGAACAATTCATGCGCCCGCCGGATCCCCGTGATTCGCGGGCGCAACTTCGTCAAGGGGACACGCACAAGTTGCATCAACGGTTTATAAATCCGGACCTCGCTATTTATGGGGAACTGGAATCGGCGAATTTTCTGAGAAATTTGGAAGTGCTATATTCAGTTTAATCTTTTGTTAACTCCCCAAAGGCGAGGTTGAAGATGCAGAATGAATGGATACTCGACGTACTGGCGGACCTCAAAACATTTGCAATAGCGAACGAATTGGCGGCTCTGGCTGAACAGCTTGACGACACGACAATGATTGCCGCGTCCGAACTGGCGTCGAAGGAAAAAGAGACGCGCGTACACATCAATGGTGAACCGAGCCGAATTGGACCAGATTCTCGCCGGTCTGGAGAAAACAGAAGAGCTTGAGGGGCTGCAGAAAGCCATCGTCTCGCTCCGACGGGTCTTTGGCATTGATCATATCGTCTATCACTGGGTCGACAGCGCCGGAGAGCAGTATGGGTGCGGGACCTATCCACTCAAATGGATCGACCACTACTCGGAGAAAAACTATCTCAGGGTCGATCCGGTTATCATCGGGTGTTACCAGCGCTTTCACCCGATCGACTGGAAAAGGCTCGACTGGTCCTCGAAACAGGCAAGGCAATTTTTTGCGGACGCGCAAAGTTTCGGAGTAGGCAATCAGGGGTACTCGATACCGGTAAGGGGGCCACAGGGACAATTCGCGCTTTTTACGGCGAGCCATAATTGCGACGACGCGACCTGGGCGGAATTCATCGAGCAGAACGGGCGGGATCTTATTCTGATCGCGCATTATTTTAACAGGAAGGCACTTGAATTCGAAGCGGACAAAAAGATGGAGCAATCGCGTTCCTTGTCTCCGCGGGAAATCGACGCGATGACATTGCTGGCCATGGGCTACAGCCGACCGCAGGTGGCACATGCGCTTTCGATTTCGGAACATACGCTGCGGGTATACATCGAAAGCGCCCGTTTCAAACTTGGGGCAATGAACACCACTCACGCCGTAGCGAGGGCCATTGGTTGCGGACTGATAGTCGTCTGAATTCTTTGGCTATTTCATAATCCGGACCCGCCAACGTGATGCGTTGGCGGAATCGAAAAGGCGCAGGATTAATAAAACGCACGTTTCGACCAGCGTGCGTTAACCAAGGTTTCGTTACCCTTTCGGCATCGGACAGCCAGACAGGGGACTGAAAAATGCTGCGCTATATTTACGGCCATGATCTTCACAAGTACCAGAAACTTGCTCACAGCATGTTTCAGGACCGTGCGGACCAGTTTCGCACGCGCCTTGAATGGGACGTGAATGTCGATGAGCAGGGCGAGGAACACGACGGCTACGACGAGCTGAACCCGCTCTATGTTATCTGGGAAAACGCGAACGGGCGTCACGGCGGATCGATGCGGTTTCTGCCGACAACCGGCCGGGTAATGGCCAACGAAGTTTTCGGTCACCTGACAGGTGGCAACCCGATTTCCAGCCCGCTGATATGGGAATGCACGCGCTTCTGCCTGTCGCGGGACGCCGAACCCCGGGTTGCTGCGGCCCTGATGCTTGCCGGGGGCGAGATCATGAGCCGCTTCGGGATCAAGCATTTCCTTGGAGTTTTCGATCTGCGGATGGAGCGGATCTATCGCGTGATCGGGTCATCGCCGGAAATTCTCGGGTCCGAAGGAACGGGCCGCGACAAGGTCAGCCTCGGCCTCTGGTCCTTCACTCAGGATGCAAAGTTCCGCGTAGCCCGCCGCGCGGGCATATCCTGCGATCTCTCGCGGCTTTGGTTCGACCGCTCGTTCGGCATGGCCCACACCGATCAAATTCGCATGACGGCTTAATCATTTTGGCATCTGGGCTTTGGTCAGGCGCGACTGTAGGGTCGCGCCATGACTTTGACGCCCGTACAATTTTCCGAAGATCAGGCAAGCGCCTTTGACAGTGTTGCCGCCATGCTGCGCGAAGCGGGGGTCGATCTTGACGACAACCTGCTGAAGCCACCCGTCGGTTCGGGCAAGGGTGTGCTTGCCGTGATCGGCAAGGCCGGGTCGGGCAAAACGCTTTTGCTGGCCGAGCTTTACAAGGCGCTGGAACAGGCGGGGGTCGAGATCGTTTCCGGCGATTACGAAAGCCGCAAACGCAAGGACAAACGGTCATTGGCCATCCTTGCTCCGACCAACAAGGCGGCAAGCGTTTTGCGGCTGCGCGGTGTTCCGGCCACCACGATCCACCGCATTCTTTATACGCCGGTCTACGACCCGGAATACGAGCGCATCGCCGAATGGCTGGCGGGTGAGGGCGAGCGCCCCGAAATCGAAGGCATGAGCGAAGAGGCATTGGATCGCGCCGCCGCATTCTATGCCAATAACAAATCGATCCCCGGCGCGCTGGCCGCCGCCGGTCTGCGCGGCTCGGATTTCATCACCGGCTGGAAACGGCGGGAAGAACCGCTCGATATCGGGTTTGTCGACGAAGCCTCGATGCTGGATGACCGGCAGTTCACCGACCTTCAGGAAATCTTTCCTAACCTTCTGCTCTTTGGCGACCCGGCCCAGCTGGCACCGGTGAACCAGTCGGGCGCGATGGTGTTTGACGGTCTGTCCGAGCCACGCAAGCTTGAACTCAGCCGTGTGCACCGGCAGGAGGCGGATAACCCGATCCTTGATCTGGCCCATGCGCTGGCCGACCCGCAGATGGAATTTCACGATTTCGAACGCATGGTCGAGGAACTGGCCAAGCGCGATGACCGGGTCGTCTGGGGGCAGCGGGTCGAGGTCGACCTGATGGCGCGCAGCCCGGTTCTGGTTTGGAGAAATGCCACGCGGATCAGGCTGATCAACGCGTTCCGAACGGTCTACCAAGCGCCGGAAGACGCGCTGCTGGCAGGCGAACCGCTGATCTGCGACGGGTTGGAACTGCCGCTGAAACACCGCAAGAAACGCCTCGATCTCGAGGCGCGGGGTCTCATCAAGGGCGCGCAGGTTGTGTACCTAGGGCCCGGCCGCAAACCGGGGTTCTCGCGGCTGCACGTGATGGGGGCCGAAGATCCGCAGATCAGCGCGGCTTCGATCGTGAAGATCGAAAAGCCGGACGAGGAAGAACCGTTCATTCCCTTCGCTGCGGGCATGGGCGCGACTTTCTTGCATGGGGCGGCCTGCACCATCCACAAGGCGCAGGGGTCGCAATGGGACACGGTGCAGGTCTTTGCGCCCGACCTTTTTGTCGCCGCCCGGATGGGCCGGATGGAAGCGGGCCAGCCGCTCTGGAAAAGGCTCGCCTATGTCGCGATCACGCGGGCGCAGGAAAGACTGATCTGGGTCGTGCGCAACCGCCTGTCCAAACCGCAGCATGATTTGAGGGTCGATGACCTGCGCGCGCCCGCCGTGGCGCTGACGCTTGAAGGAGAAGAAACATGAAATCCATCCTGATCACCGGGGCGAGTTCGGGCATTGGCCGGGCCACCGCAGAGCTTTTCCTCAGCCAAGGATGGCGCGTTGGCGTTCTGGCGCGGCGCGGCGACCTGCTTGAAGAAATCGCGGCGCAGCATGACAACGCCGTGCCCCTGATCGCGGATGTGACCGATATGGACGCCCTCCAGAATGCCTTCGACAGCTTTGTGGACAAGGCCGGGCGGCTGGATGTGCTGTTCAACAACGCGGGCATGTTCACGCCAGCCGGTCCCATTGATGAAATCCCGATTGAGCACTGGTTCGATTCCGTTGCGGTGAACCTGAACGGCATGTTCCTTGCGGCCCGCTTCGCCTTTTCCATCATGCGCGGACAGAATCCGCAGGGCGGGCGGATCATCAATAACGGATCGATCTCGGCCCATGTGCCGCGTCCGGGATCGGTCACCTACACGACCACCAAGCACGCGATCACCGGCCTTACCAAGTCGCTGTCGCTGGACGGTCGCCCCTATGACATCGCCTGCGGCCAGATCGATATCGGCAATGCAGAAACCCCGATGGTGGCAAATCTCAAGTCCCGGGCGCTGGCCGAAGGGATCGATGTGCCACCGACGATGGAAGTCGATGACGCCGCCCGTTCGGTGTTGCACATGGCAGATCTGCCGCTAAGTGCGAACGTGCAGTTCATGACGGTGATGGCGACCAAGATGCCCTATATCGGGCGGGGATAACCCAAGGTTCAGGAATTGCGCAGCAGTCGGAAGGCAGCCGAAGCGCCCCATCCGGCGAGCACCGCGATGGTGATCGACATGATCCCGTAAACCAAGGGCTGGGAACGCGACAGCATGTAGAGCCAGCGTTCCAGCCCGACCTTGCCGACAAATATCGTCGCCTCGTAATCCGACACCACAGCGCCGCCACGGGTCAGGAAAATCCGGGTGGTGTATCCGCCCTCGGTCAGGTTGGCGGGCAGACGGATCGAGGTATTGAAAAGCGTCTGCTGGTCGAACGCCACCACACCTTCCAGCAGTTGATACAGCCCGTTCTGCTGCCGGACACGGATCAGCGCATCAGTGAACTTGCTTGAATCGCGGATGTCGTCCGGCGCGCCGACCGACCTGATCGCGCGGGTGGTCGTGATCTTGTGGCGCAGGTCCTCGACCCGCAGCAGCACATCTTCAAGTGGGCCAGAGGTCGCCACGGCGTAAAAGCTGGGCGCGGCATCGACTTCGACGGCGGCGTTATTCACCCAGATGCCATATCGTTTGTCCTTGCGCCGCACCACGACGGGCGTCGACGGGCCTGCGACGGTGACGATGACTTCCAGCGGTTCCTCGTCCGAGATCGGCACTTCGCGTTTCACAGCGCCAAAGACAAGGATTTCGGAGCCATCGAAATTCGCCGTGATGTTGATCCGGTCGCGCGACAGACCAAGGACGACGGTTTCCGCCCCCGCGCTTAGCGGGAGGATCAGCAGGATGAGGAGCAGAAACCGCATGGCTTAGCGAGGCTCCAGCGGCGTGAGCGAATAAAGCTCATGCGGTTCGATCAGCAGATCCAGCGCCAGTTTGAAACAGACCAGCAAAACCAAGAGCGCCAGCAGAACGCGCAGTTGTTCCGCCTTCATGCGTAGCCCGATCTGGGTGCCGAACTGGGCGCCGATCACGCCGCCGATCAGCAGCAAAAGCGCCAGAACAACATCCACCGTGTAGTTCGTCGTGGCATGCAGCATCGTGGTAAAAGCCGCGACAAAGATGATCTGGAACAGCGAGGTTCCGATCACGACCTTGGTGGGCATGCCAAGAATATAGATCATCGCGGGCACCATGATGAACCCGCCACCCACACCCATGACCGCGGCCAATACCCCGACGGTCAGACCCACAAGAAGCGGCGGAATGACCGAGATGTAAAGGCCCGAGGTGCGGAACCGCATCTTGAAGGGCAGGGCGTGCACCCAGTTGTGCTTGTTGCGTTTGGTTGGCGTTGGTCGGCCCGAAGTAGCGGCTTTGCGCGTCTTGCGCAGGGCGTTCAGGCTTTCCACGAACATCAGCGCGCCGACGATCCCAAGGAACAGGACATAGCAGAGCCGGACCATCAGATCGACCTGACCGATGGATTTCAGGTAGTTGAACGCAAACACGCCAAGCGCAGCACCAACAAGGCCGCCGCATAAGGTCACCGTCCCCATCTTGAGATCGACCGTCTTTCGTTGGAAATGCGCAAGCACGCCCGAGAAAGACGAGGCCACAATCTGGTTGGCCGATGTTGCAACAGCGACCGCAGGGGGAATACCGACAAAGAACAAGAGCGGTGTGATAAGGAACCCGCCCCCGACGCCAAACATGCCTGACAGAATGCCTACAAGACCCCCAAGGCCCAGAAGCAGGAAAGCGTTGACCGATACCTCGGCGATGGGGAGGTAGATTTGCATGGCGTTTCCTAAACCGTCCCCGACTGACAAATCAATCCGGCTGGCTTGAAATTGATCCGCCGCCGGACGTGATCGGGCAAACTCGCAATCCTGCCCGTCGAAAACGGGCAGGTTTTTATCGTTCTTTCACGTAGGGTTCGCCGCCCGCACGGGGGGGGATCGCCTTGCCGACGAACCCGGCGAGAATCACCACGGTGAGGATATAGGGCAGCGCGTCCATCGCCTGAACCGGGATGACGAAATCACCGATGTGAATGTTCTGATAGCGCAGGGCGACGGCTTGGAGGAAACCGAACAGCAGGCAGGAGAACATCGCATGCCACGGGCGCCATTTGGCAAAGATCAGTGCTGCAAGCGCAATATATCCGCGCCCGGCGGTCATGTCCTTGACGAAACCGGCCTGCAGCGCAGTCGCGAGATAGGCACCGGCAATCCCGCAGAGCAGACCGCAGATCGCAACGGCCGCATAGCGCATGCCGATCACCGAGATGCCCGCCGTATCGACGGCTGCCGGGTTTTCGCCCACGGCGCGCAGGCGCAGGCCGAACCGGGTTCTGAATAACAGCCACCAAGTCGCCGGAACGCAAAGGAAGGCGAGGTAAACTAGGATCGAATGGCCCGAGATCAATTCGCTGTAAATCGGCCCAAGAACCGGGACATCGGCCAGCGCATCGGCAAAGGGCAGGGTGACGGCGTTGAACCGGCCCTGTCCGATCAGCGACGGCGTTCGACCGCCTTGCTGGAACCAGTCCTGCGCGATCAGCACCGTCATCCCGGCAGCAAGGAAGTTGATTGCCACACCCGAGATAAGCTGATTGCCGCGAAAGGTGATCGAGGCCAGCCCGTGCAGCGCCGAAAGCACCATCGAGGCCAGCGTGCCGGCCAGCAGGCCAAGCCAGACCGACCCGGTGATGGCCGCCGTGGCCGCCGAGAAAAAGGCCGCCGCGAGCATCTTGCCTTCAAGGCCGATGTCGAAGATGCCCGCTCGTTCCGAAAACAGCCCGGCAAGGCAGGCCAGCAAGAGCGGTGTCGCCAACCGGATCGTCGAATCGAGGATCTGGATGATCGTCAGAAAATCCATCACGACCGTCCTTTCCGATAGCGCAGGAAGAGGCTTTCCAGCGGCATCCGCACCATGTTGTCCAGCGCACCTGTAAAGAGGATGACAAGCGCCTGGATGACGACGATCAGCTCGCGCGGGATCGACGTCCAGAGCGCAAGCTCGGCACCGCCCTGGTAGAGGAACCCGAACAGGATCGCGGCAAGGAAGACACCCAGCGGGTGCGACCGCCCCATCAGCGCCACGGCAATCCCGATAAATCCCGCGCCCTCGGTTGCGTTGAGCACCAGCCGCTCGGCTTCGCCCATCACGTTGTTGATCGCCATCAGCCCGGCAAGACCGCCGGAAATCAGCATGGAAATCATGATGATACGCGTGGGTGAGATACCGGCATAACGCGCGCCGGGTTCCGAAAACCCATAGGCGCGGATTTCATACCCAAGCCGCGTGCGCCAGATCAGCGCCCAGACCAGAATACAAGCCGCAATCGCCACGAGCAGCGAGAAGTTGGCAGGAGCCGCCTTGGAAAACTCGATGCCAAAGGGGGCGAGAATTTCGTGCAGGGTCGGCAGATGTACCGTGGGAGAGAACCGCTCGGTCGCCGGGTCCATCGACCCTTCGGGCCGCAAGACATTGACCAGCATATAGTTCAGCACGGCAGCGGCGATGAAATTGAACATGATCGTGGTGATCACGATATGGCTACCGCGTTTCGCTTGCAGATAGGCCGGGATCGCCGCCCAAGCCGCGCCGAACAGCGCGGCGCCAACCGTGGCCGCGATCAGCGCGAGCGACCAGTGGGGCCATGGAAAGTACAGACAGGCGAGCGCGACGCCAAGCCCGCCAAGCATCGCCTGACCTTCACCGCCGATGTTGAACATCTTGGCGTGAAAGGCGACCGCAACAGCGAGCCCGGTGAACATGAAATTCGTCGCGTAATAAAGCGTGTAGCCCCAGCCATAGGTCGACCCGAGCGCGCCCTGCACCATGAGTTCGACCGCCGCGATCGGGTCTTCGCCGATGGCAAGGATCACCAGTGCCGACAGGATCGCCGCAAGAAGGAGGGAGATAAGAGGGACCAGAACGACTTCGGCCCATTTCGGCATGACATCCATGTCAGAAAGGCCCCCGTTTCACGTTTGGCAGATAGGTACTCACGCCGCTTCTCCTGACATGCCGGCCATCAGCATGCCCAGTTCTTTTTCGTCTGTTTCATTGGGCAAGCGTTCGCCCATGATATGCCCGTCGAACATCACGGCGATCCGGTCCGCAAGGGAAAATATCTCTTCCAGCTCGACCGAGACCAGAAGGATCGCCTTGCCCTGATCGCGCAGGGCAACGATCTCGTTATGGATGAACTCGATTGCGCCGATGTCGACGCCGCGCGTCGGTTGCCCGACCAGAAGCAGGTCGGGGTTACGTTCGATCTCACGCGCGACCACGATTTTCTGCTGGTTCCCGCCCGAGAAATTCTTGGCCGTGAGCCATGGATCGGGTGGACGCACGTCGAACTTTTTCATCTTGGCTTCGGTATCGCGGCGCAGGGCGGTATTGTCCATGAACGGCCCCCGGCGATAGCTCGCATCCAGATGATAGCCAAAGGCCACGTTTTCCCACGCGTGGAAATCCATGATCAGACCTTCGCGCTGTCGGTCCTCGGGCACATGGGCAACGCCCTGCGCCCGCCGCGCGCGCCCGTCGGAATTTGGCCCGTCCAGCGCAAGCGGCGCACCGTTAAGCCGGATCGTGCCTTCGCCCCGCCGCATGCCTCCAAGCACCTCAAGCAGTTCCGACTGTCCGTTCCCGGCCACGCCCGCGATGCCAAGAATTTCTCCCGCACGTACGGTCAGGTCGATCCCCTTTAGGCGCTCGACACCCTTTTCGTCGGTCACCTTGAGATTTTCGATTTCAAGCACAGGCTTGCCGGGTTTGGCCGGTACCTTATCCACGCGGAGCAGGACCTTGCGCCCCACCATCAATTCGGCCAGTTGCTCGGGGCTGGTTTCCGAGGTTTTGACCGTCGCGGTCATCTCGCCCCGTCGCATCACGCTGACCGTATCGGTGATATCCATGATCTCGCGCAGCTTGTGGGTGATCAGGATGATGGTCTTTCCTTCGTCGCGCAGCCGCCCGAGGATGCGGAAAAGCTGGTCGGCCTCGGCCGGTGTCAGCACGCCGGTCGGTTCGTCGAGGATCAGAACCTCGGCCTGACGGTAGAGCGCCTTGAGGATTTCGACCCGCTGCTGCTTGCCGACGCCGATATCCTGAATAACAGCATCCGGGTCCACGTTCAGCCCGTATTCCCGCTCAAGCTCGATCAGCGACTTGCGCGCCTTGGCGAGCGAGGGTTTCAACAGGCCGCCGTCTTCGGCACCAAGAATGATGTTTTCGAGGACGGTGAAATTTTCCACCAGTTTGAAATGCTGAAAGACCATGCCGATACCGGCCGCAATAGCCGCCTGGCTGTCGGGAATTTCAGTCTTTTTTCCGTTGATAAAGATCTCGCCCCGGTCGGCTTTGTAAAAGCCGTAGAGAATGCTCATCAGGGTCGATTTTCCAGCGCCATTTTCGCCGATGATACCGTGAATGGTGCCGGGCCGCACCGAAATGGAGATGTCCTTGTTGGCCTGCACCGGGCCAAAGGACTTGGAAATGCCCTTCAGTTCAATCGCCGGAGCGGCAGTGTCCTGCCGCTCCGTCTGGTCGTTCATTGCCATGCTCAGAAGCTCAGAGCCGGGCAGCTGTCGTCGGACATGTAGTCGTGAACTTCGATCTCGCCGCTGGCGATCTTTTCAGCGGCTTCGTCGATGGCGGACTGCATGTCAGCGCTGACGAGATCCTTGTTGTATTCGTCCATCGCATAGCCGACACCACCATTGGCCAGACCCATGACTTCGAAGCCGGTTTCCATCTCGGCGCCGTCGGTCAGCGCGTCATAAACCGCGTTGTCGACGCGTTTTGTCATCGAGGTCAGGACCTTGCCCGGGTGCAGGTAGTTCTGGTTGCTGTCCACGCCGATCGACAGGATGTCTTCGTCGGCTGCGGTCTGCAGCACGCCAACGCCGGTGCCGCCAGCCGCAGCATAGACCACGTCCGCGCCCTGACTGATCTGCGCCTTTGTCAGCTCGGACCCTTTGACCGGGTCATTCCACGCGGCAGGGGTCGTGCCGGTCATGTTCGAGATCACGGTCGCATCCGGGTTCGCCGCCTTGACGCCCTGCGCATAACCGCAGGCGAATTTGCGGATCAGCGGGATGTCCATACCGCCGATAAAGCCGACCGTATCCGATTCAGATGCCATCGCGGCCATCATGCCGACAAGGTACGAACCTTCGTGTTCGTTGAAAACGACGGAACGCACGTTCGGCGCATCGACGACCATGTCGATGATGACGAATTTCGTATCCGGATAATCGGCGGCAACCTGACCCAGCGCATCGGCAAAGGCAAAGCCGACCATCACGATTGGGTTGGAGCCGCTTTCGGCAAAGCGACGCAGTGCCTGTTCACGCTGGGCTTCGGATTGCAGTTCGATGTCGCGAAAGCTCTCGCCGGTTTCATCGGCCCAGCGCTGGGCACCGGCAAAGGCGGCTTCGTTGAAGGACTTGTCGAATTTCCCACCCAGATCGTAGATCACCGCGGGTTCGGCCATAGCCGCCCCGGCACAAAGCGCGAGGCCTGCAGCGGCGCCCATCAGGGATTTCATGAGGGTCATAGTTGTTCTCCCGGTTTATGTGTTTGGGGCGGCAGGGTTTTGTCTCTCCGCCCGATCCAACATGCGGTCATGCTGAGATAGTTCAAATAAGGACGCAGGCGCGGCGACGGTCAACCGCTTTTTGTCCGCTCCAGCCGGATTCGGCAATCTGTCGTCAGGTCAAAGGCAGGGACATGACTATTGCATCGACAGCCGGTGCATCTGCCCGCGCGTAATATCCCTTGCGCTGACCAATCTGCTCGTATCCGCAACGTGCATAAAGTGCGCGCGCGGCGGTGTTGTCGGCGGCGACTTCAAGGAGCGCACGCGTCGCTCCTTTTTCGGCGCAAATGTTTTGCCATGCCTGCATCAGCTCGTAGCCGATCCCTTGCCTGCGGTGATCGGGATGGGTTGCGATGGTTAGCAACTCGGCCTCGTCGAAAAGCACCCGGGCAAGGGCAAAACCGCGTTCGTCCCCCGTGACCACGGTACCGGGCTGGTCAAGCAGCACGGCGAATTCCTCGACCGACCACGGCCTGTCCGGCGCATAAGCCGCCTTGTGAACAAGGGCGAGCGTTTCCGGGGTCATCAATCGAGCAGGGGGGGTGGCAGATCGCGCGACGGGGCCGCATCTGCCGGTCGCAGGTAAAAGGGGGCAGGGGCCGGGCATTCTGCCGGATCGGCCGCAGCGGCGCATAGCGCGATGGCTGCGGCAAGTTCTGGCGCAGGTGGGGGCAGGTTGGCCGAGCGTGCCTGATCTTTTGGCACCAGTTCCGGTTCATGGCCTGCGTGGCTGAGGTAGACCTGGTCGCGTGGCGCGGGAACCGCCGTGTCGCCGGGCGTGATGCTCGCGATGGCGTCGAATGTCGTGACGCCAATCGCTGGAACTCCCAGCCCAAGCGCCAGGCCACGCGCCGTGGCAACGGAGATACGGATGCCGGTGAAATTGCCGGGACCGACGCCAACGCCGATCCGGTCGAGATCGGACCATGCCAACCCGGCCTCGGCCAGAATCTCTTCGAGCAGCGGCACCAGACGTTCCGCCTGTCCGCGCGTCATGTCCTCTGCTTTTGCGATCACGATATCGCCGTCGCGCAAAACCGCCGCCGCGCAATGGCCTGCGGAGGTGTCAAAGGCGAGTATCGTTTCCGCGTGTCTGGGGGCTGAGGTCATTCGGCCGGGCATCTGCTGTGTTTCGGTTTCGTTCAGCTATGCCGGGCTTGGACAGGGGATGCAATCGCCCGGTGCCGTCCGTACCGATCCGATAAAGAAAAAGGCGCCCGTCGGGACGCCTTTTCAATGGTGCGAGTGAAGCTGCCGGATCAGACCGCGACGGGGCGGACTTCGGTCACTTCGGGGATGTAGTGACGCAGCAGGTTCTCGATCCCCATCTTGAGCGTCAGGGTCGAGGAGGGGCAGCCCGCGCATGCGCCCTGCATGTGGAGATAGACAACGCCGCGCTCAAAGCCGTGGAAAGTGATGTCGCCACCGTCCTGCGCCACGGCAGGACGCACGCGGGTGTCAAGCAGGTCCTTGATCTGACCCACGATTTCCGAATCGTCGCCGGAATGTTCCGCATGGCCCGATGCTGCTGTCTGGCCTTCGTCCATGACCGGCTGACCGGACTGGTAATGCTCCATAACCGCGCCAAGGATGGCGGGTTTGATATGGTCCCAGTCGACGCTGTCGGCCTTGGTGACCGTCACGAAGTCATTGCCGAAAAAGACACCCTCGACACCATCTACCGCGAAAATGCGGCTGGCGAGCGGCGACTTGCCTGCGGACTCGGCGCTTGGAAAATCGGCGGTGCCCATTTCCAGAACGGACTGGCCGGGGAGAAACTTCAGCGTTGCCGGGTTCGGCGTGGATTCGGTCTGAATAAACATCTGATGTGCACCTTTTCTCGGTTGCTTCATATATGCGCTTCCGCGGCCGGATCGTCAAGAATTGGAACGATTCTAATTTCGCCCCAAGCGGGAACGTCAGGTAATCGCTTCAAGCTTTTCCTTGGAAAGGTCGCCCGGAACGATCGTGATCGGCACCGGCAGCGACCCGGCCGAGCGCGACATATGCGTCACAAGCGGCCCGGGGCCTTTCTTGTCGGTGCCAGCGCCCAGCACCACAACGCCAATCTCCGGGTCTTCGCCGATATGTTCGATAATCTGCTGCACCGGATCGCCTTCGCGGATCACAAGCTCAGGGTCGACACCCTGCCGGTCGCGCATCCATTTCGCAAAAACCTCGAAATGAGCATGGATGCGTTCGCGCGCCTCTTCGCGCATGACCTCTCCGACGCCGATCCAATGGTTGAACTCGTCTGGCGGAATGACCGAGAGCACACAGACGCCGCCACCGGTATGGGCCGCCCGCATCGCTGCAAAACGCATCGCGTTCAGGCATTCGCGGCTGTCATCGAGAACCACAAGGAACTTGCGCATTTCAGGTCTCCCTTACAGGTGCGGATCATGACCCAAGGGTCGGGCGCGCGCAATAGAATGCTGTGGCAAAGCCTGTCAGCGCGGCTGTTTGCGGATCGCCATACGATAAAGGCCAATTCCGGCACGGCCTGCGATGTACAGGGAAATCTGCAGCAATGTCAAATAGATCAGGGCAGCGGTGGCAATGGCGGTATCCGACAGTCGCACAAGCGCGCGGAACACGCGTTGCTTACCAAGCACGTCGAACACCGCCGCCGTGCGCGGCCCGGTCACCTCGGAAACCCTTGCGAGACGGCGCGCATCGGCGGCGTCATCTACGTGCTGCATAAGCCGGACCGTGTCCGTCAGCGACGTGTTCGCGGCAACCCGCGAGAGGTCGGTGGCGACCTCGCCAAGCCCGCTTAGCCGGGCGGTATCGACCACGCGCGAGGCAGGAACACTGCCACGCATGTAGGGAAGGATAAGATCACCGCGCAGATTGATATCGCTGAGACGGGCGAGGGTGCGCATGAAAGACGGCGTCAGCGTTCCCATGCGCCGCGCAATCCGAAGGACAGTCGCACCGGCCTTGACCGTCACGCTGCTGCCCCCGGTGACGACAACCGCTGTCGTCGCGCCCAGCCCCACCAGCGCGAGCGATACGTCAAGCTTGTCCACTGGTTCGCCTTCCCAGGCGGACAGACCGGCACGGCGCAGCGCGTTGGCATCGCCAAGCGGTGTCAGTTCAAAGGGAATGGAACAACTGCCTATCAAGGCCAGCGAAGGGCAGCTCTCTATATCGGCCATGCAAAGCGCACAATTCTGCGTGGTGGCCCAGAAACCCGAGGAGTCCGCGCGCAGGGCCTCGATTTCCTCCTGCTGTTCAGGCAGGGGGATCAGGCTGTGATCCTCTGCGATCAGAACCAGCGTTTCGATCCGGTCGAGATCGCGCGCCTCAAGCGCGTGGCCAAGTTCGGCCGCAAGCCAGTCCGGTGACACCTGTCGCGCCATCGCTCGCTGTAGGCTGCGTTCGATCTGTGCCGGGGCGGCTTCGACGAAAGGCCGAGTGAAAGGCGACTGGTTCAGCGACCAGATCAACAGCGCCGCTGATAAAAGGAAAGGCGAGGCGCGCAGGGCGCCTCGCATCAAGGTTCGAAAACCGCGGATTACTCGGCCGCCTCGGCGTAATCCTCCATCGGCGGGCAGGAGCAAACAAGGTTACGGTCGCCATAGACGTTGTCGACGCGATTGACCGGCGGCCAATATTTATCGACACGGAATGCACCCGGCGGGAAACAGCCCTGTTCGCGGCTATAGGGCCGGTCCCAGTCGCGCACGAGGTCTTCCATCGTGTGCGGCGCGTTCTTGAGCGGGTTGTTCTCGCGGTCGATCTGTTCTTCCTCGATGGCGCGGATTTCCTCGCGGATCGCCAGCATCGCATCGCAGAACCGGTCAAGCTCGGCCTTGGTTTCGCTTTCGGTGGGTTCGATCATCAGCGTGCCCGCGACGGGCCAGCTCATGGTCGGGGCGTGGAATCCGCTATCGACCAGCCGTTTCGCAATGTCATCCACGGTGACCCCGGCGCTATCGGCAAAGGGACGGGTGTCGATGATGCACTCATGCGCCACTCGCCCTTGCTTGCCGCGATAGAGCACCTTGTAAGCGCCCTCGAGCCGCTGCGCGATATAGTTGGCGTTCAGGATCGCGACGCGGGTCGCCTGCGTCAGCCCTTCGCCCCCCATCATCAGCGTGTAGGCCCATGAAATCGGCAGGAGCGAGGGCGAACCATAGGGCGCGGCAGATACCGGGCCTTCGACACCACCGGTCGAGGGGTGACCGGGCAGGTGCTGCACCAGATGTTCCTTGACGCCGATCGGTCCCATGCCGGGTCCGCCGCCGCCATGCGGGATGCAGAAGGTCTTGTGCAGGTTAAGGTGGCTTACGTCGCCGCCCAGATCGCCGGGACGCGACAGGCCGACCATCGCATTCATGTTGGCCCCGTCGATATAGACCTGCCCGCCATGCTCATGGGTGATCTGGCAGACATCGCGCACGGTTTCCTCGAACACGCCATGGGTCGAGGGGTAGGTGATCATACAGGCGGCAAGCTGATCGGTGTATTTCTCGGCCTTGGCGCGGAAATCGTCGAGGTCGATGTCGCCATTTTCTGACGATTTCACCGGCACGACCTTCCAGCCCACCATCTGGGCGCTGGCCGGGTTGGTGCCATGCGCGCTTGTCGGGATCAGGCATACGTTGCGGTTTTCGTTGCCTTGCGCACGGTGCCATGCGGCGATGGTCAGAAGCCCTGCATATTCGCCCTGCGCGCCCGAATTCGGCTGCATCGAAATCGCGGCATAACCGGTGATCTCGCAGAGCTTGGCCGACAGGTCGTCGATCATCATCCGGTAGCCCTGCGCCTGATCGGCCGGGGCAAATGGGTGCAGATGGGCGAACTCGGCCCAGCTGATCGGCATCATCTCGGCGGCCGAGTTCAGCTTCATCGTGCAGGACCCCAGCGGGATCATCGCCCGGTCGAGCGCGAGATCGCGATCCGCGAGACGACGCATATAGCGCATCATCTCGGTCTCGGCCCGGTTCATGTGGAAAATCGGATGTTCGAGGTAGCCGGACTGGCGGATCAGATCGTCGGGCAGACGGTATTCGGGGCTCAGGTCGTCGTCCTTGCGGATAATGCCGAAGGCGCGCCAGACTTTCTCGATCGTCGCGGGGCGGGTGCATTCGTCAAGCGTGATGCCGACACGGGTCTTGCCGACCCGGCGCAGGTTCACGCCTTCACGTTCGGCAGCCTGCAAAACACCACGCTGAAGCAGGCCCACATCCACGGTGATCGTGTCGAAATAGGTCTTGGGTTCGACGCTGAAACCGGCCTCTTCCAGACCGCGTGCCATCCGCACCGTCTTGCGGTGCACGCGCTGGGCGATGGCCCGCAGACCTTCAGGGCCGTGGAAGACCGCATAGAAGCCGGCCATCACCGCCAGAAGCGCCTGCGCGGTGCAAACGTTGGACGTCGCCTTTTCGCGGCGGATATGCTGCTCGCGGGTTTGCAGCGACAGGCGGTAAGCACGGTTGCCATGGCTGTCGACGCTGACCCCGACCAGACGACCGGGCATGTTGCGCGCGTATTGCTGTTTGGTGGCCATATAGGCCGCGTGCGGACCGCCATAGCCCAGCGGCACGCCGAAACGCTGCGTATTGCCGACAGCGATATCGGCCCCCATCGCACCTGGCTCTTTCAGCAGGGTCAGCGCAAGGATATCGGCGGACATGATCGCGATGGCATTGGCCTCGTGCAGCGCGGCAATCGGGGCCGAGAAATCCTGCAGATCGCCATAGGTGCCCGGATACTGGAATATCGCGCCGAATACGGCGGTTGCGTCCATATCTTCCGGCGCGCCCAGGATGACCTCGATCCCCAGCGGCGCGGCACGGGTCTGGATCACCGCGATATTTTGCGGATGGCAGTTCTCATCCACGAAGAACGCCTTTGATTTCGACTTGGCCACCCGCTGCGCCATCGTCATCGCCTCGGCGCAGGCGGTCGCTTCGTCCAAAAGCGAGGCATTGGCGATTTCAAGCCCGGTCAGATCGCTGACCATGGTCTGAAAGTTCAGCAGCGCCTCAAGCCGCCCCTGCGAGATTTCCGGCTGATAGGGGGTATAGGCCGTGTACCACGCCGGGTTTTCAAGAATGTTGCGCTGGATCGCGGGCGGGGTGACCGTGCCGTGATACCCCTGACCGATAAGCGAGGTCATCACCTTGTTCTTCTTGGCGGTCTGGCGCATGTGATGCAGCAGCTCGCGTTCCGATTTCGGTTTGCCGAAATCCAGCGGCTTTTCCTGCCGGATTGCCTTGGGAACGGTTTCATCGATCAGCTGCTCAAGCGATGCCACACCAAGAGTTTCGAGCATATCGCTCATCTCGGTCGGGGAAGGGCCGATATGACGGCGGTTGGCGAAATCGTAGGGCAGGTAGTCGATAGGCTCGTAGGCCATGGGAAAGGCTCCTCGGGTTAAGGCGCAATATGGGTCAGGACATTGATCAATGTCCCGGCGGGGTCGCGAAAGTAGAACCGCCGCACCCCCCAATCTTCGTTCGTCGGTCCGTATTCGGGTTGGATCCCCCGGCTTTCCAGGCGATCCAGTATGTCGCTCAGATCATCGACCTCGATGGACAGCGCGGGCAGCTCGGTGTCCGATCCGCCATGGCGTGCGAGTGAGAGCTGCGTCGCAGGGCTGTCCGGCGCGGCAAGCGTCGTGATCCAGCCCATATCCATCACGATATCAAGGTCGAAGACCTCGCTGTAAAAGGCTGCCAGCGCCGTCGGATTATCCGTGCGGATATTGCTGACGATGCGTCTGACGGCCAAGGATCAGTCTCCGATGAATTCCTTGTAGGCCGCGTCGTCCATGTAATCGTCCATCGGCGAAAGATCCGACGGCTTCATCTTGAAGAACCATGCATCGCCGGTGGGGTCGTCGTTGACCAGCGCGGGGTTGTCGGCAAGGGTCGAGTTCACTTCGACGATTTCGCCATCCAGCGGGGCAAGGATATCCGAGGCGGCCTTGACGCTTTCGATCACCACGACTTCGTCATCCTTGGTGATCTCGGTGCCTTCCTCGGGCAGTTCGACAAAGACCACGTCGCCCATCTGCTCCGCCGCATAGGCGGTGATGCCGACCACGATCAGGCCGTCTTCTTCCAGCAGCCATTCATGCTCTTCGGTGTATTTCATGGAGGTCACTTCCCTGTTGATTATCGTTTGAAATTGGCCGCGACGAAGGGCATCGCGGAAACGGTGACGGGCAGGCGCTTGCCGCGCAGCTCGCCGTAAAGAACGGTGCCCGGTTCGGCCTTGTCGGCGGGGACATAGCCCATCGCGACGGGGCCGCCGACCGTGGGGCCAAACCCGCCCGAGGTGATTTTGCCGACAGGTTCACCACCTGCGTCCTCGGCAAAGAGTTCGACGCCTTCGCGCATGGGCGCACGACCCTCGGGGCGCAACCCAACGCGCTTGCGTGCCGGCCCGTCCTGCATCTGGCTCAGGACCGCTTCGGCACCGGGGAACCCGCCTTCGCGCGCGCCGCCCTGCCGCCGGGCCTTCTGAATCGCCCATGTCAGCGATGCCTCGGCGGGCAGGGTGGTGGTGTCGATATCATGCCCGTAAAGGCAAAGCCCCGCCTCGAGCCGCAGAGAATCCCGCGCGCCAAGGCCAATGGGCAGGACATCGTCATGATCCAGCAGGCGGCGGGCCAGCGACTCGGCATGTTCCGACGGGACCGAGATTTCATAGCCGTCTTCGCCCGTATACCCCGAGCGTGAAACCCAGCATTCCGCGCCGTCGAGCATCAGCGTCGCTACGTCCATGAATTTCATCCCCGCCGCCTCGGGGGCCAGTTCAGACAACACGGTTTCAGCGGCAGGCCCCTGCAGCGCCAGCAGCGCGCGGTCGGTCACGGGGGCCACATCCAGCGCCGGTTCCAGCGCAGATTTCATATGCGCGATGTCCTGATCCTTGCAGGCGGCATTGACCACGACGAACAGGTGATCGCCCCGGTTGGCGAACATCAGGTCATCGGTGATGCCGCCGTTTTTATCCGTGAAAAGACCATAGCGTTGCCGGCCTTCCTTGAGACCGAGCACATCCATCGGCACGAGCGTTTCAAAGGCGGTCGCCAGCGCGTCCCAGTCCCCGCCCGATATCACGACCTGCCCCATGTGGCTCACATCGAAAAGCCCGGCCTTTTCGCGCGTATGGGTGTGTTCGGCCATGATGCCGGCGCGGAATTGCACGGGCATGTCATAGCCCGCAAAGCCGACCATCTTGCCGCCCAACTCAAGGTGCAGCGCGTGCAGAGGGGTTCTCAGTAAATCCGTCATACCCGATCCAAGTCCAAGACCAGCGTGATTCTCAAGGAAATCATGCGGCATCCCAAATTTCGCAGGCGATTGCCCGCAAGCGTGATGCCCCCTCTGTCCTTTTGCCTGAGATCGTTATCCCTTCGGCGTCCCGGTTATGGCCGGGCTCTCTCCAGAGTCGTCTTGGCGGATGCGGTCCTTGCGCCTGAGAGTTTCCGGGGCGGTTGCTCCTTCGGCACCGGCTTTTGCCGGTTCTCCCACATCACGGGTGTCGTTTATCGTCTCGGATTGGTCGCGGCAAGCGAATTGCTGCCCTTTGGCGGCCGGATTATCCGGCCGACCGCAGTTGTGCCCGTTGTGTGGTCGATGCCCGCCGGGATTTGCGCGTATGCGAGATTGGCGTGACATTCGCGCTGGGCATGTCGAATTCGAAACGGCTGCCGACACCCGGTTCGCTGGTCACGCCCAGATCGCCGCCATGCAGTTTTACAATCTGCCGGGCGATGGTCAGACCAAGCCCAAAGCCGCCATGTGCGCGCGTGTCCGACCCGTCCGCCTGCTGGAACCGCTGGAAGATCAGCGCGTGATCCTTGGCTGGAATGCCGCAGCCGGTGTCCTCGACCGCGATCCGGGTGCGGGTGCCGTCGGGATGCACGGAAATGGTGATCGAGCCTTCGTTGGTAAACTTCAGCGCATTGCCGACAAGGTTGTACAGCACCTGCTTGAGCCGCAGAGGATCTGCCTCGATCATGACATCCTCGATCTTGCCGACCAGCTTGATGCCTTTCTTTTCCGCCTGCGGGTTCAGATCGTCGATGATGGTCTGGACCGAGTTCGCGACAGACACGGTTTCCGGTGCGATCTTGAGGTCGCCGCCTTCGGCCTTGGCCCAGTCGAGCAGGTCATTGACCATATTCAACATGTGTTTCGATGCGCCAAGAATTTTTTCGCTCTGGGCCGAGATACCATCAGCCTGCTTGGTGATCAGGCCGCGCATCGTGTCGCTGTCCACCTTGTCGGCATTGTCAGGTTGATCCAGCAGTGTGTTGATTTCCCGTGCCGCCGGCATGCTCTGGCTTTGGCGCAGGAAAGAGGCGTAGCCGGAAATCACCGTCAACGGCGTGCGCAGCTCATGCGTGACATTGCCAAGGAACTCCGACTTTTGCTTGTTGGCGGCCTCGGCGGCAATCTGCGCCTCTTTCTGGGCGGTTACATCCGCGCAGATGACAACCGTGTATTCTTCCGGCGTTTTCGACAGCGAAATGCTAAGCCAGCGCCCGTCGGGCAGGTGTTCGATGGTCGTCGCGTTGCGGTCGTAGTTCTTGAGCTGGGATTTGACCCACGCATCCTCGCGGCCGATGGCCTCGGGCACGTGGCCCTGACGGATCGACATGTAAAGAATGTCCGCGATCGAAAGACCCGGTTTCAGCGCGTCCTTGTCCAGATGCAGGATATCGGCGTAGGCGTCGTTTGCCATAAGAAGCCTGCCGTTATGGTCGAACAGCGAGAACCCGGCGTCGAGGGATTCAACCGCATGCTGGAGGATGTTGTGCGCGTACTGGCTGCGCATCGCAAAGCGGCGGATCAGCAGGATGGACCCGACAAGGGTCAACAGCGATACAATCGTCGTCGCCAGGAATTTCCACATGTTCGGGGAATAAGGCGCCCAGTCTTCGTTTGGCGTCGCGGCAAGTTCCCAGTTGCGGCCAAAGGCGGTCAGGGTCTGGGTCGAACGATCCGGAGTGAACAGCTCGGGCGCGCCATAGAGATGTTTGATCAGCTTTCCGGTTGGCGACACTTCCCGCAGGGACAGCTGGAGGTTGTCGATGATATGGGCCAGCCCTTCGTCCCCACGAAACAGCCCTTCTTCGGAAAGGACGATCGAGATGATGCCCCAGAAGCTTTCCGTCCTGCCATTCACATGTGGGGTAATGACCGGGTAGCGCAGGATGTAGCCGCGTCCGCCCTGAACAAGGTTGATCGGCCCGTCGAACACCGGCGCGCTCTGGCGGTAGGCGCGCGCGACGCTTGCCAGTTGCGTCGGCACAAAAGCGTATTCAAGCCCGATGACGGATTCGTTGCCCTCGAGCGGCGATACATGCGTGACTTTCAGATCGGGCGCGATGGCGACGGAAAGAATGCCGGGATACCGGTCGAGCAGCTGATCGGCGGCTTGCGAGACCGCCTCGTCGCTCAGCTCGGGGGAGAGGGACACGAAGCTCGCCAGACGGTTGGCGACAAGTTCCATGCCAAACAGCTTGGCCGCAAGGGAATCGGCCACGTGGCTGAGGTCCCTCTGAAGCTCGGCGCGTTTTTCATTCAGATAGATCGATTGATCTTTCTTGATGATCGCATACCCCGCCCCGATGCAAAGCACTGCCGTGCAGAATGCCAGTAGCAGATAGGTTCGCGACACGCCGCCCCAGATGTTTTTCTTCATTTTTCAGCCGCCCTGATAAATTTGCCCCGGCGGAGGCTTTTCCCAATGTTGGTAAAGCGATCTAAAGTGATGATTAGGCGAAATTTTGACGCAAACACGGCTGGCAAAAGGATGCTTTCGTCAATCAAATGTAGTTGGCCTGTATTAAGAAATGGTTTTTCAAATTGGGCGGTTTTCAGGAAATGAATTTCAGGAAGGCTTCACCAAGGGCTGTTCTTGAACAAAATAAGGGGCGCGCCAACGGCACGCCCCTAAATTTGCGATAGAATTTCGTCCGATCAGGCCGCTTTTTTCTCGACCGCCTTGCTGGCACGGCCAAAGAACAGATCGTGCATCGTGCATATCGTATCGTCGAGCTGGTCTCTCGGTACGATGAATTGCACATCCACAAGGCGCGGCGGCTGCTGTGCGGCCACGACTTCGATGCCCTTTTCGTCAAGCGCGGTCATGCCGCGACCCAGAACGCCCAGACCCGACAGGTCGCGCCCGATCACCGATGCCAGCGACAGCGCCCGCACCGAGACATCTGCGTTGGGATAGGTCTCGATCAGGTCACGCTCGACCCGGCGGATCGCCTTGAACGACGCGTCGAGGAAATGCGTGATCGTATTCGCGTTCGACGTCTTCGACACGATGTTCACGTTGTGCCGACGCAGGATTTCAAGGATCGTGCTGTCATAGCCTTTGACCCCCAGCATGTCCTGTTCGAACAGGTCCAGCGCGTAGATATCCAGACCGCAGACGATTTCCGCGGCCGGTGTATTCGTCGGCTGGTCATCGATCAGGGTGCCGGGATCTTTCGGCTCGAACGCATTGGTCACGCGAAGCGGCACTTGCGCCTGACGCAGGGTACGGGCCGCTTTCGGATGGATCGCTTCCATGCCCATGTTCGACAGCTGGTCGGCCACGTCATAGTTGGTGTGGCCCAGCTTGCGCACGTTCTCCATGCCAACCAGTTTCGGGTCGGCCGAGGACAGGTGGAATTCCTTGTGAATGATCGCTTCGCGCGCGCCGGTCATGGCAGCAATCCGCGAGAAGGTAACCTCGGAATAACCGCGATCGTATTCCTTCATCAGACCTTCGCGGCACTGTGCGTACCCGGTCACGATCAGGATCTCGCGCGACGGATCGGCATCTTGCAGGCCCGATTCTATGCGCTCTTTCAGCGACATCTCGCGTTCATCACGCCAGCCGGACAGGTCGATTGTCCGCGCCTCGACACCTGCACGGCGCAGCATCAGGGCCGAGGATAGCGCGGAATGCGCCTCACCCAGACCCGACAGCAGCTCGCGAATAATGCGCATATGCTCGGACAGGCGGAAATGGCCGTAGGAACACAGGCGTTGCAGGTCGAGAAGACAGCTGCGCGCGCCTTCGATCCGGTCACGTACGAAATCGTCTGCTTCCTTGAGGTCGCCGGGGTGCTCCAGCAACGCACGGTGAGCTTCGCGCATGGCGTCGCCGACCTCGGTCAGCTTGTCGAGCCAGGCGTGGTTGTTTTCACCGCTGGCGAACAGGCCATAAACGCCCGGTTCGCCGGTTTTCTTGTCTTCCAGCAGCAGGTTGGTGATGCCGCCAAAGGCGGAAACGACAAAGATGCGGTTGTAGACGTCCTTGCGGTCGCCGATGAACAGGGTGTCCACCAGTTCACGCGCGCGGGACATCGACGTGCCGCCGATCTTTTCGACTGTATGCTCGGGAAAGTTCATATGTATCAGCCCGGGTTGCCCCGGGCTCTCCTTTTGTCAGGCATCTGCCAATGCGTAAGAGCCGTCTTCGCGGTGCACTTCGTTGCCGGTGACCGGCGGGTTGAAGCAGCAGGCCATGACCAGCTCTTCTTCGGCACGCAGGATGTGACGGTCGTGCTTGTTCAGCGCGTACATGACGCCGGGCGTGATCTCATGGGTTTCGCCGGTGGCAATATCCGTGATCGAGCCTTTGCCCTGCATGCAGAAAACCGATTCAAAGTGGTTCTTGTATTCGAACGTATGTTCGGAACCGGCTTGCAGATAAGTGATGTGAAAGCTGAAGCCCATGCCGTCATCGGCAAGCAGCATCCGGACGGATGTCCACTGGGCGTCGGATACGGCGCGGTCGGTGTCTTTCAGCTTGTTCAGGTCGCGTACAATCATTGTTTTACTCCGCTGCGATTTTGTTGGTGGCGCCAAGCACGTCCTGTGCGGCGTCCAGCAGGATATTGAGGCCCTTCACAAATGTCTGCTTGGGCGTGGTGAGGGGGGCGAGCACCTTGACGACTTCGTCATTGGCGCCGGATGTTTCGATGATCAGGCCCTTTTCAAAGGCGCGGGCGCAGATTTCTCCGGCCATCTCACCGGTGCCAACATCGACGCCGCGCATCATGCCACGGCCCTTGAGCTTGGCGCCGGGCACCATGCCCGCCAGCGTGGTCAGGTGATCTTCGAGGATCTGGGCCTTTTCGGCGATCTCGTTCTTGAACGCATCGTCGGTCCAGAATTTCTCGATCGCGACACGCGCGGTGACAAAAGCGTGGGTGTTGCCACGGAAGGTGCCGTTATGCTCGGCAGGGCTCCACACATCGAGCTCTGGCTTGATCAGCAGTGCGGCAAAGGGCAGACCCATGCCAGACAGCGATTTTGCCAGCGGAACCATGTCCGGCTCGATGTCATATTCCTCGAAGGAAAAGAACGTGCCGCTGCGGCCAAGACCCGCCTGAATGTCATCGACGATCAGCTTGGCGCCATGCTTTTTCGCAAGCTTGGCAATACCTTGCATCCATTCCTTGGACGCGGCGTTCAGCCCGCCTTCGCCTTGGATGGGTTCAAAAATGAACGCGGCCGGGGCGTCGATGCCGCTCGACGGGTTGTCGAGCATTTCTTCGGCCAGCTTGAGCGTATCGACATCGCCCATCGACCCTTCGTAGGGCAGGTGGGTCACGTCGCCAAGGCTGACACCGCCACCGTTCCGCTTGCCGGCGTTACCGGTGAGCGACAGCGACCCCAGCGTCATGCCGTGGAAACCATTGGTGAAGGCGATGACATTCGTGCGGCCAGTGACCTTGCGGGCCAGTTTCAGCGCGGCTTCGACGGCGTTGGTGCCGGTCGGGCCAACCATCATTACCTTGTGGTCCATGCCGCGGGGCTCGAGGATGTGCTTCTCAAAGCTGTCGAGGAACGCGGCCTTGGCATCCGTGTACATGTCCAGGCCATGGGCAATGCCATCGTTCTGGATATGCTCGATCAGCGCGGCCTTCATATCGGCGTCGTTGTGGCCGTAGTTCAGCGAGGAACACCCGGCCAGGAAATCGATATATGTCTTGCCTTCGACATCGGTCATTTCCGACCCGCTGGCAGAGGTGAAGACGGTATCGAAGCTGCGGCAATAGCTGCGCACCTCCGACTCACGTCGGGCAAATACTTGTTTATCGGCTGAATTTTCAGTCGGCATAGGAGACCTCCAGGTCTATAGCTAAAAGGGGATATGCGGCGCGTTTCAGGCCGCCTTCTTGAATTCCTCGACGGGGAACTCGATGGTGACCATGTGTTCGGTCGCGTGCGCGCCATCGAAATGTTCTTCGCGCTTGAAATGCGGCTCGCTGTCCATATCGCCGTCCTGACGGTCGGCAAAACGGGAAAACAGCGCCCAGGATGCATCATTGTCCTTGGTAATGGTCGTCTGCATCTGGGTCACATCTGCGCAGACCTCGCGGTCGAGGATATGTTCGAGCATGCGCGTGCCAAGCCCGGCACCGCGTGCCTTGGCGGATACGGCGACCTGCCAGACAAACAGCGTGTCCGGGTCGTCGGGACGGATATAGGCGGAAATCCAGCCCACGGCTTCGCCATCGATCTCGGCAAGCACGCAGGTTTCGGCGAAGTGATCGCATTGGATAAGGTTGCAATACATGGAGTTTTCATCCAGCGGTTTGCATTCCTTGACCAGCTCCCACACTGCCGATCCATCTTCGCCTACGGGTTCGCGAAGTGTGATTTCATCTTTTGCAGCCATGTCCGTCGTTATCCGTTGTTACATTTATTTCGCAAGGCTTAGTATATGTACGGCGCTGATATAATCAACACCATCGTAAAATAAACTATAAATCGGCGAAAAGGTTCCTCCCGTAGGGAGAATCCCTTTGTTTCCTGGCGATTCTGGGCGTGATTTTACTGCGCAAGGCTTAGTATATGCTTGTATTATTGGGTTGCAAAAGTGCCACTGAACTTTAGCGTATGCTGGTAATTTCGAACGAGACACCGATGAACCGCACCGATGAAAGCCTGATTTCACTCCGTCGTATTCTTCGATCAACCGAGCTTTACGGGCGCAAGCTTGCCGCCGAGGCGGGGCTGACGGCGGTTCAGTTGCGGGTGCTTCAGATCATCGCCGAAACCGGGTCGAGCACGGCCAAGCAACTGTCGACCCGGATGGGCGTGACCCAGGCGACGATGACGGCGCTTGTCGACAAATTGGAAAAGAAACAGCTTTTGACCAGGCACAGATCCGAGGTCGACAAGCGGCAGATGGATCTGGTGATCACCGATCTGGGGCGCGACAAGGTCAATGATGCGCCCGATCCGCTTCAACAGCGCTACGTGCGCGCTTTCGAGGCGATGGAGCCCTGGGAGCAGTTGATGGTGAACGCGGTGCTGGAGCGGGTCGCGGGAATGCTCGACGCCTCTGACATCGATGCCTCGCCGGTTCTGGATTCGGGTGATCTTCGGGCGGTCCGTTAGGGCGAAAAAGGCCGGGCACAACCCGTACACAAGCCGTACAGCACCTGTACACCCCCTATGCACCGGGGGCGAAAGCGGAGTTTTGCCTCTATTCTGGCAGGGCAGGGAAAAAATGATCAAATTATCTGCTGCGGAATTGACTGACCCTTCGGGCTGGTGCAACGAGTTGCGCATGATTTCCTGAACAGCAAGAGGTGCCCCATGATGGACGATATCCCCAACTCGATCGAAGCGCGGGATGCGCGCGTTCACATGCACCCCTATACCAACGCCCGCGCTCTGCAGGAATCCGGTCCGCTGGTGATGGATCACGGCGAAGGCATCCATGTCTTTGACGTGGGCGGCAAGAAATACATCGAGGCGATGGCCGGCCTCTGGAGCGTTGCCGTCGGCTTCTCTGAGGAACGTCTGGCCAAGGTCGCTCATGAGCAGATGCTCAAGCTGCCTTATTACCACGTCTTTTCAATGCGTTCGCACCAACCCGCCGTTGAGCTGGCGGAAAAGCTGATCGACATGTCGCCGGTGCCGATGAGCAAGGTGTTCTTTACCAACTCAGGCTCCGAGGCGAACGACACCGCCGTCAAGATGCTCTGGTATCGCGCCAATGCTATCGGGCAGCCGGAAAAACGCAAGATTATCAGCCGCGTACGTGGCTACCACGGGATCACCGTCGTGGCCGCCAGCATGACCGGCCTGCCAATGAACCACATGTCCTTTGGCCTGCCGCTGCCGGGCTTCCTGCACACCGGGAACCCGCATTTCTGGCGCGAGGCCCAGCCGGGCGAGAGCGAAGAAGATTTCTCGGCCCGCCGTGCGGCGGAGCTCGAGGCGATGATCCTCGAGGAAGGTCCGGAAACGATCGCGGCCTTCATCGCCGAACCGGTGATGGGCGCGGGCGGCGTGATCGTGCCGCCGAAGGGCTACTGGCCCGCGATCAAGGCGGTGCTTGAAAAGTACGACATCATGATGATCGCGGACGAAGTGATCTGCGGCTTTGGCCGGACCGGCAAGATGTTCGCCACTGAAACCTATGATCTCAAGCCGGATATCCTCGTGATGTCCAAGCAGCTGTCGTCTTCGTACCAGCCGATTTCGGCTCTGATGATCAGCGAAAAGATGTTTGCGCCTATCGCCGATGAAAGCAACAAGATCGGCGCTTTTGGCCACGGCTACACCGGTGGCGGTCACCCCGTCGCGGCGGCGGTCGCGCTGGAAAACATCAAGATTATCGAAGAGCGCAACCTCGTGGAAAACGCGGCCGAAGTGGGCGCGCATATGCAAAAACGGCTTGCTGAACTGGCCGAGCATCGTCTGGTGGGCGAACACCGTGGCATCGGCCTGATCGCCGCGCTGGAACTGGTGACTGACAAGGAATCCAAGGTCGCGTTGGAAAAGCCCGGCGCGATGGGGGCGGCGGTTGCAGCGCGCATGCTGGAAAACGGGGTGATTTCGCGTCCGATCATGGATGCGGTTGCCTTCTGCCCGCCGCTGATCATCACCAAGGAGCAGGTCGACGAGATGGTCGACGGCACCGCCAAGGCCATCGATCTTGCTGCGGGTGATCTGGGGCTCTAATCCCGGCGCGACAGTCTGAATAATGGAAAGCCCGGTGCGATGCGCCGGGCTTTTGCTTTTGCTGGGGCAAATCTAAAGTTACCCGAAGATCTTTGAAAACAAATTTGCTCGCGATAGTTGTGGAGGGCAAATGAGGACTTGATCGAACTGAACGGTTCTGTTTAGTAGCCGAAGTTGACGATCGGTATTTGTTTCATGCTTGGCGGCGAAACCTCTTCCGGGGCAAGCTGGCCGGGTCGGATGCAGAGGTTTCCAGTTATGTCACGCATTATTCCGCACCAGTTTCGAACCGGGGTACTGGCGCTTGCGCTGGTGAGTCTCTTGCCTTGCATGGCGCTGGCTGAGGACCCACTGGTTGTGCAGGCGGTCCGTGCCGAGCAGGTCGAGACCCGGCAGCACCTGTCCCTCACGGGTGAGATTTCAGCGCGCGAGATGGTGCAGACGGCATTTCCGACCGGGGGCCGCATCGCCGAGATCGCCGTGGAAGACGGCGACAGGGTAAAGGCGGGCGAGGTGTTGGCGCGGATCGAAAAGGTGCAGCAGGAGCAATCGCTGCGGGCCGCCGAGGCCCAGCTGGCTGCGACGCGGGCTGAATATGACGCGGCTCAGGACGCGGATCGCCGCCAGACCGCACTGCTGGAACGTGGCGCGACGACCCGGGCCGCGCGCAACGCGGCGGCGGATCGCTTTGCGGCGGCGGTGGCGCGACGGGCGCAGGCCGAGGCCGAATTGCAGCAGGCGCGCGATGCGCTTGAGGATACTGTCATCTATGCGCAGAACGATGCGACCGTGATCCGAAAGCTGGCCGAACCCGGACAGGTGGTCGGCGCCGCGCAGCCGGTGCTTGAACTGGCGCTGGGCGAGGGGCTGGACGCGGTCTTCAATGTTCCCGAGCAAAAGATGCTTGGCACGACAGAGGCGGAGGAGCCGACTATCATTCTCTCTCCGATTGACCGGCCCAACGTGCAGGTGCCCGGTTTCGTGCGTGAAATCTCTCCGCTGGTCGATCCGGCGACGGGCACGGTTCAGGTCACCATCGGGCTGGAAGAACCGCTGCCGGGGCTGAGCTATGGCGACACCGTCCGCGGCACAAGCCAGCCGCTGGAAGGCCGCAGCATCGTTCTGCCGTGGTCGACCGTTACGGCAAATGATCAGGGGACTGCGGTCTGGGTGATCGACCCGGCAAGCGGCGCGGTCTCGCTGCGCGGGATCGAGGTGAAACGCTACACCAGCGATTCCGTGCTGCTGGAAGGCGGCGTGGAAGAGGGTGAACTGGTGGTGAGCAAGGGGGCACAACTGCTTTATCCTGGTCGGATCGTCGTCCTGCAGGAGGATATCTGATGCGGTTTCTTTCAGTGCTCCTGTTGCTTTTGTCCGGCGCGGCTGTCGCGCAGGAGGCCCATGCCCCCCGCCCGGTAGTCACGGAAATCGTTTCGCCGCAGTCAGGGCTGGCCTCGAACTGGGTGGGGACGGTCACCGCGCCAAGCGAGATCGACCTTGGTTTCCTGCGGCTTGGCACGCTGGCCGAGCGCGTGGTTGACGTGGGCGACACGGTTTCAAAGGGCGATGTGCTTGCCCGGCTTGATGCGAGCGATCTGCAGGCGCAGCTTCAGGCGGCGCAGGCCGGCGTCAGTATCGCCGAGGCCAATCTCCACACCGCCACGGATGCCTATGAGCGGGTCAAGACATTGGCGGACCGGGGCGTGACAAGCGCCTCGGCGCTGGAGGACACGCAGAACGATCTGTCTGCCGCGCGGGCGGCGCTGGATCAGGCCCGCGCCGAAGCGGCCCGCGCCGAGGACGCCCGCGATTACGCCAACCTGCGCGCGCCAATCGACGGGGTGGTGACCACGGTCAGGGCCGAACCGGGGGCGACGCTGGATGCGGGGCAGGCGCTGATGACGATTGCCGCCACGGGTGGGCGCGAAGTGGTGATTTCGCTCAGCGAAGAGGACGCGGCGGGCATGGCGGAGAGTGCGGCCTTTTCCGTGCGGCTTCTGGCCAATCCGGATGTGCGGTCCACGGCGGTGCTGGACCGGATCGACCCGGTCACGCAACGCGCCAGCCGCACCCGCAGCGCCCATCTGACGCTTGACCCGGACGCGCCCGAGGCGTTCCGGCTGGGTACGCTGACAACGGTAACTCTGTCGACGCACCAGGTGGCGGTCACCACCCTGCCAACCCGCGCACTGATCGCGGGGAGCGAACCGCCGACGGTCTGGCGCGTCGATCCGGATAGTCGTGAGGTAAAACAGGTGACCGTTGAAACCGGCCCAGTGGCGGGCGGACGGGTCGTGATCCTCTCTGGCGTGGAGACGGGCGATGAAATCGTGATCCGGGGGGTGAACCTGCTTGAACCCGGACAGGTAGCGGGGCGGCGCATTGCGCCAAGGACCATTCCCGGAGGCACACAATGAGCGGTTTCAACCTGTCGGACTGGGCGCTCAAACACCGGTCATTCGTATGGTTCCTGATGATTGTAAGCCTTGTCGCCGGGGCCATGGCCTATGTGCAGATCGGTCGCGAGGAAGACCCGAATTTCGCGATCAAGACGATGGTCGTCTCGGCGGCGCTGCCGGGGGCCTCGGTCGTCGAGACGCTGAATCAGGTCACGGACCGGATCGAGAAAAAGCTCGAGGATCTGGACGAGCTGGACAAGACGCGGTCGATCACCCGGCCCGGACAGGCGGTGGTCTATGTCGAACTGCTCGACACGACCCGGGCCAAGGACCTGCCGGAAATCTGGCAGCGCGTGCGCAACATGATGGCCGATATCCGGGGCGAATTCCCGGCCGAATTCGCGGGCTTCCAGTTCAACGACCGGTTTGGCGACGTGTTCGGCAACCTTTACGCCTTTACCTCGGACGGGTTCACCCCGCGCGAAGTGCGCGACTATGTCGAGGAAGTGCGCCGCGCGGTGCAGGCGCTGCCGGATTCCGGCAAGGTTGAAATCTATGGCACGCGCGATCAGGTGGTTTACCTCGAATTCTCGCCCGAGCGGCTGGCGGCTCTGGGGCTGAGCCAGGCGCAGGTGCAGCAGACGCTTGCCGCGCAGAACGCGATTTTGCCCTCGGGCGAGATCGACGCCGGATCGGAGCGGATCATGGTGCGGGTCGGCGGCGCGTTCAATTCGGCGCAGAGCGTGCTGGACGTGAACCTGCGCGTCGATGACCAGTTCTTTCGCCTGACCGATGTGGCCGATATCCGGCTCGATTACGAAGACCCGCCCGCCGACCTGTTCCGTTTCAACGGTAAAGAGGCTATCGGTCTGGCCATCGGGATGCGCGAAGGCGCCAATATCGTCGATTTCGGCGAAGAACTGAGCGTGGTGATGGAGGAGGTCGAGGCCAATCTGCCCATCGGCATCCAGATCGACCATATCGCCGATCAGCCCGAAGTGGTGGACGAGGCGGTCGGGCATTTCATTCAGGCGCTGGTCGAAGCGGTGGTGATCGTGCTGGCCGTCAGTTTCGTTAGCCTTGGCCTGCGGGCCGGTCTGGTGGTGACTCTGACGATCCCCCTTGTGCTCGCGATTACCTTTGTGGTGATGCATTACGCCGGCTTCACCCTGCAGCGGATTTCGCTCGGCGCGCTGATCATCGCGCTGGGCCTGCTGGTGGATGATGCGATGATCGCGATTGAGACGATGATCTCACGGCTTGAGATCGGAGAGTCGCTGACAAAGGCGGCGAGTTTCGCATGGACCTCGATTGCCTTCCCGATGCTGTCGGGCACGCTGGTGACGGTGGCCGGTTTCATCCCGATCGGGCTGAACAACTCGGCAGCGGGGGAGTTCACCTTTTCGCTTTTCGTGGTGATTGCCGTGTCGCTGCTGGTCAGCTGGATCGTGGCGGTGCTATTCGCGCCGCTGCTGGGCGTGACGCTGTTGCCGTCGAAGATGAAACATCACGAGGCAGGGCCGGGGCGCGTGCGGCGCATGTTCCACGGGGTGCTGCGTGCGGCGATGCGGTTTCGCTGGGTGACTATTGCTGTCACGCTGGCGGTGTTCGGCGCGTCGGTCTGGGCGATGCAATTCGTCGAGAACCAGTTTTTCCCGTCCTCTGATCGTCCCGAGCTGCTGGTCGATTTCACCCTGCCGCAGAATGCGTCGATTACCGAAACCCGGGCCGAAATGGACCGGTTCGAAGAGGCGCTGCAGGGACATGAGGATGTGCTGTTCTGGTCCTCTTACGTGGGGCGTGGCGCGCCGCGTTTCATCCTGTCTTACGAGGTGCTTACGGCAGGTCCGAATATCGGGCAGATCGTGATCCAGACACCGGGCGTCGAAGCGCGCGACCGGCTGCGGGCCGAACTGGTCGAGCTGACCGAAACGCAATTTCCCGGCGTGGACATCTTCGTGAAACTGTTGGAAATCGGGCCTCCGGTCGGACGCCCTGTTCAATTCCGTATCACCGGGCCGGAAATCGATGTGCTGCGCGACCATGCGCGCGATCTGGCCGCCCTGGTGGCGTCGGATGCACGTACGGCGAACGTGGTGATGGACTGGAACGAGCCGTCGCGGGTGGTCCGGGTCGATATCCTTCAGGACCGGCTGCGGCTGCTGGGGCTGACCTCGCAGGATGTGGCGACCTCGCTTAGTGCGATTTATGACGGGATTGGCGTCACCGAGATCAGGGATGGTACCTATCTTGTCGATCTGATCGCGCGGGGCGGACCCGAGACACGCTCCTCTATCGATGCGCTGACGAACCTTCAGCTTGGCACCAGCAATGGCGTGGCGATCCCGCTCTCTTCGGTCGCGGTGTTCAGGTATGACACGGAACAACCGGTGATCCGGCAGGAAAACCGGATGCCAACGATCATCGTGCAGGCCGCCATTTCCACCAAGGACCAGCCCGCGACCATCGTCGATGCGCTGGCCCCAAAGGTGGCCGAGTTCAACGAAGCTCTGCCGTTCCGCTACGAGGTCACGGTTGGCGGGACGGTTGAATCCAGCGCCGAAAGTCAGGCCCCGATTGCCGCGGTGGTGCCGCTGATGCTGCTGATCATGGCGGCGCTGGTGATGATGCAGATGCAGAGCTTTCGCAATGCGCTGGTGGTCTTTGCCGCCGCGCCGCTCGGTCTGATCGGCGTGGTTGCCGCGCTCTTGCCATCGGGCGCACCGCTGGGCTTTGTCGCGATCCTTGGTGTGCTGGCCCTGATCGGCATCCTGATCCGGAATTCGATCATCCTTGTGCACGAAATCGACATCCAGCGCGAACATGGGCTGTCGGCATGGGATGCCGTTTTTAACGCCTCTGACAGCCGCGCGCGGCCTATCTTGCTGACTGCCGCTGCGGCAAGCCTTGCGCTGATCCCGATATCCCGTCAGATATTCTGGGGTCCGATGGCCTATGCCATGATGGGGGGCATCATCGCAGGCACAATCGTTACGCTTGTCTTTGTTCCGGCCCTTTATCTGGCAGTTCATCGGGTCCGAAGACCGGAAAGCACGGGGTAATTTAGCTGCAAAGATAAAGTGACTTTATTTTTGTTTCGATTGCGCTGTATCACTTGATAATGAGGTTCAGTTTCCGGGGCACTGGACGCGGAACTGTTTGCATGAGTATGCGTGGGGAAGTCGCGACGTAGATGTTAAGGCGTCAACCGGATCACAGAGATCCACTTAATTTTCTTGCGGGGTCCGGTGAAATGGCCCGCCGCATTCGCGAATTCAACTGGGCGCAACACCCTTTCGGACCACCTGAAACCTGGCCGCAATCCATGCGTTCGGCGGTTGGTATCTGTCTGCGCTCGGCGTTCCCGACTGCGATCTACTGGGGCTCGGAGCTTCGGTTGATCTATAACGATGCCTGGTCGCATATTCCCGGACCGCGCCACCCCGCCGCCCTTGGGCAGCCGGCGCAAGAGGTCTGGTCGGACATCTGGCATATCATCGAGCCGCAATTCGCACAGGTCATCGAAACCGGGGAAGGGCTGTCGCTGTCGGATCAGCTGCTGCCAATGGAACGCTTCGGCTATCCCGAAGAGACCTATTGGAGCTACAGCTTTACTCCGATCCACGAAGAGGATGGCGGCATTGCCGGTGTTTATAACTCGGGGATGGAGACGACGCGGGACGTGCTGATCCAGCGGCAGATGCAATTCGTGCTGCATCTCGAAGAGCAGCTTGCCACGCTGTCCGAGCCGGTCGAAATTCGCCAGCACATGATGCAGATGCTTCAGAACATGCTGGCACCGGTCGAGATCGGACTTTGCCTGTTCGACGGCAAGGGGCGAGGAGAGGTTCTGGCGGCAGAGCCGGGTGTTGAATACGCCATGCCCGACGAACTCTGGGCATGGGCGCATCGCGATTTCCTGGACGGGCGAGCGCTGGTGTTGCATGACGTTACCTCCGAGAGCGTCTTTGCGAGCTTTGACATGCCCGACCGGTTCCGGACGGGTGGCTTTCTGGCTGTGCCGCTTGTGCGGGGCGGGATCCTTCAGGCGGTTCTGTTCGCGCATTCTCCGACCACGTGCCACTGGAACGCCTTTGACGAGGCGGCGCTGGAAAAATGCCTTGAGGCTTCTGACAAATTTGTCGAACTCGCGATGGCGCTCGAGCGTGAGGAAACCATCAAGCGCGAGGTGGATCACCGCGCCAAGAACCTGCTGGCCATCGTCCGTTCTGTCGTACGCCAGACCTCGGCCAAGGACGTGCCGACGTTCCGGGCGCAGGTCAATGACCGGCTGACGGCGCTGGCGCGGGTGCATTCGATGCTGGCGGCGTCGAACTGGACCGAGATCGAACTGATGGACCTGATCTCGCAGGAGCTGGCGCCCTATGGCGCGGACAAGGCGAAACGCATCTGCGTCAAGGGGCCCAGTATCCGGCTGAATGCGCAGGATGCGCAGACCATTTCGTTGCTGGTGCATGAACTTACGACCAACGCGGCCAAGTATGGTGCGCTGTCACGGCTGGACGGGCAATTGACCATCGGCTGGGAAATCGATGCCGAAGGGTCGCTGATGTTTTCGTGGGAAGAGAATTGCCCGGGCTTTGACCCTAGCGCCGTTCTGAACAGCGCGCCGGGGTTCGGGTCGGTCCTGCTGAACCGGGTCGCCGAGCGGCAGATGGGCGGAAAACTCGACCGTCACGCGGCGCCCGGCGTGCTGCGCTATCGCTTGTCGATCCCTGCCGACAGCGCCTCGCGTCTGGGCGCGACGATGTCGACAGGCGAGCCCAAGCAAAAGGGATATGGCGGCGAGAAATCGGTGCTGATCGTCGAGGATGAAATCATCGTTGCCTTCGATCTTGAAGAGATGGTGGGCGAGATGGGGCATCGCGTGTTCGGCGTTGCGTCATCGCTGGACGGGGCGCTTGCGAAGATTTCGCAGGGGCGTCCGGATATCGCGATACTCGATCTCAACCTGAGCGGTGAATCCTCGCTGCCACTGGCCGAGAAGCTGGCCCGCCATGGCGTGCCGATCATCTATTCCACCGGCTACGAGGTGGTGGACGGGCTGCCCGGCATGCCGGAATCCGCGCGCGTCGTGCAAAAGCCGATGGCGCAGGAAGACCTTGCACGGACCATTGCGGATCTGACAGAGCATCCCAATTAGCTACGCCGGTTCCACGGCGCGGCGTTGTCATCGACACCGGACGGAAAACGGTAGTCCAAAAACGAAAAGCTCAGGGATTTCCCTGAGCTTTTCGTTTTCATCACCGTGATGAACCTTGAGAGCTAGTGCGAACGTTCGGCGTTTTCGTCGGCGTTCTTGGCCAGAAGTTCCATGAGGCAGTTGCCAAGCTGACGGCCGTTGGTCGGCTTCGGACAAAAGGCTGCTTCCGGGAAGGAGGCCGAAATCTGGTCTTCGAGCGCGTGGCCCGAGTGAAAGATGATCTGCGTGCCGCGCTTTTCGAGTTCGCGGGCCAGCGGGAAAACCTCGCCGTCCTTCACGCGCACATCAAGTATCGCCGCGTCGGGCTGTTCGTTTTCAAGAATTTTGAGGCCGTCGCGAACGCTCGCACACTGGCCGACGACGTCGTAACCGAGGTCTTCCATCATGAACATGATGTCCATTGAGACGATGATTTCGTCTTCGCAGATAAGGACCTTTATCTTGTCTTCTTTTGCCATCTGAATGTCATGCGCCATAAGTCAATCTCATTATTCTTCCGTTCGGCGAGGCGTCTACGGAGACGCTTCCGTCGAGTTGATCCGCAGCAATCTGGACCAGCATCGAACCGAACCCTGCTTTTTGCTCTCCATGTTCAAATTCATCGGAATAAGATTCGTTCCATAATATCTCTAATTTCCCGTTACCGGGTGCTTCCCAGGACACATGAAGAATGCCTTCAATCGGCCCGAGGACGCCATATTTCGCAGCATTTGTAGCCCATTCATGCAGAATAAGCGACAGAGGTGACAAATCGCCGCTGTCTACTGTGACATTCGGACCCTTCATGTCGTAGCGGTCTTCGCCCGCGTAGGGTGACAATGTTGCCTCGATCACGTCGCTCAGGCTGACGGGGGCACCGCTTTGCTGCTGGCTGAGGTTGTGCGAACGCGCCAGCGCCGACACGCGGGTTTCCACGCCTTCGACCACTTCGCGTACTGTGGTCGCAGAGCGGCCCACAAGCCGCAGCATCCCCGAGATGATCGAGAACATGTTCTTAACGCGGTGGTTCATCTCGCGCAGCATCAGCTCGCGGATGCGGGCGGATTCATTCTGGGCGGTGACGTCCGAGATCACCCCGAGAACGCGGAACACGCGCCGCGACCCGTCGGCGCGGCCAAAGAGCCGGAGCTCACGGCTTTGGCCGTCGGCCTCCTGCAGGGTGACGGTCACATCAAGCTCGTCTTTCTGCGTGGCATTGGCGAAAGCGTCCAGAAGCACCTTCTGGTGCTCCTTGTCGAGCGACTTTACCGCATCCTCTATCGGCAGGTCTCCGGGCGACTTTTCAGGCAGGCCAAGCAGGGCCTTGCTGGTGTCGTCAAGCCGCAACGTCTGCGTCGAGGGGACGAATTCCCAAACGCCAAGTTCGGTGACTTCGAGCGCAAGACGCAGGCGGTCGCCTTCCTCGGCGAGGGCCTGTTCAAGCCGCAGCTCCTGCGTGAGGTTCGTGAACACCAATGTGGCGCCGTCGATGCTTTCGTCCGAGCCCCGATAGGGGGTGACGAGCAGGGACCACGTGGTGCCGCCGGTCATGTCGCGCACATGCAGTGTCCGCGCCTCACCGCCGTTGATCACGTCGGTCGTGGCCTGAATGATTTCGCCGTTCTCCAGCAGGATGCTGCTGACCTCGTTGAGAGGCCGTCCCCGGTCGCCCCGGCGGAACGGATAGATTTCCAGCACGGCCTCGGTGTAGTTGCGGATGTGCAGGTTGCTGTCCACCACCACCAGCGGCAGCGCCGTGGAGGAAAAGAAGTTGTGAAGGTCGGCATTGGCGACAGAAAGCTGATCGACCTTCGATTTCAGCTCGTCGTTGACGGTTGCCAGTTCCTCGTTTGTCGATTGAAGCTCTTCGTTCATCGACATCATTTCTTCGTTCGAGCTTTTCAGCTCTTCATTCGCGGTCTCGAGTTCCTCGACCGTGATATGCAGGCGGGCGCGGGTCGAACGCAGGTCTTCTTCAAGGCTCTGAACATGGCTGTCCGACGGGTTCAGTTCCTCGATATCGGCATCGTCGATCGCCTCGAATTTGTCGCGGTCCTGAAAGATCAGCAGAGTGGTGCCGTCGCTCAGGCCCTCGGCGATGAGGTCAAGCTGCTGCTGGCCGAATTCGGAGCGGGCGCTGAGATCGCGGGTGATGACGCGCTTGCCGGATTCCGGGCCGCGCCGGATCAGGGCCGAGACAGCCTCGCGCAGGCCGGGACGGGCCAGTGTCTGGATATGCTGGGCGGATTCCGAGCCCGGTTCCAGCGCGAGATACTTGCTGAGACGGCCGGTCGAACCAAGTATCTTGCCTGCCGCGGTCACGTGTACGGTTGCCGGCGCATAGGCCTGCAGGATGCGGTCGGCAGCGAGGCCACGCTGCCATGTCACACGGGTCGAGGCGACCTCTTCACGCGAGGAATCGCGGTTTTCGTAGCTGGTATTGCGTTTGCCGCGTAGGTGGAGCGGGTAATCGCTGTCGCCATCCTTGCGCCGGAAAAGACGCGCGCTCTGGTCAAGCGTGGCAAAGGCGGACTCGAACCGGCCGATGGTTTCGGAGGGCCCGAGAAACAGGGTGCCGCCCGGACGTATCGCATAGTGAAAGATCGGCAATGCGCTGGATTGCAGTTTCTCAGCGAAATAGATCAGCAGGTTGCGGCAGGAGATAAGATCGATATTCGACAGGGGCGGATCGCGCACCACTGAGTGCAGCGAAAAGCGGATCATGTCGCGGATGCGGGAATCGACCTGGAACTTGCCTTCGCGGGCGATGGTATAAAGCTCGCGCATTTCCTCGGGGATGTCGGCCAGCGCCGAGATCGGGTAGAGACCCTGCCGCGCGATCTTGAGCATCTGCTCGTCGATATCGGTGGCAAAAATCTGGATCGAAATCGTCTTTTTCTGCAGCCGGACCTGTTCGGAGAACAGCATCGCGATGGAATAGGCTTCTTCGCCGCTGGAACAGCCGGGCACCCAGACGCGGATTTCCTCGCCGTCGTTGTCGCGGACGAGCGGTTCGATCACCTTTTCCTTCAGAACCTCGAAATGCTCGCAGTCGCGGAAGAAGCGGGTGACGTTGATCAGAAGTTCGCGGAACAGCGTCTCGCATTCTTCGCGGTCGGTTTTCAGGCGTTCGAGGTATTCATTACCGTCGTTGAGGTCGAGCACCTGAATGCGCCGCTCGATACGTCGCACGAGAGTCGAGGGTTTGTAATCGGTGAAATCGTGGCCGACGACCTTGAAAAGCTGGTCGCAGATGTCGCTGATGCATTCCGCCACCGTGCGCGACAAGACCGGATCGCCCTGTGCCAGGGATTTGTGGGCGTAGAACTGCGTAATCGTATCGACGATCTGGTCGGGGCGGCGCACGAAATCCACCATGCGGGTCGCTTTGGCCGCGTTCGGCATGCCGTCGTAGCGCGCCGTTTCTGGCGTCTGGGCAATGCACAGCCCGCCGTGTTCCTTGATCGCGCGCAGGCCCGAACTGCCATCGGCGCCGGTGCCGGACAGGATCACGCAGGCGGCGTAGCGCCCCTGATCCAGTGCGAGGCTTTCGAAAAAGTCGTCGATGGGACGGCGCAGCCCGCGCGGCTGGGCGAATTCGGTCAGCTCAAGCACGCCTTCGTGCATCGACAGACCGTGCCCCGGCGGAATGATATAGACCTTGCCAGCCTCGACCTTTTCACCGCCCGAGACTTGTTGCGCGGTGAGCGCCGTCTGCCGGCCGAGAAGCTCGGCCAGAAGACTTTCGTGGTTCGGGTCGAGATGCTGGATCACGACATAAGCGAGGTTGGTTTCGGGATTGGCGGAGGACAGCATCTCGCGGATCGCTTCAAGCCCGCCCGCAGATGCCCCGATTCCGACAATACAAAGGCGACGATCTTCGTCGTCGACTAGGTCACTCATTCTACGTGGGTCTCTTGTTCAACTTTGGTTTCTTATTAGTTTTCTTCGTTCAGCGACAGTTTTGCAACCGTGGCAATGGAATCCGCGAGAATCTCGGCAGAGCCCATCATGGCAAGCCCAAAGTCGCGGCCCACGGATTCAACATCGGTGATGCTTTTATTCAGTTTCCGGTCGTTTTTCTCAATTTCCGTCCGTTTGATCGCCGATCCGAGATTGAACTGGGAGGCAAGGATGTATTGCGTTTTGCCCCGGCGGTCGCGCAGCCGGGTCATGAACACGAAATTGTGAAAGCTCGAACCGTCCTTGCGGTAGTTGAGAATTGGAAACCTGCCGCTGTTGACGCTGTCATCATGAACGAATTCATGCAGCGCGTCGATAGAGCTGGCCTTGGTGTCCGGCCCCTGCAGAAGCCGGCAGTTCTTGCCGATGACATCGTCCGGTTCATAGCCGGTCAGATCGCAGAACGCCTTGTTCACCAGCACGAGCGGCACATCGTCTTCCTGTCGGGACAGGGCGAGCGCCACGCCGGATTTTTCAAAGTATTCGCTCAGGCTCGCGGGAAGCTCAGAGATATCTGTAGTCATTCGTACTGGGTTTCCCGGTCTGGGTGCCTGACGTCTGAGGCATTTGATGTCGTTTGCGATGAAGGACAGGCCCTGCGAATCGCAAGGTATCTGCACCCCATCGAGGGGAACCTAGGGCGCGTTACGGATTCGTAAATGCCCAAGGGTCATTTTTGAGAAGGTCAGGCCTTTCGTGTCCTAAACTTCACTCACCATCACGGACTGGTTCACGAGGCTTGCCGCACCGCCATAAATCGTCATGAAGGCGATGTCTGCCGCATCCCGCCCGGCCGAAACCTTGGCAATCCCGTTCGGTTCGGTCATGCCGGTGGCGTCGATCAGGTGCCATGCGCCGTCAAGGTACACTTCGGCGAGTGCGTGGAAATCCTGCGGCTTCACGCCCAGCCCGTAACCCGACACCATGCGCGCAGGAATCGTCGAGGCCCGCACCAGCGTGATCACCAGATGGGCGAAATCACGGCACACCCCCTGCCGGGCGATAAAGGTATCAAGCGCGGTGGTCTGCGCATTGCTGGTGCCGATCATGTAGGTGAGGTTGTTGCGCACCCAGGCAAGGATATCGAGAACCCGCTGGCCGCCGCTGCTTGCGCCGAACTTGTCCTCGGCGAATTTCTGGAACTGGTCCGACGGGCAATAGCGCGACGGCACGAGGTAGGGCATGACCTCTTCGGGCAGATCGCGCAGCGCCATGGTCGGGAGCGGTTGGATATCGGCATTGGGCCGGGTCACGTCGATCAGCGCGGTGTAGCGGCAGGAAAAACTCTGCTGGACCTGCGCCCAGACAAGGTTGGATGGCGCATCGCGGATCATGAGCTGTGTGTCGGAGTAATAAGAGTGATCGACCAGCGTCTGGCGGTCGAATTCGCCGATCCCCACCTGCAGCATGATATCCGCCGCCTGTGCCACGTCGTAGACAAGGTCGACGCTGACCGACAGCCTTCGGGCGTGACCGCCGGTGTCGGTCGACGTTTCGGGATGCTCTGCGTCGGAAGGCATGGATGCTCCTGTCGGGGCTGAAGTGAACTGGCGCCAGGAGGCGTCAGATCTGTGTGGATTCGCGCGGTTGCTTTTCGCCCTCCTCCTGCGCGGGTTCGGAGTCAAAGTCACCCAGGAAACGCGCCAGTGTCTGCATGTTTTCCATTTCGTCGCAGGCGATCTTGATCACGATCAACACGGGGAGGGCGACGATCATGCCGATAACCGACCATATCCACGCGAAAAAGGCCACCGTTAGGAACACGATCGTGGTGTTGAGCCGCATCCGGCGCGAAATCACCATCGGCGTGACGAACTGACCCTCGAGCGATGTCAGCAGGATATAGGTGAAAAACACGCCCGCCGTTGGCCACAGCCCATCGAGGCTGATGAAGGCGACCGCAGCGGCGATACAGGCGCCGAGCAGCCCGCCGAGATAGGGGACGAAGTTGAGCGCGAACCCCATCAGTCCAAAGAGGATCGCGCCGGGCATGTTCCAGAGCATCATGGCGATGCCGATGGAGACGCCAAGCCCGGCGTTGATCAGCGCGATGCCACCAAGATAATAGCCAAGCCGGTCCTCGATCGTGTGCAGCACGGCAACCGCCTTTCGCTTGTCGCGAAAGCGGCGCAGGCTTTGTACTGTCTTGGCCAGGAAAAGATCACCCGAGGCGACGAGAAAGAACAGCAATATCAGCGCCATAAGTACCTGGCTGGCAAAGGACGGCGCCATGCTCATGATGGTGCCGACAACACCGGCGTCGGACACGACCGTGACCTCGACCGGTTTTTCCTCGTCCTCGTCGACGATATCCTTGGCAGCCTTGGTGGCCTCGTTCAGCGCTTCGATGGGACCGCCGGTGGCGTTTACCTTTTCGTTGATCTGTTTCACCATCTCGGGCAGGTCGCGCATCATCTCGGCGGCGGGCGTGCTGAGCTGAAAGACCACAACGGCCATACCGACCCCCATCAGCCCGGTAAAAAGCGCGGCGGAAATGGGGGAGGGGACGCCAATCCGTTCAAGCAGGCGGCGGGGCCGGTTCAGGACCAGATAGCCAAGAAAGGCTGCAGTGACGGGGATGAGGAAATCGCTGGCCCAGACCAGCGTGTGCAGAAGCAGGATGATAAAAATGCCCATGACGGGCCATCTGAGGCCAAATAGGGGGGGACGCACCGGCCCCTGAAATTCGGCGGAAGGCTGGCTGTTTGGCTTGCTTTCCATGTAATGCCTTCCGTTTGGTTATATCTCGCGGTCGGAATATGTTCAGGCGGTCTCACCTGTGGTGACCTTACGCGCCGGGGACGGTTCGGGTTCCGGTTCCGTGGCGTCGGCCTGTTCCTGCGCCCGGATGGTTTCGATCTCGGCGTTGAGTTCAGCCCCCAGCAGCACGATGAAGGCCGAAATCCAGAGCCACATGAGCAGGACCACGATGCCGCCCAGTGCGCCGAAGCTTTCGTTGTAGGACCCGAAATTGCTGACGTAAAAGGCGAACCCGGCCGACGCGATGATCCAGAGCGTGCAACCGACAACAGCCCCGATCGAGGCCCAAGACCATTGCGGGCGACGCCGGGAAGGTCCGAAACGGTAGAGCAGGGACAGCCCGAAGATCGTCATGAAGAAAATCGTGACAAGCGTCAGCAGAGAGATCAGAACTGACCATCCGGGGCCGAAATCCATGAAAGACAGGAAGGCCGGTATCGCCGTGGTCGCCAGCAGGCCAAGCAGCACGCCGATGATCAGGAAGACCGTCAGCACGAGGTTGATCAGCGTCAGCACGATGATGCCGCGCTTTTCTCGCTGGTTATAGGCGACGTTCATGCCCTTGATGAGGCTGCCCATCCCGCGCGATGCAGAATAGATCGCCAGCAGGATACCGAGTATCGCCGTCAGGCCAAGCCCGCTTTGGCGGCTCCCCGCGACAGACGTTGCCTGATCGGTGATGATATCGACCGCCTCGTCCGGCATCAGCCCTTCAAGATGGTCGATCTGGGTAACGATCTCGGTCGGATCTACGATCAGCCCGCTGATCGCCATCATTGCCGTGATCGCCGGGAACAAGGCGAGCAGGGCGTAAAAGGCGACGCCCGCCGCCAGCAGCCCGATCTGGTCGTCTATGATCGCGTCCTTGATCCGCCAGCCGAGGCGCGTCCATTCCCGGAAACTCAGGCGGATCGGAAAGCCGGCATTTGGCGGAGGGGGCATATCATGTCCTTGCTACCCTGCGGTTCGAGCCTTGCTCGTCCAGATGGGCCCGGATCAGAATACAAAGCCCACGATTGCCAGAACGACGACGACAAGACCAACCAGATAAATGATGTTATGCATTTTGACTCTCCTTTGTATCGAAGAGTCAACTTATTGCGGTTGCAAGAGGTTCCCTGTCGGTTTGCAGGCACGCCGGTCAGGACCGGCGCGGCGGGTTATTGCCCCGGTCCGACGGGCGGGCCCGCTTGCCGGGCTTGGCACCACCGGGCTTTCCGGCACCGGGCCGGGCGCGGCCGGGTTTGCCGTCGGGACGAGGCATGCGTTTCGACGTGTCCGAGGCATCAAAGCGCGGTTTGCGCTCGGCGCTTTTGCCATCGCCCGGGGCCGATTTGTCGCGCGCCGGGCGTGCGGTGAACTTGCCGCCGGATTTGCCTGCCGGTTTGCCGAAACCGGGCTTGCCACCGGGTTTCCCGCCGGTCTTTCCTGCACCGGGCTTACCGGCTGGTTTACCCTTGTGCTTGCTATCCGGTTTGCCTGCCGGAGCGTCGCGCCGTTCGGCATCGGGCTTGCGTCGCGTCGGTTTCGAGATCGTGTGGTTGATCGGCTTTTCCTCGGCGGGGGCGCGATCCCTCGGGGCCTTGTCAAAGCTGCGGCGCGGCTTGTCCGACGGTCCTTTGCGGTGCGGCGGGCGGTCATTGCCCGGTTTGCCCTGCGTCGGGGGCGGACCATCGGCGCGGCGCATCTTGACGCCGGCCTCAAGTTCGCCGCCTTCGCCGATGCGGTCGATAAAGGGCGCGGCGCTGGCTTCGGTCAGTTCGACCAGCGTTTCGTTCTGTTGCACGCGGATCGCGCCGATGTCGTCTTTTTGCAGATCGCCGGCCCGCAGCAAAAGCGGCAAAAGCCAGCGCGCCTCAGCCCGGTCATCGCGTCCGACTGACAGGCTGATCCATGTGCTCGGGCCAAAGGGCTTGCGTTCGCGCGGGGCCGGGGCGGCATCGGGCGGTGACAGATCTTCGGGTGCGGACTGGCGCGTCTGGTACAGACGGAAATAGGCGGCGGCGATTTTCTCGGACGCGTGCAGGGCCAGCAGTTTTGCTGCGAATTCCTGTTCGAAATCCGTGGATTCTTCGCTCCAGACCGGATCGGCCAGCAGCCGTTCCTCGTCGCTGCGGCGGATGTCGTCTGCCGAGGGCGGTTCGGTCCATTCCGCCTGGATCTTGGCGAATTTCAGAAGGCGTTCGGCTTTCTTGACGATCTTGGGCGTGACGATCAGCGCCGAAATCCCCTTGCGACCGGCGCGTCCCGTACGGCCCGAGCGGTGCAGCAGCGCCTCGGTGTTCGAGGGCAGGTCGGCATGGATGACCAGTTCGAGATTGGGCAGGTCGATGCCGCGTGCTGCCACGTCGGTGGCCACGCAGACGCGGGCCCGCCCATCGCGCATCGCCTGAAGCGCATGGGTGCGTTCGGACTGGCTGAGTTCACCTGAAAGGCTCACGACCGAGAAGCCCCGGTTGGCGAAACGGGCGGCAAGGCGATTCACCGCGGCGCGGGTATTGGCAAAGACCAGCGCGTTCTGGGCATCGTGATACCGCAGCGCGTTGATGATCGCGTTTTCCGCGTCGTTCTGCGCCACGCGCAACGCCTGATAGGTGATGTCGGCATGCTGGCTGGCGCTGTTTATGGTGCTGACCCGTTCGGCATCGCGCTGGTACTGCTCGGCCAGCTTGGCGATCATCGGCGAAACGGTGGCCGAGAACAGCAGGGTGCGGCGGTCTTCCGGCGCTTCGGCCAGCATGAATTCGAGGTCTTCGCGGAAGCCGAGATCAAGCATCTCATCCGCTTCGTCCAGCACGATGGCGCGCAGGGCGGACATGTCGAAAGAGCCGCGCTGGATATGGTCGCGCAGACGGCCGGGCGTGCCGACGACGATATGCGCGCCGCGTTCCAGTGCGCGGCGCTCATCGCGCATGTCCATGCCGCCCACACAGGAGACAACCCGCGCCCCGGCTTTGGCGTAAAGCCAGCCGAGCTCGCGCATGACCTGCAGCGCCAGTTCGCGGGTCGGCGCGACGATCAGCGCCAGCGGCGCGGCGGCGGGGCCAAGCGTTTCCGCATCGCCCATCAGCGTCCGTGCGATGGCAAGGCCGAACCCGACGGTCTTGCCCGATCCGGTCTGCGCCGAAACCAGCAGGTCGCGGTCCTGCAACTCGGGGGCGGTGACGGCCTCTTGAACCGAGGTAAGGGTGTCATAGCCGCGTTCGGCCAACGCATCGGCAATCGTCTGGATCATGGAAGTGTCGTTTCGTGAAAGAGGTGGCGGGCGCGCCCGATAGGGTTTCGGCGCGCCGAAGAAGAGCCTCCCTAACGCTCTGGTCCGGGAAAGTACATGCCTAATTCGTGTCAGGCTTTACGCTCCGTTGCCGCAGGGCGGTGGTTGGCCGATCCGCCACATTTACCGCGCTGCCTTGGCGGAAATTCGCCGGATCGGACCGGGTAAGTCGTCGCAATTTGCGTTGTTTTCAGGCCGTTTCGCCTCTTGGCAGGCATAGGTTGGCGCAGATCGCAACACGTCCAAGATTTGCCTTGCCTGCGCCACATCCGCCCCCTATCCGTCGGTCTCAACCAAGGACACGGGACGAGGAAAGCCAGGTGCCAGAGGCCACGACCACCCCTGAACATTATGATCTCTTTGTCATCGGGGGCGGTATAAACGGCTGCGGTATCGCTCGGGATGCCGCCGGGCGCGGGCTTCGCGTCGGGCTGGCCGAGATGAACGATCTTGCCTCGGCAACCTCTTCTGCCTCGACCAAGCTGTTCCATGGCGGGTTGCGCTATCTCGAATATTTCGAACTTCGGCTGGTCAAGCACGCGCTGGCCGAGCGTGAAGTCCTGCTGCGCAATATGCCCCATATCAGTTGGCCGATGCGTTTCGTGCTGCCTTATCACGAAGAGATGCGGTTCGAGAATGAAACGCCCGTGTCGCGGCTGCTCGGTGTCTTTATGCCATGGACGCGTGGACGCCGCCCGGCGTGGATGATCCGGCTGGGCCTGTCGCTTTACGACAGCCTTGGCGGGCGCGAGATATTGCCGCCCAGCAAGAACCTCGACCTGCGTGACACGCCCGAGGGCGCGCCGCTCAAGGACAAGTTTGAAAAGGCGTTTGAATACTCCGATTGCTGGGTCGAGGATTCCCGGCTTGTGGTGCTGAATGCCCGCGACGCCGAGGACCGGGGCGCGCGTATCATGACACGGACCAAGATGATCCGAGCAGAACGGGTGGCAGATCACTGGCTGATCACCCTGCGCGACGAGGAAACCGAACAGGAGTTCGAAGCGACCGCGCGGATGCTGGTCAATGCCGGCGGCCCTTGGGTCGGCGATATCATCCATGACAAGGTAGAGGTGGACTCGTCCGAGGGCGTCCGCCTTGTGCGCGGCAGCCATATCGTGACCAAGCGGCTTTACGATCACGACAAGTGCTATTTCTTCCAAGGGACGGACGGGCGGATCATCTTTGCCATTCCCTATGAATCCGATTTCACGTTGATCGGCACCACGGATGCCGAGCAGGAAGATCCGGATCAGAAACCGGAATGCACGCCGGTCGAACGCGATTACCTGATCAACTTCGCGAACCAGTATTTCAAGAAACAGATCACGGCCAAAGACATCGTCTGGACCTATTCGGGCGTGCGCCCGCTTTACGATGACGGGGCCAGCAGCGCTACGGCGGCGACGCGGGACTATACGCTCAAGGTCGACGATACTGGCGGCGCGCCGATCCTGAACATCTTTGGCGGCAAGATCACGACCTACCGCAAACTGGCCGAGGATTCGCTGGCAAAGATCTCGCCTTACTTCTCAGGTGTCGGAGAGAACTGGACCGCCGACGCGCCCCTGCCGGGCGGCAAGTTCGACGTGGACAAGGCCGAGCAGCTGGTAAACCGGGTGATCCGGACCTATCCCTATCTCAGCGATTTCTGGGCGCGTCGCATGGCGCGGGCCTATGGCACCGACACGTTTGAAATCATCGGCGAGGCCGAAAGCGAAGAGGATCTGGGGCAGGGCTTTGGCGCCACCCTGACCGAGCGCGAGGTCAAATGGCTGATGGACCGTGAATTCGCGCGGACCGCCGAGGATGTGATCTGGCGGCGCAGCAAGCTGGGGCTTCGCATTAAGCCCGATGACGTCGCGCGGTTGAATAAATGGATGACCTCTCAGCAGAGCGACGATTCTTCGAGCGCCGCCTGAGCCCCGCTTTCGGCGAACGTGTTTCCTAAACCCGCGTGACCTGCGCAAAATTTCTTGGCACAAGGTGGGATAACCAGAAACGCATCTCATGGGGAGGGGGCAGATGAGCCATATTCTTGCAATCGATCAGGGCACCACGTCGTCGCGGGCAATCATTTTCGACGCTGATATGCAGGTAAAGGCCGTGTCGCAGGAGGAGTTCCCGCAGCATTTCCCCGACAGCGGCTGGGTTGAGCATGATCCCGACGATCTCTGGTCGACAACGGCGGGTACCTGCCGTGCCGTGATCGAACGCGCCGGGCTGCGTCCCGGCGACATTGCGGCCATCGGCATCACCAACCAGCGCGAAACCACGCTTGTCTGGGACAAGACCACCGGCAAGCCGATCTATAACGCGATCGTCTGGCAGGACCGGCGCACAGCCGAATATTGCCGGGGCCTGCGCGAGGCGGGCAAGGACACGCAAATTACCGAACGCACCGGGCTTTTGGCCGATCCCTATTTCTCGGGGACCAAGCTGAAATGGATCCTCGATCATGTAGAAGGATCGCGCGAGAGGGCCGCCAAGGGAGAGCTGCTGTTCGGAACCGTCGACAGCTACCTGATCTGGAAGCTCACGGGCGGCGAATCCCATGTCACCGATGCCACCAACGCCGCGCGTACGATGCTGTATGACATCCACAAGGGGCGGTGGAGCAGCACGATCTGCGATCTCTTCGACATTCCGATGGAGATGCTGCCCGAGGTCAAGGACAGCGCCGCCGATTTCGGCATGACCCGCGCCGATCTCTTTGGCTCGCCCCTGCCCATTCTGGGCGTCGCGGGAGATCAGCAGGCGGCGACCATCGGTCAGGCCTGCTTTGAGCCGGGCATGCTGAAATCGACCTATGGCACCGGTTGCTTTGCCCTGCTGAACACCGGGTCCGAGGCGGTAACGTCGAAGAACCGGCTTCTGACGACCATCGCGTACCAGTTCGATGGCAAGCCGACCTATGCGCTGGAAGGGTCGATCTTTGTGGCCGGGGCGGTGGTGCAATGGCTGCGCGACGGGCTTAAGATGATCCGCGACGCGCCCGAAACCCAGCCGCTTGCCGAAAAGGCGGATGAGAACCAGAACGTGATCCTTGTACCGGCTTTTGTCGGGCTTGGTGCGCCCTATTGGGATGCGGATTGCCGGGGCGCAGTCTATGGCCTTACCCGCAATTCGGGACCGGCGGAATTTGCCAAGGCGGCGCTTGAATCGGTGGGCTACCAGACCCGCGATCTGCTTGAGGCGATGCATGCGGACTGGCAGAGCGACGCCGCCGGGGCGACCCTGCGCGTCGATGGCGGAATGAGCGCAAGCGACTGGTCGATGCAGTTCCTGTCGGACATCCTTGGCGCGCCGGTGGACCGCCCGCAGGTGCTTGAGACGACGGCACTGGGGGCCGCATGGCTGGCCGGTCAGCGGGCCGGGGTTTACCCGGACATGCAGGGCTTTGCCGAGACATGGGCGCTGGACCAGACCTTTGAGCCGCAGATGTCGGACGAAGAGCGCGACCGCAAATACGCGGCGTGGAAACGCGCGGTCAAGGCGACGATGTCGGTCTAGTCGATCAGGCGCGCGATACAGACCTGCCACGGCCCCATATGGAGCCTGCCGTCCGGGCTTTTGTTCGCGCCGCCGACCTCTTGCCCGATGGTTTCCCAGTCGCCGCCGGGCAGGGCATGGACCGAAGGCGTGTCCGACATGTTGAAGGCGCAGAACAGCGTCTCATCGTCATGGATACAGCGGAAATGCAGCACGTCGCCAAAGGCGTAGACCCCGTCCTGCACGCCCGAGATCAGCGCCGGGTGTTGTTTGCGAAAGGCCAGCGCGCGGCGATAGTGATGCAGGATCGCGCCGGGTTCGTGTTCCTGCACATCCACGGCACGATGGGCATGTTCATGGCTGATCGGCAGCCACGGCTCTCCCTCGCTGAAACCGGCGTTGCGTTCGTGGGTTTCCCAGACCATCGGCGTGCGGCTGCCATCACGGCCCTTGTATTCGGGCCAGAATTCAACGCCATAGGGGTCTTGTATGTCCTCAAACGGCACGTCGGCCTCTTCGAGCCCGAGTTCCTCGCCCTGATACAGACAGGCCGAACCGGGCAGGCACAAGAGCAGCGTCGCATAAAGCCGCTGTGCGGCGGGCGAAAGCTCCCAGCGCGAGGCATGGCGCATCACGTCATGGTTGGAAAACGCCCACGCGGCCCAGCCATCGTTGGCAACCTGATGCACCTTGTAGAGCACCTCGGCGATGCGGGTCGCCGTCAGCGGCTCCTGCGCAAGGAATTCAAAGGCGTAGCACATGTGCAGGTAGTCATTTCCCGAGGTGTACTGGCCCAGCAGCTCAAGCCCGTGCTGGGCGTCGCCAACTTCGCCCAGCGTTGTCGCGGCGGGGTATTCATCGAGCAGCACGCGCATCCGGCGGAGAAAGTCGAAGTTCTCGGGCCGGTTCTTGGAATAAAGGTGTTCCTGATAGTTATAGGGGTTCACGCGCGGGGCGTGGATCGCGTTGCGCCCCTCGGGCGGCAGCGCCGGGTTGTCGCGCAGCTCTTTGTCGGCAAAGTAGAAGTTCACCGTATCAAGCCGGAAGCCGTCGACGCCCCGATCCAGCCAGAACCGGGTGACGCCCAGCAGCGCGCTTTGCACCGCTTCGCTGTGGAGGTTCAGATCGGGCTGGGAGGCGAGAAAGTTGTGCAGGTAATACTGCTCGCGCCGGGGATCCCAGTGCCATGCGCTGCCGCCAAAGAAGGACAGCCAGTTGTTGGGGGGCGTGCCGTCGGGTTTCGCATCCGACCAGACATACCAGTCGGCCATCGGTCCTTCGCGCGAGACGCGGCTTTTCTGGAACCAAGGGTGCTGGTCCGAGGTATGCGACAGTACGAGGTCGATGATGACCTTGAGGCCATGGCCATGCGCCGCGTCGATAAGCATGTCGAAATCGGCAAGCGTGCCGAAGATCGGGTCGACGTCGCAGTAATCGCTGACGTCATAGCCGAAATCCTTCATCGGCGAGGTGAAGAAGGGCGAGATCCAGATCGCGTCCACGCCAACGCTGGCGATATAGGGCATCCTCTCGACGATGCCGATCAGATCGCCGATCCCGTCGTCGTTGCTGTCCTGAAAACTGCGGGGGTAGATCTGGTAAATCGTGCAGCCGCGCCACCAGTCCTTGTCGGTTTCGGTGGCGGCTTGTGCAAAATCGCTCATGGCTGCGTCCTGGTCTTCTGATCGCGCGCCCCCGGCGGGGGCAACGCGTGCTCGTGTCTCTATGTCAGAGAAAACTTGCTCAGGCCACCTCGGCCTGTGCGCCTGTCCCGAGGAACTCCGAGATCACCTCGTCATAGGCAGGGTTCTGCGCGGCAAGGAAAAGCTGGGCGCTCAGCATGCCTTCTTTCGAGCCGCAGTCGAACCGGTTCCCGGCAAAGCGGTAACCCGCGACGGTCTTGTCGCCGATGGCGCTGGCAATCGCGTCGGTCAGCTGGATTTCCCCGCCTGCACCGGGTTCCTGCGTGGCGAGGGCCTCGAAGATCGAGTTGTCGAGCACATAACGGCCGACCACGGCCGTGGTCGAGGGCGCGACATCCGCATCCGGCTTTTCGACCAGACCGTCACAAATCGCAAAGGGACCGTCGCGGCGGGACACCGAAAGCACACCATAGGCCGACACGTTTTCGCGCGGCACTTCCATCGTGGCGAGCATGTGGTCGACATCGCCGTTCTCATAGGCCGAGATCATCTGGCCAAGGGCGCCGGGGCGGCCAAGGATCAGGTCGTCGGGCAAAAGCACCGCCACCGCACCGGGCAGCGCCTCTTCACGGGCGCAGAGGATCGCGTGACCAAGGCCGAGCGGTTCATCCTGATGGGTGAACACGACCTCGATGTCTTTTTCATTCAGCGCGGCAGCTTCAAGTTCGGCTGCCAGCTTGCCCTTGCCGCGCTCGCATAGCGTCGCATTCAGCTTGGCGTCGTGCAGCACATGCTGTTCGATGGCGGATTTCGAGGGGTGGTTTACGAAGATCATCTTTTCGACACCGGCCTCGCGGGCCTCGTCGATGGCATACTGGATCAGGGGCGTATCAAGAACCGGAAGCAACTCTTTCGGGATCGCCTTGGTGGCAGGCAGAAAACGGGTACCCATCCCGGCAACTGGGAAAATCGCAGTTCTTACAGTTTTCGTCATTGTTAATCCTCTGATCGTCATGCCGCATTGCAGCGAATGGTTTTAGTGTAGGTTTCACACCCGGAATGTCAAAAAACGACACCGCTAAAATTGCGGCTGTCGCAGCGGTTTTCGGTCGCGGAATATCGGATGAGTCTCGGGCTTCAAAACGGCGAATTTTCGGAAAATTAGTGAAATCAAATACCTAGAGGGCCGAAATGTGGCGTATCGGGGATTTTTGCCGCCGGAAGGCCAGATTCTGCGCAGGGCACTTCTGCCTAAAACGTAGGCAGTCTGGGAACGCATGGGGGTCTGGATGTCTTTTTTGGACCTTCTCGCCTTGATACCGCAGGTGCACAGTATAGCTCGTAAAACAAGAGCAGCGGCGCGCCATGTTTCGATAAAACTGAATGGCCGCGCCCGGATCACGCGGGCGGAAATGCCCCCGAAACCGGTAGTAAACGTGCAGATCGCAAACCAGAGAAATGACATCAACGCCCATATCCCCGACTTCGCAAAGCATTCCGTATTCCCGTATCGCCGTGGTCGGCGGCGGCGCCTGGGGCACCGCCCTTGCTAGTGTCGCAGCGCGGGCTGGCCGGCAGGTGCGGATCTATGCGCGGGATGAGGCCACTGTTAATGCCATCAATACGGAACACCGCAATCCCCGTTACCTGGGCGATACGGCGCTGCCCGAGACGCTGAAGGCCACGCACCATCTGGCCGAGGCGGTAACCGGCGCCGATGCAGTGCTGCTCGTGGTGCCCTCGGGCGCGGTGCGGCAGACGGCGGCCCAACTGCGTGACCTGATCATGGACGGCACGCCTGTAGCGGTCTGCACCAAGGGGATCGAACCCGCGAGCGGCGCGCTCATGTCGCAAGTGGTGGCCGAGGAAATCCGGCATGTCCCAGTTGGCACGATCTCGGGGCCGACCTTTGCCCGCGAAACCGCGCTGGGGCATCCGACGGCAGCGACCGTGGCCTTTGATTTCTCGCATCAGGACCGTCTTGATCCCTACGCCAGCCCGGCGGCGCGTCTTGCCCTGTCGATGAGTACTGGGTTCTTCCGGACGTATATCTCGGACGATCTTGTGGGCGTCGAAATCGGCGGAGCGATCAAGAACGTGATCGCCATCGGCTGCGGGATGATGACCGGGGCGGGCTATGCGGAAAACACCCGCGCGGCGCTGATCACCCGTGGCATGGACGAAATGAAGCAACTGGCCGAGGCGCTGGGCGGACGGCGTGAAACCGTGACCGGGCTTGCCGGGGCAGGGGACCTGACGCTCACCTGTTCCAGCCAGACCTCGCGGAACATGTCGCTTGGTGTGCAGCTGGGGCAAGGTATCCCGCGCGAAGAATGTTTCGACGGCAAACCTGTGGTGGTCGAGGGCGAGGCCAACGCAGCCTCGGTCGTCGATTTGGCGCGGCGCGTGAATGTCACCATGCCGATCTGCGAAACCGTGCACAGCATCCTGACCGGCGAGGTGGGGATGTCGCGCGCCTTTGCCGATCTCTGGACGCGGCCCATCGAATCCGAACCGCGCGCGCTGGCGATTGAAATGAACAACCCGGCGATGACCAGCGGCACGCGCCTTGATGGAGGTGCAGCATGAGCCTGCCTGATTTTCACGAACGCCAGTTCATTCTGGCCACCGACCTTGATGGCACCTTCCTTGGCGGCACCGATGAGGACCGCCGCCAGCTTTATGACTGGATCGAGGATAACCGTGACTCGGTCGGGCTGATCTTTGTCAGCGGGCGCGACCCGGAGTTCATGATTGAAACCTGTTCGAGCGGCGATCTGCCTTGGCCCGAATACGTGATCGGCGATGTCGGCACGACCATCGCCAGGGTCGAGGACGGCGATATCCGCCCCATCGAGGCGCTGGAAGAAGACATCTCGGGCCGGTGGAGCGACAGCGGCGACAGGGTGCGTGCGGCGCTGGCCGATGCGGCGGGGCTGCGTTTGCAGGAAACCCCATTTCGCTATAGGGTCAGCTATCATTATGACCCTGAAAGCTATGACCCTGCCGCCGCCGATCTGATTGGCGACATGGGGCTGGATGTCCTGATTTCGGACAACCGCTTTTTCGACGTCCTGCCGCCGGGGGTCAGCAAGGGGCCGTCGCTTTTGCGCCTGCTTGATCATCTGGGCGTGCCGCAGGGCCGGGTTCTGGCCTCCGGCGATACGCTGAACGACCTTTCGATGCTGATCGCGGGCACCTATGCGGTGGCGGTCGGCGGGTCCGAGCAGCCGCTGTTGCAGGCGCTGCCTCGGGACGAGAAAATTCATCGGGCGAAAGCCATCGGCGCTGCGGGAATCGCCGAGGCCATGACCCAGTTCAACCTTCATCCCGGCAGCAAAGAAATTTTGAAAAATGTCGTCTGATCTGGTTATCGTATATCACCGTCAACCCTATGAAGAGGTTGAAGAAAACGGCGTCGTAAAGTTTCGCGAGAACAAGAGCCCCAACGGCATTGTTCCGACGCTCAAGAGCTTTTTCGCAACCGCCGAGAAAGCATCTTGGATCGCGTGGAAGCTGGCCGACGATCCCAGCAATCCCGATTTCGAGAAGGTCGTGGAAATCGACGACCAGTATGGCAAATACAACGTGTCGCGCCTGCCTCTGACCTATGAGCAGGTGAGCAGCTTTTACCATGTATCCTCGAAAGAGGCGTTCTGGCCGATCCTTCACAGCTTCAAGGAAAAGTTCAACTACGACCCCGTCGACTGGCCGACCTTCCGCGAGGTGAACTGGGCTTTTGCCGAGGCCGCCGCCCGCGAGGCCGCGCAGGGCGCAAGGGTCTGGATTCATGACTATAATCTCTGGCTGGTGCCCGGCTATCTGCGCACCCTGCGCTCGGACGTGACGATTTCCTTCTTTCATCACACGCCGTTTCCGGCAGCGGATATGTTCAACGTGCTGCCGTGGCGGCGCGAGATTGTCGGCAGCCTGCTGGCCTGTGACATCGTCGGTTTCCACATCGCGCGTTACGCGTCGAACTTCGTGTCGGTCGCGCAGAGCCTTTTCGACGTGGATGTGCTGGAACGGCACAAGGTCGACCCCGAGATGGTCTCGGACGGGACCGCGCTTAGCGAGCGCAGCTATCCGAAACTGCTGTCCTATGAGGGGCGCAAGGTGGCGATCAGTTCGGCGAATGTGGGGGTGAACCCGGATTTCATCGAAGCCCGCGCCACCGACGCCGAGGTACAGAAAAACGCCCGCGAAATCCGCGAGGACATGGGCGATTGCAAGCTGATCCTGTCGGTCGGGCGCACCGACTATACCAAGGGCGGGGTCGATCAACTTGAGAGTTTCGAACGGGTTCTGGCCGATAACCCGGAGCTGCGCGGCAAGGTCAAGCTCATGCATGTCTCGGTCAGCGCGGATCGCAACATGTCGGCCTATGCGCCGGTGCAGACCGGGATCGAGGAAACCGCCGGGCGGATCAATGGCCGCTATGGCACGCTGCGCTGGCAGCCCGTGGCGCTGATTTCTCGGGCGATCCCGTTTGACGATCTGATCAAGTATTACCTTGCCGCCGATGTGGCTTGGATCACGCCGCTGGTCGATGGCATGAACCTTGTCTGCAAGGAATTCTGTGCCGCCCGCGTGGATGGCGACGGGGTTCTTGTCCTGTCCGAGTTCGCCGGTGCCGCGGTTGAGTTGCATTCTGCCGTCATCACCAACCCGTTTTCGCATCGTTCGATGGACAGTGCGATTCTTTCGGCGCTGGATATGCCCGAAGAAGAACGCCGTCACCGGATGAAAACTCTGCGCTCGGTTGTGAAAAAATTCACCGTTGCCGCATGGGGCGAAGCGCAGCAGCGCGAGTTCGATGCTGCTGTGGAAAGAAAGCAAGAAATGCTGGAAAAACAGGAATAATCAAAAGTTTTTCCCCCACTATTCATTGTTCTGTCGCATAGTCCTGCTTTCGAGCCCCTGCATACCGCGTATGGGGCCGGTTGCAGAATGGGGGGACTATGCGGCTGAAGGCGGTCTTTTCGTGCGAAGGCGCGAACATCGAAGTTGGATATGAGGCCGAGGAGGCCCCGGTCGTAACGCGCCGGACCGAGGGGGCGATCAGCCTGTTTCCGGCTCAGGTTGCCAAACGCGAAAAGCCTGCGCAGATCGACCTTGGCAAGGAAAAGCGCCGCGCGACGGGTCGGTAGGGACCGTCACGCTGCCCCTGACCCGTTTTGAAGCTGCGGCATGGAATGAGGTCATTCAGATGAGACAGCGTGGCGTGAGTGAGGTTTACCCCTGACAGGTAAACCGGTGCTTTACCCGGCGTGCGATCCGGGTTTCGTTAGAACCGACAACCGCCTCAGGTCAGGAAACTGCCTGCCTTCATCGTAGCGGGAACGGGGGCGCCAAGCCGCGACAGAATGGTTGGTGCAAGTTGCAACTGATCGATCACGGCTCCGGCGTCCGGGCCTTCGGCGGGGCCGAAATAGTAAAGCGCGGATTCCTGCTGCAGGGCGCTGTGGCCGCCGTGATGGCCGCGTTCGTCCTGCCCGTGATCGGCGGTCACGATAATCTCGTACCCGGCGGCGCGCCATTTGTGGATGAACGGGGCGAGCATTTCATCCATGACCGCGCAGGCATGGTCCATTTCCTGACAATCATGGAAGAAACGATGCCCCATGCTGTCAAGCGTGCAGGTATGTAACATGCCGTAATTCAAGCCAAAACGCATGCAGAGATTGGTCAGCGACGCAAAGAGATCGACGTCGGAAGGCGTCATCTGGTTGATCAGCCCATAGCCCGTCATCGTGTGGAAACGGCCGTGGTTGATGGTGTCGCTTTCGGGTTCGTCATATTCGATATCCCGCACCAGATCGAAGGGGTGGCGGTTGAAGAAGGATGACCAGAAGGAATGGGCGACGGCCCCGGTCACACCGCCTGCCGCGCGGACCTGGCTGAAGACGTCGGGCTGGCTGAGGCGGAAGACATTGCCGTTGCCGGTGCAGCCATGTTCCTGCGGCGTGACGCCCGTATGGATCGAGGCATAGCAGCTTGCCGAGATAGAGGGGAGCACCGCGCGGTGCTTCCAGACCCGGGCCTCTCCGGCGGTGACCCAGCCTTCGAGATTGCCGAAGAGCCGCCGCCAGTTGCGCCACGGAACGCCGTCGAGAATGATCAAAAGAAGTTTGTTCTGCATGGGCGCGCTCCGTTTTTCCGGGCCGATGGGTAGGCTTTCTGGCGCGCATCTAAGGACGCTTCAGCCCGGGTTGCAACCGGGTTTGGGGCGGCAAATCGGGGGGCGACATCTGTGCACCTTCTGTACACCCCCTGTACATCGGAAAGGCACCTTTCGGGCGGGGATTTCGCGCAAGCCCCGAAATTTATTCGGGGATGTGTGAACCAGATTGCTTGTCAGACCGAGGGGCGGGGTGTCTATTGAGCAGAGTTGTTTTCAGCCCGTCCGGGGATTTTGCCAATGCTCGCCTCTCGTATCACTGACATGCATGTCTGTCCGATGGTTACGCCCGCGCCCGTGCCGGTGCCGCATGTGGGCGGCCCGATCATCGGGGTCAGCGCGCCGACCGTGCTGACCTGCAAGCTGCCGCAATCGGTGGTGACCGACAATTGCGTCTGCGTCGGTCCGCCCGATGTGATCGTCAAGGGATCGATGACGGTGATGGTCTGCAAGAAGCCCGCCGTCCGGATCGGCGATATGACCGCGCATGGCGGTTCGATCGTTGCGGGTGCGCCGACGGTGATGATCGGCGGCTGATCCGGATTCATAGATAACGCGATGCCCTGTTTCTGTGCCACCAACATGATGCGGCTGCCGGCGATGGCGCCCAAGGTCAGCCTCAGCGCCGTGGCCCCGGTGCCGCCGCAGCTGGCGATGCTGGCGGATTTGCTGGGGCTGGAATCGATGGCGGTCAGCGGTCCCGTGGCGATGCGGGCAGATATGAAGATGAACGCGGCCCTGCCGGACATGACCGGTGCCGCATGGATGAACGCGACGCTGGGTGCGCCGTTGCCGCTGTCGGGCGGGCCGGTCCTTAGCCTCGTGATGCGGCTGGCGGCGGCGGGGATGATCTTTCCTCTGCTCGACCCGAAAAAGCTGGTCCTCCAGATCAAGCAGGCGGTGGCCAGCCTGATGGCGCAGGCGATGCAGGCGCTGGCGCCGTTTCAGGCGATCCCGCCGATGCAGTTGCAGAACATGACGCTGGCGGCGCGGCTGACGCTGAAGCTGCGCGCGCAAGGCCTGTGCCCGATGGCGCTGGCAAAGGTCGATCCGAGCTTTTCTGCCGCGATGGCGCTGGGCGATCCGGGGGTGCGGTTGCAGCAGGCGGCGCGGTTCTCGGCCTCGCTCAAGGCGCAGCCTTTGGCGATGCAGCCCTTTGCGCTACCGCCCGCAAAGCTGAACCTCGCGATGAGCATGGCAGCTTTTGCGCCGCTGGCCACGGCCCCGGCAGCGATGGGGCTGCCGCCGGTCACGGAACCGGATTTCATGAAGATGGCCGTGAACATGATCAAGGCGGTCGCGGCCCTTCCGATGATGGCGCTGGATGCGCTGGGGCTGCTGGATGCGGCGGCCAAGCTGGACAGTATCGGCGTGATACAAGAGGCGTTCGGCATGGACGCGCTGACCCCGGCGGGCGTGGCGCGGGTCAACGCGATGCTGGCTTATGTGGCAAGCCTGCGGGTGGCGCTGCCGAATCCGGCGACCCTTTTGATGTCCCAGCTTGGCGATCTGCCGGATCTTGAGAACGTGCGACTTGGCGCGGCGACGGCCAAGGCGGCGGCGCCGGTCATGTCAGCGTCGATGTCGATGAAACCGCCGAACCTTGCCGCGCTGCCGCTGCTCGAGGCGATGGCAGCGTTGAACGCGGTACTGAGCCAGCTTTTGGGACAGTCGCCGCTGGGCGCCTGCGGGTCCTGCCAATTCAAGATATCCGCCTGACCTCCTGACAAAGAAAGCGGGTGTCCGCAGTGCGTGTCGGTCGATTATGTCCTTTCGGGCAAAGCGCGGTGAAGGCAAAGCAGACCACCGGTCGGCAAGCTCGCGTCGGCCAAAAGTCCTGTCATGCCCCAGATCCAACAGCCCTGAGATTTCTCTCAATTCAGGGAGGACTGCGGTTGGATGTTGCTGGGTCGTTGCTAAGCCCGCCGCCGCTGGTAATGTTCCGCTGGGAGGATCAAATGTTGCAACAGTTACCACAGAACAACCTGTCTCACGTGCTCGGTGACACCATCGAACCGTTGCGTGACGAAACGATTCCCGAACTTTTGGCTGCGGCCAGCTCTTCCTGGCCCAACCGTGAGGCGGTCATTTTCCCAGCGCAGAAAATACGTTGGACTTGGGCGGAATTCGCGCGGCATGTGGACCGCCTGGCTGGAGGTTTGCTTCGTCTTGGGATCGGGAAGGGAGATCGGGTTGGTGTGTGGTCACCCAATCGGGTCGAGTGGCTGCTGACCCAATTTGCAACAGCGCGGATCGGCGCGATCCTTGTTTGCGTCAATCCGGCCTATCGCCCTTATGAATTGCACTACGCCCTGAACAAAGTCGGCTGCAAAGCGCTTGTGACGGCCCGAAGCTTCAAGTCGTCGGATTACATCGGCATGCTACAGGGCCTCGCGCCCGAGCTTTCTTCTTCCCCTCCCGGCGAACTTCATGCGGCCAAGATACCTGACCTGCGTGTGGTTATCGCAGTTGGCGACGAGGCGCCGCCGCCGGGGATGCTTTCTTTCGAGGAAGTGTTAAAGGGCGGTGACGATGTTCCGTCTGTTGAGTTGGACGAGATCACCAGCTCGCTGAAGCAAGACGATCCGATCAATATTCAGTTCACTTCCGGCACAACCGGCAGCCCGAAGGGCGCCTGTCTCAGCCACCGCAACATCGTCAACAATGCTCATTTCGTTACGGCACGGATGAACTTAACAGAAGAGGACCGTCTCTGCATTCCGGTGCCGTTCTACCACTGCTTCGGGATGGTCATGGGAACGCTTGGTTGTGTGTCCAAGGGCTCGGCGATGATTGTCCCGGGAGAGGGTTTTGACCCGTCGGAAACCTTGCGTGCTGCCTCGAGCGAAAAATGCACGGCGCTCTATGGGGTGCCGACCATGTTCGTCGCTGAATTGGGCCTGCCCGATCTCGACAGCTATGATCTTTCATCGCTGCGAACAGGCATAATGGCGGGGTCTCCATGCCCTGCAAGTGTCATGAGAGACGTTTTCAAGAAGCTGAACATGACCGAGGTGACGATCGCCTACGGCATGACAGAGACCTCGCCCGTCTCTTTTCAGACCCAAGTGGATGCGCCGTTCGAAAAGCGCGTTTCGACAGTCGGTAAGATCCATCCACATGTGGAATGCAAAGTGGTGAACGAAGTTGGCGAGACAGTTGGGATCGGCGAACAGGGAGAGTTGCTGACCCGCGGGTATTCCGTGATGCGCGGCTATTGGGACGATTCCGAGAAGACGGCCGATTCAATCAGAGACGGTTGGATGCACACCGGAGACCTCGCGGTTATCGATGCGGATGGGTATTGCGATATCACCGGCCGGGTAAAAGACATGATAATTCGGGGCGGCGAGAACGTTTATCCGAAGGAAGTGGAGGAGTTTCTCTATTCGCATCCTGCCGTCGCTCAGGTGCAGGTCTTTGGCATTCCGGATGAGAAGTTGGGCGAAGTTGTTTGCGCCTGGATCGTGCCGAAACAGGGTGCAGACTTGGACCCGGAAGAACTGCGCCAGTTTTGCATGGACCAGATCGCCCACTACAAGGTGCCCCTTCACATAAGGTTCAAGGACGAGCTTCCGATGACTGTCACCGGCAAGCCGCAAAAGTTCATCATGCGGGAAGAGATGGTGAAAGAACTGGCCTAGAACTATTGGCCCGGCGCAATCCGTTTCCTCCAGCGTAATTTGGGTGCGCAGCAAATGTCCGAATTGCCGGCCATGTTGGTTTTCACTGGATCGGCTGATTGAAAAACCGGCCATTTGTCGAAGCCGCGGAAGTGACAGCTTTGTCTCGTAAGCCGTGTTGGTCAGTTATGTCTTTTCGGGCAAAGCGCGGCGAAAGTCCGGTTTGAGCCCAATTTGACCTCGGCAAAATTCGACCATACGTTCATAAAAACTGAGGTGCGCTCGTATAATGGAAAAGTCCAATGTTGTTCGCAGAGTTGCGGTTTTGGCTGGCGTGATAATTGGCGGTCCAGCTATTTTTTTTCTTCTCAGGTACCTAGCATTCCCATCTTGGGGGGAAACCGAACTGAACATTGGATTTGTTGTGTGGGTCGTTGCGATTTTCGTCGCCGACCGATGGTTGTCAAAACTGCGGAAATCAAATTGATAGAGACCTTCCGACCGGCGGCTTTGTCCCGCATACCCGACCAACACAATTTGCGGACACCCCCAAAAGAGAAAAACGCGCCGCGGGTAAGGCGGCGCGTTTGAAAGCTCTTAAAGGCAGGGATCAGTTCCCGGCGCTTTCCATCTTGCGGTGTTCGATGACCTCTTCGAGCCAGCCGAGCTTCATCTCGGGGACTGATGAGAGCAGCAGGTCGGTGTAGTCGTCGAAGGGCGGCGAGAGCACCTGCGATTTCGGCCCGTAGCGCACCACCTTGCCCTGGTACATCACCGCGATTGAATCCGCGATGGCGCGGACCGTGGCGATGTCGTGGGTGATGAAGAGATAGGCCACATCCTCAATTTTCTGCAGGTTCAGCAAGAGCTTGAGGATACCGTCCGCCACCAGCGGGTCGAGCGCCGAGGTGACCTCGTCACAGATGATCAGCTTGGGTTTCGCCGCCAGCGCGCGGGCAATGCAGACACGCTGTTTCTGCCCGCCGGAGAGTTCGGCCGGATAGCGATCAATGAAACCGGTGCCAAGCTCGATCTCGCCCAGCAGCTCCTGAATGCGGTCGCGCTTGGCCTTGCCCTTGAGGCCAAAGTAGAATTCCAGCGGACGCCCGATGATCGTGCCGACGGTCTGGCGCGGGTTCATCGCGGTGTCGGCCATCTGGTAGATCATCTGCAATTCGCGCAGGTCTTCTTTTGTGCGGCTTTTGAGATCGGGGCTGAGCGTGCGCCCGGCAAAGTCGATCGTGCCGCTGGTTGGCGGCAAAAGCCCGGTGATGACCCGCGCGAGGGTCGATTTGCCGGACCCGGATTCGCCGACGACCGCGAGGGTCTGGCCCGGGTGCAGATCGACCTTGACCTTTTTCAGCACGTCGAAGTTCGTGCCGCGATAGCGCGCGGTCACGTTCTTGACGCTGAGCACCGGTTTGTCTGAAGGGGTCTTTTCCTCGTGTTCGATGGAGCGGACCGAGACAAGCGCCTTGGTGTAGTCTTCCTGCGGGTTGTTGATGATCTGGTCGGTTTCCCCGTATTCGACCATGTCGCCCTGACGCAGCACCATGATGTGATCGGAAACCTGCGCCACCACGGCAAGGTCGTGGGTGATATAGAGCGCGGCCACGCCGGTCAGTTCGATGGCATCCTTGATCGCGGCGAGAACGTCGATCTGGGTGGTCACGTCCAGAGCGGTCGTAGGTTCGTCGAACACCACGAGATCGGGCTGCGGGCAAAGCGCCAGCACCGTCATGCAACGCTGAAGCTGACCGCCCGACACCTGGTGCGGGTAGCGGTTGCCGATGGTGTCGGGATTGGGCAGGCCCAGCTTGTGGAACAGGTCGATGGCGCGGGATTCCGCCTCGGCCTTGGTGCAGCGACCGTGGGCGATGGCGGCCTCGATCACCTGTTCCATGATCTTCTTGGCCGGGTTGAAGGACGCCGCGGCGGATTGCGACACATAGGTGACCTCGGCCCCGCGCAACCCGCGCAGGCCCTTGAGGTTCATCTTGAGGATGTCGCGCCCGTTGACCCAGACCTCACCGCCGGTGAGTTCGACCCCGCCCCGGCCATAGCCGAGGGTGGACAGGCCGATGGTGGATTTACCGGCACCGGATTCCCCGATGAGACCCAGCACCTTGCCCTTTTCCAGATCGAAGGAGACACCGTGCACGATTTCGATGTCGCGCGGTTTCTCGCCCGGCGGGTAGACCGTGGCGCCGATTTTCAGATCGCGTACTTTGACGAGGGGATCGCTCATTATCCGCGCCCTCCCTTGAGGCTGGTGGTTCGGTTCAGGATCCAGTCGGCCACGAGGTTGACCGAGATGGCCAGCGTCGCGATGGCGATGGCCGGGACAAGTGCCGCCGGGATGCCATAGACGATCCCGTCCTTGTTTTCTTTCACGATGCCGCCCCAGTCAGCGGCGGGCGGCTGAACGCCGAGGCCGAGGAAGGAGAGTGTCGAGACGAAGAGAACCATGAAGATAAAGCGCATGCCCATTTCCGCGACAAGCGGCGACAGGGCGTTGGGCAGGATTTCCCGGAAGATCACCCAGATATTGCCTTCGCCACGCAGGCGGGCGGCTTCGACGAATTCCATCACGTTGATGTCCACGGCGACCGCACGTGCAAGGCGGAAAACGCGGGTGGCGTCGAGCAGCCCCATGACGAGGATCAGAACCGGGATGGTGACGGGCATGACCGAGAGCACGACCAGCGCAAAGATCAGCGTCGGCACCGACATGATCAGGTCGACGAAACGCGCGAGTATATGATCCCAGACGCCACCGAGCACGGCGGCGAGAAAGCCGAGCACCGAGCCAGTGATGAAGCTGAGCAGCGTTGCGGCGGTGGCGATGAAGATCGTGGTGCGCCCGCCGTAGATCATGCGGCTGAGCAGGTCGCGGCCGATGTTGTCGGTGCCGAGCAGGAACTCGGACGAGGACGGCTCCCACACGCCGCCGACGATCTGCGCCATGCCGTAGGGCGCGATCAGCGGCGCGAAGATCGCGGCGAGAAAGTAGGCGCCTGTAAGGGCCAGCCCGATCAGGGCCGAGAGAGGTATGTTTTTCATTTTCGTGCCTCCTGTCGGGGGGCGGTCTTATTTATTGTTGCCGGTTGATGGTGAGGCGCGGCAGATGCCGCGGGCGAAACGAGCGTCGTGACGACGCTCATTTCGGGTGCCTCAACCGGGGATTGGAAATGATCGAAACGATATCCGCGACCATGTTCAGGCCGATGTAGACGGCGGCAAAGACAAGGCCGCAGGCCTGTACGACGGGAACGTCGCGCTTGGAGACGTGATCGACAAGGTACTGGCCCATGCCGGGATAGGTGAATACCACCTCGATCACGACGACGCCCACCACGAGGTATGCGAGGTTCAGCATGACCACGTTGACGATCGGGGCGATCGAGTTCGGGAAGGCGTGTCTCCAGATGATCTTGAACATCGAGAGGCCCTTGAGTTCGGCCGTTTCGATATAGGCCGACTGCATCACGTTCAGGATCGCGGCGCGGGTCATGCGCATCATATGTGCAAGCACGACCAGCGTCAGAACGGTGACGGGCAGGGCAATGGCGTTCAGCTTGGCGCCGAGGCTCATGCCGGGGTAGATCGTGGATACGGAAGGCGCCCAGCCGAGTTTCACGCCGATGATGTACATCAGCACGTAACCGATCAGGAATTCAGGCACCGAGATCGAGGCCAGCGTGACGGCCGAGATCAGCTTGTCGGGCCAGCGGTCGCGGAAGCGGACGGCGAGAAGCCCGAGAAAGATCGCCAGCGGCACCGAGATGATGGCAGCCCAGAAGGCGAGAAGCAGGGTATTCGACATGCGCGAACCAAGCTGGCTGGCAATGTCCTGACCGGATGTGAGCGCGGTGCCCAGATCTCCGGTGATGGCGCCTCCCAGCCAAGCGAAATAGCGGCTGACGGCAGGTTCGTTGAGGCCCAGTTCGGCGCGAAGGTTGGCAAGTGCTTCGGGCGTGGCCGACTGGCCTAGGATCGACTGCGCGACGTCGCCGGGCAGGATCTGGGTTCCCGCGAAGATCAGGATCGACACGAGAAAGAGGAGAAGCAGGCCCAGCGCGATGCGCTGGGCCAGCAGTTTTGCGATGGGCCCCATATCAGGCGGCGACCCACATCTTCTGCGGTGCGTAGAAGTTCATCAGCTCGAAGCCGACCTTGGGTTCTTCCCAGCCGGTCACGCGCTGCGAGATGCCATCGACAAAGTCGTTGAACATCGGGCAGATCAGGCCACCTTCGTCGTGCACAAGCAGCGACATCTCGTGGTACATCTCGGTCCGCTTGGCTTCGTCCAGCTCGGCACGGGCCTTGAACAGCAGCTCGTCGAAACGCTCGTTGTTGAAACGGGTGTCGTTCCAGTCCGCGCTTGAGAGATAGGCCGTGGAGAACATCGCGTCCTGGGTCGGACGGCCGCCCCAGTAGCTGGTGCAGAAGGGCTGGGCGTTCCAGACTTCGGACCAGTAACCGTCGTTGGGTTCACGCTTGATTTCCAGCGGGATACCGGCCGCGGCAGCGGATTGCTGGTAGAGCGCCGATGCGTCGGGTGCGCCCGGGAAGGAGTTGTCCGAGGTACGCAGGACGATCGGGCCGTCATGGCCGGATTTCTCGTAGTGGAAACGGGCCTTGTCCGGATCGTAGCTGCGCTGTTCCAGCTCGGTGTAGAGCGGGTAGGACGAGTTGATCGGGGTGTCGTTGCCGACCGAACCGTAACCGAAGAGGATTTTTTCAACCATTTCCTCGCGGTTGATCGCGTATTTCAGCGCCAGACGCAGGTCGTTGTTGTCAAACGGCGACGTGTTGCAGTGCATGATGAACACGTAATGGCCCGGACCGGACGTGGTGCGCACGTCGATGTTCGGCGCGCGGCCGACAAGCGCGGCGGTACGCGGGGGAACGCGGTTGACCATGTCGACCTGGCCGGACTGCAGCGCCGCCATACGGGCGGTGTCGTCGTTGATGACCACGTATTCGATGGTATCGGCAAAGCCGAGGTCACCCCAGTAGTCGTCACGCTTGGTCGCGACAAAGCGCACGCCCATGTCGACCTCTTGCAGGACATAGGGACCGGTGCCGATGGCGGCGGTCGGGTCGTCCTTGCCGCCGTTGGGCTGGATGATGAGGTGATAGTCGGTCAGCAGGTAGGGAAGGTCAGCGTTGGGCTGTTCCAGTTCGACGATGAAGGTGTCGCCTTCGGTGCGCATGTTGGCAATGCCGCGCATGATGCCGAGCGCGCCCGACTTGGTGTCTTCGCCCGAGTGGCGCTCCATCGTGGCCAGCACGTCTTCGGCGGTGACGGTCTTGCCGTTCGAGAAGGTCACGCCGGAGCGGATCTTGAACATCCAGACCTTGGCGTCCGGCGAGCTTTCATAGCTCTCGGCGACTTTCATTTCGAGACCGCCCATCGGCGCGAGTTCGAGCAGCGGTTCGCCCCAGAGACGGGAGACAGAGGTTGCGGTGGCGTTGGCGGCCACTGCCGGGTCGAGGCTGTCAGAAGAGGCGCCGCCCTGAATGCCGACGCGGATGGTGCCGCCGGTCTGCGGGCCTGCGGCGCGGGCCGATGTGGTGTAGAGGCCGCTTGCGAGTGTGGTGGTCAGGCCAAGCGCGGTGGCGCGGCCGATGAATTCCCGGCGGCCCATCTTGAGGGCCGTCACGCGGCTTGCGTAATACTTGAGTTGGTCGTCGTTCATTAGGAGTCTCCCGTTTGAGAACGCTGCATCTTTCCGTGCAGTTTTTGTTGATTGGTGAGTCAATGGTTGCGTATTTGCCTGCGTCCCGCAAGTCTTATTGGGGCGCTGGTGTAACGGTGATGTTAAAGGTGGTCCCTTTCGATGGTGTCATTTTCGTCGCGTGCGTAGATCAGAACGTCGTTTTCATACGCTTCGACTCGGCCCTTGAGATAGAACCGCGTCTGGTCCGACCACATTTCGCTAAAGGTCTCTGTGCGCAGAATTATATCATCGCGCTCCAATTCGGTCGTCCAGTGGCAGGTGCCGCGCGCCGAGAGCGGATCGTCGGGGTGAATCGACCAGCGTTCGCGGGCGATGCCGCCCGAGATCAGCCCGTGAACATCGTCCTGAACCTTGCCGAAATCGTCGGTGATCACGAGGTGGATATCACCGCTGTTATGGTCGATCTCGCTTGCGCGGCTGTTGGAGCCTTTACGCAGGGTGGTGATCTGCCACGGGGTTTCGGCGTCGGGGGGCGGGAAGGTCCATTCGTCCTTGTCCGCCGTCTTGCGCACCGGCAGGGCGAGTTGGCCAGCGCTGAGCGAGAGCGTCGCCATTTCCGGCGCGGGCCAGATCAGCGGCCAGTAGGCAGAGGAGATCGCAACCCGCAGGCGGTGGCCCTTGGGCAGACGATAGGCGATGTGGTCGAGATCGAGCGTGATCTGTTCAGCCTCGCCGGGGGGCATCGGTTCGGGGCTGGCGGCGCTTTTTCGGTGGCTGAGGTTCAGCACGCCATAGGTGATCCGGGTGGAGGCACCATCCGGATGGATATGGCAGAGCCGCACCGCCATCTGCGCCTGCGGCTTGTCCGCGGAAAGTGTCAGCGTGACGCGGGGCGCGCCGACGATATCCATGTCCTCGCTTGCGGGGGCGCTGTCGAAACAGGCGGAAAACGCATCGTCGCCGCGCTGGTCGCCGGGCATTTCCGGCCCCAGCCAGATCGCGCAATATTCGCCAGAAGCCGCGCCGCAATGGGCGGGGGAGGTAACGGATTGCCTGAGCGGGCCGCTTTCCTGTGACAACCCGTTGTCGGTCAGGTGCCATGTTTGCACCGGCAGATGGGCTGAAGCGCCCTCGCTTTCCGTGATCCAGCGCCCGTCGCGATTTGTGTACCATGTGGCCGGGCGCACCCCGTCCATCAGGTAGGCGCGGTAATCGGGGTCGTCCTCGACGCCGGTGTCGATGCCCTTGAGCCAGTGATCCCACCAGCGCAGGGCCTCCTGCAGAAAGCCGATGCGCGGTTCGGGTACGGCGAAATGCGGATATTTGTGGACCCATGGACCGACGATGCCCTTGGCGCCGGGCACATTTTCCACAAGCTGCGGCACCGCGTTCTTGTAGCTGTCGCCCCAGCCGCCGACCGCCAGTACCTTGGCCTTGAGCGCTGAATAGTCCTCGCAGACGGAGCCATGCTGCCAATAGGCATCGCGGCGCTGGTGCGAGAGCCAGCGGGTCGCGAGGAAGGGTTCGTTTTCAAGCCGTTTCAGCCAGAGGTCGCGCCAGTCGTCGCGCAGGGCCGGATCGGGCGAGCGGCTGGAATAGGCCCACATGGTCGCCCCCCAGCCGAGGTTTTCGTTCAAGAGGCAGCCGCCCTTGTAGTGAATGTCATCGGCAAAGCGGTCCACGGTCGAGCAGAGCGTGATGATCGCCTTGAGCGGATCGGGTTGCAGGGCGGCGACCTGAAGCGAGTTGAAGCCGCCCCAGCTGATGCCCATCATGCCGACATTGCCGTTGCACCAGTCCTGCGCGGCGACCCAGTTGATGACCTCGACCGCGTCGGCCTGTTCCTGCGCGGTATATTCATCCTCCATCAGACCTTCGCTGTCGCCATTGCCGCGCATGTCGACGCGCAGGCAGGCATAACCGCGCTTGGCGAAATAGGGATGGGTCAGCGCATCGCGGGCGCAGGTGCCGTCGCGTTTGCGGTAGGGCAGGTATTCAAGGATGACCGGCACCGGGTCGTCAGCAGCATCGAGAGGACGCCAGACGCGGGCGGAGAGACGGCAGCCATCGGAAAGCATGATGCCCAGATCGGGCAGCTCTTCGATCTCGCGGAGAGTATTTGTGGACATGGGCAAGCTTTCAACGCAATGGCGTCCGCATGTCAACAGCGGAGCGCGATCAATAGGTCCATGACATTTGTGCCCGTGGGGCCGGTGGTGAGAAGGGCATTGTTATCAGCGAGATAGGAGCCGCTGTCCGCCCGGTTGAGCGCGTCTTGCGCGCTGTCGGTCCAGGTTGAACCATCGACAATACCGCCTGCTGCGTCGGTCGGGCCGTCGTTTCCATCGGTGCCGCCAACGATCAGGGTGATGTCGTCGCGCCCCTTGATATGGCGCGACAGGGCAAGGGCGAGGGCCTGATTTCGTCCGCCCTGACCGGGGTTGTCGGGCAGGCGAACGGTGGGTTCGCCGCCAAGGATAATCGCGCCTTTTTCCATGCCGCAGAGGCGCGGACCCCAATCGCTGGCAAGGGCTTCGAGATCGCCATGCAGCTCTTCGCCCGTTGTCAGGATTCTGTAGCCCCGGCGTTCCGCCTCGGCCAGCGCGGCGTCGCGGGCGTGGGTGTTGGAGGCGACGATGCGGGTGGTGGCCGCAAAGTTCGGCGTGGGAGGCAGTGCGCCGATACCCGAGCCAATCACGGCGATGTCGTCCCCCGGTACATCAGAGATCGCGAGCACTTGCGCCGTGGCGCCGGCAAAGGCCGAAAGCAGGCCGCCGCCCTTGATGCGGCTGATCTTGCGGCGTTCGACGTTCATCTCGGTGATGTCCTTGCCGCTGGCGAGCAGCGAGCGGTTCAATGCCGCGAGGTCGTCGAGCGTGTTGCCCTCGGTCAGATCCTCGGCAAGGGCAGAGGCCCCGCCGGAAACGAGCAACAGCAGGTGACTGTCGGCAGTCATTCCGGCGACGCATTCGCGCAGGGCGCGGCCTGCATCAAGGCTGCGTTCGTCGGGGACGGGATGGGCGGATTCGATCAGGGTGACGTCGGTTGGGAGACCTTCGCCGTGGCCGTCCTTGGTCACGACCAGCGCGGGGAGGGGGCCGAAATGGTCAAGCGCGGCGCGGGTCATGGCGGCAGCGGCCTTGCCCACCGCGACGATCTGGTCGGGCCTCTCTGCGGGGCCTTCGTTTAGCGCGCGGGTCACGGCGTTATAGCCGCCGACCGCATCGACCCCGGCCTGCCATATGGCGCGGGCGTCTTCGCGGGTCTGCTCCGGGGCGCTCATGACTCCATCCAGATCGTGACCGGCCCGTCATTGATCAGCGACACGGCCATATCCGCGCCGAACCGGCCTGTGGCGACGGGGATGCCCTGTTCCATCAGGACACGGGCGAAGTATTCATACAACCTTTCGCCCTCATCCGGCGGGGCGGCGGCGGAGAAGCCGGGGCGGTTGCCGCGCGAGGTATCGGCGGCAAGGGTGAACTGGCTGACCACGAGCGCGCTGCCTTTCACGTCGAGGAGGGAGCGGTTCATGCGGCCCTCTTCGTCGCGGAAGATGCGCAGCTTGGCGATCTTGGCGGCCAGCCTGTCGGCTTCGGCCTCGCCATCTTCCTGCATGGCGCAGACCAGCAGCATCAGGCCGGGGCCGATTTCGCCGATGACGGCGTTGTTGACGGCAACCGAAGCCTCGGTCACGCGCTGGATCAGAACCCGCATCTCAGCCCCGCCAGTCGATGATCTGGTCGAGATCGGCGCGTTCGGTGCGGAACTTGTTGGCCGGGTGGTCGGGATCGGCATAGCCGAAGGAAATCGCGCAGAGCACCAGCCGGTCTTCGGGAATGTCGAAGTAACGATGCAGGAAGGGGCTGTAGCCTGCCAGCGCGGCCTGCGCGATGGTCGCGACTCCGGCGGCCTGCGCGGCAAGGGTAAAGGCAGTGACGAAACCGCCGCTGTCCAGCGCGCCATAGGCCCCGAGTTCGACCGGCGAAGATATAATCGCACAATGGGGCGCATCGAAGAGATCGAAATTGCGCAGCATCTGCTGGCGCGAGCCTTCGCGGTCGCCCTTGGTCACGCCGACCGCATCGTAAAGCGCCCAGCCGCAGGTGCGGCGTCGGTCCTGATAGACGCCGGAATAGCTGTCGGGGAAGGGCAGGTCGCTGCTGTGCTTGGCTTGCATGACCTCTTGTTTCAGCGCCTCGCGAAAGCGGTCGGTTTCTTCGCCGCTGGTGATCGCGACCTGCCACGGCTGGGCGTTGCACCATGAGGGCACGCGGCGTGCGGTGGCGACGATCTGTTCGATGGTTTCGCGCGGCACCGCGTCCGGCAGGAAGCCCCGGCAGGAGTAGCGGCTTGCCATCAGCGTATCGAGGGAACCGGGGTCGACTGTCATGATCTGTCCTTGCGTGCCTTCACTTTGGCGCAGCATGGAGTGCCCCCGGGTCAAGGGCAAGGATCAACTGCCAGAGTAGCGATAGGCCCCTTTTTCGACAGCTTTCTGATAGGCCGGGCGCGCGCGGATCGCCTTGAGATAGGCGGCGGTGGCGGGGCCGGGGCCGTTTGCCATCGCGCGGTCGGCGGCGGCCTCGACCGGAAAGCTCATCATGATGTCGGCGGCGGTAAATTCCGGCCCGGCAAAGAACCCGTCGCGGGCCAGTTCCGATTCCCAGAAGGCGAGGTGATCGGCCAGTTGCGGATCGACCATCTTGTCGAGCGCGGTGTCCGAGATCTTGCGCGCGACGGGGCGGATCAGGGCGGGGGCGCGTTTCGGCAGCATGGTAAAGAGCAGCTTTTGCAGCAGGAGCGGCATGGCCGAGCCTTCGGCATAGTGCATCCAGTAGCGATAGCGTTCGCCGTTTTCCGTGCCGGGTTCGGGCTTGAACGCGCCCGAGGTATCGTAGCGGTCCACGAGGTATCCGGTGATCGCCCCGCTTTCGGCATAGACCGCGCTGTCTTCCTCGAGCACGGGGGATTTGCCGAGGGGGTGGATGTTCTTTAGCTCACGCGGGGCGCGCATGTCGGGGCCGCGCTTGTAAGTCTTGATCTCATAGTCGAGCCCGAGTTCCTCAAGCAGCCAGAGGATACGATGGGCGCGGGAATCTTCGAGATAGTGAACGCGGCGCATGGGGTGTCCTTTCAGGATCAGCCGGACTGGTTGGCAATATAGCCGAAGGCGGCGGCGAGGATCAGGCCGAAGATCACGGCGATGGCGATCTTGACGGCCGAATAGGGGCGTTCGCCCTGCACCCGGCCCGTCTGGCCGTTGACCACGAAACGGTAGGTTTCGCCCCGGTACTTGTAGGCGGCAAGCCAGACCGGCAGCAGGATATGTTTGAAAGTCACGTCCGAGAGCGAGGTATCGATACTGTGCACGCGCTGTTGATCGCCGCCGATGTCGAAACGCACATCGCGTTCGATCACGCGGTCCATGTACTGTCGCGCCTCGGTAAAGCCGCTTTCGAGTTCAACGGAGTAGGCCTCGGCCCGGAAACCGGCGAGGTATTGCGGCTGGTAGGTTTCAAGTCGCGAAAGGTCCCAGGGTTGCAGGGCGTCTGTGTAGGATTTCGGCAAACCGGTTGAGGCGAGCACGAGCACATCGTCGAAAAACCGCGCAACCCGGCCCCGGGCGGGGTTCCAGCGGACCTTGGGCACCTGCCGTTGTACGCGTTTGCCATTCTGAACGACGGTCTGGGTGACGTAATAGACCGTCCCGCGTTCGCCTGTGTAGCTTGAGGCAGTGTGGGCATCAAAAGTCCAGTAGGGGACATAGATGCCCTCCATCCGGCGGCCCTTGCGCGCGTATTCCTTGAGCCCGTTGGGCGCGAACCAGAGCCGGCCCAGCCAGTTGCTCATCGCGTCATGGGCGCTTTTCTCGTCATAGGCGAAGGGCAGCACGCCACGCGGTTTGATATGCCGGTTGGTGCCGGTGTCCGTAACAACGGGGCTGGCGCAGAACGGGCATTCGGTCGCATGGGTGTCGGGGTCGAATTCTACGGTCGCGCCGCAATTGGTGCAGGAAACCGTGCGGGTTTCCTCCATCTCGGCCTGCGGGAGCTGTTTCGCGATGGCGGTGCGAAAGTCGAGTTCTTTCAGCGCGGTGCCGCCCCAAGGGCCCGCGCCGATGTCTTGTCTGTGGCCGCAATGGGCGCAGACAAGCGCATTGGCCGCCGGATCAAAACGGAGATCGGCCCCGCATTGATCGCAGGGAAAGCGGTGTTCGGCCGAGGCGGCGGGGGCGGGCGCTTGGGTCATCTTGTTGTCTTGTCTTGGATGCGATCACGCACCGGGCGGGGGCGGCGGCATTACCGTGAAAAGCCGGGCCAGTTCGGTCACGTCACCGGCGCGGGTCCAGCCGTCTTGCCCTTCGGTCCAGACATAGGTTTCGCGGGTCAGCGTCCCTTGCGAGACCATGCGGCCCAGCGAGGCCCGCGAGAAGGGTCCGGAGGTTTCGCCGTTTTCAGCAAGGTGCCAGACCTTTTCGGGGCTGGGCGGCGGGGGCGGTGCGGCCGGGGCAGAGGGGGCCGCGCCCCAGGGGCCGCTGCGCCCCTGTTGCGCCATCTGGTTGGCCATCGCCATGCCCATGCCCGCGCCAAGTCCGGCGGCCATGCCACCCCCGGCGGGGTTGTTGGCGGCGGCGGTCATCGCCTCGGCGGCGGAATACTGCGTGAACTTGCCCAGATCGCCCGCCAGCCCCATCGAGGTGCGCTTGTCGAGCGCGGCCTCGACCGCGGGGGGCAGCGAGATGTTTTCGATGTAAAGCTCGGGGATCGCGAGGCCATAGGCTGCGACCGGCTCGGCAATGGCGGAGGCGACGAGCTTGCCCAGGTCGGCTGTATTCGCGGCCATGTCCAGAACGGGGATGCCGGAGCTGGCCAGCACGCGCGAGAATTCCTGTACGATGATGTTGCGGATCTGGAACGAGATTTCGTCCATGGTGAATTCCCCGTCGGTGCCGACGATTTCCTGCAGGAAGCGCGCCGGGTCGGTGACGCGGACGGAATAGGTGCCATAGGCGCGCAGCCGTACCGGGCCGAATTCGGGGTCGCGGGCGATGATCGGGTTCTTGGTGCCCCATTTCAGATCGTTGAACCGGGTCGTGTTGACGAAATAGATCTCGGATTTGAAGGGCGACTGGAACCCGTGATCCCAGTGCTGGAGCGTCGTCATGATCGGCATGTTGTTGGTCTCGAGCATGTAGAGACCGGGGGTGAAGACATCGGCAAGCTGGCCTTCGTGGACAAAGACCGCCGCCTGACCTTCGCGTACAGTCAGCTTGGCGCCATACTTGATTTCATGGCCGTGGCGTTCGAACCGCCAGACCATCGTGTCGCGGGTGTCATCGGTCCAGTGAATGACGTCAATGAACTGTCCGGAAAGAAAATCGAAAATACTCATGGCTCAAATCCTTTGTTGCGATCCTGCCGTAATTACAGTTCCTCGCCCATCAGCTCGGTTGCGATGGTGCGGATGATGGGGCGGGCTTCTTCCAGTGACATGCCGGGTTGCAGTCTTGGGTCGTAAAGCATCTTGAGCAGAAGCTCGTCATGATCGGTGAGCAGCGCGAATTCGTCGTCGTCGTTGAAGATCGAGGGCCGCGCGTGCGGGCTGTCATTCGGCATGCCGAGACCTTGGGCGACTTCTTCGTGGATGCAGCTGAGCCGGACGAGGTCGGGATGTTCGGCGCGGATCAGCGCGACCGCATGGGCGTAGTTATAGGGGTGCGACCGGCCTGCCACGGAAACCACGAGACAATAGAAGGATCGCGGCAGATCGCCGAAAAGCTCAAGCTCGCTCTGGCTGATCGAGGGGATCAGCTTGCGCAGACGGTCCTGCACGAAGGTCCGGTCGTCCTCCCCGGCGACGAAAACGTGGAAATTCGGGTTGGTCCGCGTGGTAAAGATCGAATGGCCGGTGATCCGGGACAGGCGCTGGGCGTAATTGTCGATGCCCGCCTGATCCAGCTTGCGCTTGTCCTCGGGAACGCTGTCGCCGAACTCGACGCCAAGGCGCACCGGCACGGTCCAGCGGCTGAGGGCGACGCTGGTGCCGTCGCTGCGATAGTTGATGCCGCCGGAGCGGCTGTATTCCTGATAAAAGACGATGGTTTCGAAATCCTCGATCAGGTCGTCGACGGTAAAAGGCGTGTCCGGCCCCCCGCCATCGGTGCGCAAAAGCCCTTGGGTCAACAGATCGTTCTGCACCGCCACGTAATAGCGCGCGAGGTCGATGCTGCGCTGCGACGGCTCATAGGGCTTGGCCTGAACGACGGCACGCTCGGGCCGGGCCTGCGGCGACAGGGAGGTGCGCGGCCCGCCCTGTTCGCAGGCGGACAATGCCAAAGCCGCGCCCAGAATCAGCGCCAGTTGCAAACGACCGATCATATTGCTGTCCGTATCCCTGTACCCTTGGAACTCTTTCGATCCCGGCGCCGGGGAACCGGCACCGTTGACTTGTATCTCAGACCGGCACCGCGCCCGACGCGGTATCGCCCATGCCATCTTTGCGCGCGCGGGCGGCGGCCAGCGTTTCGCGCAGTTCGGCTTCCATCTTTTGCAGCTCTTCCTCGGCGGCGGCGCGGCGCGCCTTGCCTTCATCCGCGATCTGGAGGCTTTCCTGAATGGTGCCGATCAGGTCGGCATTGGCGGCCTTGACTGCCTCGATGTCGAACACGCCGCGTTCCATCTCGGTCCGGATCGCCTTGTTGCTGTCGCGCAGGTTCTTGGCGTTCGAGGTCAGCAGCTCGTTGGTGAGGTCATTGGCCTCGCGCACAGCGCCTGCCGCCTCAGAACTGCGCTGGATGGTGACCGCCTGCGCCAGCTGGGTTTCCCAGAGCGGTACGGTGTTGACCAGCGTCGAGTTGATCTTGGTTACCAGCGACTTGTCGTTTTCCTGCACCAGCCGGATCGAGGGCAGGGATTGCATCGTGACCTGTCGTGTCAGCTTGAGATCGTGCACCCGGCGTTCCAGATCGTCGCGCGCGGCGCGCATGTCGCGCAGCTCCTGCGCCTTCATGACCTGTTCGCCCTCGGGCGCGGCATCGACCTCGGCCGCCTTGGCGGGAATCTTGGATTCGTCGAGTTCCTTGAGGCTGGCTTCGCCCGCTGCGATGTAAAGCGCCAGCTCATCGTAGAAATCGAGCGTCTTCTCATAGAGCATGTCGAGCGACTTGATATCCTTGAGCAGAGTATGCTCGTGGCCGAGCAACTGATCGGTGATCCGGTCGATCTGGCCCTGCACCTCTTCGAACTGGGCTGTGAACTTGGCAAAGGGCGCGGCGCGGCCCAGTAGCTTTTCCCACCAGCTGCGCTTGCGGCGTACATCCAGCTCATCGACCGAAAAGCCGCGAATGGTGGTGACAATATCGCGTAAGGAATCGCCGGCGGGGCCGACATCCTTGTTGCGCACGTCCTGTAACATCGCCTGGCTGATTTCCTGAAGTTCCGCCTGTGCCCGCGAGCCGAAGGAAACGATGGAATTGGTATCCTCGATATCGATTTCGGCCATGCGGGTGCGGATCGCCTCGCTCATCGGGGCGTCGGCCTGTTCAAGGGGGGTGACCTCGGCGCGGGGTTCGGCAAGGGTCACCGCCGTCGCTTCCTTGACAAGCTCTTGGGAATCCTCGGCCTTTTGGCGCAGCATTTCAGACATGGGCAAGTTCCTTAACGGCAGTGGACACTCTGGCGGACCGGCTCATTCCGGGCGCACCCCTTCGCGCTGCAACCTGTCGCGCAGCACGTCGATTTCAACGGTAAGGTCGCTGCGGTCGTCGAGCAGCATCTTCTGGGTTCGGGCATCGAAATTCTGTTCGAGATCATCGAGCAGCGACAGATAATCGGCGCGCGCCTCGGTATCGGGATTGCGCGCGTAGATATCGGCGAATTTGACCGTCGCGTCCCGCGCGCCCATCAGGTAGACGGTCAGGTACTTTCGCGCCGCCGTCAGGTCACGCGGATCTTCCTCGACCGTGCGGAACAGGTCACGGGCGGTGGCCTGAAACCGCGCCACGCGGTTTTCAAGCTGACGGTCCTTGGTGCGTCGGATCGCAGAGGTCATGTCGCCAAGATAGGCCTCGGCCTCGCCCACCGCGCGGGCGACCCGGTCCTGTTGAAAGGTGTCGATGCCTTCCATTCCCTTGTTTTTGAACGGATCGAGCCCAAAGGCGCCGATGTGCAGCCCGCCAGCCACCATTCCGTAAAGCAGCGGAGCAAGAACCCCCGGTTCGTTCGACCATGCGGCCAGCGCCACACCAATGCCGGTCAGAACACTTGCGGCCAGTTTGCGCGGAAAAGCGGGACGCCGGGCCACTTTGCGCGCCTCATAGGCGGCCTGCGCCCGCAAACCTTCGCGCAGCAGCCACGCCGCCAGAAGCAGCACCGCCGCCCCGGCCGCCCCGGCCGTGAGCGCCAGCGCGCCCTTGCCAAGCGATAGGATCAGAAGAATGGCAGGCGGCACGAAGAGCAGGTTGACCCGGAAGGCCGCCGGTTCGACATCGGCATTCCTGAAATCGACCGGATCCTTGTCGGGGTCGCCCTGTGGGCTGTACTTGCCGCCGAAACGCTGGGCCATGGGCTAGAGCCCTCCAAGCCAGCCGGTGCCAACCCCGAACAAAAGCAGGATCAACGCGACATAAGCCAGTTTGCTGAACGTCTTGCCGCCCATATCGGCCCTTTCCACGGCGCGCCCTGCGGTTCTTGTCAACGCCGACGTCAGCAGGACAACGGCAAAAATGAACACGGTGATCGCCGCAGCCACCATGAGGAGCCGCAACATGATAAGTCTCCCGAAACCTTTATTAACAGATAAGCCATTCGAGGCGCGCATAAAAGGGGCGATCCACCCCTTGCGTTGAAGCCCGCCGAAGCGGGCACGCCTCCTGCTTGTGAAAGGGCGGTTTTCCGGCCGCCGTTACTTGCGCCGTGACCGGTCCGGTTTTCCGTCACCCCGGGCCGGAGACGGCCGGCCACCCGGTTTGCGCCCGGTGCCTGATGGCTTCTCGGCGGCGGCTTTCGGCAGGCCCGGTCTGCCGGGGCCGGGTTTGCCCGCGCTGCTGCGGCGACGGGTGGGCGTTTTCCGCTTGGCGGTGCCCTCTGGCGCCTCTGCTTCGAGGCCCAGTTGTTCGCGCATCACGCGGCGGCGTATTTCTTCGACCTCGCCCGCCTTGATCTGTCCCAGCTGGAACGGCCCGTAGGAAATCCGGATCAGCCGGTTCACCGCAAAGCCAAGGTCTTCCATCGCGCGGCGAATCTCGCGGTTCTTGCCTTCGCGCAGCCCCACCGTCACCCAGGCGTTGGCACCCTGCTGGCGATCCAGCGTCACCACCATCGGCAGGAAACGCTCGCCCTCGATGGTCAGACCCTTGCGCAGCGGCTCGAAATCCTCGTCCTTGGGTCGGCCATTGATGCGCACACGGTAGCGCCGAAGCCAACCGGTGCTTGGCAGCTCAAGCTGGCGCTTTATCGCGCCGTCATTGGTCAGCAACAGCAGCCCCTCGGAATTGAGATCGAGCCTGCCAATGCTCATGACCCGCGGCATGTCCTCGGGCAGAGCGTCGAAAATCGTCTGCCGCCCCTGTTCGTCGCGGTTGCTGGTCACCAGCCCCGGCGGCTTGTGATAGAGCCAGAGCCGCGCTGGTTCCGGCTCTTTCATCGGTTGTCCGTCCACGAGGATGCGGTCAGAGGCGGTCACGTTCAGCGCCGGGCTGTCGATCTTCTTGCCGTTCACCTGTACCCGTCCGGCTTCGATCATCCGTTCGGCCTCTCGGCGAGAGGCGACACCGGCACGGGCCAGAACCTTGGCGATCCGGTCGCCGGGGGGAGGGGCAGCATTACTCATGTCCGAGCGTTAGACCATATCGTGCGCTTGCGAAAGACGCAGTTGCGGTACAGTAAGTCATATGAGCTTTACATCGCATATGGATCAGGCCCTTGCCGAGGCCCGCGCCGCGGGTGAACGTGGCGAGGTGCCGGTGGGTGCCGTGGTGGTTTCGCCCGACGGCGTGGTGCTCAGCGCGGCAGGAAACCGGACGCGCGAGCTGAACGATCCGACGGCGCATGCGGAAATTCTCGCGATTCGGCAGGCCTGCGCCGCAACCGGGTCCGAGCGGCTGACCGGTCACCGGCTCTACGTGACACTTGAACCCTGCGCCATGTGCGCCGCAGCCATCGCCGCCGCCCGTATCGAACGGCTCTACTATGGCGCGGCCGATCCGAAATCCGGTGGCGTCGCGCATGGCGCAAAGGTCTTCACCCGCTCACAGACCCATCACACCCCCGAGGTCTACGACGGTATCGCCGCCGCCGATTCCGAAGCTCTTCTGAAAACCTTTTTTGCGGCGCGCCGCACCGGATAAGCGGCACGCCCTTCTTTGGGTTTCAAATATCCCGGGGGCGGGCGAAATCACCGATTTTGCCCGGCGGGGGCAGAGCCCCCGTCGCGACACCGGCGATGGAAATGCACCAGCGCTATAGCTCGATGGACGCCATGACTTCCGGCTCAATCACCTCGACGTCCGGCAGGGCGGCTCGCATCTTTTCCGCATCCTGCTCAAGGAGCGGGAAGGTACGGTAATGCATCGGGATGACCGTCTTGAAGTCAAAGTATTTCTTTGCAGCCCAGGCGGCGGCTTTCATGTCCATGGTGAAATGCCCACCCGCGCTCAGGATGCCGATGTCGGGTTGGTAATATTCGCCGAACCAGCCCATATCCGCCATGATATCCGTGTCGCCGCTGAAATAGATCATGCGACCTTCTGCACGAATCATGTAGCCGACTTCGGAACCGGCCGCCTTGGGGCCATCGTCGGAGGCGAAGGTCGAGGAATGGTCCGCGCGGACCATCGAGACGGAAATCCCGCCGAGATCAACCGTCCCGCCCTTGTTGAAACCGACGGTTTCGATCTTTTCGCTGTCCGCCCAGTAGGACATCAGGTCGAACTGCCCGACGATGGGGATGCCCATTTTCCGGGCAAGGTCCAGCACGTCGGCCGCATGGTCGAAATGCGCATGCGTAAGCAGGATATGGGTCGCGCCGGCCGTGGCCGCCTGATGCTGGTCCTCGGCCAGCATCGGATTGCCGTTGAGCCATGGGTCGATGAGGATGATGGTTTCGTTGCTTTCAAGGCGAAAGCTGCCGTGTCCGAGCCAGGTGAGTTTCATGTATCGCTCCGTTGGGTTTCGCTGCTGTTGCCGAGCCTAGTGTGGATGCCGCATTTTCCAAGCTCCGAATTTTACCGATGGCTCGGGAGGGGCTCTGCCCTGCCGCGCGCTGCGCGGCCCCCGGAGTATTTGGTGCAAGAGGAAAAACGAATGTTCTTTCGGCATGGCCTGGCAGAGAGGGCCCCGGCGGTCAGGCGCGGACTTGCGAGCAGGGCACAGGAGGGGTAAATGCGCGGATGACGGAGAAAGAGGGTTCTGATGTCGATTGACGAAAATACCGCCGCCCGCGTGGCAAAGCTGGCCCGTATCAAGGTCGAGGATGAGGCGCTGCCGGCGCTGGCAAGCGATTTCAACCGCATTCTCGGGTTCATCGAGCAGTTGAACGAGGTGGATGTGGACGGCGTCGAGCCGATGACCTCGGTCACGCCGGTGCGGTTGAAGCGTCGCGAGGATGTGGTGACGGACGGCAACCAGCAGCAGAAGGTTCTGGCCAATGCGCCGGATGCCCGTGAAGGATTCTTTGCCGTGCCGAAGGTGGTGGAATAATGACTGATCTGAACACGCTGGGGCTGGCCGAAGCCCGTGACCTGCTGCGCAAGGGCGAGACCACCTCAGTCGAGCTGACCGAAGCCTGCCTGGGCGCGATCGAGGCGGCGGATGCGCTGAATGCTTTCGTGCACAAGACACCGGAAATCGCGCTTGAACGGGCCAAGGCGGCCGATGCGCGCCTTGCGGCGGGCGAGGCTCCGGCCATGTGCGGCTTGCCGATCGGGATCAAGGACCTTTTCTGCACCGAGGGCGTGCCCAGCCAGGCGGCGAGCCGGATTCTGGAAGGGTTCAAACCGGAGTATGAATCCACCGTGAGCCAGAACCTGCGCGATGCCGGGGCGGTGATGCTGGGCAAGCTGAACATGGACGAATTCGCCATGGGTTCGAGCAACGAGACTTCGACCTATGGCAATGCGATCAATCCCTGGCGGCGCGGCAATGATGAAGCGGCCCTGACGCCGGGCGGGTCCTCTGGCGGGTCGGCCTCGGCCGTGGCGGCGGACCTTTGCCTTGCCGCGACCGGCACCGATACGGGCGGGTCGATCCGCCAGCCGGCAGCCTTTACCGGCACGGTGGGTATCAAGCCGACCTATGGGCGCTGCTCGCGCTGGGGGATCATCGCATTCGCCTCTTCGCTGGATCAGGCCGGTCCGATGACCAAGTCGGTGCGCGATGCGGCGATCATGCTGGAAGCCATGTGTTCCACCGATCCCAAGGATTCCACCTCGATCGATCTGCCGGTACCGAATTTCGAAGCGATGCTGACCGGGGATATCAAGGGCAAGAAGATCGGTATTCCGACCGAATACCGCATGGAAGGCATGCCCGAGGAGATCGAGACGCTCTGGTCCGATGGTACGGCCATGCTGCGCGATGCCGGGGCGGAGATCGTGGATATTTCCCTGCCGCATACGAAGTACGCGCTGCCCGCCTATTATGTGATCGCGCCTGCCGAAGCGTCGTCGAACCTCGCCCGGTATGACGGGGTGCGCTATGGCCATCGTGCCAAGCTGAGCCAGGGCGACGGTATTACCGAGATGTATGAAAAGACCCGCGCCGAAGGCTTTGGCGACGAGGTGCAGCGCCGGATCATGATCGGGACCTATGTGCTGTCGGCCGGTTTCTACGATGCCTATTACAACCGTGCGCGTCGGGTTCGGACGCTGATCAAGCGCGATTTCGAACAGGTTTTCGCGGATGGGATCGATGCGATCCTGACCCCGGCGACACCTTCGGCGGCTTTTGGGCTGGGCGAGATGGCGGATGCGGATCCGGTACAGATGTACCTGAACGATATCTTCACCGTGACCGTGAACCTTGCCGGTCTGCCGGGCATCGCGGTGCCGACCGGGACCGACCGTCAGGGTCTGCCGCTTGGCTTGCAGCTTATCGGTCGCCCATGGGAAGAAGGCGAGCTGCTTAACACGGCCTATGCGCTGGAATCCGCGGCGGGCTTTGTGGCCAAGCCGGCGAAATGGTGGTAGGCGGTTAGCCCTGTAAACAACGCCATGAGGCTGTAGTATGCGTGTATTCCCCATTGTTCTTTCCCTTGCCGTTACCGGATTTCTTGGCGCCTGCGCGCCGCAGATCCCCGACAGCGGCGGGACGGGTTTTGACAATTCGGAAGATGCGCAACGGGCGCGGGATCTGGCGCTGACCGGCGCCGGGGGCGGTTTTGTCCCGCCGGTGGCGATTTCAGACGAACCACTGTCGGCGACGACGAACACTGGCTTTGAGCCGGTGCCGCCGTATGCGACGCCCGGGTCGTCGAGCAGTGCGAATTCGGCGGATATCGCGGCCGAGACGGCGGCGGCGCTTCAGGCGACCTCGCCGAATGCCTCCGCTGCGCCTGTCGCCGGGGCGACCGCGCAACCACCGGCCGCGACGCCTCAGATCGGTCTCAATAATCCGGGCATTTCCGACGAGAACGATTTCTCGGCGGTTTCAGCCGAGCGTACGATCCAGAGTGACGCGGCGCGGACACAGGCGTTGCGCGAGAACTACCAGGTGATCGAGCCGACGGCGCTGCCGAGCCGCAGCGGTTCGGCGGACCCGAATATCGTTAACTACGCGCTGCAGACCAGCCATCCCCGGGGTACCCGGCTTTATTCACGCAGTGGTATCAACCTTGCCGCGCGGGCGCAGCGGGCCTGTGCGGGGTTTGCCTCGCCCGATCAGGCACAGATCGAATTCCTCGCCAGCGGCGGACCCGAACGCGACCGCCGGGGGCTTGATCCGGATGGCGACGGGTATGCCTGCGCATGGAACCCGGCGCCTTTCCGTGCGGCGGTCCAGAACTGATTTCGCCGATCTGGCAACCTTCGCCGAATTTCACGGCACGGCGCGACGGGCTGGTGCCGTCGCTGGTGGTGATCCATTACACCGCCATGGAGAGCGTCGAGGCGGCGCTTGAACGGCTGTGCGACCCCGAAGCCGAGGTGTCCGCGCATTACCTGATCGGTGGCGATGGACAGCTTTGGCAGATGGTCGAGGAATCCCAGCGGGCCTGGCATGCCGGGGCAGGGGAATGGGCCGGGCTGAGTGATATCAATTCGCGCTCGATCGGGATCGAGCTGGACAATCGCGGGACACATCCCTTTGCCGAGCCGCAGATGGCGGTGCTCGAAGAGCTTTTGGCCGGGATCATGGGGCGGTGGTCGATTGGCCCGGAAGGGGTGATCGGGCATTCCTGCATGGCGCCGGGGCGCAAGTGCGATCCGGGGCCGAGGTTCGACTGGGCACGGCTGGCACGGCAGGGACTGGCGGTAGAAACGCCCGGGGTGACGGGAAAGACGTTCCACGATCTGGCCCGGGCGGCCGGGTTCACGGCGGATGTCAGCGACGCGGACCTGCTTGAGGCGGTGCGCCTGCGGTTCCGGCCCTGGGGGCAGGGGGCGCTTTGCGAGGCCGATCTGGATGCGCTGCGCGGGTCTGCGCCCGGCGGGCTTGGGGCTTGACCGGCGCGACGCTTGCTGCCACATGCGCCTTGCGCGGAGAGCCGGATGGCCGCGGGGCGTAAAGCCCCGAGGAAAGTCCGGACTCCAAGAAGCAACGGTGCCGGGTAACGCCCGGGCGGGGTAACCCGACGGATAGCGCCACAGAGAACAGACGGCCCCGCAGGTCGGGGTCAGGGTGAAACGGTGGGGTAAGAGCCCACCGCGCCGCTGGCAACAGGGGCGGCAAGGCAAGCCCCACCGGGAGCAATGCCAAATAGGACCCCCGCGCGGGCTGGTCCCCTTGGGGATACCGCCGCTAGGCTCGCTTTTGCCGAGAGGGGTCGGGTTGGCAGCTAAAGGTGCATGGCAACATGTACCGTAGATGAATGGTCATCGAAGGGGGCAACCCCGGAACAAAATCCGGCTTACAGGCTCTCCGCGCGTATTTCCCGTAGGTCGGGGGCAGGTTTCATTCAATCGAGCGGAATGTGCCGCATTCCTGCCCGCATTCGACGGCTAATTTAACCAAAGTATTTAAGCCGAGGAATTGCCGGATATGAGCAAGGGATATCTTATCGTCTTTGGAGCCATTGCAGGGCTGGCGTTCATGGGAACGGATTACCTTGCCGAACAGAAGAAGCACGGGGGCGATTACACGCCGGGTGCCTATCTGGGAAAATGGATGGCGGCCGCCGATCTCGACACCAGCGAGATTGCAGGAAAGATGGCCCAGTTCAAGGAACGGGTCTTGCCGGATGCGAAACAGGGCGCCCGCGAACGGGGCAATCCCGCCGATCATCTGGGCGCCGCGCCCGAGGGCTGGGAAATGCTGGCGTGGAGCAAAGAGCTGGATGCGCGGATGACACCGCAGCGCGAGATGCAGGATTTCGAAAAGGAGTTCCTTGACGATCCCAAGATCAAGACCCTGCTTGGCGCGAATGAAGAGGCGCGTGCCAAGAAAAAACGCGACTCTACGCGGATCTATGCGCGGGGCGATGAGCTGATCTTTGTTTCGGCGTATTATACGCAGCCCTCTCAGGCGAACCATCGTACCAATGCGGCCATCAATTTGATGGCATCGAACCTTCAGAATATGTCTTCGTTCAGTGGCTTTGACGTCATCCGGGGCGTTACATTCGTGCGCCGGACGTCGATGTTTACGGAAGACAAGGGCGACGGTCGCGAGCGGGCGGTATTCGAGGCGAAGATGGGTGATTCCATCACGCTGAAAGTCTCGGCCCGGGCGCAGGATGACTCGGTTCGCGCGGTACTGGATACCATCGATTACGACGCGCTGAACGCGATGCTGGATACGCCGCTGGTCGGGGTCGGATCCGATGCCGTGCCGCTGAGCGCGGCGCAGGCGCAATATATCTCGGCGCAACATGCCGATGCCCTGAAACGGGCGGCACCGGGACAGCGCAAGGCAGCGCAACTGGCGATGGACAAGGCGTTCCAGCCGACCCAGCTTGAAAAATCGCTGATCGGTGGCAGCGGGGTGACCTCTCTGACCTCGCAAAGAGATGTCGCTGTGCAGCAGATGCTGGATGAACCGCCCACATCCAAGCGCAAGACGCTGAGCCAGCGGCTGAACCAGAACTGCGGTGCGGGTACCTTCTGCAAGGTCGATCCCTAGACGTTTTCACCACGGACTGAGTCGCGATTTGCGACAGGGGTGGTCGCGCGGGAAAGCAGCCGAATCCGCCTGTAAAACAGGCGGAATTGAAACGTATTCGCGTCCAAATCGAAGAATTCTGACGGCTGGGACAGCTGCATTAGATTGCACATGTCGCATTCCAGCCGTGACGTGTCGGGGGCGCTTCTACGCCCGATTCATTTGACGCTATTGAGGAGGCGAAATCGAACGGAGTCGCCTTCCATGAAAACCCAGGTCAAAGCCCTTGTCGTCGGCGGTGGTGCCGTCGGTACCTCGATCGCCTATCATCTTGCCCGAGCCGGCTGGACGGATGTCATGCTGCTGGAACGGGACGAGCTGACGTCCGGTTCGACCTGGCACGCGGCAGGGCTTTTGCCGCTGTTCAACATGTCCTACGCGACGACGCATATCCACAAGTACTCGGTCGATTTCTACAAATCGCTCGAAGCCGAGACCGGTCTGAACGCGGGCTTTTCCGTGGTGGGCAACCTGCGCATGGCGCAGACGCAGGATCGCATGGACGAATACATGCTTTATGCCTCGACCGCCGAAACCGCCGGTGTCCCCTATGAATGGATGACCCCCGACCAGATCAAGGAACGCTGGCCGCTGGTGCGCACCGAAGACCTGAAAGGCGCGATCTTCCACCCGACCGATGGCTATATCAACCCGGCGGATGTGACCATGGCGATGGCCAAGGGCGCGCGGCAGCGCGGCGTGATGATCGAGCGCAAATGGCAGGTCGACGGCTATGAATGGACCGGCAGCCACTGGAACGTGACCTGCACCAAGATGGTCGAAAAAGGCGGCAACCTCGTCACCTCGGACGAGCAGATCGTCATTCAGGCCGAGCATGTCGTCACGGCGACCGGCAACCACGCGCAGCGTACCGCCAAGCTGCTGGGCATCAAGATCCCGGCCATCCCGGTCGAGCACCAGTTCGTCGTGACCGAACCCGATCCTGCGCTGGTCGAATATCGCAAGACCCATGGCGAACACCCGGTTCTGCGTGATGCGGATGCCAAGTGGTACGTGCGCGAGGAACGCGGTGGCTGGATCCTTGGCCCCTATGAGGAAGGCGCGCCCGCGCGGTTCAAGTACGAAGTGCCGGAAACCTTCCGCGCCGATCTCTTCCCGCTCGATCTGGACCGGATCGAAGAGGAATACATGTCGATGATCCACCGGATTCCGACCTCGGAAACTGTCGGACTCAAGGACGATTTCAACGGCCCGATCTGCTATACGCCCGATGGCAACCCGCTGGTCGGCCCGGCGCCGGGTCTGCGCAACATGTGGCTTGCCGAAGGGTTCTCGTTTGGGATCACGGCCGCGGGCGGCACCGGCTACTACCTTGCCCAGATGATGGTCGAGGGAGAGGCCGAGATCGACATGGCCTCGCTTGATCCCAAGCGCTACGGGTCGTGGATGACAACCGAATACGCGGTGCAGAAGAACGAGGAAAGCTATGCGCATGTCTTCATCCTGCACCACCCGGATGAAGAGCGCGAAGCGGCGCGCCCGCTGCGCACCGCCCCGGCCTATGATCGGCAAAAGGCGCTGGGCGCGCAGTTTGGCCATGTGAACGGTTGGGAGCGTCCGAACTATTACGCGCCGGTCGGGTTTGACGATCATGCCTCGCGCAGCTTCCGTCGCGGCGGCTGGTGGGAACATGCGGTGGAAGAGGCCAAGGCGATCCGCGAAGGCGTCGGCCTTGTCGATGCGACCGCGTTTACCAAGCATGTGGTCAAAGGACCGGGCGCGACCCAGTTCCTTGACTGGTTTACCTGCAACAAACTGCCCAAGGTGGGCCGCATCAACCTGACCTATGCGCTGACCGACGCGGGTACGACCCGGACGGAATACACCATCGTGCGGATCGCCGAGGATGCCTATTACCTCGTCTCTGCCGGTGCATGGACGGCCTATGACGCGGATTACCTGCGCAAATCGGCTGAGGATAAGGCGGGCGAGTTCGGCTATATCGAAATTCAGGACGTGACCACGCAATGGGGTGTCTTTGCCATCGCCGGGCCGAAATCCCGCGATGTCCTGAACGAGATCATCAAGGACGCCGATCCGGCGACCGCGCTCTCGAACAAACGTTTCCCGTGGCTGTCCTGCCGCAATATCGAGCTGGGCATGTGCCCGGTCCGCGCGATCCGCGTGGCCTATACGGGCGAGCTTGGCTGGGAATTGCATCACCCGATCGAGATGCAGAACTATCTCTGGGATCAGCTGATGGCGGCCGGTGAAAAGCACGGGATGAAACTTGTCGGTGCACGGGCGCAGAACTGGCTGCGGCAGGAGAAATCCTATCGTGCCTTCGGCAACGAGCTTGGCCGGGATGCGACCCCGCTAGAGGCGGACCTGCCGCGCTTTGTGGATCTTTCCAAGGAATTCCGCGGCAAGGAAGCGATGGAGGCGCTGGGCGTCCGGTCGAAATGCGTCACCGTGTTGATCGACGGACCCGAAGATGCCGATCCATGGGGTCGTGAGGCGCTTTACGATGGCGACACCAAGGTTGGCCGCCTGACCTCGGGCGGGTATTCCGTGGCCTTCGGCAAGTCCATCGGCATGGGCTACGTTAATCCTGATCTGGCAACTGTCGGCACCAAGCTGAAGGTCAAGATGTTCGACCAGCTCTGGGACGCCGAAATTGTCGAAGACAGCCCCTACGATCCGTCCAACGCGGTCATCCGCAAGGATGCCTAAGACAGCCTGAAACCATGGCCCCGGGGGCTCTGCACCAAGCAGAACCCGGGGCCATTTTCATGTCTGTCAGAAATCTTTTGCCAGTTTGCAATAAGCTGTCGGCAATAGGTTAACGCCTTCATCCGTTTTGCCGCGACTCGGTTATTCTGTTAAGGAACGTGCAACCGGCTTGCATGGCGCCTTCTGGCCCCGTTCATCCGGGCAGGAGGTGAGGGAGGCATGTCCGATTTGGCGATCCGGGTGATCTGCGTACGCCAGATCCCGCCTATCATGGGCATTTGCCGAAACAGGGGAGGCGCGCCGCAATCGCCGCAACTCAAAGAGGTTAGGGAAAACCGCCCTCCTTTCGTCACTTGTTGCCGAACGGGACTGGCACAATCGGGTGACGACTACGGTCACAAGCACGCCCGATCCGTTCCGCGATGCAACAAGAGAAGGCCCGGCCATTTGCGCCGGGCCTTTTTCTTGGCAAACGGCAGAGGCCGCCAAATTTTCATTTTCGGAAAATTCCGGACACTATGCCGGGTCGCTACAGGAAAATTGGCAATCCATTTGGTGCACAGTTTTGATGCGGTTTCAGAAACGGGACAGGTTGCTGCCCCCGTTTTGTCCGGGAACCGGCATAGCGCGTCCCAATTTCCGCCTTAGTTCGATGTAGAGTGGTCAAATCAATTGCAGGCAGTCAGGAAAAGATCATCGTGAGCTTTCAAGCCAAAATCGCCGTCCCGGAGCTTGTCCCGCATCGCTTTACCGGAGGTATCGCGGAGGGGGCGAACCTGCGCACCCCCTGCGGGTTGCGTCGAATCGAAATCGTGCGTGCCGGTGATCTGATCGTGACGCGGAACGGGCTAAAACCGGTTCAGATGGTCTGGAAGCGCCGTGTGACGAAGGAACAGATGCTGGCCCAGCCTGCGCTGGCACCGATCCGACTACGTCCCCGTGCGATCGGCCCGATGATGCCGCAGCGCGACCTGCTCGTGGCACCCGATCACCGCCTGCTGATTCCCGGTTTCCGGCTGGGCGGTGTGGCCGATGACAAATCCGTCCTGACCGAGGCCCGTAAAATCGCCGGTTCCAGCGATGCGATCTTTGCCGATAGCTCGATGGAGAGCATCACCTATTACCAGCTTGTTTTCGAAGAGCACCAAGTGCTGGCGGCAAATGGCCTGCCGGTCGAAAGCTTCCTGCCCGATGCCGCCGCGATTGCCGCGCTGGCCGGTGAAATCCGCGAGGAGCTGGACGAATGCTTCCCCGGGTTGCGTGCCGCACCCGACAGCTTTCCGCCTGCAAGCTTCCCGATCATGACCGACGTGGACTACCTGCCGTTCTACGCCTAAGGCGTTGCGGCTAAGGCTTGCGCGCAATCAGGGCAAGGTTGTTGGCTGGCATTTCGACGGTATCGACCATGTCGAGACCCGCGCCCTGCAACAACTCGACGATCCAGGTATCGTCCTTGTATCCTACGGCGCTATCCTGCGCCTGCAGCATCGCGTGGAAATCCGCGTCGCCCTCGCTCGTCAGTTTCCCGGCGCGCTTAAAGGGGCCGTAGATCACGAAGATACCGCCATGTTCGAGGGCGACAGAAGCTTCGGTGATAAGCACTTTTGCTTCTTCATCGCTGATTAAATGCAGCAGGTTCACCAGAAGAATCAGGGTCTGGCCAGTGTTCTCCTTCCCCCATCCGGGCCCGGTCGCATCCACACGGCGCACCTTTGAAAGATTGGAAAGGTCTGCCCGCAGGACGCGCGCATCGATGGCGGCGGCGCGTTTTTCGTCAACTTCCGAGGGTTGCCAATGCAGATGTGGCAGGGCACGGGCCAGTTCGACCACATGCTGTCCCGTCCCGCTTGCAAGCTCAAGCGCGCGACCGGGCGAGGTGGCATGCGACTTCAACAGGTTCCGGATGGCTTCGGCGTTCCGAGCGGCGGCAGGAGCGTGGAGGAAGCCATCGCTATCCGGTTCCGCATAGCCTTCGGCAGAGGGGATCAGGCGTTTGGGCATGGTGGGCGATCCTCAATAACATTGGCGAAGCGAAACCTGAGTGAGGGCAGGGGGCACTTTGCCCTGACCGAAAGCTGTCCTATGAGACTACAGCCGCAGCCATGGGCATCAACTCCGGACACTATCCTCATGTCCCGGCTTCTCCAAGCGTTTGCTCCTCAAGCCGGTCCGTGGCCGGTGGCGGGGCAGGGCTAAGCGCCGCAAGCAGCGTGTAAAGCGCCTCGTCCATCTCAAAATCCATCGCAGCAAGCGACGGTTTCAGCTGCGCCGTATCCCGCGCCGAGATGATCGGCATGGGCCGGTCCCGATGGGCCGCGACCCAGGCCACGGCAAGAACCGCCGGTTCGACCGACAATTCCCGGGCAATCTCGACCAACCCGGCGGCGGTCTCCTGCATCCAGCCCTGTCCATAGCGGGCGCCATAGCGGTCGTCCTCGCTCAACCGGCCGCGGCCACCGGCAAGGTATTTGCCAGTCAGCAATCCGCCGCCCAGCGGCGAATAGGCACAGACCGAAATCTCCTGATCCGCACACATGGGCAGGATTTCCACTTCGGCCTGACGCTTGGCCAGATTGTACATCGGCTGCAAGGCATCGACACGGATGCCGAACCGCGCAGCGACAGCCTGAGCTTTCATCACCTGCCATGCCGCGAAATTCGACAGACCGATATATCGGATCAACCCGGCGTCTCGCAGCTTGGCGAAAGCCTCCATGGTTTCCGACAGTTCGGTGTCCGGATCGAACCGGTGCAGGTAAAGCAGGTCCACCATGTCCAGATCCAACCGCTGACGCGATATATCGAACTGTTCGCGGATATTCTGCGCACCGGCCCCGCCGATATAGCCGACCTTGGTCGCGACCAGCAGCCTGTCACGCTCGGCCCGGACCATCTCGCCCAGCAAGGTTTCCGAGTTCCCATCCGTATAGGCAAAAGCCGTGTCGAAATTCGTGATACCCGCCGCGAGGCAGGCGTCGAACATGGTGCGGCTCTGCGAGGCATCGGCCCGTCCGCCAAACTGCATGGTGCCAAAGGCAAATCGCGAAACCGGCTGCCCGGCAAGTGTTCTGAGGTCTGTCATACCATGCGTTCTGGCATGGCTTCGCGGACAGGGAAAGCCCCGTTTCCACAGGACGCTAGACTGGCTTCCACCATGAATTCCCTGCTTCTTTGGGTCTTAAAATATCCCCGCCGGAGGCAAATCCGAAACGTGCCACGCACAAGGCGCCTCGCAAAAAGAAAAACCCGCGCCGACAAGGGCGCGGGTCATCAGACATCAAATGTCCGATCAGCTTACTGCGGAATCTCGCCTTCGATCCCTTCGACATAGAAATTCATGCCCGCCAGCGTGCCGTCATCGGCGGTCTCGCCCTCGGCCAGCCAGTCAGAGCCGTCCTGTTTCTTGAGCGGGCCGGTAAAGGGGTGCATCTCGCCAGACGCGATCTTGTCCTTCATTTCCAGCGCGGCGGCTTTCACGTCGTCCGGAACGGCCGAAGTGATTTCGCCAATGCCGACCATACCTTCGGCAATCCCGTCCCAGCGGCTGACCGATTCCCAGGTCCCGTCCATGACAGCCTTGGTACGCTCGATGTAATAGGGCGCCCAGTTGTCGATGATCGAGGAAATGCGCGGCTCGGGCGCGTATTCATACATGTCCGAGGCCTGACCAAAGGTATAGACGCCACCGGCAGTCTGCGCCGCGGCCTGCGGCGCGGTGGAATCGGTGTGCTGAAGCACGACGTCAGCGCCCTGTTCGATCAGCACCTTGGCCGCGTCCGCTTCTTTCGCGGGGTCGAACCATGTGTAGACCCAGACGATCTTGAACTGCACATCCGGGTTGACCTTCTTGGCCTGGATATAGGCCGAGTTGATGCCGCGGATCACTTCGGGGATCGGGAAGGACCCGATGTAGCCGATGATGTTGCTTTCGGTCATGCTGCCTGCGATCAGACCCTGAATGGCGCGACCTTCGTAAAAGCGCGCGGAATAGGTCGATACGTTCTCGGCGGTTTTGTAGCCGGTCGCATGCTCGAATTTCACGTCCGGGAATTTCTTGGCAACGTTGATCGTCGGATCCATGTAACCGAAGGACGTGGTAAAGATCAGATCCGCACCATTCAGCGCCATCTGCGTCATCACGCGTTCGGAATCCGGACCTTCAGCCACGTTCTCGACGAACACGGTTTCGACCTGGTCGCCGAATTCTTCCTCGACGGCCAGACGGCCCTGGTTGTGTTCATAGGTCCAGCCGCCATCGCCGACCGGCCCGACAAAGACAAAGCCGACCTTGGTCTTGTCATCCTGTGCGCCGGCCGCGGTGGCCATGCCCAGTGCCGTCACGGCGGCCGCTCCGGCCAGCAGCGTTCTGCGAAGTATCGTCATTACGAGTAATCCCCTATTGGTGGTGTTTTTCTGTCAGGGAGACCATCCATGATCGCCTCCCGCTGTTCAAGGGCCGCCCCAGCGGCAGCCCCCGTTCTCCGTTGTCACGGAAAGAGATGGATCGCCCGGAAAGCCTAAATTTTAGGCTTTCACGCGCGACGAATGCGTGGCGGGTTACGCCGGGCAAGGCAGAGTTTTTGCAGGTCGCCTTAACTGGTCGCATGGAAAATCCGCCCCAACGACCCCGGTGCCCGGCTTTTGTCCGCTGACAGGATGACCAGCACGACGATGGTGATCACATAGGGCGACATGGCGAGGTACTCGACCGGGATGGCGACACCCGCCGCCTGCAGGTTCAGCTGCAACACGGTAATGCCACCAAAAAGATAAGCCCCCAGCAGAACACGCCACGGCTTCCAGCTTGCAAAGACAACCAGCGCCAGCGCGATCCAGCCGACACCGGCGGTCATGCCTTCCGTCCACTGCGGCACCCGCACAAGGCTGATATAGGCGCCGCCCAGACCGGCGCAGGCGCCGCCGAACAGGATCGCCATCACCCGGATGCGCACCACCTTGTAGCCAAGCGCATGGGCCGCGTCGTGGTTTTCGCCGACGGCGCGCATGATCAGCCCGGCCCGGGTGAACTTAAGCAAAGCCCAGACACCGGCCACGATGGCGATGCCGAGATAAAGGATCAGGTCATGGCTGAACACCACCGGTCCAAGGATCGGGATATCGCTGAGCAGCGGAATATGCAGATCCGGCGTCGGCGGCGGTTTGATCCCCACATAGGATTGCCCCAGCAGCGACGACAGCCCCAACCCGAAAAGTGTCAGCGCCAGACCCGATGCCACCTGATTGGCCAGCGCGAACTGGGTCAGGATGACAAAGAGGAACGACAGCGCCGCCCCGCCAATTGCCGCGGCAAGAAATCCAAGCCAGGGCGAGCCGGTTTCCACCGCGACGGCAAAGCCGCAGATCGCGCCGGTGATCATCATGCCTTCGACGCCAAGGTTCAGAACCCCGGCACGTTCGACAACCAGCTCTCCGATGGCGGCCAGAAGGATCGGTGTCGCCGCCACCATCAGCGAGGCGACAAGCAGTATCGGGTTGATCTGGGACAGATCCATCAGGCGACCTCGCGGCTTTTCAGTCGGATGCGGTAATTGGTCAGCAGGTCCAGCGCCAGAAGGAAGAACAGAAGCATCCCCTGGAAAACCTGGATCGCGGCGGCGGGCAGGCCCATCTGGCTCTGCGCGATTTCTCCGCCGATATAGGTCAGCGCCATCAGAAGCCCGGCCAGCAGGATCCCGATCGGGTGCAACCGGCCCAGAAAGGCCACGATGATCGCGGTAAAGCCGTAACCGGTGTTGAAATCGATACTCACCTGACCGGCGGGACCGGCAACTTCGAACAGCCCTGCAAGACCGGCGAGCATGCCGGACGTCCCAAGACAGAACAACACAAGCCGCCCCGGCGAAACACCGGCGAACCGGGCCGCACGGGGCGCATCCCCGGTCAGGCGGATGTGAAAGCCAAGCATATGGCGGTTCAGCAGCACATAGGCAAAGATCACCGCGATGGTGGCAGCAACAACGCCCCAGTGCAGACCTGCATTCTGGTTGATCCAGCTGTTGGCCGATTCATACTCGTTCAGGTTCCGGCTCCCCGGAAACCCGAACCCCTGCGGGTTCTTCAGCAGCCCCAGCGACATCGAGGCCAGCAATTGCTCGGCCACATAGACCAGCATCAGCGAAACAAGGATTTCGTTGGTACCAAACCGGACTTTCAGAACCCCCGGGATCATCGCCCATGCCCAGCCGCCAAGCGCGCCCGCGATGACCATCAACGGAAAGATGTACCAGGCTTCCAGCGGGTAAAAGGCAAGCCCGACACCCGCCCCGGTCAGCGCCCCGATGATATACTGGCCCTCGGCGCCGATGTTCCAGATTCCGGCCTTGAACCCCAACGACAGACCGATGGCGATCAGCACCAGGGGCGCCCCCTTCACCAGCAACTGTGGCCGGTAATAAAAGGCAAACTCCCCGAACAGCGGGTCCCAAAATATCGTGCGGATCGCCTCGACCGGTTGCGTGCCCAAAAGCGCAAACAGCAACCCGCCAAACACCATCGTGGCCAGCACCGCCACGACGGGCGTCGCAAGCGACCAGAGCTGCGAGGCCTGTGGCCGTTTCTCCAGCACGATCATGAGCGCGCCCCTTTGCTTCTTCTCGTGTCAAATACGGCCGCCGGAGGCGGAAAATTTCTGCGCGACAGATCAGACATGCGCGACCTCCATGCCATGCGCACCGCCCATCATCAGCCCGATTTCCTCAACGGTCAGCCCGGTGGTCGGGCGCGGCTCCGAAAGCCGTCCCTCGTTCAGGGCGGCAAAACGGTCGGAAATCTCCATCAGCTCATCCAAGTCCTGGCTGATGCAGATCACCGCCGCGCCCTTGGCGACAAGGTCAAGGATCGCCTGTCGGATAGCCGCCGCCGCCGAGGCATCCACGCCCCATGTGGGCTGGTTCACCACCAGCACTTCGGGACGTTGCAGAACTTCCCGGCCGATCACGAATTTCTGCAGGTTCCCGCCCGAAAGCGAGCGCGCCGCGTTATTCGGTCCCGGCGTGCGCACGTCGAAAGCCTCGATGATCTTTTCCGCGAAACCCTGTGCCGTGCGCCATTTCAGAAAACCTCGAGATTCAAGGTTTTCGCGGACCGAGCCCGTCAGCATCGCGTTTTCGGTCAGGCTCATGTCCGGGGCGGCCGCATGGCCCAGCCGCTCTTCCGGCGCGGTCAAAAGCCCGATGCCGCGCCGTGCCGTCGGCCCGGTCTGACCGATAGGGCGACCATGCAGCTTGACCGATCCGGGTGCCGTCAGGATCTCTCCCGACAGCACCGCCAGCAATTCGTCCTGACCGTTCCCCGCCACGCCGCCGATGCCCAGAACCTCGCCCTTGCGCACCGACAGGCTGACCGATTTCAGCGAGGTTCCAAAAGCCGAGGGCGATTTTGCATCGAGCGAAACGATCTCCAGCGCCACGTCGCCCATGTCGCGCCCGGCGCGGGTGGGCGTCTTCAACGCGGTCCCGACCATCAATTCCGCCATATCCCGGGCCGAGGTCTCAGCCGGGACGCATTCACCGACATTCTTGCCAAGCCGCAGAACCGTCGCGTGATCGCAAAGGGCGCGGATCTCTTCGAGCTTGTGCGATATATAAAGGATCGCCGTGCCTTCCGCGCTCAGCTTGCGCAGCGTCTTGAACAGGATCTCCACCTCCTGCGGGGTCAGCACGCTGGTCGGCTCATCCATGATCAGCAGCTTGGGGTCCTGCAACAGGCAGCGGATGATCTCGACCCGCTGGCGTTCACCGGCAGAAAGGTCGCCTACCGTGCGATAGGGATCGAGCGGCAGACCATATGTTTCGCTGACCTCGCGGATACGCGCGGCCAGATCGCGCATCGGCGGCGGGTTCTCCATGCCAAGCGCGATATTCTCCGCCACGTTCAGCGCGTCGAAAAGCGAGAAATGCTGGAACACCATGGCAATTCCGTCGGCGCGGGCCGCGCGTGGTTCAGCCGGCGCAAAGGCTTTGCCGCGCAGGGTCATCGTGCCGCTGTCGGGCTTGACCAGACCGTAGATCATCTTGACCAGTGTCGATTTCCCGGCCCCGTTCTCGCCCAGCAGCGCATGGACCTCTCCGGTCCCGATATCAAAGGAAACATTGTCATTGGCGACCACGCCGGGATAGGCCTTGGTCAGGCCTTTAAGGCTGAGAAGTATGTCGCTCATGCGCGTTTTCCCTTTTGATTGCCTGCCATTGCGCCCTCGCCGTGCCGCAGCAGCGCCGTCCCGACCCCCAATGCGATAGCCTGGGGGTGTTTGCCAAGAGAGGGCTCGCCAATAGGGCAGGTGAGTGTTGCAATCTTCTCCGGTGCATGTCCCAGATCGGCCAGCCTGCTGCGAAAGCGCGCCCATTTGGTGTCCGACCCGATCAGCCCGGCAAAGCCGAACCCGTGGTTCAGCAGACCGTGGCACAGCTCCAGGTCGAGATTGTGCGAATAGGTCAGGATCAGGTGCTCGGCATGTAACGGCGCATGCCGGACGAGATTGGCGGGACGTTTTGCAGGCAAAATCCGCACAGCCTCGGGCAGCACCTCCGGATAGCGGCTCAGATCCGTATCGATCCAGGTGATTTCGAACTCGGGCAGCGGGGCCAGAACCTGCACAAGCGCCCGGCCAACATGCCCGGCGCCCCAGATCCAGAGATCGCGCGAAGGTTTTTGCACCGGTTCGATCATCCAGCCATCGCAAAGTTGCGGCTCGGGCCGGGTGCCTTGGCCCCGTGCGCGTTTCAGCAGGTTGCGCACGCCAAGGGGCATCGGCCCGTCTGAACCGGCAGGGCGGGCGATCACGTTCTCGTCCAGGCCTAAAACCCTGGCACGGTCGAATATCTCGAAGAACAGCGTCACCATGCCGCCGCAGCACTGGCCAAGACCCGGTCCCAGCGGATGCTGGCTCAGCCGGTCTGTCTCCAGCCCCAGCGCGGTTTTCGCCGCCTCGAACTCAAGCGCGCCGCCGCCGATGGTGCCCGATTGACCGGCCGGCCAGACCAGCATTGCAGCTCCGGTTTCGCGCGGTGTCGACCCCCGCGTCGCCGCGATCACCACGCGCACCACCGTTCCATGTGCCGCCACCGCCTGGCGCAATTCTTCCAGATTGAAACTCACGACCGGACCTGCCCTCGTGCCCGGCCTATCGCGCGCCAGACCTCTTCGGCGGTGGCCGGCGCGTTCAGCGCCGGGTACTGCGCCCCGCACCCCGCCACGGCATCCGACAGGGCAAGAAAGGCCGAAATCCCCAGCATAAAGGGCGGCTCGCCCACCGCCTTCGAACGATAGATTGTCTCCGCCGGATTTTCTCCGTCCCAGAGCGCCACGTTGAAAACATCCGGACGGTCGGAACAGGCGGGAATCTTGTAGGTCGAGGGCGCATGGGTGCGCAGCCGTCCGCTCTCGTCCCAGGCCAGCTCTTCTGTCGTCAGCCAGCCCGCCCCCTGCACATAACCGCCTTCGATCTGGCCGATATCCAGTGCCGGGTTCAACGAAGCGCCTGCGTCATGCAGGATATCTGCCCGCAGGATCCGGTTCTCGCCAGTCAGCGTATCCACGGCCACCTCGGTCACCGCCGCCCCGTAGGCGAAATAGAAAAACGGTCGACCTGCGCCGCGGATCCGGTCCCACGACAGATCCGGCGTGCGGTAGTAGCCCGTCGCCGACAGGCTCACCCGTCCGACATAGGCGTATTCAGCTGCTTCGGCGAAGGAATAGCTCTCCTCGCCGACGTGCACCCGGCCATCGGCAAAGCGCACGGTGGCAGGGTCGGCCTGATGCCGCTCGGCGAGATGCGCCGCCATCCGGTCGCGGATCGTGTCGCAGGCCGCCTTCACCGCCATGCCGTTCAGATCACTGCCCGAAGATGCCGCTGTCGCCGAAGTATTCGGCACTTTACCGGTGTCCGTCGCCGTGATGCGGACCGCCTCCAGCCCGACACCGAAACGCGCCGCGGCCACCTGCGCGACCTTCTGGAACAGCCCCTGTCCCATCTCCGTGCCGCCATGATTCAGATGGATCGACCCGTCCTGATATACATGTACCAGCGCCCCGGCCTGGTTGAGATGCGTGAGCGTAAAAGAGATCCCGAACTTGACCGGCGAAAAACCGATCCCGCGCCGGATCACCGGGTTCTCGGCATTCCACGCGGAAATCTCTTCGCGCCTCTCGGCATACCCGCTGGTCTCCAGCAGCGTCTCGGTCATTTGCCCAAGTATGAAATCCGTCACCGCCATGCCATAGGGCGTAACCTGCCCAGCAGCCCCGCTATCCCCTGCCTTCTGCCGGATTTCCGTCGCGGCCCCGCGCGAGGCAAGATCCTCGCCCTTCTTTGGGTCCAAAATATCCTCGGGGGGAGAAGCCGCAGGCTTCCGGGGGGCAGACAGCCCCCCGTCCTCGGCATCGGCATAGTAATTGCATTGCCGGATCGCGGCCGGGTCCATACCAAGAACATGCGCGGCATGATCCATCACCCGTTCGATGCCGATCATCCCCTGCGGGCCGCCGAAACCGCGAAACGCGGTGGCGCTCTGGGTGTTGGTCTTCAGGCGATGGCTTTCGATCCGCGCGGCGGGCAGGTCATAGGCGTTGTCCGCATGCAGCATGGCCCGGTCCGCGACCGGGATCGACAGGTCCTGCGCCCAGCCGCAGCGCGCGTATTGCACGAATTCCACGCCTGTGATCCGCCCCGTGTCTTCGAATCCCGCGCGGTAGGTGATACGGAAATCATGCCGCTTGCCGGTGATGACCATGTCGTCGTCCCGGTCATAGCGCATCTTGCAAGTGCGCCCCGTTGCGCGCGCGGCTAGGGCACAGGCCACCGCGAGATGGTTGCCCTGGCTCTCTTTGCCGCCGAAACCGCCGCCCATGCGCCGGGTTTCGACACGGACCGCGTGCATCGGCACGCCAAGGGCTTCGGCAACCTTGTGCTGGATCTCGGTCGGGTGCTGGGTCGAGGACATCACGACCATGTCCCCGTTCTCCTGCGGCTGCGCCAGCGCGGCTTGACCCTCGAGATAGAAATGCTCCTGCCCGCCGATATCGATCGCGCCTTCGATCACATGCGTGGCCCCGGCGATGGCCGATGCCGCATCACCTTTCTTGTAAACCCTCGGACCTTCCTCGAAGCGGCTGTCCGCGGCCAGCGCATCCTCGATGCTTAGGATCGCTTGCTTTTCGTCATAGGTAATCCGCGCCCTGCGCGCGGCTTTCCGCGCCGCCTTGTGCGAGGTGGCGACGACAAAAAAGATCGGCTGCCCGACATAATTGACCTCTCCCGAGGTCAGCAGCGGTTCATCATGGTTCGACGGCGACACGTCATTCTCGAACGGCATGTCGTCGGCGGTGATAACTGTAACCACGCCCGGCGCGGATCGAACTTCATCCAGATCCATGCCGGTGATCGTGCCACAGGCGATTTCGCTCAGGCCAAAGGCAAGGTGGAGGCAGTTGGCGGGCGTCGGAATGTCATCCACGTAGCGCGCGGCGCCGGTCACATGCAGATACGCCGCGTCATGGGGCAGGGGCTTTGCAACGCTCATGGCTGCACCTCGAGCACTGAGGTCGCCACGCCCTGATCCTCGGCGAAATAGCGCGACAGAAGGGCACGTGCCGTTTCCAGGCGATAGCTGGACGAGGCACGCATGTCGCTGAGCGGTGCGAAATCCTCATCAAAGCCTGAGAATGCAGCGCTGACCGTATCCTCGGACCACGGCTTTCCGATCAGGGCGTTTTCGACGGCCGTTGCCCGCTTGGGAATACCGGCCATGCCGCCGAATGCAATCCGCGCCTCGCTGACGACACCGCCAGACACCGTGATGTTGAAACAGCCGCAGACCGCCGAGATGTCCTGATCGAAGCGCTTGGAAATCTTGTAGCATTTCAGCCGGTCCGCTTGCCGGGAAAAGCTAACCGCTTCGACGAATTCACCGGGCTGGCGGTCCTGCTTGCCGTAGTCGAGGAAAAAATCCTCAAGCGGCAGATCGCGCCGTTGATCGCCCTTGCGCAGGTGCAGGGTCGCGCCAAGCGCGATCAGCGCGGGCGGGTTGTCCCCGATGGGCGAACCATTGGCGATATTGCCACCGATGGTCGCCGCGTTGCGGACCTGAACGGAACCGTAGCGCCGGATCATTTCCGCGTAAGAAGGGTGCAGGTCAGCAATCGCCGCCCGCACGGTATTCATGTCCGCCATCGCTCCGAAACGCACGGTTTCATCGCTGACGGATACCTGTTTCAAATCCGAGCAACCTGCCAGAAAGATGACCGATTCAATATCGCGCAGTCCTTTCGTAACCCAAAGCCCGACATCGGTGGCCCCGGCGACAAGGGTTGCGTCGGGGTTGGCCTCGTAGAGTTTCGCCAGCGCGTCGGAACTGTCCGGCATGAAGCGGTTCGCCGTCGCTGTCACGGGCGCATCGGCGATCCAGTCGGGAATGGGCTGATCGGCTGCCGACCGGGCGGCCCGAATGATCGGCGCATACCCGGTGCAGCGGCACAGGTTACCCGCAAGCTGGTCATCAAAATCGCGCGCCCCGTTGCGATGGGCTGTTGCCATCGACACGATGAAACCGGGTGTGCAAAAGCCGCACTGGCTGCCGTGATCGTCGATCATCGCCTGCTGGACCGGGTGCAGCCTGCCATCGGGCGCGGCGATGCCTTCGACCGTGCGCAGGGACTTGCCGTTCAGCTGGGGCAGGAACAGGATACAGGCGTTGAGCGCGCGCGACCCGTTCTCGTCGCTCACCATCACCGTGCAGGCGCCGCAATCGCCTTCGTTGCAACCTTCCTTGGTGCCTTTGAGGCCGCGTTCCTCTCGCAGCCAGTCAAGCAAGGTGGTCGTCGCGTCCGCGCCTGCCAGTTCAACAGTCTCTCCGTTCAGAAGAAACGTGATGTTCATATGTTAAACCCGTCGCCTTACCCTGTTTTGACCAATGGCACGCGATTCCGATGCGACGTAGAAATAGCGTTGGCCCTTTGATTGTTAGCTCAGAGGTTAGAAAGGTGCGGCCCGCTCTGGCAAGCAAAAGCTTGAAGGCAAAGTGCTGCGGGAACTTGGAAAATGGGCAGATAAGGAGCTGGGGCTGCTAATATATGCAGCGGAACCGGCGTTGACCTTGGGGCACCGGGCCGTGCGCGATTGAAACAGTTTATAGAAATCCAAGAGAATGATGCTTTATTTTCAGGCAAATCTGCATGCTTGGCTGGGTTTGCCATCTTCACTGAACTCGCTTGGGGGCTGTTCAGGCGGCGGACCCAAGGATGAACAAGGTTCTGCAGATTGTGCCCTCGCTTGACTTCGCTTCGAAGGGCTGCCGGAAAACTGCCCCCGCGATCCGGGTTAGGATTGCCCCCCCATGCGGCGCGCCATAGGATTGCGGCATGAGCAATTCCCCCCGATTCATCCATCTGCGCGTGCACACCGAATACTCCCTGCTTGAGGGGGCGGTGCGTCTCAAGAAACTGCCCGGTCTTTGCGAAGCGGCTGGCATGCCTGCTGTCGCCGTGACCGATACCAACAACATGTTCTCCGCGCTGGAGTTTTCGGTCACGGCGGCGGGGTCGGGCGTGCAGCCGATCATCGGCTGTCAGGTCGATCTGACCTATCTGGAAAGCCAGCCCGGCGAAAAGCCAAAGGACCCGGCGGGCGTGGTTCTGCTGGCCCAGAACGAACGCGGGTACGAAAACCTGATGAAGCTGAACTCTTGTCTCTACATCGACAAGGGTGGGCAGGAACCGCAGGTATCGCTGGACGAGTTGGTCTCTCATTCCGAGGGCGTGATCTGTCTGAGTGGCGGTCCCGACGGGCCGGTCGGACGGCTGCTGCGCGCGGGACAACGGCCTGCGGCCGAGGAACTGGTGCAGCGCCTGCAGGAAGCTTTTGCCGACCGGTTCTACATGGAACTGCAACGGCACCCGGGAGAGGATGGTAGCCAGCCCGAGGCGGAACGGCTGAGCGAACGCGGCCATGTGGAAATGGCCTATGCGCGTCACATTCCGCTTGTCGCGACGAACGATGTCTATTTCCCGAAATCCGACATGTACGAGGCGCATGACGCGCTGATCTGCATTTCCGAAGGGGCTTATGTCGACCAGCAGCAGGCGCGGCGGCGGCTGACTCCGCAGCATTACTTCAAGTCACCGCAGGAAATGGCCGTTCTCTTCGCAGACCTGCCTGAAGCGCTGGAAAATACGGTCGAGATCGCACAGCGCTGCGCCTTCATGGCATATCGTCGCGATCCGATCCTTCCGAAGTTTGCCGATGACGAGGTCGCCGAACTGCGGCGCATGGCGAATGAGGGGTTGCAGGCGCGACTCGCGGTCATTCCCCATGCGGTCGGCGTCGAGGAATACCAGAAACGGCTGGATTTCGAGCTTGGGATCATCGAGGGGATGGGTTTTCCGGGCTACTTCCTGATCGTTGCCGACTTTATCCAATGGGCCAAGGACCATGACATTCCGGTCGGGCCGGGGCGGGGGTCCGGGGCCGGGTCGTTGGTGGCTTATGCGTTGACGATCACCGACCTTGACCCGCTGCGCTATTCGCTGCTCTTCGAACGCTTCCTCAATCCGGAACGGGTGTCGATGCCCGACTTTGATATCGACTTTTGCATGGACCGTCGCGAAGAGGTGATCCGCTACGTGCAGGAGAAATACGGGCGCGACAAGGTGGGGCAGATCATCACCTTTGGTGCGCTCTTGTCCAAGGCGGCGGTGCGCGATGTCGGCCGTGTTCTCCAGATGCCCTATGGTCAGGTGGACCGGCTGTCAAAGATGATCCCGGTCGAAGGCGTAAAGCCGGTGTCCATCGAAAAGGCGCTGAAAGACGAACCGCGCCTGGCCGAGGAAGCGCGCAACGAGGAAGTCGTGGACCGTCTGCTGACATATGGTCAGCAGGTCGAAGGTCTGCTGCGCAACGCCTCGACCCACGCGGCGGGCGTGGTGATCGGCGATAGACCGTTGGATGCGCTGGTGCCGCTTTATCAGGATCCGCGTTCCGACATGCCCGCGACCCAGTTCAATATGAAATGGGTCGAACAGGCGGGGCTGGTGAAGTTCGACTTTCTGGGGCTGAAAACCCTGACCGTCATTCAGAACGCTGTCGATCTGATCCTGAAATCCGGACGGCCCATCCATGTCACCGCCGATGGGCACGAGCTGTATCAGCCAGCGGAGGGCGGTGAGAACCAGATGAACCTCATCCCGCTGGATGATGAAAAGACCTACAAGCTTTACTCTGCGGCCAAGACGGTCGCCGTGTTCCAGGTTGAAAGCTCGGGGATGATGGATGCGCTCAAGCGCATGAAGCCGACCTGTATCGAGGATATCGTCGCGCTCGTGGCGCTGTATCGTCCCGGCCCGATGGAGAACATCCCCGTCTATTGCGAGGTGAAGAACGGGGTGAAAGAGATCACCTCGGTCCATCCGTCGATCGACCATATCCTTGCCGAAACGCAGGGTATCATCGTCTACCAGGAACAGGTGATGCAGATCGCGCAGGTCATGGCGGGCTATTCGCTTGGCGGCGCCGACCTGCTGCGTCGCGCGATGGGCAAGAAGATCAAGGAGGCGATGGACGCCGAACGACCCAAGTTCGAAAAGGGCGCGGCGGAGAACGGGGTCGACAAGAAAAAGGCGACCGAGGTCTTCGACCTTCTGGAAAAATTCGCCAACTACGGGTTCAACAAGTCGCACGCGGCCGCCTATGCGGTGGTGTCCTACCAGACCGCGTGGCTCAAGGCGAACCATCCGGTCGAGTTCATGGCGGGGGTCATGAACTGCGATATCCACCTCACCGACAAGCTCGCAATTTACTTTGAGGAAGTCCGCAAGGGGCTGGACCTGCCGTGGGTGCCGCCTTGCGTCAACCGATCTCAGGCCCTGTTCGATGTGCAGGACGGCCAGCTTGTCTATGCGCTGGGCGCACTCAAGAACGTGGGTGTCGAGGCGATGAAAATCATCACCGAGGCGCGCTGCAAGGACGGGGTCGACAAGCCCTTCAGGACCCTGTTCGACCTTGCCCGCCGGGCCGATCTTAAACGGGTGGGCAAACGCCCGATGGAGATGCTGGCGCGGGCCGGTGCCTTTGACGAGCTTGATTCCAACCGGCGTCGGGTGTTCGACAGTCTCGATGCGCTGGTCGCCTATTCCGGTGCGATCCACGAACAGAAAGCCTCGAACCAGGTGTCGCTGTTCGGCGAGGCGGGCGATGACCTGCCGGAGCCGCGCCTTTCCAGCGCGCCGGACTGGATGCCTGCGGAACGTCTGAGCGAGGAATTCAAGGCGGTCGGCTTCTATCTTTCGGGCCACCCGCTGGATGATTACATGGCGCCGCTCAAGCGCAAGGGCGTGATGACGCTTGATGAAGTTCGGGCGAAAGCGGCGAAATCGCCGATGGTGGCCAAGCTGGCCGGTGTCGTCGCGGGGCGGCAGGAACGGAAATCTGCGCGCGGCAATCGGTTTGCTTTCGCGCAGATGAGCGACACGACCGGCGCCTACGAGGTGACGCTGTTTTCCGAAACGCTGGAGAAATCGCGTGAGTTTCTCGAAACCGGCGCGAAGGTGGTGGTGACGGTCGAAGCGACGATGGAGAGCGATCAGCTGAAGCTCTTGGGTCGCGGTGTGGCGCCCATCGACGTCGCCGTGGCGCAGGCTGGCAGCGCGGGGCTGCGGGTGTTCGTTGAAAACGCGATTGCGATCAACACGGTCGCGACGGTTCTCGAGGATGCGCAGAAAGTCGTGAAGACGGCGGCGAAGGGACCCGTGCAGCTTTACCTGATGGACCCCGGTCTGCCGGGCGAGGTCGAGATGGACCTTGGGCAGGATTTCGCGATCAATCCCGAGATCAAGGGCGCGTTGAAGAGCCTTGAAGGGGTGATGGACGTCGAGGAACTCTAGCCGCACGATCCGCGGCGTCGCGCCTGTTGGGCGGACGCCGCAGTGCCTCCGGCGGGGATATTTTGAGACCCAAAGAAGAGGTGGTCGCGGGCAATTCCGAGGCCGACCCTTTTTTGAGCGGTCGTTATTGCATGTCTACGCATTCCGGAACCGGGGTGAGGACCGTTCCATCCTTGAGCCATTGGCTGAGGTTGTCGCAGGTCAGATCGCCCATGGCGGCGCGGGTTTCGACGGTCGCGCTTCCTACGTGCGGTTGCAGGGTTACGTTATCCATCGCGCGCAGGGCCGTCGGGACACGGGGTTCGTTTTCGAATACGTCGAGACCGGCGCCGCCGAGTCGCTTGTGTTCGAGGGCCTCGATCAGTGCGGTTTCATCGACCACCGGACCGCGCGCGACATTGACGAGGATGCCGTCGGGGCCGAGCGCCTCGATCACCTCGGCATTGACGATGTGATGGGTTTCGGCACCGCCGGGGGTGATGCAGATCAGCACGTCGCAGGCGTGGGCCAAATCGGTCAGGTTTTCGAAATATTCGTAAGGCACGTCTTTCCTGCTGCGCGAGTGGTAGACAATTGTTGCGCCGAAGGGGGGCAGGCGGTCGGCGATGGCTAGACCGATCCGGCCGAGGCCAAGTATGCCGACGGTGCGACCCTGGGTGCCGCGCGTGAGGGGCGGGTTGCCGTCCCGCTCCCATCGGCCTGCGCGCACGTAGGTGTCATAGGCGGGCAGTTTGCGGGCGGTCGCGAGCCAGAGCAGGATCGCGGTATTCGCCACTTCGTCGTTCAGCACGTCCGGGGTGTGAGACACGAGAATGCCACGTTCGACCGCGCGGGCCATGTCGATGCCGTCATAGCCGACCCCGTAATTTGAAACGATCTTGAGATTCGGGAGCCGGTCCATCAGTTCCGGCGTCAGGCCCGCGCCGCCAAAGGTGATGGCCGCGGTGATTTTCCCGGCGATGTCATCGGCCAGCGTGTCGGTTTCATTGCGCGGCAGGGGGATGACCTCGAACTCGGTCTCGATCCGCTCGCGCATGCGGGGCGTGATTTCCCCGATCAGGAGAAGGGCGGGTTTGCTCATATGTCTGCCTCCAGGACTTGGGTTTGCCGTCCGAGACCTTCGATGGCGAGGGTCATGCTGTCGCCGGGCTTCAGGAAGACAGGGTCGGGCTTCATGCCGAGGGCGACGCCCGGCGGTGTACCGGTGGCGATCACATCGCCGGGGTGCAGCGTGAAAAGCTGGCTGAGATGGGAGATGATCTGCGCGACGGTGAAGATCATGGTCGAGGTATTGCCGGTCTGGCGTCGTTCGCCATTCACGTCGAGCGTCATGTCGAGCTTCTGCGGATCGGGGATTTCGTCGGCAGTGACCAACCACGGGCCGACAGGGCCGAAAGTGTCGCAGGATTTGCCCTTGGTCCACTGGCCGGTCAGCTTGGACTGGAAAGTGCGTTCCGAGACATCGTTGACGATACAGTAGCCCGCCACGTGTTTCAGTGCCTCGGCTTCGGAGACATATTTCGCACTCGTACCGATGACCACGCCAAGTTCGATTTCGTAATCGACGGTGGTGGCGTTGCGCTGGATGATCACCGCGTCATCGGGTCCGGAAATCGCCGAGTTGGCTTTGAGAAAGAGGATCGGATGTTCGGGTATGTCGGCGCCGGTTTCCGCCGCGTGATCGGAGTAGTTGAGGCCGATACACATGAACTTGCCGATATCGCCGACGCAGGGGCCCATACGCGGGTTGTCCGAGACCGGTGGCAGGCTCTCCGGATCAAGCGCCTGCAACCGGGCAAGCGCCGGGCCGGAGAGGGTTGCGCCGGTGATGTCATCCACATGGCCGGAAAGATCGCGAAGTTGGCCTTGCACATCGATGAGGCCGGGTTTTTCCTGCCCGGGGGCACCGTATCTGACGAGTTTCATATGACTTCCTGGTATTTGTTCATGGCGACCTGCCTAGCATCGGAACCGGCTGCGGTCACCTAGTAGTGCGGCGGGCGTTCGTCACCGAGGACCACGCCGCCCGAGCCTTCGGCCTCGCGCTGGGCCTCGCGTTCCATCAGCATGCGCACGTGCCGGGTCAGGCGGTCGATGTCCTTTTGCTGGGCGGTGACGATCGCGTTCAGCTCTTCGACCGTGCGATCGAGATGGGCAAGGTGTTCTTCGATCTGTTGCATGTGAGATCCTTTCCGGCTTGGGCAACCATAGAAGGCGGGTCAGCCGGGGCCAAGGGGCGGTCTTTGTGCCCGGCTTCTGCCGTCTCTGGCCCGAACGACGGCTGGACGGCCGGTGGCGGGGCTGCTTGCCCCCGTCGGGGGCTTGGGATAGACCGCGCCGCGAATGGATCCTTGAAGGACATCGACATGGCCAAGGTCAAGAAACAGCCGCGCCCAAAGGCGGAGACGCCGAAGGGGTTCAGAGATTACTTTGGTGCCGAGGTCACTCAGCGCAGCGAGATGCTGCGCAAGATCGCCCAAGTGTATCATCTCTATGGTTTCGATGCCCTTGAAACCAGCGCGGTCGAGACGGTCGAGGCGCTTGGCAAGTTTCTTCCCGATGTGGACCGTCCCAATGAGGGCGTGTTCGCCTGGCAGGAAGCGGACGAGGCGGACAAGGGCGACTGGCTGGCGCTGCGCTATGACATGACGGCGCCGCTTGCGCGGGTCTTTGCGCAGCATCGCAACGACCTGCCGGTGCCCTATCGCCGCTATGCGATGGGACCGGTCTGGCGCAACGAAAAGCCGGGGCCGGGTCGTTTCCGGCAGTTCTATCAATGCGATGCGGATACGGTTGGTTCCGGTTCCATGGCGTCCGACGCCGAGATCTGCGCCTTGCTTGCTGACACGCTCGAAGCGGTCGGGATCGCGCGGGGCGACTACCTGATCCGGGTGAACAACCGCAAAGTCCTGAACGGCGTGCTCGAGGCGACCGGCGTCGAGGAAGACGGCCAGCGGGATGCGGTTCTGCGCACCATCGACAAGTTCGACAAGGTCGGCGAGGCCGGGGTGCGCGAGCTTCTGGGTAAGGGACGGCTTGACGATTCCGGGGCCTTCATCGATGGCGTTGGCCTGACCGAGGCGCAGGCCGCACCGGTGCTGGCCTTCCTGACGTCGAAAGGGTCGGATGCGGGGGAAACGCTTGCCAACCTGCGCTCGGCCGTTGGTGAAAGCGCCAGCGGGGCCGAAGGCGTCGATGAGCTTGAGGAAATCGCCGCCATTCTGAATGCCCAAGGTTACGGGCCGGACCGAATCGTCATCGATCCTTCGGTGGTGCGCGGTCTGGGGTATTATACCGGCCCGGTCTACGAGGCCGAGTTGACCTTTGACATCCTCGATGAAAAAGGCCGCAAGCGGCAGTTCGGGTCGGTCGCTGGCGGTGGACGTTACGACGATCTCGTCAAGCGGTTCACCGGCCAGTCGGTCCCGGCCACGGGTGTCTCGATCGGGGTCGACCGGTTGTTGGCGGCGCTGCATGCCAAGGGGCGTGTCAGCAAGGACGCGGCCGGTCCGGTCATCGTGACGGTCATGGATCGCGACAGGATGGCGGATTATCAGGCCATGGTTTCCGAGCTGCGCGGCGCCGGCATCCGGGCCGAGGTCTACCTTGGCAATCCGAAGAACTTTGGCAATCAGCTCAAATACGCGGACCGGCGCGGTAGCCCGGTCGCCGTCATCGAAGGCGGCGAGGAGAAAGAGCGCGGCGTGGTGCAGATCAAGGATCTGATCCTCGGTGCGAAGATCGCCGAAAACGCGACACTCGAGGAATGGAAGGAACGGCCCAGCCAGTACGAGATCTCCCGTTCGGAACTCGTGGCCAAAGTCCGCGAAATTCTGGCCGATCAGGCCGGGGAGCAGGCGTGATGCCCGACCGGGCGGATGCACTGGCGCGGGCCGCCGCGTTGCGCAAGCGTTTCGAGGATCTCGGTGCGCAGGTCGTGGAAACCCCGATCCTGCAACCGGCCGAGGTTCTGCTGGACCTCTACGGCGAGGATATCCGTGCCCGTGCCTATGTCACCTCGGATGCACTTCGGGGTGAGCAGATGCTGCGCCCGGATTTCACCGTTCCGGTGGTGCAGATGCACATGACCCAAGGGGCGGAACCGGCGCGCTATACCTATTCGGGCGAGGTGTTCCGCCGTCAGGAACTCGACGAGGACCGGGCGAACGAATACCTTCAGGTCGGCTATGAGGTTTTTGACCGGAACGATGTCGCGGCCGCGGATGCCGAGGTGTTTGCTCAGATCCAGGAAGCTCTGGCCGGGTTGCAGCTTCGCGCGGCGACTGGGGATATCGGCATTCTCATGGCTGCCGTGCGCGGGTTGTCCACGACCGAGGCACGCCGCGCCGCGCTGATGCGCCATATCTGGCGGCCGCGCCGTTTTCGCAGCCTTCTGAACCGCTATGCCGGGCGCGTGGCTCCGAGCCCGCGCAGGCAGGCCCTGCTCGCGGCAGGCGATCCCTTCGAAGGGGCAGGGCCGTTCAACGGTGTGCGCGACAAGGCAGAGATCGCCGCACGGATCGACGCTTTGCGCGAAGATGCGGCAGCCGCACCCATCGCGGCACAGGAAATGGCCGGAATCGAAGCACTGCTGAAGGTGCGAGAAACGCTGCCCTTCGCGCTTGAGCAACTGCGCGATATCGCGGTGGATCTGCCGTCGATCACCCCGGCACTCGACCGGCTGGAAGCCCGGACCGAAGCGCTGGCGGCCCGCAATGTGGATGTGGCCAACCTCGATTTCGAAGCGAGTTTCGGACGGACGTCGATGGAATATTACGACGGTTTCGTCTTTGGTTTCTACGCAGAGCAGGCACCGGATCTGCCGCCCATCGCAACTGGTGGGCGCTATGACGCGCTGACCCGGCATCTTGGGCGCGGCGCCGAGATCCCGGCGGTGGGCGGCGTTCTGCGCCCCGGCCTTATCCTGCAACTGGAGCGCATGTGATGCTGAAACTGGGTGTGCCCTCCAAGGGACGGTTGATGGAGAAGACTTTTGCCTGGTTCGAAAAGCACGGCATTCGTCTGTCGCGCACGGGGTCCGACCGTGAATACGCGGGCACGGTCGATGGTATCGACGGGGTCGGGCTCGTGCTGCTTTCTGCCGGTGAGATCCCCCGCGAACTCGCGGCGGGACGCATACATCTGGGCGTGACTGGGACGGACCTTGTTCACGAAAAACTGGCGAGATGGGAAAGCCAGGTGCAGGAGATCGAGCCGCTTGGCTTTGGCCACGCGGATCTGGTTCTGGCCGTTCCGCAATGCTGGGTGGACGTGGATACACTCGAAGATCTCGATGCGGCGGCAGCTGCTTTCCGGGCGCGCCATGGGTACCGGATGCGCATCGCTACCAAGTATCACCGGCTGGTGCGGGATTTCCTGCGTGAGGCCGGAGTCGCGGATTATGCGCTGGTCGACAGTCAGGGCGCGACCGAAGGCACCGTCAAGAACGAAACCGCAGAGGCCGTGGCGGATATCACTTCGACAGGCGATACCCTGCGCGCCAACCATTTGAAACTGCTGTCTGACGGGCTTGTCCTGAAAAGCCAGGCAACGCTCTGGCGTAGCCGTGTCGCCGAGTGCGATGACGCCGAACAGCAGGCAATGCAGGAAATGCTGGACCGGCTGGGGTAGCGGCGGCTCCTGCCGGAACCGCCCTCCCGTCACGGACAAGAATTTGGAAAATTCTTGGTAAATTTCTTTCAGAAATTTGGCTGTTCCGTGATCAGAGATCCGTGCGCAGATGCCAGAGTTCCGGGAACAATTCCGTTTCCAGCATCCGTTTCAGGTAGCTCACGCCACCGGTGCCGCCTGTTCCCCGCTTAAAACCGATGACCCGTTCGACCGTGGTGACATGGTTGAACCGCCAGCGTCTGAAGTAGTCTTCAAGGTCCACCAGCTTTTCTGCCAGCTCGTAGAGTGCCCAGTAGGTTTCTGGCTGCTTGTAGACGTTGCTCCACGCGGCGGCGACAGCCGGGTCCGGCGCGTGTTTCTTCGTCGTGTCGCGCCCGGTAACCCCTTCGGGCAGGGGGAACGCATCGGAGAGGGCGCGCAGCGCCACATCATAAAGCGAGGGCCGCTCAAGTTCTTCCGTGAGGAGTTGCAGCACCTCGGGGCGGTGTTCGTGCGGGCGCAGCATGGCCGGGTTCCGGTTGCCGAGGATGAACTCGATCTGCCGGTACTGGTGCGACTGAAACCCGGAACTCTGGCCAAGCGTTTCGCGGAAGCTTGTGTAATCCGAGGGCGTCATCGTACGCAGCACATCCCATGCGCTGTTGAGCTGTTCAAAGATCCGGCTCACGCGGCTCAGCATCTTGAAAGCCGGGCGCATGTCCGGCTTGCCAAGAGCTTCACGCGCAGCGGTCAGCTCATGTATCGCCAGCCGCATCCAAAGCTCCGAGGTCTGGTGCTGGACGATAAACAGCATTTCGTCATGCGCATTGGACAGCGGGGCCTGCGCGCTCAGGATCTTGGACAGCTGCAGGTAGTCGCCGTAGGACATGCGTCCGTCAAAGGACATCTGCGCGCCTTCGGCCTCGGGGTTGTATGGATCACTCATGGCTCAGGTCACCGCGTTCCGCGTCTTGTAGGCATCGTTGTCCCACAGTTTCTTGTTCATGACATCCGAGATCACTTTGGCAGCGCCGCGAATGTCGTCCTCGTCCAGATAAAGCGGGGTGATGCCGAACCGCATGATGTCGGGTGCCCGGAAATCCCCGATCACCCCGTTGGCGATCAGCGCCTGCATTGCGGCATACCCATGCTCGAACCTGAACGAGACCTGGCTGCCGCGTTCCTGCGGATTGCGAGGGCTGGCAAGTGACAGCATCGGGCAGGCGGCTTCGACTTCGGCGATGAAAAGCTCGCTGAGTTCGATGGAGCGGGCGCGCAGATCGTCCATATCGACCATGTCCCAGATATCAAGCGCGCATTCGAGCGACGTCATCTGGATGACCGGCGGCGTTCCCACGCGCATCCGTGAAACGCCCGCACCGGCCCGGTAATCGAGATCGAAATCGAAAGGCGCGTCATGACCAAGCCAGCCCGACAGGGCAGGCAGGGCCTCATTCGCATGTTTCGGCGCGACGTAGATAAAGGCCGGGGCGCCGGGTCCACCGTTCAGATACTTGTAGCTGCACCCGACGGCAAAATCGGCATCCGCATCTGCCAGTCGAACGGGAAGCGCGCCCGCCGTATGCGCAAGGTCCCAGACGGTCAGGGCGCCGGCCGCATGCGCTTTTTCCGTCAGCGCCTTCATGTCATGCAACCGACCGGTCCGGTAATCGACCTCGGTCAGCATCATCACGGCGATCTCCTCCGAAAGCGCGGAGTCGACGTCTTCGGGGTTCACCACGCGCAGCTCGTATTTCGGACCCAGCGTCTTGAGCAGGCCTTGGGCGATGTAAAGATCCGATGGGAAGTTGCCGTTGTCGGACAGGATGACCTTGCGCTCGGGCCGCATGGCCAGTGCCGAAGCCAGCGCCTGATAGACCTTGATCGACAGGGTGTCGCCGGTTGCGACGCTGCCCGCCTCTGCGCCGATCAGGCGGGCGATGCGGTCCCCGATGGTCATCGGCTGTGCCATCCAGCCGGCCTTGTTCCAGCCGGTGATCAGCATGTCGCCCCATTCGTCGCGCATCATGTCGGCAATACGATCCGGCGCTGCTTTCGGCAGGGGGCCGAGCGAATTGCCATCAAGGTAAAAAAGACCCTTGGGCAGGTGAAAACGCGCTTTGGTCGCCGCAAAATCCGTCATGTTCCTGACACTCGCAATTGTTTTAGGCTTGAAGTAATTCGGTCGTATCTGCTTCCTTTCGCCCTGTCCAGCGGCTTGTGTCGCCGTGGCCCGTGGGGACGATTTACGCTCGGGCACAGGGCCGATCGTCCCTTTGTGCCCTTAAAACGATCATGTCGAAAAGAACGATTTTTCTGTTTCAGACGTCAATTTGGAACGAAATGTCGTGGAGCGCCAAGTCAGACCGTCATGTTAGCGTTCACGAACAAAAGATGCGCGTGACGAAGGTATTTTTTGCAATAATTGCGGAGCGAAACACGGGCTTTGCTTGCGCATCCATGACACGCAGGGTAGTGAATCTCGGAACTGTCATGCCGGGGCTATATCGGCACAGAGATGAGGGAGTAATCGGTGAAGATAGGGACGCCCAAAGAAGTTTTCGACGGTGAAAACAGGGTTGCGATGACGCCGGACAGCGCGCGCGCCTTGCAGAAACTCGGATATGAATGCGTGATCGAGGCCGGGGCAGGCGCCCGGGCCGGTTTCAACGACGAGGCCTATGCCGAGGCCGGGGTCGAGATCGCCAAGACCGGGGCCGCTCTTTACAAGGCGGCGGACATCATCGCCAAGGTGCGTCCGCCCAGCGAGACTGAAATCAAACGTCTCAATTCCAACAAGACGCTGATTTCGTTCTTTTATCCCGGCTCCAACGAAGAGCTGATGCAAAAGGCCGCCGACACCGGCGCCTCTGTCATCGCGATGGACATGGTGCCACGGATCAGTCGCGCCCAGAAGATGGACGCGCTGAGTTCGATGGCAAATATCGCGGGCTACCGCGCGGTCATCGAGGCAGGCAACAACTTTGGCCGCTTCTTTACCGGTCAGGTGACGGCGGCGGGCAAGGTGCCCCCGGCCAAGGTTCTGATTGTCGGTGCTGGTGTTGCCGGTCTTGCCGCAATCGGCACCTCGACCTCGCTTGGTGCAATGACCTATGCCTTTGACGTGCGCCCCGAAGTGGCCGAACAGGTCGAATCCATGGGAGCCGAATTCGTCTATCTCGATTTCGAGGAAGAGCAGACCGATGGCGCCGCGACCGGTGGCTATGCCTCCGTTTCTTCTCCGGAATTCCGCGAGGCGCAGCTGGCCAAGTTCCGCGAACTGGCCCCGGAAATGGACATCGTCATCACCACGGCGCTGATCCCGAACCGCGAAGCGCCCGAGCTCTGGACCGAGGATATGGTCAAGGCGATGAAACCGGGCTCGGTCATCGTTGACCTTGCGGCCGAGCGTGGCGGCAACTGCAAACTGACCGTCCCGGACGACAAGATCGTCACGGATAACGGTGTCACCATCATCGGTTACACCGACTTCCCGTCGCGCATGGCCACGCAGTCCTCGACGCTCTACGCCACCAACGTGCGCCACATGATGACGGACCTGACGCCCGAAAAGGACGGCGTGGTCAATCACAACATGGAAGATGACGTGATCCGCGGGGCGACGATCACCCATGCGAAAGAAATCACCTTCCCGCCACCGCCGCCAAAGGTGAAAGCGATTGCCGCGCAAAAGCCCAAGGAAAAGGTCAAGGAACTGACCCCGGCGGAAAAGCGCGAACAGGAAATCGAAGCGTTCAAGAAACAGACCAAGAGCCAGGTGACCCTGATCGCCGTCGGCGCTGTGCTTCTGCTTCTGCTCGGCCACGTGGCCCCGGCAAGCTTCATGCAGCACTTCATCGTGTTCGTTCTCGCCGTCTTTGTCGGCTTCCAGGTGATCTGGGGCGTTGCGCATTCGCTGCACACGCCGCTGATGGCCGTGACCAACGCGATTTCGTCCATCATCATCCTTGGTGCTCTGATGCAGATCGGCTCGGGGTCCTTCCTCGTGATCCTGCTTGCCGCCCTGTCGGTCTTTATGGCCGGTATCAACATCTTTGGTGGCTTCCTCGTGACCCGGCGCATGCTCGCCATGTTCCAGAAATCGTAAGGAGTAGAGGATTATGGAATTCGGATTTACCACGGCGGCATATGTCGTTGCAGCCGTCCTCTTCATCCTGAGTCTTGGCGGCCTTTCCGGCCAGGAAAGCGCCAAGCGTGCGGTCTGGTATGGCATCGCCGGTATGGCGCTGGCGGTCTTCGCCACGCTGATCGGACCCGGCTCGGGCCTGTGGCTCTTGTCGCTGCTGCTGATTGCAGCCGGTGGGGTCATCGGCGTGATCGTGGCCAAGCGGGTCCAGATGACCGAGATGCCGCAGCTTGTCGCGGCGATGCACTCTCTCGTCGGTCTCGCGGCGGTCTTCGTCGGCTATAACGCCCATATCGAGCTGAACAACGTGCTCGCCATGGGCGAGGAAGAACGTCACGCGCTCGAAGGGTTTGCCGCCGTTCTGGCCCATAAAACCAGCGTCGAGCAAAGCATCCTTCGGGTGGAACTCTTCCTTGGCGTCTTTATCGGTGCGATCACCTTTACCGGCTCGGTCATTGCCTTTGGCAAGCTGGCGGGTAAGGTCAGCTCGGCGGCGACGAAACTGCCGGGCGGGCATATGCTCAACCTCGCGGCAGCCATCATCTCGCTTCTCTGCCTGTTCTGGTACATGGGGTCGGGTGGCTTCTTGCCGCTGCTGATCATGACAATTGCCGCTCTGTTCATCGGCTACCACCTGATCATGGGCATTGGCGGCGCGGACATGCCTGTCGTGGTCTCGATGCTGAACAGCTATTCTGGCTGGGCGGCGGCTGCCATCGGTTTCAGCCTTGGTAACGACCTGCTGATCGTGGTCGGTGCGCTGGTTGGCTCCTCGGGTGCGATCCTGTCCTACATCATGTGCAAGGCGATGAACCGGTCGTTTGTCTCGGTGATCCTTGGCGGCTTTGGCGGCTCTGCCGGGCCTGCAATGGAAGTCGAAGGCGAACAGGTCGCCATCGAAGCCGACGGTGTGGCAGCGGCGCTGAACGAAGCCGACAGCATCATCATCATTCCTGGTTACGGCATGGCGGTGGCACAGGCGCAGAACGCGGTCAGCGACCTGACCAAGAAACTGCGCGCGGCGGGTAAGAACGTCCGTTTCGCCATCCACCCGGTTGCCGGTCGTCTGCCCGGCCACATGAACGTGCTGCTGGCCGAGGCCAAGGTGCCTTACGACATCGTGCTGGAAATGGACGAGATCAACGAGGACTTCCCGGACACGGATGTGGCCATCGTCATCGGTTCGAACGACATCGTGAACCCGGCGGCGCAGGAAGATCCGAACTCGCCCATCGCGGGGATGCCGGTTCTGGAATGCTGGAAGGCCAAGCAGGTGTTCGTGTCCAAGCGCGGGCAGGGCACCGGCTACTCGGGCATCGAGAACCCGCTGTTCTTCAAGGACAACACGCGGATGTTCTATGGTGACGCCAAGGCGTCGCTCGACAAGCTGCTGCCGATGATCGACTAAACGTCATCAGGTACGAACAAGAAAACGGCGGTGCAGGAATGCGCCGCCGTCTTTCTTTTCCGGTCAGATCGTCAAAGGGTCAGAGAACGCCGATTTCCGCCAGCGCCTGATTAAGCTCGACAGGCAATGCCTCGTCATTCTGGCGACCGGCGGGCAGATCCGGCGGGGCATCCGCAGGCGAAAGGTATCGCCAGCCCTGAAAGGGTCTTTTCTGGACGCTCTGGGTCCGGTGAACCTCGGGCTCAAGCACGATGGCGCAGCGGCGGATGCCGTCCCCACCGGTGACTTCGTCAAGCCGCAGAATGCGCTGGCGGCACTGGATCAGCCCCTTGATCACCCAGTAGATCGACCCGCCCTCAAGGATTTCGGCTTCGCGCTTGGGCCACATGCGGGTGACATGCCGGGGCAGCCCGTCCGACGTCTGGACGCGGCGCAGTTTCTGCCAGCCCAGCAGGTCGTCGACAGTTTCCGTTCCGACAGAGAGTTTGATGAGATGCGTAAATTTATCCACAGAGTCGTCCCCATACCACCATCCATATAGTAGCATCATCAAGGATGACTGCAAATTATGGGGGGTGATTTCTGTGTTTGGATCAAGTTTCCTTTACGCGGCTGCACGAAAATGCCCGCTGAGTTCCGACTGGGGCGCTTGATTGGTCCTTGCCTGAAAGGGCCATATATCCTGAACTGAGGGCAGCAACCTGAGGGCCGGTTTCAAGATGACGCAATTCACGACGCCGATCGCCGAACAGATCTGGGATATGAAATACCGCCTGAAAGAGGCGGACGGAACGGCCATCGACGAAACCGTCGAGGACACGTGGCGACGTATCGCCAAGGATCTGGCCAGCCGCGAGAGTGAACCGCAGGTCTGGGAAGACCGGTTCTACGATGCGCTCGACGGGTTCAAGTTCCTGCCCGCCGGTCGGATCGTGGCAGGCGCTGGGACGGGGCGGCAGGTCACGCTGTTCAACTGTTTCGTCATGGGCACGGTCCCCGACAGCATCGACGGTATTTTCGATATGCTGAAAGAGGCCGCCCTGACCATGCAGCAGGGTGGGGGGATCGGCTATGATTTCTCGACCATCCGCCCCAAGGGCGCGGCCGTGTCCGGCGTCTCTGCCGATGCTTCGGGCCCGCTGACTTTCATGGATGTCTGGGACGCGATGTGCCGTACGATCATGTCCGCCGGGGCGCGGCGCGGCGCGATGATGGCCACCATGCGCTGCGACCATCCAGATATTCAGGATTTCATCTCGGCCAAGGCCGACCCGGCGCGGCTGCGCATGTTCAACCTGTCGGTGCTGGTCACCGATGCCTTCATGCAGGCGGTCAAGGACGACGCAGAATGGGAGTTGGTTTTCGGAGATCGTGTCTATAGCCGCTTGCCCGCCCGCGCGCTCTGGAACCAGATCATGCAATCCACCTATGAGTACGCCGAGCCGGGCGTGATCTTTATCGACCGGATCAACGCGGCCAATAACCTCAATTACTGCGAAACGATTGCCGCGACGAACCCCTGTGGTGAGCAGCCCCTGCCGCCCTATGGTGCCTGCCTGCTTGGCTCGATCAATCTTGCGCGGCTGATCGCCAACCCGTTTGGCGACGGTGCCGGACTTGATGAGGTGCAGCTGGACGATCTGGTGACCATCGCCGTCCGGATGATGGACAACGTGGTCGACGCATCGAAATTTCCCCTGATCGCGCAAGCCGAGGAAGCACGCGCCAAGCGGCGCATCGGGCTGGGTGTCACCGGTCTGGCCGATGCGCTGGCGATGATGGGGGTGAGCTATGGCTCTGAAGAGGCGGCGCGTCTGACCGAGCGCTGGATGCACCGGATCGCCCGCGCCGCGTATCTGGCCTCGGTGGAACTGGCGAGGGAGAAGGGGAGCTTTCCGCTGTTCGACGCGGATGGCTACCTGAACTCGGGCAATATGCGCGCGATGGATGAGGACGTGCGCGCCGCTATCGCCGAACATGGCATCCGCAACGCCCTTTTGACCTCCATCGCACCGACGGGGACAATCTCTCTCTACGCCGGAAACGTCAGTTCCGGGATCGAGCCGATTTTCGCCTTTTCCTACACGCGGCAGGTCCTTCAACGCGACGGGTCGCGGCGGGCCGAAGAGGTGGTGGATTACGCGGTGCAGATGTGGCGCGAACGGTTCGGAAATGCTGAGCTGCCGGAAAGTTTCGTGACCGCGCAGACCCTCACGCCCGAGGATCATGTCCGCATGCAAGCCGCCGCGCAACGATGGGTGGATTCCTCCATTTCCAAGACCATCAATTGCCCCGAAGACATATCCTTTGAGGCGTTCAAGGACGTCTACATGCTGGCCTGGGATACTGGCTGCAAAGGTTGCACGACCTATCGGCCAAACGAGGTGAGCGGGTCGGTGCTAGCGGTAACGCAGCCAGCCGAGGAAGACACCGCAGCAAAACGCATCGCCCGTGCGATGAGCGACGCGGGCCTTCAAGATCGCGAAACGCTATCCGAGAAATCCGGGCTTTCGGTCTCTCTCCTCGACAATATTGCGACCGGCAGCAAGGAGCTGTCCCGCTCTGCCGCCAAGAAACTGGCCAGTGCCTTGAACGTCACGGCCGACTGGCTGGTGTCCGGCAATACGGCGCTCGCGACCTCGGCCATTCCAGCCCCATCCGAAAGCGCGCCCGAAACCTCTTACCTAGCTGAACCGCTCAATCGCCCGCCCGAGCTTGAAGGCAGCACCTACAAGCTGAAATGGCCCGACAGCGAGCATGCGATCTATATCACGATCAACGATATTGAGATCGACGGGCGGCGACGGCCTTTCGAAGTCTTCATCAATTCCAAAAACATGGAGCATTTCGCCTGGACGGTTGCCCTGACCCGCATGATCTCGGCGGTGTTCCGTCGCGGCGGTGACGTGTCCTTTGTCGTCGAAGAGCTGAAAGCGGTTTTCGATCCGAGGGGCGGCGCATGGATGCAGGGCAAATACGTGCCTTCGATCCTTGCAGCGATTGGCGGGGTGATTGAAAAGCACCTGATCGCGATCGGTTTCATCGACGGAGAGGGGCTGGGTCTGAAAGCCGATCCTCACGCCGTCACCGGTAATTCAGCCAAACCGCGTGGCCCTGCCTGCCCCTCCTGCGGTCAGTATGACATGCACATGATCGAGGGCTGTGCCACCTGTGCGAATTGTGGTTACTCGAAATGTTCGGGGTGATTGGATTGCGTCCTGTTCTTTCAGTCCCGCAGTAAAACCACGCCCGGCGGCGGTAGCGCTTCCGCAGCGCACTTGAAGCAACGAGGCGCCCGCCGCGATATGCGCTACAGAAGGTCAACACCCGGAGACCGAACAATCTGCGAAGGGGCGCAACGCCCTGAAGCAGTCAAAACAAGAGAAACTCAGCGGCTGTGGACCTAGCCGGTGGCTGCAAGCCAAAGATCATCAGATGCTATCGGTGCCTTACCTGATATAATCAGGACAACGGCAATCATTTTCCCTTGAGGCCGCGATGTTGAACGTTCTCGCCGACCGCACCTACCGGCACCTTTTTCTGGCGCAGGTCGTTGCGCTTCTGGGCACCGGCCTTGCGACCGTGGCGCTCGGGCTGCTGGCCTATGATCTGGCCGGCGACGACGCGGCGATGGTTCTCGGTACGGTGTTTACGATCAAGATGGTGGCCTATGTCGTCGTGGCCCCGGTTGCCGGCGCCTTTGCGGATCGCGTGAACCGGCGGGTTCTGCTGGTGGCGCTCGATCTCATCCGGGGCTTATGTGCGCTGGCGCTGCCCTTCGTGACCGAGGTCTGGCAGGTCTACGTGCTGATCTTCCTGCTGCAATCGGCCTCGGCCGGGTTTACACCGACCTTTCAGGCGACCATCCCCGATGTGTTGCCCGAGGAAGATCGCTACACCCGCGCCCTGTCGCTGTCGCGCCTTGCCTATGATCTTGAAAACATCGTCAGCCCGATGCTCGCCGCCCTGCTGCTGGCCGTGATGAGCTACAACACGCTTTTCCTTGGCACGGTCGCGGGGTTCGTCGGCTCGGCCCTTCTGGTGGTTTCGGTGATGCTGCCAAGCCCCGTCGCACCCACCAAACGCGGGATCTATGATCGCACCACCCGTGGCATCCGCATCTACCTTGCCACGCCCCGGCTGCGCGGGCTTCTGGCGCTCAACGTCTCGGTCGCGGCGGCAAGCGCCATGGTGCTGGTGAATTCCGTCGTTCTCGTGCGCGGGTCGCTGGGCCTCTCCGATAGTGCGCTCGGCTGGACGATGTTCGCCTTCGGGGCCGGTTCGATGAGCGCGGCACTGCTCTTGCCCCGACTGCTGGACCGGCTGCCGGATCGACCGGTCATGCTGGCGGGGGCAGGGCTGACGGTGGCGACACTGGTCTGCCTTGCCGGTGGCATCGGCCTGACCGGCCTCAACTGGGGCATGCTGCTCTGCGCCTGGTTCCTGACCGGGGTCGGTTTTTCCGCCGTCCTCACACCTTCCGGACGGTTGCTGCGGCGCTCGGCCCACCCCGAGGACCGGCCTGCCATTTTCGCGGCGCAGTTCGCCCTGTCCCATGCATGCTGGCTGGTCTGCTACCCGTTGTCAGGCTGGCTGATGACACGCTTTGGTGCCATCCCGGCGCTGGTCGTTCTGGCCGGGGCGGGGCTCATCGGCATCGTTGCCGCTCTGCGCCTCTGGCCCGCTGGCGAAGCGGCAGAGGTCGAACATATCCATGATAACCTCCCGCCGGATGATCCGCATCTCAAAGGCAAAAGACGCCACAGCCATCCGCTGGTGATCGACGACCGCCACCCCAGATGGGCAAGGCATTTCTGAACCTTGCCGGATTAGCCCAGCATGCTCAGGACCGCCCCGGCAATCGCGGCCCCTGCCAGCACCGTCATCATCCCGAGTTTCAGCCGGAACACCGCAATCACCGCCAGCGCCGTCAAAAGCGCCGCCGCCCAATCGACCGAAGCCAGCCGGGGAAGCTCGACCGTCAGCGGCCCGGCGCGCCAGACAGCGACCGCGTCAAAGATCACGTGGATGGCGAACCAGATCGCAAGGTTCAGGATCACCCCGACCACCGCCGCCGTCACCGCTGTCAGCGCAGCACCAAGCGCCCGGTTGCGGCGCAGCCGCTCCATCCATGGCGCGCCCAGCAGGATCCATGCGAAACAGGGCGCAAAGGTCACATAGGTCGCCAGCAGCGCGCCGAGCGTCGCCGTCCAAAGGGCGCCTTCCGCGCTCCACGCGCCAAGGAAGCCAACGAATTGCAACACCATGATCAGCGGGCCCGGCGTCGTTTCGGCCATGCCAAGCCCATCCAGCATCTGCCCCGCCGTCAGCCAGCCATAGGTGCCAACCGCCTCCTGCGCCACATAGGCCAGCACCGCATAGGCCCCGCCAAAGGTGACAACAGCCATCTTGGAAAAGAACAGGGCGATATCGGTGAATACATTGCCCGGCCCCAGCGTGACGAAAAGCAATCCGACCGGCGCTAGCCAAAGCGCGAGCCCGGCCATCCCCGCCATCAGCGCATTGCGCCGCGCCGTCACCGGCATCTCGATGGTGTCATCGCCAAGCAGCGTCTCGGCGTCAGCGACATGGGCGCCGCCCTGCGCGCCGTGTCCGCCACCGGGCGCAAAAGCGGCCAGCCCGGCCCGTGCGCCTGCGTACCCGATCAGCGCCGCCGCCGCGATAATCAGCGGAAATGGCACCTGAAAGGCAAAGATCGCAAGGAACGATCCAAACGCGATGGCCCGCATCGCGTTGTTCTTCAGCGCCTTTCCGGCAATCCGAACCAGCGCTTGCAGAACTATCGCAAGCACCGCCGCCTTGAGTCCAAAGAACAGGCCCGAAACAAGGTCTACCTCGCCAAAGATCACGTAGATCCAGCTAAGCGCCATGATCGACAGCAAGCCGGGCAGGATGAACAGCCCGCCCGCGATGATCGCGCCCCGCGTTCCATGCATCAGCCAGCCGATATAGGTGGCAAGTTGCTGCGCCTCCGGCCCGGGCAGCAACATGCAAAAGTTCAGCGCATGTAGGAACCGATCATCCCCGATCCAGCGTTTCTCTTCGACGGTGATCCGGTGCATCACCGCGATCTGCCCGGCGGGTCCGCCAAAGGACAGGATCGCCACGCGCGCCCAGACACGAGTCGCCTCGGCCAGCGTCGGCCAGTCGCCCTCATTCCGGCCCGAAGGCCTGTCGAGCGATGCGTCCGTCATGTCGATGCTCCCGGGCGAAAGGGCGGCCAGATGGCTTTCTCGGCGTCAAAACAGCAGCGTTCGGCAGAGTCGTAAACCCCCATTCGCCGCTCCAATTCACATTGAAGGTGCTTGGCAAAATCCCCTGACCGCCAACGCCCCGCGCCTTCACAAAGGGGTATGTATTCAGGCAATCGCGCCTGCCGTTGCAGCAAAATTTTGCCCGCTCAAGGTCTCCGCCAATCCGTTTCGCATGGTTTTCGTGATTCTCGCTTACCCTGTCGGCGGGGGACGCAGCCATGCCCCCGATGTCCGTGACGAAAAGGAGAGACCCATGATGAAAGCAGCCGTCGTTCGGGAATTCGGAAAGCCGCTCGATATCTGCGAGGTCGAACGCCCGTCGCTCGCCGACTCCGGGATCATCGTCAAGGTCGCGGCAAGTGGCGTTTGCCACACCGATCTGCACGCGGCGCAGGGCGACTGGCCGGTCAAGCCAAACCCGCCCTTCATCCCCGGCCATGAAGGTGTCGGAACCGTCGCCGAGGTCGGGCGCAACGTCAAAGGCGTCAAGGAAGGCGACCGCGTCGGCATCCCGTGGCTTTATACCGCCTGCGGCCATTGTCGCCACTGCATGGGTGGATGGGAAACGCTCTGCACCGATCAGCAGAATACCGGCTACAGCGTGAATGGCGGTTTCGCGGACTACGTGCTTGCCGATCCGAATTATGTCGGCCACTTGCCGGACGCGGTGGAATTTGCCCCCGCCGCACCGGTGCTCTGCGCCGGGGTCACCGTCTACAAGGGGCTGAAGGAAACCGACACCCGGCCCGGCCAGACCGTGGTGATCTCGGGCATCGGCGGTCTTGGCCATATGGCGGTGCAATATGCCAAGGCGATGGGCCTGCATGTAATCGCGGTGGATATCGCCAAGGACAAGCTGGATCTGGCGAAAAGCCTCGGGGCCGACCAGACGATCAACGCGCTCGAAACCGATCCGGTCGCCGAGGTGCAGGCCGGCGGCGGGGCCGAAGGCGTGCTGGTCACGGCCGTCGCGGGTAAATCTTTCGAACAAGGTGTCGGCATGTTGGCGCGTGGCGGCACGATGAGCCTTGTGGGCCTGCCGCCCGAAAGCTTTCCGCTGGAAATTTTCGACACGGTTCTGAACGCCAAGACGATCCGGGGTTCCATCGTCGGCACCCGAAACGATCTGGCCGAGGCGCTGCAATTCGCCGCCGAGGGCAAGGTCGCCGCTCATTATTCGACCGAGTCGCTGGACGATGTGAACAGCATCTTTGACCGGATGAAAAAAGGCGCCATCGACGGCCGGATCGTGATGGAACTGTAACGCACGGAAGGCCGCGCCGGTCTATCCTGCCGGGCGATCCCGAAAGGCCATGACCTTGTTGCTATAGGCTTTGTCGCCGCTCACGTCGGGGCCGAACCACGCAGGCGGAACAAAGGCATGCGCCGCCTCGACACTGTCGAACTCGACCTCGACCACCACCAGCGGCGCCAGATCGCCGGAAAACACATCCAGTTCAAAGACGGACCCGTCCTCCAGCTTTCCGGTCCATCGCACCTTGTCCACGGTGCCCGAGGCCGCTGGCCAGAGCGTCTCGAACGCGTCCCGCGAAATCTCGGACTCGTGCTCGCCTCGCACCATGCCCGACCCGGACTTGATTGTCAGGAAATAGCTCTCACCCTTCTGGCGCAGGCGCACGTCGATTGAATCCTCGGGCCGGGTGACATAGCCCTGCCGGATCTCAACCGCCTTCGCAGCCGCCAGATCGGGCATCTCCGCCACCAGAAACTTGCGCTCGATTTCGGTTGCTGTCGCCATCACGCTTTTTTCGCCACTTCCTTGCTGAGCTTCCGATAGGCCGTCGCCGCCTCGTGCGAGGCCGAGAAACTGCCAACCGGCGCGCGGTGTATGCCCATTTTCTCCACGTCGGTCGAGAAGGGAATGGTCACATCCAGAAACCGCTTGGCATGTTGCTTTCGCATCCGCCGCATGGTCTCGCCATGCAGTTTCTTGGTCGCCTGCGCCATCGAAAAGAAGGCGAGTATCTTCTTGCGCTCCAGCTTGTGCTCTTTGAAGAACTCAACCAACTGCTCGAACGTCCGCTCTGACAGCGTGGTCGGGATCACCGGCACAACTATCGCATCCGACGCCTTGAACACGTTTTCGGACAGGGTCGAGATGTTCGGCGGGCAGTCCAGCACGATGAAATCATAATCGTTGCCTACGCTCTTCAAAGCTTTTTTGAGCCGTGACTGGCTGCGTTTCATCCGCGCTAGAAACACGTCGAAATCGCGGAACTCGGTATTGGCGGGCAGGATGTCGAGATTGTCGAAATCGCTGCCCCGGATCGCATCGGTGAACCGTTTCACATCGGTAAAGAACCGGTCGCCCTTCAGCTTTTTCGACGGTTTTACGCGAAAGTAAAAGCTCGACGCCCCCTGCGGGTCGAGATCGCACAGCAGCACCCGGTGGCCTTCCTTGGCCAGGCAATAGGCGATGTTGACCGCGCTCGCGGTCTTCCCAACACCGCCCTTGTTCGAATAGCTCGCGATGATCTTCATCCTGCTGTCTTTCCGGGCTTAAAGCTCTTGCGGAACCGGGCGCGGGTCTTGTCAGAATTAAAGGCCACAAAACTCGCGACGACCCTGGCCCGTTCCTCTATCTGTTTCTGGTGAAGCACGGTCACAAGCGCGCCAATGCTGGTGGCGATTTCGATGGCATCCGTGCTGTCTCCGTCGCTCAACCCATCCAGCATACCGGCCAGCGCCTCCTGCTGAACGGAGTAGTCATTGAACGCCCCAAGATTATCCTGCAGCTTTTTCAGCGACTTGAGCATGACCTTGGTGTCCTCCTTGCCGAACAGCGGCGCGAAGAATTCGATCAGGTAGCGCAGTTTCTTGCAGTGAATGCGCAGATCGTGAACCTGTTCATCGGGCGTGGTATCGTCGATCGAACCGGCGATCTTGCAGACCTTCACGTATCGTTTCCATATCAGTGCCTGCGCAAATGCCAGCGCCGGGCGCTCGGCTTCAGGGCCTTTGGCGATCCGCTTCGGCGCGGCAAAGAGTTTCTCCAGCTTGTCCATCTCGCGCAGATAGGCCTGACCGTTAAAGAACCGGGCCAGCTTGGCATGGGCCGCCCCGCGATCCGCTGCAAGACTGTCGAATAGCTTGTCGATTCCGGGCTGCAGGGCAGGGGGCACCAGTTCACGATAGGGCTGCCGGTCGAGTAGATGCACGTCAAGATCGCGCAGCTCGCCGGTCCTTGCCATCAGGCTGCCGAACCGGTCCTTGAACTGCTGCGTCTGTTGATCAGTGAAAACGCCTTTGAACAACGAAACCACCGATCGGGTCCGGCGCAGCGCGACGCGGTAGTCATGCAGGAATTCGCTGTCGATATCCTCGATGACACCGGGTTCATTCGCCCGCGCCACGGCAATCTGCGCGCGGATGATATCCGTCGCCGCCTGAAACGATGTCTCTTCCGGAGTCATCGCGATCACCGGCTTGCTGGTATAATCCGCCCCCGGCCCACGGAGCGCGCGGGCAATATCGCCCACCGTGCCCAGCGGCTTGCCCAGCGACGCCACATAGGCGGTCAGCTGTTCCATTTCCTCGTCATAGCCGCGCAGCGGCATGAATTCGATCATGCAGGCAGCGGTGCCATTCTCGGGCGCAAAGCTCTGCACCCGGCAGCGCGCCACCGTCTTTTCGAGGTCATCGACCATCTTCAGTATCTGGCAGGAAAACACTCCCTCGGCCCGGACCAGCAGCCGCCGCAGCGGATCGACAATCTTACTTAGTTTCCCGGTGACCGGACCATCCGGCATCTGATCGACAAAATCGGGCGCGGCAACGTCCTGTCTTGTAACGGCGGCATCCGGGCCGATTAGCAACAGCGCATCTTCGGTTGCGATCAGCGCCATATCTGCCGCGCCGATCTGGTTGTCGAACGTATCGATCAGCGTTAAGGCTTCCTGTTCCTCTTCCCCCTCGCGGATCAGGCGGGCTTTGCCGATCTTTGCGCCGACGAGCTTTTTCGAAAGCGCCGTGGATACAAGCGCTGGCCGAAGCTGTCCGAGTGTTGCGAGCATTGTTACCCATGCCTCTCTGCATTGCCGTGTCGTCGGATCGCCACGGAACACCTATAGAAAGTTACCGTCCCAAGCGCCACCGATGGGCGGCCCAACGCCGCGTTCACCGCATATTTCCCGTAGGTGACATAAAGTTAAAGCATGTCCGCCCATGCAAGTGTCGCTTTGAAAATTTCCCCAGTATGGCCTATCCGGTCGAAACAAGCATCTCGCAGACCTTCTGCGGATCGTATCTTGTCGCATCTTCACCGCTCAGGGGCAGGCGGACGCAGGGAATGCCAAACCGATTGGTGACCTCGGCGCAGGCCGCCGCGTCATGGGACAGGTCGCAGACCACGTGGGTCATCAGCGCCCCGGTCGGCACATCGCCCCCGGCATCTGCCCGCAGCGGTGCCAGTATCGCCGCCACCTGATCGGCCAGATCATGGCCAAGCGCCTCGGGGTCGGGGCCAAGGCTCGGGAGGTAAACCTTGGGGACATGGCGCGCGGCAATCGCCTTGCCCACCCCGGCGGGCATCAGGTTGACGACCACGCTGGAATAAAGACTGCCGGGTGGATAGCAGATCACCTCGGCCTGATCGATAAGCCTGCGATTGCGCTTGGGCAGGGCGATCTCTCCCGCCGCGATCTCCTTTTTCCCATCGCTCAGGAACAGCCGCGCGATCCGGCTCTCCGGCGGCTCGACCTCTTTGCCGGTGATCTCACGCTGCCCGGTCAGGCGTCGGCCATCCGCCAGTTCCGCCCCCAGTTGCAGGTTGGCATCCACGACCGAGCGCACCGTGCCGCGCACATCGACCATCTTGGACATCAGGAACAGGACGGGCTCAAGCGCGCGGTCATGGCCCAGATACCCGCCCGCGATGATCAGGTTGCCGATGCTTGCATTCCGGTAATCGAAATCCTCCGGTGCATGGGTTTCAAAGCTATGCAGGAAGGTCTGGATCAGGCTGCGCATGGGGCGGGAAATCGCCCTGATCAGCGGATGTTTTCCCGCGCTCATCGCCGCGACCTCGGCGCGCAGCTCTTTCTGTGACCCGTCCTTGTCCAGACGGCGCGAAAACAGCGCATAGATATCCGGCTGGCCCAGAACGGTCTCATCCGCCAGCGCCATCAGCCTGCTGCGCAGATCGCCGACGGCGGGCATGTCAAAGGCCCGGCGCAGCACCTGCGAACTGCCGCCGCTGTCAAAGGGCGTGATCAGGTGGATCGAATTGTAGGTGTATCGTTTCAGCTGCCGCGAGATATCGTTCAGCGCGCTGCCGCCGCTAAAGAACAGGATCTGCGGCCCCAGATGCGGCGCGCTCAATGCTCGCGAAACGCGCAGCCCGTCCGGCACGGAAATGTCGCGCTCCACACGGATCTTCGGCACCTGCGTACCGGCCCATTCGGTGCTGTCGAACCTGTTTTGGATAATGCACACCTATCGGGGATAATCACGCCAGATCGTCGGGCTTTGAATATTCTTACCGCCCGAACCTTTGTCTGCATGGGGGCGCATGTGCCGGTGCAAGTCAAGCCGCGGTGCCGGAAAACGTCGATCCACGCCCGCCGATTTCTGCGCTGTTCTCTGACGAACGGTCCCGGTTCTCGCTCGCGAAACAGCTTACGGTTGCGCTATGTAAACAGTCGTTCCGCGCCGCGTCACACAGGTTTCATATGCCTTTAGAATAATCCCCGGCATACGGGCGAAATGCAGCTAAAACGTGCGCGTGGCACAAAAAAATTAATTTTTAGTTGATCGCAGAAGCCCTTACGGTGCAACCTCTTAGGTAGAGTAACCAGTGATTGATTCTTGTTATCAGAGAGATTTCGGAGCGAAGGAGCGTCGCAGGGACATTCCTTGATTTAGGCAGGCCGACCAGCAGCATCCCCGCAAGGGGCAATAAGAACTCGTATTTCCGATTTCCAAGGCTCGACGACCAATTTGCATCTAGTTTAGGGGGACTCCCAAAGTGACCTTCTTGAAACCACTTGTCGTGCTCGCTGCCGTGGTGGCTGCCAGTACGGCTGCGGCGCAGGAGAGCGCCGACGCAGACAAACCTAACATCCTCGTCATCTTTGGCGACGATATCGGTCAGACCAACCTGTCCACCTTCAGTTTCGGCCTGATGGGCTATAACACACCCAATATCGACCGGATCGCCGAGGAAGGCGGCAAGTTCACCGACTACTATGCCGAGCAGAGCTGCACAGCAGGTCGTTCGACCTTCATTACCGGTCAGTCAACCCTGCGGACAGGGCTTTCCAAGGTCGGCTTGCCCGGCGCAAAGGCGGGCATGCAGCCAGTTGATGTGACCCTGGCCTCGGCGCTCAAGGACCACGGCTATACAACGGGCCAGTTCGGCAAGAACCACCTTGGTGACCGCGATGAGCATCTGCCGACCGAGCACGGTTTTGATGAATTCTTCGGCAACCTCTATCACCTGAATGCCGAGGAAGAACCGGAACAGTTCAACTATCCGACAGATCCGGAATTCCGCGAGCGTTTCGGCCCCCGCGGCGTGCTGCATTCCTTTGCGGACGGCGAAATTCAGGACACCGGTCCGCTGACGAGAAAGCGGATGGAAACGGTTGATGAAGAAACAGCCGCAGGTGCGATCGACTTCATGACCCGCGCCGTGGAATCCGGCACCCCCTTCTTTACATGGTACAACACCACGCGGATGCACTACAAAACCCACGTCCGTGAAGAAAACCGGAGCGAGCCGGGGCTGACCGCGCCAACCGAATATGCCGATGGCATGGTCGAAAATGACGGCGTTATCGGCACGGTACTGGATGCGCTGGACGAATTGGGCGTCGCCGACAACACCCTCGTGATCTACACGACCGACAACGGCCCGCACCAGAACACCTGGCCGGATGCCGGCACCACCCCGTTCCGTTCCGAAAAGAACACGAACTGGGAAGGCGCTTATCGTGTTCCGGCCCTGATCCGCTGGCCGGGCCATATCGAACCGGGGTCGGTCTTTACCGAAATGTTCTCGGGCCTTGACTGGTTCCCCACCATCATGGCGGCCGTCGGTGATACCGACATCAAGGAACGCCTGCTCGAAGGAACAACCATCAACGGTAGTGAATACAAGAACTATCTCGATGGGTACAATCAGCTGCCCTACCTGACCGGCGAAACCGACGACGGCGCGCGGACCGAGTTCTTCTATATCAACGATGACGGTGAAATCGTCGGACTGCGGTATGAGAACTGGAAGGTCGTCTTCAAGGAACAGCGTAAACAAGGGACCATGGGTGTCTGGGCCGAACCCTTCACAGAACTCCGCGTGCCAAAACTGTTCGACCTGCGCGCCGATCCTTACGAACGCGCGGACATCACGTCGAACACCTACTGGGACTGGGTAAGCGACCATGCCTATCTCGTTGCCCCGGCGTCGCAGGAAGTCGCGAAGTTCTTCGCCACCTTCGAAGAATATCCGCCCTCGCAGCGCCCGGACAGCTTCTCGATCGACCAAATCCAGGAGGCGCTGAACGCAAGCCTCGATAACATGGGAAGCAACTGATTTAGACTGCTTGACCACGGAAGGCCGGGAGACCGGCCTTCCTTTCCATGCGGCCGACCCTTTCGCATTCTACTTACACGACATTTTCCGGGTTCCGGGTTGCCGGTGCCGATCAATACTCAGCAAGAATACAGGAGCTTCCACCATGCCAAAGCTCGCCTGCGCCGCCGCCCTTTTCGTGGCCTGCAGCGCTGCCCATGCCGATCCGCTGCCCTCTTGGAACGACACCGACACCAAGAGCGCGATCATCGAATTCGTCGATAACGTAACAACTCCGGGGCTCGAAACTTACGTCACCCCCGAAGACCGGATCGCCGTGTTCGACAATGACGGCACCCTCTGGGCCGAACAGCCTGCCTATTTTCAGCTTTACTACGCGCTCGACATTCTGCGGGAAAAGGCTCAGGCCGATCCCGGTATCCTCAGCTCCGATGTGCTCAAGGCCGCCAATGACGGTGACATGGAAGGTATGATGGCAGAGGGTGTCGAGGGCCTGATCGAGATCATCAACATCTCGCACGCTGCGATCACCCCGGCGGATTTCGAGACCTCCGCCTCCGAATGGCTCGCCACCGCCAAGCATCCGACCACGGGCATGGCCTATGCCGAGATGACCTATCAGCCGATGGTCGAACTGCTGCGCTACCTGCGTGACGAAGGCTTTGCCACCTATATCGTCTCGGGCGGCGGCATCGATTTCATCCGCTCCTTCGCGGATGAGGCCTATGGCATCCCGCCCTGGCAGGTGGTCGGGACCGAGGGCAATACATCCTACTCTGCCGAAAGCGGCACACCCACGATCATGAAGGACGGCGGCGTTACATTTATCGACGATAAAGAGGGCAAACCCGTCGGCATCATGCGGCATATTGGCAAGCGTCCTATCTTTGCCTCCGGCAACTCGGATGGCGATTTCGCGATGCTGGAATGGACCACCGCCGGGGAAGGGCCGCGTTTCGGGATGCTGCTGCACCACACCGACGGCGACCGCGAATTTGCCTATGACCGCGACGGCCATGTCGGCGTTCTCAACCGCGGTTTGGACGAAGCCGCCGAGCGTGGCTGGACGATTATCGACATGGCAGAGGACTGGTCGAGGATATGGACCGGCTCCAGATGACGGCACGCGATCAAATCGACGACCTGCGCAGCCGCATGGGCCAGTCGATCATCGGACAGCGCGACGTGATCGAACGGCTTCTGATCGGGCTTCTCGCCAATGGCAACCTGCTGGTCGAGGGCCTGCCGGGCCTCGCCAAGACCCGCGCGATCAAGGCGCTGGCCAGGAACCTCGAGGCCGATTTCAGCCGCATCCAGTTCACGCCCGATCTGCTCCCCTCGGACGTGACCGGTACCGAGGTTTACTATCAGTCCGGCGACAAGTCCGAGTTCCGGTTCGAACCGGGGCCGATCTTTGCCAATATCGTGCTGGCCGATGAAATCAACCGCGCCCCGGCCAAGGTGCAGGCGGCCCTGCTCGAAGCGATGGAGGAACGGCAGGTGACGGTCGCGGGCACCACCCACCCGATGGAGCCGCTCTTCATGGTGATGGCCACTCAGAACCCGGTCGAGCAAGAGGGCACCTATCCGCTCCCCGAGGCGCAGATGGACCGTTTCCTCATGCATGTGCTCATCACCTATCCGCCGGTCGAGGACGAGGTCGAGGTGATCCGCCTTGTCCGGGGCGAGGAAATCGCCGCGATGGCAGGGCAGGGCGGGGGCACCGCACCCACCGAAAAACCCGCCGCGATTCCGCAGCAGGCGGTCTTCGATGCTCGGGCTGAAATCGGCGCGATCCATGTCTCGGACGCCATCGAACGCTACATGGCCGATCTGGTGAACGCGACGCGCATCCCGTCCGAATTCGGCGATGATCTGCCGCGCTGGATCGAGATCGGTGCCTCGCCCCGCGCCTCGCTCGCGCTCGACAAATGCGGGCGCACCCATGCATGGCTCGCGGGCCGCGACTATGTCGACCCCGAGGATATCCGCGCCATCGCGTCGGACGTGCTGCGTCACCGTCTTGGCTTGACGTTCGAGGCGCAGGGCGAGGGCGTCACCCCCGACCGGGTGGTGTCCGAGATCCTCAAACAGGTCGCACTGACCTGACGCCATGCAGGATCGTGCCGCCCGCATAAGAGCCGGACTTACGCCCCCCGCGCCGCCTTCCGGCACGGATACGCGCATTTCGGTCGATCTTGCGCATCTGCGCCGGCTCGAGGCGCAGGCAAGACGGATCAGCTTCCTGCCGCGCCAGCCCGCGCGCAGCGTGCTGAACGGTCGCCATGCCTCGCGCCTGCGCGGACGCGGGCTGAACTTCGAGGAACTGCGTGATTACCTTCCGTCCGATGACGTGCGCACCATCGACTGGAAAGTCACCGCCCGCACCGGCAAACCCCATGTGCGCGTCTATACTGAGGAACGCGACCGCCCCGCGCTCATCGTCGTGGATCAACGCATGTCGATGTTCTTCGGTTCGGTGCTCAACATGAAATCGGTGACGGCAGCGGAATGCGCGGCGCTGGCCGCCTTTCGCATCGCCGATCAGGGCGACCGCGTTGGCGGCATTGTCTTTGGCGATGCGGATATCGCCGAAATCCGGCCCGCACGGTCCCGTTCTTCGCTGATGGCCTTCCTGTCCTCGCTCGCCGCCGCCAACGGGCTTTTGCACGCGGAATCCCCGCCGGTGACCCCGATGCCGATGAACCGTGTGCTGCAATCGGTGGCCCGGATCGCCCCGCGCAACCACCTCATTCTCGTGTTTAGCGATTTCGACGAGGTCGACGCTACCACCGAGAAACTCGTCGCCGGGCTGGCGCGGCACAACGATCTGGTGCTCGGGCTGGTCTCGGACCCTTTCGCCGACGACATGCCGCCGGGTCTGAAAATCGTGGTATCCGATGGTGAGCTTCAGGCCGAAATCGACACCGCCGATCGCGCCGCGCACCGGCGTCTCGATGAAATGGCTAAGGGGCGGCTGGCGCAGGTGCTCGACTGGCAGCGACGTTTCGGCATCCCGGTCCTGCCGGTCAGTTCGGCCGAGGACAGCCTGCGCCAGATGCGCCGCCTCATGGGGCTGGCGGGGCAGGCGCGCTGATGGAACCCGAAACCACCCCCACGAACCTTGTCGACATGCTCGATCAACTGATCCGGCCCGAAGAACCGGTGCCGGTATCCATGCGCCCAGAAACATGGGGCTGGGCCGCGCTGGCCATTCTGCTCCTCCTGCTGCTTGGATGGGGCATCTGGGTCTGGCGGCGCCGTCACCGCGCCAACGCCTACCGCCGCGAAGCGGAACAGGCCATCGAACGCGCCGGGGGCGACCCGGCAGAAATCGCGCTGATCCTGCGGCAGACCGCTCTGGCCGCCTATCCCCGGACCGAGGTCGCCGCCCTCTCGGGCGAGGACTGGCTGGCGTTCCTCGATGCGACCTCCGAAACCACCCTGTTTTCCAAGGGCGTCGGGCGCTGCGTTGCCGGTGCCCCCTATCGCCCGTCCGAGCCGGTGCCCGATCTGGCCCCCATCGCCATCCAGTGGGTCCGCACCCATCAGCCGCATCGCAGCCCGCGCAGACGCCGCCACATGGCATGGCCCGGAGAGGTCTCGTGATCTCCCTCGGCTTTCCCTGGGCGCTTTTACTTCTGCCGCTGCCACTGCTGGTCCATTACCTCGTCCCCGCCCATCGCGAACGGGTGCCCGCCCTGCGCATCCCCTTCTTCCGCCGCGTGGTCGAAACGGTTGGCAGCGAACCGGGACCGGGATCGGTGGTGCTGGGCCGAAGCCTACTGCAAACCGCCACCGGCATCCTGATCTGGTGCCTGCTGGTCCTCGCGCTGGCCCGGCCCGAGAAAGTCGGCCAGCCTATCGAACTCAGCAAATCCGCCCGCGACGTGGTGCTCGCCATCGACATCTCCGGTTCGATGGACGCGCGCGATTTCCAGACCCCGGCGGGCGAAACCCTGCAGCGGCTGCAAGGGGTCAAGAACGTGGTCGGCAGCTTTATCGAAGGGCGCGAAGGCGACCGCATGGCGCTGATCGTCTTTGGATCAAAGGCCTATGTGCAATCGCCGCTTACGCAGGACCTGCAAACCATCGGCGACCTTCTGAACCAGACCACGGTCGCCATGGCCGGTCCCCATACCGCGCTGGGCGATTCCATCGGGCTGGCGATCCGCACCTTCGAAACCAGCGATATCGACCAGCGGCTGTTGATCCTGCTCTCGGACGGCACCGACACGGTCAGCCGGATGAGCCCGGTGAATGCCGCCGAAATCGCCCGCAACAAGGGGATCGAGATCTATACCATCGGCGTCGGCAACCCCGAGGCCTCGGGCGAGGATAAGGTCGACCTCGAGACCCTCAAACAGATCGCCGCACGCACCCGTGGGCAGTATTTCTTTGCGCAGGATCAGGACGGGCTGCAACAGGTCTATGACCGGATCGACGCGCTGGCCCCGCGCGAAACCGAAACGCTCTCCTACCGGCCAAGACGGTCGCTGGCATGGATACCGCTTGCGCTGATCGCCGGCCTGGGCCTTGGCGTGACCGCCTATCTGGTCCTGACCACACGGCAGAGGGCGCATTCATGAACCTCTCCCTCGCCATCGAGATGTTTCATTTCCTGCGGCCACTCTGGCTTTTGCTTTTGCCGCTGATCGCCATCGCGTGGTGGATGGCGCGGCGTCAGAACCGCAAGCCCGCCCAGCTTCTCGACCGGATCGCGCCGCATCTGCACAAGGCGCTCACCGTCGGCGACAGTGGTCATCGCCGGATCGAACCCATCGACGGGGTCGCGCTGCTGCTGGCGCTGGCCTGCCTCGGGGCGGCCGGTCCGACATGGTCGCGCGTGCCGGACCCTTTCGTCGCCCAGACCGCGCCCATCGTCATCGCGCTCAAGGTCACGCCTTCGATGGAGACCGACGATCTCGCGCCCTCGCGCCTTGAACGTGCCAAGCAAAAGATCCGCGACCTCCTTGATCTGCGCGCCGGGGCCCGCACCGCCCTTGTCGCCTATGCGGGGTCGGCCCATGCGGTCGTGCCGATGACCGAGGACGCCAATGTCATCCACCCCTATCTCGACGGGCTGGCCCCCGATGTGATGCCAAGCGAAGGGGCAGACGCGCTCGCCGCCATTGCCCTTGCCCAGTCGATCATCGCGAAAGAACCGACCCCCGGCGGTATTCTCCTTGTCGCCGATGCGCTGGACCGGACGGAGGCGGGATCGGTCATCGGGGCCGAGGGGACAAGCCTTGCGGTGCTCTCCATGCTGCCCACCGGCACCAACGATCCCGGGCTCGACGCGGTCGATATTCCGGTGATCGAGGCCAGCGTCGATGACAGCGACGTCCGGCAAATCGACCGGCAGCTCAACGCCGCCTATCAGCGCGCGCTCACCGAAAGCGGCAATCAGCCGTGGGACGACCGGGGCTGGATGATGGCATGGCCCGCGATGCTGCTGGCGCTGCTCTGGTTCCGGCGCGGCTGGACCATGCGCTGGGCGCATCTCTGGCTCGCCGCGTTTGTTCTGGCCCCGGTTCCGGAGGCGCGGGCCGACGGTATCACCGACTGGTTCTTTACCCCCGATCAGCAGGGCCGCCTTGCCTATGACCGCAAGGATTACGAACAGGCCGCCGAGCTTTTTCAGGACCCCATGTGGCGCGGCTGGGCGCTCATGCGCGACGGCCAGTACGATGAGGCCGCAACCGTCTTTCACCGGGTCGAAACGCCCGATGCCTCCTTTGCCGAGGGCCTCGCCCATATTCGCAACCGCGCCTATCGCGATGGCATCAAAGCCTATGAAACCACGCTGGAACGCGATCCGGACTATCCCGGTGCCGCCGAGAACCTCGCCCTCGCGCGCGAAATCCTCGACTACGTGGAATCCGCGCGCGAACAGTCTGACACCGGCGAAGACAGGGGCATCGGCGCGGATGAGGTGGCCTTTGACAACGAAGACAACCGCGGCGCGGATACCGAGATCGAAGCGGATGAGGCCTCGGGCGGCGAATTGCTCACCACCGATCAGTGGATGAACACCGTCGATACGAACACCGGCGATTTCCTGCGCCAGCGTTTCGCCATCGAGGCGGCGCAGCAGGCCGGCGAGGTGCCGCAATGAAACACCTTGCCGCCATCGCCCTCCTGTTTCTCCTGATGGCCGCGCCCATCTCGGCGCAGGACGCGCAGCCCACCGCCACCGCCGAACTCGAAACGCCCGAGGTGATCCCCGGCCAGTACACGACCCTGCGCATCGAGGTGCTGGTGCCAACGTGGATGGCAGGCGCGGTCGAATTTCCCTCCTTCGAGATGCCCAACCTTCGGGTGCGCCTGCCGCCGGAATCCACCGGTCCGATCAGCCGCCGCGTGGATGGCGAAACTTGGTCCGGCGTGGCGCGGCGCTACCTGCTGTCGCCGATGGTGCCGGGACAATTCGCGATCCCCGCCCAGACACTGGTGGTCCGCTACGCGCAGCCAGGCCAGACCGACCCGCTCGAGGCCACGCTCTCGACGCCCGCCTTCCTGCTCACCGGCGTCCTGCCCGAGGGCGCCGAGGATATTGACCCGTTCATCGCCGCCTCTGGCCTGGCGCTGTCGCAAGAGATGCCCGACAAAACCACCGATCTGCAACCGGGCGAGGCGGTCAAACGCGTGGTCACCGCCAGCATCGAAGGCGCATCGCCCATCGTCCTGCCGCCGATGCTGTCCCCGGTCGACATCCCTGGCATCCGTACCTACCCGGACCCGCCGCAGGTGGCGGAGGTTGCCGACGGCCGCGACCTGTCCGGCACCCGCATCGAAAGCGTGACCTACATGGCGCAATCCGGCGGCAGTGGCGCGCTGCCCGAGGTCGCGCTGCGCTGGTACAACCTCTCGACCGGCGCTGTCGAAACGGCCAGCCTTCCGGGCGTGAATATCTCCGTCGATGCGCCGGTGGCCGAGCCGTTGCGCGATACCGGCCCGATCTGGCGCATGGCCGGGCTGGGTCTGGCGGTGGCTCTTGGCTGCGCGCTCATCCTGCGCTGGGCCTGGCCCCGCGCCTCGGCGCGCGCCGCCAGCCACCGCGCCGCGCGTCTTGCCAGCAAGGCCCATGCCGAAAAACTGCTGATCCAGGCCATCGACCGGCGGGATTACCCCGCCACGCTCCGCGCCCTCGACGAATGGCAGAACCGCGCACCCCGCACGACCGAAGCCCAGATGCGCCCGATCCGCGACGCGCTCACAACCATTGCCGCGCGGCTTTACGGCACCGATCCGCAGCCGGTACCCAAAGGTGACTGGTCGGCCCTGAAACAGACCGTGACGCAGGCCGGAAAGGGCAGGGACCACCAAAAACCGACCGCCCTGCCGCCGCTCAACCCGTCAACCACCTGAAACCGCCGCAGGCCCCTCGACCGTCTCCAAAAGGCGCGCAAGCTCCTCGCGCCAGCCTGATTTCACCCGTTCGGCAAGCCGCGACAGGGGCCGGTGCACCGGCGTGTAAAGCGTATAGGCATAGGGCACCGTCTCGGCCATCGGGCGAAAGGTGACCCCGTCCCCCGCGATGCCGACAAGCTGCTCGGTCACGGCAGAAAGCGGATCGACAATCGCACAGCAGCGTCCCGCCGCGATGAAATGCATCAGCGGCAGAAAGAACTGGCACTGCACCTCCAGCCGGAACCGCGAGCCCGCCTGACCGAACGCGGCCTGCACACTCCGGTTATGCGGATGATCGCGGGTCAACCCGCCCATCGGCTCCGAATCCAGATCGGCAATCGAAATGATGGACCGTTCCGCCAGCGGGTGCCGCGTCGGAATCGCGCAGAGACAGCGGGTCTCGATGATCTCTTCGCGCACAATTTGAGCATTCGCATCGCCGGGCAGATGATCGCCAAACCCGAAATCGATCGACTGGCTTCCGGCCAACTGGCGAATCTGCGGTGTGGTCCGGGTGAGCAGCGACAGGGTGATATCATGGTCCGGCGCGATCACCCTGCTCAGGAAATTCGGCATCAGGTAGGTCGCGGGCCCGGGCATGGTCGCCAGCGTCAACTGACCCACCTCGGCCTTTGAAAGCCGCTTCATCGTGCCGTTCAGCCGGTTCAGCCGGTTGATGATTTCTTCTGATTCATCAAAGAGATAATGCGCCTCTGGCACCGGCACCATCTGCCGCCCCTCGCGCCGGAACAACTCGATCCCAAGGCTTTCCTCCAACGCCTTGATCGCCAGCGAAACCGCTGGCTGGGTCCGGTTGAGATTGCGCGCCGCCTGACTAAGCGAGGCCGATTTCATCACCTCTCGAAAGGCAATCAACTGGGAAATGTTCATGGCTTCACATTTGCTGATCTTATCGAACTAAAACAATTTCAAATTTGTTTTTATATCTCGAGATTTGCAAGCTTTCCGTCATCGCAAACAACAAAAGCCAATCCAGGGAGCTTTCGATGACGATTCTCAGAACCCTTGCAGGGGCCGCGACCCTTGCCCTGCTTGGCGGCGCTCTCGCCGCGCAGACGCCTACCTTTTTCCGCATCGGCACCGGCGGGGCAGGGGGCACCTATTTCCCGATCGGCGGCACCATCGCTAATGCCATCTCGGCCCCTCCCGGCTCGCGCCCCTGCGACGAAGGCGGCCAGTGCGGCGTGCCCAACCTGATCGCGATCGCGCAATCGACCACCGCCTCGGTCTTCAACGTGGCCGCCGTCCAGAACGGCGAACTCGAAGCCGGTCTCGCCGCCGCCGACATCGTGCATGACAGCTATCACGGCACCGGCAAGTTCGAAGGCAAGGCGCATGAGAAAATCCGCGTCGTCGCCAACCTCTACCCCGAGGACCTGCATCTGGTCATGCCCGCAGGCACGACCATCGAGTCCTTTGCCGATCTCGAAGGCAAACGCGTCGGCATCGCGCAGGCGGGGTCGGGCACGCAGGTCGCCGTGCTGACCATGATGGAAGGCTGGGACATCACCCGCGACAACATCGAAGAGGCCGAGCTGAACAACTCGCAATCCGCCGAACGGCTCGCCGACGGTCAGCTTGACGCCTATTTCTACGCCGCGGGCTGGCCGGTTGCCGCGATGGTCCAGCTTGCCTCGACCAAGGGCATGGCGCTGCATTCCTTTACCGATGAGGATCTGGCCAAGATCAACGAATTGGTCCCGGCCTATATCCCGTCGTCCATCCCCGCCGGCGTCTACGAAGGCATCGATACTGAAATCAAGACGCCCGCCGTTTCCGCGCTGCTGGTGATGTCCGCGGACCTCGACGAGGAACTCGTCTATGGCATCACCAAGGCGATGTGGAACGAAAACAGCCGCAAGCTGCTCGACAATGGCCATGCCAAGGGCAAGCAGGTGACGGTCGAAACCGCGCTCGACGGGATTGAATCGCTCGACGTGCCGCTGCACCCCGGTGCCGAGAAGTTCTATCGCGAAATCGGTATGCTCGACTAAGCACCTCTGACAACGGGTGTCGGGCGGCCCGCGCCGCCCGATACATTTCTACCCGGGTGATCGCAGGCCCTGCCACCCGGCGCGCAGCAAAGGCATCCCATGACACAGACCTCTCATGAAAGCACCGAACACGACGTGCTGAGCGCCGAAGAACTGGCCGAGATCGAACGCAAATACGATGAAGGCGCCGCGACCCGCGCCGTTGGCGGAGCCATGGCCCTGTTTCTGCGGGCCGTCGCGCTTGCCTTTGCAGTCTATCACTTCATCACCGCCGGTTTCGGTCTGCCCGCAGATCACTGGCACATGGGCTGGCACCTCGCCGGGCTGTTCATCCTGATCTACGCCTTCTACCCCCTGCTCGGCAGCAAGAGCGCCTATGACATGCACGTGTCACGCTGGCGCATCGGCAATGTGCCGATCTTCGATCTGGTGCTTATGGTGCTGGGCGTCGCAAGCGCCCTCTACCTCGGCTTTGCATGGCGCGGCCTGCCCGCGTTCGGGATCGAGGAACAGATGTTCCGCATGGGCAATCCCAACACCTACGACATGATCTTTGGCTGCATCCTGATCCTGCTGGTGCTTGATATCGCGCGGCGCACGCTGGGCTGGATCCTGCCGCTGATCATCTGCGTCTTCATGAGCTACGCGCTCTTTGGCCCCAGTTTTCCGGGTATCCTGCAACATCCCGGCGTAAAATTTCGCACCTTCGTGTCGTCCATGTACTTCCCGCAAGAGGGCATCTTTGGCGTCACCCTCTGGGTCACTTCGACCATCGTTTTCCACTTTGTCCTCTTTGGCGTCGTCGCTCAACGTACCGGCCTTGGCGCGCTTTTCATTGACAACGCCACCATCCTTGCCGGGCGCTATCGCGGCGGCCCAGCCAAGGTTTCCGTCGTCTCCTCGGCCTTCTTCGGCACGATTTCGGGGTCTTCCGTGGCCAATACGGTTTCGACCGGCTCGCTCACCATCCCCAACATGAAACGTCTGGGCTACCCGGGCCATTTCGCTGGCGGGGTCGAGGCCGCCGCCAGCGCCGGGGGCCAGATCACGCCGCCGATCATGGGCGCCGCCGCCTTTATCATGGCGGAGTTCCTCGAGCTTCCCTACACCACCATCGTCATCGCCGCGATCTTTCCGGCTCTGCTGCATTACGTGGGCGTCTTTACCGTCGTGCATCTGATGGCCCGTAAGCTGGGTCTCGAAGGCATGGCCAAGGACGCGCTGCCCCGCTTTATCGAAGTCTGGAAGGACGGCTGGGCTAATATCCTGCCGCTGATCGGCATGCTCTACGTGCTCTTCTCCGGCTATACGCCCTATATGGCGGCCTTCTGCGGCATATCCCTCGCGCTGATCGCGGGCATGGCCCGTATCCGCGCGCCGTTAACGCTGATCTACCCGATCGCCTTCGCGGCTTTTACCATCTGGAAATACATGGGCGATGGGTTCGGCACGGATGTGGCCGTGATCCTGCTCGTCTCGACGGCGCTCTCTGTCCTGAACCCGCAGGAACGCATCCGCCTGCCCGAGATGTCACATACGCTCGAAACCGGCGTGAAATACGCGCTTGCCGTGGGCGCGGCCTCGGCGGCGGTCGGCATCGTGGTCGGGGTGATCAACACAACCGGCATCGGTTTCCGGCTCGGGTTCATGGTCACGTCGGGCGCGGCGACGATGGCGCAGGGGCTGCATGACCTCCTCAGCTTTGGCACGCTCGAACTGCTCTCCACCGCCGATCTCACGCTTTTCCTCTCGCTGGTGTTGATCGCGCTTGCCTGTATCCTGATGGGCGCGGGCATACCGACCACGGCGCTTTACATCATGCTGGTCTCGGTCGCCCAGCCCGCGCTGGCGCAGCTTGGCATCCCGCCCATCGCAAGCCACATGTTCGTACTCTATTATGGAGTCGTGGCCGAGATCACACCCCCGGTCTGTACCTCGGCCTATGCGGCCTCGGCGATTGCCAATTCCAACCCGTTCCGCACCGGCATCTCGGCCTTCACGCTGGGGCTTGGCAAGGTCGTCGCGCCGATGGCCTTCGTCTATGCGCCTGTCCTCCTCTTTGTCTCCGAGGGTGGGTTCAACTTTGGTGAATTCCTCTACACCGCCAGTTCCGCCATCGCCGGGGTCGTCGCGCTTTCAACGGCGGTTGTCGGCACCTTCATCGTTCGGGTACCCATCTGGGGCCGGTGGTTGTTGGCCCTTGCGGGAATCGTGTTCATCGCGCCATCCCCGATGGCCGATCTCGTAGCGCTTGCGATCTGTGCGCCGGTCCTGCTGTTGCAGATCACCGGGGCGCGACAGGAAAAACTGGCCGGAGCCTGATACATGACAGACGACGTGATCATCGTGGGCGCGGGCCTTGTCGGCATTTGCTGTGCCGTCTCGCTGGCCCGGCGCGGCAAGACCGTGCGGCTCATCGACCGCGACGCGCCGGGGCAGGCGACCTCTTATGGCAATGCCGGGGTGATCTCGCCCTGGTCCATCGCGCCGCAGGCCTCGCCCGGGTTGTGGAAATCCATCCCCGGATTGCTGACCTCGCGCGAACGCCCGCTTCGCGTGCGCCCCGAGACTTGGCCGCAGATGGTCCGCTGGGGCATGCGGCTGTTGTCCTACAGCGCCGAGGACAAGTTCCGCGCAGGCTCGCGCGCGATGATCCCGCTTTGCGGCCCATCGATCACCCTCTACCGCCGTCACCTGCAAGAGGCCGGCATCAACGAGGCGCTGGTCGAGGACAGCTGCTATATCCACGCCTACCGCCGCGATGACGGTGCCGATCTGAACGGTCTTGAATACCGCGTCCGGGCCGAAGCGGGCGCGCGCCTCAAACGGCTGAACGCGGATGAGCTGCACGAGATCGAACCCGATCTCGGCCCCGCCTTCCGCTCGGCGGTGGTGATCCACGATCAGGCCCGCGCCCTGTCACCCGGACGGCTTGGCGCGGCGCTGGCAGAAAACCTGCGCCAGCGCGGGGTCGCCATCGAAACCGCTGCCGTCACGGCGCTGGCTCCCGGCGATAACGGCTGGACCGTCCAGACCGAGGGCCAGAGTTTTTCTGCGGCAAAAGTCATCCTCTCGGCAGGCGCTTGGTCGGCAGGGCTCTTGCGCCCGCTGGGTATCGACATCCCTCTCATGGCCGAGCGCGGCTATCACATGCAGTTCCGCGACCCCGGCATAAGGCTCAACAATTCGATAATGGATGTCGACGCCAAGATCGTCGCAAGCTCCATGACCGACGGGATGCGGGTCGCGGGCGGGGCCGAATTCGGCAGCCTCGACGCGCCCCCCGATCCCAAGCGCGAAGCGCTGCTGCGCGGACAGGCCCGCCGCATCTGCCCCTCTCTCGATGACAGCAAGGGCGAACTCTGGATGGGCCGCCGCCCCTCGCTGCCCGACAGTCTTCCGGCGCTGGGACCATTGCAGGGGGTGCCACCCGGGCTGATCGCGGCCTTTGGCCATTCGCATTACGGGCTGATGATGGCCCCCGCCACAGGCGAAATCATCGCCGATATGGTGACCAATCAGCCCAGCGATCTGGATGTAAAACCTTACGACCCGCATCGCTTTGCGTGAGAACGCGGGGCCGCGCGGACAGGTGTCCAAAGCATGGCTCCGTCCTGTTCGCGCCTAGTCCCGGGCGATGAACGAAACCTCGCATGATCTGAAAAACCACCTTGCCCCCGCAGGCGACATCCATTAGCGATCGCGGCCTTCCAGAGGTGACGCCATGCAGACAGATACCCTTGCCATCGATTTCGGAACCTCGAATTCCGCGGCCGCCGTGGCCTATGAGGGCGGCATCTTTCGCGTTCCGATCGAGCGTGGCGCCGAAACCCTGCCCACCGCCGTCTTTTTCCCGACCGACACGGGCCGGATGCGCATCGGTGCCTCGGCGGCGGATGCGCTGATCGCGGGTGAGGACGGGCGCTATATGCGGGCGCTGAAATCGGTGCTTGGCCTGCCTCTCCTACATGAAAAACGCCTGATCGGCGGCAAGCGGCGCACGCTGTCGGGCATCATCACCGAGTTCCTGACCGAGCTGCGCCAGCGCTCTGAGACCGCGACGGGGCTGACTTTTAGCAAGGCGCTGTCGGGTCGCCCGGTGCATTTCCACAGCAACGATCCCGCAAAGGACGCGCAGGCCGAAGCCGATCTGCGCGCCTGCTACCTTGCCGCCGGATTCACCGAGGTCCGCTTTCTGGCCGAACCCGAAGCGGCGGCAATGGCCAGCCACGGGCTGGGTGAGGCAGAGCAGACCGGGCTGATCGTCGATATCGGCGGCGGTACCTCGGACTTCTCGGTGTTCCGCAGCGGGGACAGCGGCCCCGAGATCCTCGCCAACCACGGCATCCGGCTGGGCGGGACGGATTTCGACCACGCGGTTTCCCTGCTGCACGCGATGCCCGCGCTGGGCCTCGGCGGCGAGCTGCGCCGCGAAATGGGGCAGGGGCTCTTGCCGGTGCCGCGCGCGCCTTACGTGGACCTTGCGACTTGGGCCAAGATCCCGTTTCTCTACACGCCCGAGACCCGGCGCATGGTCGCCGACATGGTCCGGCTGGCGGTCGATCCCGAGCGCATGGGGCGGTTGCTGACGGTGCTGGAAGAAGAGCTGGGCCACGAGCTGGCCTTTGCAGTCGAGCGCGGCAAGATCGCCGCGAATGGCGGCAATGGTGCGGCGCAGATCGGCATGGGTTTCATCACGCCCAATCTGGCGCAGGAGATCACGCCGCAAAGCCTCGATTCCGCGCTGAGTGACAACCGCGCCCTGCTGCGTGACGCCGCTGCCGAGACCCTGCGCATGGCCGGTGTCAGCCCGGATGAGATCGGCCGGATCGTGCTGGTCGGCGGCTCGAGCCTGATGCGCTTTGTCTCGGACGAGGCGAGCGTGCTCTGTCCGAATGCGCAGGTTCTGCACTCCGAGGCCTTCACCGCCGTGGTCGACGGTCTGGCCCTTGCCGCCCGCCCCTGAGCCGCGAATAAGGCTCGGAACCGGCCAAAAGGCACCCTTCCGATGCACAGGGGGTGTACAGAGGGTGTACAGGGGGTGCCCGCCGTTTTTGGCCCTTGGCGCCGTATCTTAGGACAAATATCCGGGGTGGGAATCGGCCTCTCGCGATTGTGCCGTCACCCCGTCCCTAGAGCGCGTTTCCGCGCTGGTGAATGTCCCGGCACCATGCTAACGGCTGACCTCGAAATGATACGTAAATTCGCCGAATATTACCGCCCGTGGAAAGCGCTTTTCTGGCTCGATTTCGGCAGTGCCGTGCTGTCGGGCCTGCTTGAGCTTGGCTTTCCGCTGGCGATCAAGCTCTTCATCGACGTGCTGCTGCCGCAGGGCGATGTGCTGCTCACCATCCTTGCCGCTGTCGGTCTGACCGCGATCTACGCGATCAACTCCGGCCTTATGGCGATCGTGATCTACTGGGGTCACAAGCTGGGCATCAATATCGAAACCGAGATGCGCCGGAAAGCCTTTGACCAGCTGCAACGGCTGTCATTCTCTTATTTCGACAAGGTGCGCACCGGCAAACTTGTCGCGCGGGTGACGCGCGATCTGGAAGAGATCGGAGAGGTGGCGCATCACGGGCCCGAGGACCTTTTCGTGGCGGTGATGACCTTTGTCGGCGCCTTCGTGATGATGCTGGCCATCGATGTGAAACTGGCGCTGATCACCGCGACGATTGTGCCCGCCTGCATGGCCATCGTGATGGTATTCGGCGGTCGCATGACCAAGACATGGCGCGAGATCTACGCCCGGGTGGCCGATTTCAACGTCCGTCTCGAAGAGAATGTTGGCGGTATCCGGGTGGTACAGGCCTTTGCCAATGAAGACCACGAAAAACGCCTGTTTTCAAAGGACAACGCCCGGTATCGCGATACCAAGCTGTCGGCTTACAGGGTCATGGCGGCCTCTTCGACGCTGAACTACATGGGCATGCGTTTCGTGCAGGTGGTGGTCATGGTGGTCGGTGCGGTCTTTGTGCTTAACGGTTCGTTGAGTACTGGCGGTTATGTTGCCTTCCTGCTGCTGATCGGCCTTTTCTTCCGGCCATTGGAAAAGATCGCGGCGGTGATCGAACTGTACCCCCGTGGTATCGCCGGTTTCCGTCGTTACCTTGAACTGCTCGCGATCGAGCCTGACGTGATCGACCGCCCCGATGCGCGCCCCGCACCGCCGCTGCGCGGCGAGGTGCGTTTTGAAGGGGTGACTTTTGGCTATGCCGAGGACCGCGCGATCCTGCGCGACATCTCCCTTGAGGTCGGGGCCGGGCAGACGGTGGCCTTTGTCGGGCCGTCGGGCGCGGGCAAGACTTCGCTTTTGGCGCTGGTGCCGCGGTTTTATGAACCGGACGCGGGCCGGATCACTATCGATGGGATCGACGTGAAGGACCTGACCCTGCAGTCGCTGCGTCGCCAGATCGGCATCGTCAGTCAGGACGTGTTCCTGTTTGGCGGGACGCTGCGGGAAAACATCGCCTATGGGCGGCTGGACGCGAGCGAGGAAGAGATCCTGCAGGCGGCGGAGCAGGCGCGGCTGAGCGACATGATCGAAGCGCTGCCGCTGGGGTTGGATACGATTGTCGGCGAACGCGGCGTGACGCTTTCCGGCGGGCAGAAGCAGCGGGTGGCCATCGCCCGGATCTTCCTGCGCAACCCGCCGGTCCTGATCCTCGACGAGGCGACGTCGGCGCTGGATACGGAGACCGAACGGCAGGTACAGCGGGCGCTGCACGACCTGTCGCAAGGGCGCACGACCCTTGTCATCGCCCACCGGCTTGGCACGATCCGCGATGCGGACCGGATCGTGGTGATGGACGAAGGCCGGATCGTCGAGATGGGCGATCACGAGGAGCTTGTCAGCCTTGGCGGGCGGTACGCGCGGCTGAACGCGGCCTGAGTTCCGGGCGGCGTGGCGCTGTCGGGCGTTCGCTTTCGTGGCAGGGGATCGGGCAGTCAGGCGCAGGGGACCTGCGCCGCCTCCGGCGGGGATACTTTATGACCCAAAGAAGCAGGGGGCGGTTTGATTTCTGTGCCTCTCGGATTGGGGCGGCGAGGGGGCTCAGAAGCCGGCCGGACTGTGTTTGGCCGGATGGATGTCGGGCATGAAAAAAGGCGCGCTTGCGTGGCGCGCCTTTTGCTTTCGGGTCTGGTGATTTCCTAGAAGGAGGTGCTCAGGTTCAGAGTGATCACCCGGCCTTCGCCTTGCCAGCAGGCGGAGGTGCCGAAGGAGGTCTGGCAGCTTGCCGTATAGGCTTCGTCCGTCAGGTTGGTGACGTTGAGGTTCGCCGTCCAGTTCGGAGCGAAATCCCAGCTGGCGCCGGCATCCATCAGCCAGGCGCTTTGCACCGGCAGCGTATTGGCGTTGTCGGCCCAGCTGTCGCCCTGGTAGCGCGCGCCGAGACGCAGTTCCAGTTCCGGCATCGTGATCGGCACATAGGTGAGTTCCAGCGACGCGAAGCGTTCGACCACCGATTGCGGGGTCTTGCCGACAAAGCTGGGGTCCGAGGCGAATTCGGTGATTTCTACATCGAGATCGGTGAAGGCGGCGCGGAGGGCGAGGCTGTCGGTCAGGCGCATGTCGGCTTCGAGTTCGAAGCCGCGCGAGCGGACCTCGCCGAGGGTACGCGTGTCGAAGGCGCCGCCGTTGACGAAGGACTGGGCCACGTCCTCGCGACGGATGTCGAAGGCCGAGAGCGTGACCAATGTGGCGTCGTTGGGCTGCCATTTCAGGCCGATCTCGACCTGCTGGCCGGTTTCCGGTTCCGAAGTGAGGGTCGATGCATCGAGCGCCTGCGGGTTGAAATAGGTGCCGGCGCTCACATAGGGGGTGAAATCGCCGACCTGACGCATCAGTGCGAGACGCCAGGAGAAGGCATCGTCTTCGCGGTCGAGATTGGCGCCGATGCGGTTGTCGAAGGAGGACCAGACCTTGTCGTAGCGCCCGTTCAGGGTTGCGATCCAGCCATCGCCGAAACGGATCTGGTCCTGCGCGTAGATACCGATCTGTTCCTGTACGCGGACGCCGTCGATATAGGGCGCGCCGACAGCGGGCTGGGCGATACTGTAATCGGGGTTTACCGGGTCGAGCGGGGTGCCGAGGGCAAAGGCCTGCTTTTCGTCAAGCCGGTAGCGGCGGGCGTCCAGGCCGACCAGAACCTCGTGCGTGGCAGCGCCGGTCGCGAAACTGCGGGTAAAGCGCAGGTCGTTCTGGACGATGGTCGCCTCGCTGTCATGGGCGAAGACAAAGCGGTTTACCTGCGCGCCTGCAGTCGGGACCTGACCGGTCGTGAACCCGTTGGGATAGACGTAAAGCTCTTTCAGGTTCGCCTGACCGATGCGGAAGGTATCGGTCATCTCCCATGCGCCGATGTCGCGGCGGTAGATGCCGGTGGCGATCAGCTGTTCGCGTTCGTAATCATCGGCGTCCGGGTTGCCGCCGTTATAGTAGTCGTCGAAAAAACCGAAGGGCGCCGCCTGTTCGGTGCCGAAATAGGGCAGGAACTGACCGCCGACATGGTCTTCGTCCATATGGGTGTAGGAGAGGTGCAGGGTCAGCAGGCTGCCATCGGCAAAGGCCTTGGTCGCGCCGCCATAGGCGATGCCTTCGAACCCGTCTTCGAACATGCCATGCCCGTCCTGCCGGGTGGCCTTAAGCCCGTACCGGTAGGACAGATCATTGCCAATCACGCCGGATTGTTCACCGCTGGCCCAGACGCGGCCCACGCTGTCGGCGCCAAAGCTGAGCCTTGTGCCGGTGGTGCCATCGGGGAGTTTCGAGACATAGTTGACGATGCCGCCGGGGCTCGATGCGCCGTAAAGCATCGAGGAGGGGCCTTTCAGCACTTCGGTGCGTTCCAGCAGGAAGGGATCGACATAGAAGGAGCCGAAACCGTAGGAGAAGAGCGACAGCCCGTCCATGAAGGCGCCGGTGTCGAAAGAGTTGAACCCGCGGATGTAGAACCAGTTGGTGTCGCTGTCATAGCCGTAGAGCTGGGTCTGTACCCCCGCGATATTGCGCAGCGCCTCGTCGACCTTGCTGGGCGATTTCTTTTCAAAGGTTTCGCGGGGGATGACGCTGACCGACTGGGGGACTTCGGTGATCGTGGTGGCGGTCTTCATGCCCGACAGGGTGGTCGGGTTCAGCCGGCCATTGACCGGTTCGGCGCCTTCGAGATCGAAGGTGATTGGATCGAGTTCGATAAAATCATCCTGGGCGGCGGCTTGCAGGGCAAAACCACCGGCAAGCAGGGTTGTGCCCGCCAGCAGCGCGGCCCGTGTCAGGCGTATCTTCATGTAATCAGTCCCCTTAGCGGAAGTGTTATTGCGGCCGAAAGCAGGGCTTGGGCCGGGATTTGACGCTTCCTAGGGGATTCACCCAACGTTGTCTTGACTAAAACTGTCGGATATTGTGCGATCCTGCTCTGACATCGATTTTCTGCGCCAATGTCCGGGGGTTTCGCCGGTGACAGAGCGGAAGGCGCGGGTCAGGTGGGCCTGATCGGCAAAGCCGACCATCACGGCCACATCTGCAATGGAATAGCGGTTTTCTTCCAGCAGCCTTTGCGCGGTATCGACCCGGATGGCCTGAAGGGCGCGGTGCGGGGTTTCTCCGCGAGTCTTGCGATAGGCATGGGCAAACCAGCTTTCCGACAGCCCCGCCTGTTCCGCCATTTCGGAGACCGGCAGGCGGCGGTGCATCTCGGTGCGCATCAGCCGGTCGACCTGTGTCAGCTGATCCTGTGTCAGCCCGCCCCGCAGCGGTTCATCGCTTTGAACGCTGATGCGGGGGGCGAGCATCTTGGCAACGATGCCAAGGGCGAGGCAGTCCAGCAGGACGGTTCCGGCGGTGCCCCGGCGGATATCCTCGGCCAGTGTTTCGGCAATGGCGAGAACGCCGCTGTCTTCGGTGAGATAGACCGGCTGTTCCAGCAAATGCGACGGCTCGCCCATCTCTGCGAGACGCGAGGCGAGGTAGCGCGCATTGAAATGCAGATCGAGATGTTCGAACGTGGTCGGCCCTGCGATGCGCGAACTGACCGGGACCGAGGCGGGTATATAGACGGCGCGCACGGTCTGCGCATCTTCGCCAGAGCCGTTTGCCAGTGACAGGGGCGAGGTGCAATTGCCGAGCACGATCACGAAACGCGGGTCACGGGCGACATATTCTCCGCGCGCGTCGGCGCTTGCCTCTACGGACCAGAGATCGGCCACCAACCCGCGCGAAGCCGCGTAGATCAGCGGCGCGGTCGGGCGAATATTGGACAGCACGGATTTCATGCTGGGCCGGAATGTCATTCTGCAACTCGCATACCTGAATATTTCTGTCAGTTATTTTTGCAACTCGGGCCAGTAATCGCAAGCCCAAAGCGTCGCAACTGTTTAGAAAGCTTGGTTTCCGTTGCGTACCTCGCGGTTTCGGCCTGGGCCACGATGGTTTTTGATGCAATTGGCGTTGGGAAGGTTCTGCGCTAAAAGTGCTGAAAACGGAAAAAAAGCAGGCTTAGTTGCAGGAAACCTCTCTCTACGCGCCGATCAAGGGCTTCCTTGAGGCTCAGGGCTATTCGGTCAAATCCGAAGTGGCCGGTGCCGATGTGGTTGCCTTGCGCGCCGACGATCCCGACCCGGTCATCGTCGAGATGAAGACGGCTTTCTCATTGTCGCTTGTGCAGCAGGGAATCGTGCGTCAGTCGATCACCGACTGGGTCTATCTTGCCGTGCCGACCATCAAGGGGCGCAAGACGCTTGCCCGACATCTGGGTCTTTGCCGGCGGCTTGGGCTTGGGCTGATCACGGTGCGGGCTAGGGACGGGCATGTCGAGGTCCACTGCGATCCCGCGCCTTTTGCGCCGCGCAAGATCAAGGTCCGGCGTGACAGGTTGCTGCGTGAGTTTTCCCGCCGCGTTGGTGATCCCAACATTGGTGGGTCGAACCGGGTCACGCTTGTCACCGCGTATCGGCAGGATGCGATGCGTTGCGCGAAACATCTCGCCGATGCCGGGCCTTGCAAGGGGGCGGTCGTGGCAAATGCCACCGGTGTTACGCGCGCGACGACGATCATGCGCGATGACCATTACGGCTGGTTCGAGCGGGTCTCGACAGGGATTTACCAGCTGACGCCAAAGGGGCAGGCGGAGCTGCCGGAATAGCCGGGCCGTTTCCGGCACGACGTTAACCAATAAGTTGAAGGTATTCCGGCATTAGCTCCTGCAAGCTGCAAAGCGCGGGCGGCACACAAGTGATTGTTGACTTGTGAAGAATTTCGATGGCTGATCTCCTCGTTCCCCGGCCTGTTTCCCGGCCGATATTTCAAAGATCTCGAATTTCGAAAGAGTAGCATATGTTCGATACGATCAAGACAGCCGTATTCACTCTGGATACACCTTCCTTCACCTTCGACGAATACCGTCTGACCCCGCTTTCCAATGGCACTCTTCTCCAGACATTTATAATGCCCGGCGGCGCCTATGATCAGGGCGACTTCTCTTCGAGCGACGGGGACACGCATCTGGCCGGGCAGATCCTCGACGCGAATGGCAAGCCGATGGGCAAAGCCTTTTCTATCCAGAAGACCACGGGCGAGACCTCGCTTGACCATCAGGTTGCGGTCCTCAAGGACGGCGGTTTCGCCGTGACATGGGATTTCGACGGAGAGGAAAACGCGCGCTTTCGTATCTTTGAAGAAAACGGCAAGGCACGCACCGGTGAGATCACGCTTGGTGAAGAAGACACCGAATATGATGACGAGACTCATATCATCGCCGAGGATCACGGCGGCTTCACCATATTCATGGAAAAGGACACCAGTGTTCTCTACGGCCGCTGGGAGCAGCAGGCGTTCGACGCGAACGGCAAGGCGCTGAACGAACCGGTAACGCTCGACGCGGTGACGGCATTCCGGGACGACGCGAACGTGCTGATGCGGCTGACCGACGGGCAGATCCGCTTCGTCGGCACCGACCCCCATGCCTATAACGTCGATGGCTATACTTATATCGACGGCTATCAGCGCGCGACGCAATCGCCCGGTCTGTCGGGCAAGGACGCGCGCGAGGTCATTCCGCTGGCCAACAACTATTACGCCATGGCGGGCATTCAGGAAGAAGGCTCGTCCGAGCCGATCGTGCTGCATATCCTGCAGCCCAATCCCGAGTTCCCCAATCGCGACATCAAGATCACCGGTGAGATCACCGTGTCTGAAATGAACTACTTCTATTACGACATCCCGCCGTCCATGGTGGCGCTGCCCGATGGTGGCGTTGTCGTGTTCTGGACGGATGCGAATGAATATCTGTGGGACACCGCAGATCCGCGCTATGGGACCGGCAACAACGTCATGGCGCAGGTCTATGACGCCGACTTCAAGGCGGTGGGCGGCAACGTTGTCGTACATGACTCCCTCGACGGAGAACAGACGCTGATGGATGCGGTGCTGACCGACAGTGGCCAGATCCTTCTTGCCTATTCGGATGACACTGCAAACGGCAGCTCGCTGGTCGGCACGCTGTTCAATGTCACCAAGAACGGGCTTGAGGCCGCGAGCGGCGGTGGGTCGACCGGCGGGTCCAAGACCATTACCGGCACCGGCAAGGCCGACAAGCTGGTGGGCACCGGCAAGGATGACGTGATCGTCGGCAAGGGCGGATCCGACGTGATCAAGGGCCGGGGCGGCGATGACGAGATCAGCGGCGGTGGCGGCAAGGACAAGATCATCGCGGGCGGTGGCCATGATGATGTCCGTGGCGACAAGGGCGCGGATACGCTCAAGGGCGGCGGTGGCCGCGACACGCTGAACGGCGGTGGCGGCAATGACAAGCTGGACGGTGGCAAGGGTAATGACGTGCTGACAGGCGGCAAGGGCAGCGACGTCTTTATCTTTGGCAAGGGATTTGGCTCGGACCGCATCACCGACTTTTCCGGTGGCGGCAAGAAGGGCGACAGTATCCTGTTCAAGGCCGGGGGCGGCGAGGCCGGTTCCTTCAAGGCGTTCAGCAACCACAGCACCGACACGGCCGATGGCGTTCTCTATGATATGGGAGATGACGGACAGAATACGCTGCTCATCGAAGGGCTGACCCTCTCCGACCTGCGCGGCGGCTGGTTCGACTTCGCCTGAGAGGTATGACGGATGCCTGACAGGGGGTGTACGGCTTGTGTACCGCCTGTGCCGGGCAAAATCCTCTGAACATCTGTGCCGGGGCGCCGATTCATATCGCGCCCCGGTTCTGATTCCGCAGGGCAGGGGGTGCGAGTCGTGGAATCGACGTGAATCGAAGCCGATTCACCCGGGTGACTCGCCCTGATTTGCCGGACTCTTGGGGATAAGCCTGTGGGTAACCCAATATGTGGTGTTTTCGAGTCGCCGTGCCCCGGAGATTCTATCGGGCCGCAGACACGGAAAGCATTTCATGCCGAAAAATGTGACAACTTAAGTGGCTGTTTTTAAATGGGAAAACAGATTTTTTGAGAAACAGTATGAAATCCTGAAAAAACCGCTTGCGGGTTCTGCGTAGTAACACTAGAACCCCCTTCACCGGCGGCGCTGAGGCGCTAACGGGGCGCCAGACGGGCGGTACGGACG
>NZ_AQQP01000069.1 GCF_002210165.1 Phaeobacter sp. 22II1-1F12B | reverse complement strand
TCAACGAACAGCTTGCCACTTGCAAATTCGGCGAGTTAACGTGACAACACCGTAGCTGGTTTTCGAGGCTTTCGAACTCATCGGACGAAAGACCGTATTCAGCTTCGCTGCGCCACACCAGCTTGAGCTCATCCGTGCCGATGAGGGCGTCGAAATCCCAGACAAGGACCTCTTCGTCATCCAGTGCGCGAATTTCCAACTGTTCCGCCTGCACGCCCCAGATCAGCTGTTCGGTCTGTTTGACGGGCTGAGCCTGCACGAGCGAGGCCCAAGGAAGGATGAGGCCGGCCAGTCCGGCGAGTTGACTGTATTTCATTACGTTCGTCCTTTGTATTTCCCGGCTCAAGCCGCGCGTCCCTTGACCACGACCTTGCGGAACATTCCCGCCCGCGCGTGGTAGCTGAGGTGACAGTGGAACGCCCATTGACCGGGGGCGTCGGCCTCGACTTCGATGTCCGTCGTGGCGGCGGGATTGATGTTCACGGTGTGCTTGATGGGATTGCGCGGACCGTGACCGGCATCGATGATCGACCACATCCCGTGCAGGTGCATCGGATGCGACATCATCGTTTCGTTGATGAACCGCATGCGCACCCGCTCGCCGTATCGGAGCGTGATCGGGGCGGCATCGTCGTATTTCACGTCGTTGATCGACCAGATGTAGCGCTCCATGTTACCGGTCAGCCGCAACACGATGGTGCGTGAGGGTGCGCGGTGACGGTAACGAGGGCTGGCGGCGCGCAGGTCTGCGTAGGACAGGAACTTGCCGCCGTTGTACGCGACAGGCGTCAGTCCGCTGCCCGGGACATAGAACGGATCGCCGCCATCAGACATTGCCATTCCGCTCATACTGTCCATGCCGCTCATACCGTCCATTGCGGGCTTCTGCATCTGGGCATGGTTCATGCCTGACATCGGTGCCTTTTTCTTCTGCTGCATCTGCGTGTGGTCCATGCCGTCCATCGCAGGCTTTTGCATCTGCGTATGGTCCATCCCAGCCATCGAAGTCTTTTTCTTCGGCTTTTCCTCTGACGGGGTCATCGCAGGCATCGGGGGCTGCTGGCTGGATTGCATGTTTGAATGGTCCATGCCTGTCATGTCGGTGTGGTTCATTCCGGTCATGTTCTGCATGACGTGGTCGCCCATACCCATGCCCATATCCATACCCATACCGCCCATCATGCCGCTCATGTCGGCCATGGTGAGCAAGGGCTTGGGTCTGAGACGGGGCACGGCACCGGCATAGCCCTCTCTGGGTGACAGGGTGCCCCGAACAAGCCCGTTGCGGCCCATGGATTCCGCAATAATGCTATAGACCTTGTTCTGCGTAGGCTGGACGATGACATCATAGGTCTCGGCAACCGCGACCCGCAGTTCATCCACGGCGACAGGCTCCACATCGTTGCCGTCAGCCTGCACGACGACCATTTTCAGTCCCGGTATCCGCATGTCGAAGTAGGTCATCGCGGAGGAGTTGATGATCCGAAGGCGGACCTTCTCACCGGGCCGGAACAAACCGGTCCAGTTTTGCGACGTGCTGCGACCGTTGATCAGCGAGGTAAATCCCTGCACGTCTTCGACGTCGCTCGGCAGCATGCGCATGCGCCCCCACATGCGGCGCTCTTTCAGCGTCGCCTTGAGACCGTCCATGCGGGCGTCCCGGATCAGGTCCTGAAAAGTGCGCTGCGAACGGTTGTAGTAGTCGGACTGCATCTTGAGGTTCCGCAAGATGCGGTTGCCCGGATGGGGATGTTTGTCGGCCAGCTGAACGACATAGTCGCGGTGCGCTGGTATGCGTTCCCTGCCGCGCGGCTCGATCACGATCGCACCGTAGGCGCCATCCGGCTCCTGAAGGCCTGAATGGCTGTGGAACCAATAGGTCCCGGCCTGCTGGATCGGGAAGCGATAGGTAAAGGTCTGACCGGGGGCGATGCCGTTGAAGCTGATCCCCGGAACGCCGTCCTGACGGAAGGGCACGATAAGTCCATGCCAGTGGATCGAGGTGCTTTCGCTGAGGTTGTTGGTCACGTTTATCGTAACCTCCTCACCTTCCTTGAAGCGCAGGATCGTCGGAATCTGGCTGCGGTTGTAGCCCACGCCCATCTTCTGAAAATCGCCCGTGTTGATGCGCACCGGGTCGACTGTGATATTGTAGGTTCCCTGAGAGGTCACCTGCGTGGAGCCATGCGCGCTCAACGCTTTGGGCATCGCAAAAGCCGCAGCCGCAGCCAAGCCGAACTGACGCCGCGACAACCCCTTCGCCAGCTCTTCAGAGGTACTGAGCGCCGTATCCCAGAGGGCCAGCTGCTTTCTATTGAAGAATTGCATTCGTTTTCCTTGTATTAGTCTGTCTGAAAGGTGCCGCAGCGCGCGTGCTCAAGGGTTCGACGGCGTTTTGGAGGTCAGTCGCACCCGGCTCGGCACAGTTCGCTTCGAACACGGCACGTGCCGGGGGGCGTTTACGCGCGGTTCTGCCTTGCAACTTGCGAGGGTCAGCGCGGGGCCTGTTTCGAGTTCTGAATTTGTCGGATCCATGATTCACGTGCCCTCCGTGGAACTGGAGGTTTTATCGCCGGAACGCCTGCAAAGGATCAAGAATACATATGGTTACATATGGGGTTAGGGTGTGCTGACCGTCGGTAGGGTGGGTGGTTGCTGATGTGATTTGCTTTGGTTCGGGAAGGGCGAAGGGGCGCCTACGCAGTTGCCCGAAGGTTCGCGAACGCGCTTGATGTAGATCATCTTTCGCTTGCTATGCCCGGTTTCCAGAGATGATCGGCGAAAGACAGGCTCATCCAAGAATTGATCAACAACTCATCTGGAGATAGCGATCAGACGTTGATAGAGGCTATCGCGGACCTGGTTCGGAGGACTTTACTCGCTGCAGCAATACATCCCTGAAATAACCTGCGTGCAGCGTCAGAAAGCGAGATCGTGTGCCAATCAGACATGCTTGTGTTTTTCTGAGATTTATTAATGCAGCGGATTGCAAAAACTCTCGCTGTGCGCTCTGAGGCTACAGCCTTTCCAAGCTTCGCCCTTGTAAGCCAGTTAATTCGGAATATCCGCTAAATGCAAGTGTTTGGGACGGAACTCATACCAAGCCGTAGAACTCCACAGGGTGTTGTCACGTTAACTCGCCGAATTTGCAAGTGGCAAGCTGTTCGTTGA
>NZ_AQQP01000068.1 GCF_002210165.1 Phaeobacter sp. 22II1-1F12B | reverse complement strand
CGCAAGGGATTGGCAACCGGCCCCGACACCATGGACAACGCTACCGATCAACCGGGTCGGGCGCGGAAAGTGAACTCCAGTCCGCCGAGAAGCTCACAATCGGGCGCACATTTTCGACCCCGATGACGCGGCGGCAAGACCTGGCTCCGTCATTTCCGCGAGAGGCATGACGATCCGATTTCTTCTTCGAGGGGGCCGAAGAATCCGCTCACGAACTGCAACGCGCAAGAAAAGATGCCTCTTCGGTTTCTGTCTCTTCCGACACGAACCGATGTCTATCGCGAGGCGCCTTGTCGCCTCGGCCCTGAAGCCTCGAAAGGACACATCATGCACACACACGCCACGACCTACGGCTTGATTGATGCCTTTCTCGACGAACCGTACGGCCAGGAGCCTCTGGCCCGGTTCTTGGCCAATCACGGAACGCCGATGGCCGGAGCGCGGCTTAGCCGCGGCGAACGCCCCTTCGTCACAATAATCAAAAAGGATGACCACCAATGATCCACGCTCCAATCGCCGACCTGACGGGTGACCCAAATACTGGTAGGACCACATATCTCCAGTTCGCTCTGACGGCCCTTTCGTACTCCGGACGGTTGGACCGTGCGGCACCGATGCCCGGCTTTCCTGCTCATTTCACCGTCGAAAACATGGCGAACCTGTCACTCCAACATCGCGGCACTGGCTGGATGGCAGTTCTCCAATTCAAGAGCGCTCCGGAAGGCCTTCCAGACTTCATCGAAACTCCGTCGGCGCATCCGTTCGAAGACGAGGAAGCTGCTCTAATGGCCGGTATGGCTCTGGTTTGCGAGGTGGCGACCGGGTCACCTGAATTGCCATTCTCCAAAGAAGCAGGCGATTTCGTCATTCCGCACGTTTGACGCTCGAAGTCAGTGGCAGGAGACCGCTGTTGAATTGTCCCGGCATCGACGGCCGGCGCGGAAACCACCTCCGCGCCGGGCATAATCATCTCGCAAGGGTAGCTCGGCGAGATGTGAGACCGCTGTTCCCGCGTATGCGCGCGCGTCGGCCGCGCCGGCCTCACGACGCGGCGGCGATCGCTGGCGCAGGTCTCGACCGCACCGGAGCCGGTACCCTAATCCCCATCACCCCAACCTCTTGCCGCCGACCGGCGCCCGACCCGAAAAGTGTCAGCAGGTGTTAGTAGCGAAATCCTCATTGGGTCCGGCTGGCGCGTCGATACCCGCGTTCAAGGGATTGAGACGCTCTAACATCACAGGGGTCCCGGCCAGAGCGCGCGCCATCGAGTCATCGCTCGTCACAGTGTGGTCCTCATTGGGCACCCTGCCTCGGACATCATCACCAGAAAATGGCGCTCGCACACAAGTAAGGCCGCGACCCCGACTCGGGTTGCGAAAGCATATCCCCAGTTCCGCCGACAAGCGCACTACCGGGCCTTGGCCTCGAGTTGCAGACCCTGGATCAGTCGGATTTCAGATCTGCATGCACGCTCCAAGCGATAATGGGTGACCTCGCTACGAGGATCGCCCGAGACTACGCCCGGAGCCAACGCCGCACATGTTTCACCCGAGCGAACTTGAGAGGGCCCCAGTGCGCTTCCGCAATGCGCAAAGCGTCCGCCTCGCTCGGCGCGAAGAGCAAGGCCTCACAGGGTCGCTCGTAGGGTCGTTTCTTGCAAAGCTCGATGTGGTGGATCTGTCGGGTTAGCCGGGCCTATCTCTCGGCCAAGCGCCGCAAGGAGACCCAGATGCACTGCCCCCGAAGGCACGCGGACCGCTTTCTCGGGCGGAGACTGTCACGCCTACGATCTGATCTGGTCTGTCCTTGATACCACCTTTGCCAAATACCCCGACATGGTGCTCTTGCACGGCGGCACGCCTAAGAGTGCCGAGATGATCGCGGCCCGATGGGCAGATACCCGTGGCGTCACCCAGGTGGTCTTCAAACCCGACTGGAAGAGCCACGGCAAGGCCGCTTCCTTCAAGCGCAACGACAAGATGCTCGAGACCATGCCACAGGGTCTGATCGCCATGCCCGGCTCGGGCATCACCGAGTACATCGTCGACAAGGCCCGCAAGCTCGGCATCCGTATCAAGAGGATCGGGGCTTAGGCCCCGGTTCACGCGCCGCGCAGAAGGTCCTGAACTACGGAGGGTTTCTTGGCGATCAAGGCCAGCAGAACCTGCGCCGGACCCGTCGGGTGACGACGTCCGTGTTCCCAGTTCAGAAGCGTGCCTTTCGCGACGCCAATGCTCTTGGCGAATTCTGCCTGAGAGAGGCCGGTCCGTTGCCGGACTTCGGCGACATCGACCTCCGTCACGGACACTTCATGGACCTTCGCGCCGGCCAAGTCGCCATCTGCGAAGGCCAGCGCTTCCTCCAGCCCCTTGGAGATGGATTCGAATGCACTCATGTTGCGTCTCCATATTTCGCGACAAGCGCCTTGCTCATCTCTACTGCCATGGCCTGTTCGGTCTTCGACAGGTTGGCTTTCTCATTCTTGGCGAAGACCGTGATCAGGAAGATCGGCATATGGGTCCCGCCAAAGACATACACCGTCCTGAAGCCGCCGCTCTTGCCGCCCCCTTCTCTTGGGATGCGGACCTTGCGCAATCCGCCACCAAGAGAGATGCCCGCTTCCGGATTGGCGGCAATGAAGCTGATCGCGGCCTCGCGCTCCTGGTCCGACATGATTGCCTTGGCGCGCCTCTGGAATTCGGGCAATTCGACCACTGTTTGCAATCGTGTCATCTCTCGTCCCATATAGGTTTTGCAGGCTTATATGTCAATGACGTATAGCATGCGCACTGGAAGGGCAAGTCGGCGACGATTGGCCAAGTGTCCTGTCGCATGTATTGACCGAACCGACCAGCCGGGCCGTCATTTCGGGCGATTGAATGGTTGTGGTGTCTCGCGGCGTCTCGGCCTTTCGTTCCACTCTGTGTTCGCCTCGAGCACTCACCCGCATCGTGGGCGTTTCAGCGAAGACAATCGGCGCGGTAGGGCTGCTGGGGGATGCGACTTTGACATCTGACTATGTCTTATTTCAGGTGAGTTAGAAAGGAGCCAAGGCCCTCGCGGCATCTCCCTCGGCTTTTCACTCAGTTTCCTTCGCGGCCACCGCGATTCTCCCGATATGTCGCTTTGCATGACATGCTGGTCGCAGCTGTCGTCCTGTCCACAAAGGTTGTCACCGATCTTTTTCCCCTGACCCTGCAGACCATTCCGCGCGGAGCAAAAAGACCGGCGCCTGCCCCTCTCCGC
>NZ_AQQP01000067.1 GCF_002210165.1 Phaeobacter sp. 22II1-1F12B | reverse complement strand
CAACGTCTCATCCTGATTGTCGCGGAATCTCATCCAGTTTGTCGCGCAGCAGGCGTGCTATCCGAAGCCCCGATGGACGATCAGGAGGGCTCAACATGAGCGCTAGGCAAGTTCCCGGGCTATATCCCTCGCCATCAACCACAAACTCACTGCTTTCAGGCAAGCCCACGGAGACTACTATCGGCGGCGATTACTGCGGGATTGGATCAGAGATCTATTTCGAAGGCCTGGCCGTGATGACCTTGCTAACCGAGCGTTTACTAATGGTCGGCACACGCGCCGCTATCGGAACGCTCCAAATTCGCCCCGTCTTTGGGTCCTTCCGCGGGATTGCAGTATGCGGGGGGCAAAAGCGCCCTAATACGCCAGTTGCAGCCATTTTTTTTGGGTTCGCACCCTGGGTACGCAGGTTCGCACCCAAGGTTCGCACCTTGTTTTATTGGCCATTGGGGTGCGCACCCCGGGTACGCAGGTACGCACTTCAGGTACGCAGGTACGCACCCCATCGCGTTGGGTACGCTCTCGCCTCTGGCAGGCTTCGGTGTGCGTCGTGCTCGTGCGTGTCTTCGCACCGCCCCGGTCGGCTGGCCTTTGAAGGTCGCGCAACATGACTTACGGCTCGAACCCACTGGCAGCATCGGCCCTGTCTCCTTCTGAGCGTCGGCACGAACTGTGCCACCTTCTCGCGCTGGGCCTGATCCGTTTGCACCTCCGCCATAGCGACAAAGACGAGACAGGTCCCGGAAAGAGAGAATGTTCGACTACACATTCCGTGCAATTCGAGCGGCACTGACGGGCAGAGGAAGGAGACGATCATGACCAAGGACCACAATATCCCTGCCCGCCTTGCAGCGCTCAAAACCACGCCCACGGCTGGACTGAAATCCAAATGGCGTGAACTGTTCGACAGCGAGCCGCCGCCTTTCAACCGACGCTACCTGGAAACCCGACTTGCCTACCGCATCCAGGAACTGGCTTATGGCGGGCTCAAACCGGACACTGTCCGTCGGCTGGAACGGATCGGCGAAGAGCTCGATGGGGGAGATCGCAGGAAAAGCCGCCTCCGTGCGGATCTGACACCCATCGTCGGCACCCGGCTGATCCGCGACTGGCAAGGCACCGAACATGTAGTCACGGTCACATCGGATGGCTTCGACTGGCAGGGCCGTCCCTACAAGTCCCTCTCGGCCATCGCACGGGCCATCACCGGCACGCGCTGGAACGGGTGGGTCTTCTTCGGCCTCAAGAGCCGCAGGGCAAACAGCGGCAGCCGGAGGACCGCGCGAGCACAGAGGCCAACGACATGACCCAGCCTGTCCTGCGCAAGCTGCGCTGCGCCATCTACACGCGCAAATCTTCCGAGGAGGGTCTGCAGCAGGAGTTCAACTCGCTGCATGCCCAACGCGAGGCCTGCGAAGCCTATATCGCCAGCCAACGGTCGGAAGGCTGGGTGGCCGTGCGCGATCATTACGACGACGGCGGTCTCTCAGGGGCCACGCTGAACCGCCCTGCCCTGCAGCTCCTGCTTCAGGATATCGAGGACGGCCTTGTCGATGTGGTGGTGGTCTACAAGATCGACCGTCTCAGCCGGTCACTCGCCGACTTTGCCAAGCTCGTGGACGTCTTCGACCGGCAAAACGTGACCTTCGTCTCGGTGACGCAGGCCTTCAACACAACCACCTCCATGGGTCGGTTGACGCTGAACATCTTGTTATCCTTTGCGCAGTTCGAGCGCGAGGTCACGGCGGAGCGGATCCGCGACAAGTTTGCCGCCTCGCGCAAGAAAGGCATGTGGATGGGCGGCGTGCCGCCTCTGGGCTACAAGGTGCAGAACCGCAAGCTGCTGATCGAGGAGACGGAAGCCGAGACGGTGCGCTATATCTTCGAGCGTTTCGTCCATATCGGCTCCGCCACCGAGTTGGCGCGCGAGTTGAAGAGCCAAGGCTTCGAGACGCGCAAAGGTGCTGCGATCTCCAAAGGGTAGCTGTACCGACTCCTGACCAACCGGGCCTATATCGGCGAGGCCGTGCACAAGGGAGAGAGCTATCCCGGCGAACACGATGCCCTGATCGATCAACCAACCTGGGACAAGATTCAGTCCATCCTGAAGGAAAGCCCGCGTAAGCGCGCGGCCCAGACCCGTGCCGAAACACCTGCCCTGCTGAAAGGGGTGCTCTTCGGGCCCGATGGCGCTGCCTTCTCTCCCACCCACACCCGCAAGGGCGACAGGCTCTATCGCTACTACGTCAGTCAGACCATCCTGAAACACGGCGCTGGTGCCTGCCCTGTCGGCCGTGTCTCCGCCGGCGAGATCGAGACAGCGATCATCCACCAACTGCGCGCAGTGTTCCGGCAACCGGAGATCATCGCCGGCACTTGGAGAGCAGCAAAAAAGCAGGACCACCAAATTGATGAAACCGAGGCCCGCACAGCGCTGCTGCATCTGGACCCGCTCTGGGACGAACTCTTTCCAACCGAACAGGCCCGTATCATCGCGCTCCTGATTGACCGCGTCGACATTGGGACTGACGGTCTCCAGATCCATCTCCGGATTGACGGTCTGTCGGATTTGATGGGCGAGTTGGAAGGCGGCAAGATCCGGCAGGCCGCATGACATGTCGAGGTCTCTCACCCACCACTGTGACGCTGCATGTCCCGTTCCGGATCACCCGACGCGGGGGTCGCAAGGAGGTGCATCTGCCGGCCGATGCACCCCGGACGCAAATGACAGACAACACGCTGATCAAGGCGCTGGGCCGCGCCTTCCGATGGAAGAAAATGCTGGAGACCGGGGAGTACGCGACGATCAAGGAACTCGCCGAGCACGAGGGTATCGCCTTCTCCTACATGACCCGGGTGCTGCGCATGACGCTTCTTGCACCGGAGATCGTGGAAGCTGTTCTGGAAGGGAAAGGGCCAGACAGGCTCACCCTCTCAATCGCGCTTGAACCATTTCCCGTCGAGTGGCAGGAGCAGGAACAGGGGTTTCTGGAGCGGGATATCTCAGACATAAAGCAGCGGCATCAGCTGGGCGTGAATAAGTCAGATGGGTGGAAGTACCCACCCGCTGGGTTTGTACCGTAGAGTTTATAGATACAGGATGCTTCTTGTCGCTTCTCAAAAAGATGGGACTGCTTTAGGGGCCGGAGGCGCGAAGCGGAAATCAGCCCGCGGGCCAGTCAAGGTCGGCAAAGGGCCGTTTATGCATAAAGGCCCTTTATTTCGACGGCGTCTGCGATTGCCAGTGCATCTTCGGGCTTGTTCGCAAAGTAGCTGACTGTGCTGTCTATCGTAAACCTCCGGGGGCGGCCGTCTAAACTTGTGTTGGCTCCGATGCTAAG
>NZ_AQQP01000066.1 GCF_002210165.1 Phaeobacter sp. 22II1-1F12B | reverse complement strand
TCTTGGGGCCTCGTAAACGACTGCTTCTGCGACACCGGAACTGGTGGTATTCTGGGTGCGGAAAGCTGCCCGGCCCAAGTCCGAGCTGGGCACGTGCGTCCGTCTTATAGACACGCACAGGGAGCGCTGGATAGGCGCTTCGAGCGCTTGATGTTTGTCACGCGAATGCTTCCGCCCGGAGCGGACCTTTCTTTCGACAGAGAGCTGATCAATGAGTTGGAAGGTCCCGACGTTCCCTCTCGTGAATGGATTGGAGGCGGCCTGAGCGGTTATTCCGACACCCTCCTTGACCTGTCGGAATTCGATTGGTGGCAGATCGGGAGAAACTGGGAGACGCTCTGCGTGCTGCAGGCAAGCGGAGTGAGCCGCTTCATCGACCCGGGCGAGACATTCGACGCGCTGCTCGCCGCTGTGGACCGCAAAACGCAGACGGGCTTTTGGAGCCTTCATGGCATGTGGGAGGAGTGACATCGACCGTCACGCCTGACTCCAGTACTCGCCAAGCCGAGCGGAAAATCGCGGCAATCGTTTTTCCCCGATCCACATCGTTTCGAATTCCTCCATGGGCGCCGCACACACCGCCCTTCAGACACCAACCCAAGGAGCACATCATGTCCTTCATGTTACAATCCCCCGCGCGAGACGGCGCAGATGCAACACCTGACCTGCTCGACATCATCATGCAGGCCCTGGAAGTGACGGGCCGGATCCCAGACGAGCAGCCGGAGACAGCCTTTCCGGGCTGTTTCACGGCAGACCGGATCACCGGCTTCTACCTCGAGCCGCGCAACGGCGGCTGGGTCTCGGCCATCACTTTCACGGACTTACCGCCCGGAATGCCGAACTGCCTCGGCTCACCGGACGAAATGCCCTACGAGGACCCTCGGGGTGCCTTCCTGCACGGCGCGGGCATCCTCTGCGAGATCGTCACCGGCTCGCGGGATCTGCCGTTCATGGTCGTGGGCGGCCAGCTGGTCATGGTCGCCTACCGAGCCTGAGCCCGGGTTTCCCCGACGAGAAAAAGGGGGGCGGCCATGCGCCGCCATCACGCCACCTTGTCGCCGGGACCGCCAGGTTCTTCCGGGTCTCACAACACCCGGAAATATGGCAGGGACGGGCCAACAAATATGACGCAAACGCCATTCCCAGGAGGACTGATGGGACTCGATATCGACATCATGACGCACGACAACGAAGAAATGGTCAGCTTTCGCAGCCACGAGATCCTTCTCCACCGGTTGTACGCGGTCGTGGAGGACACGGAACGACCCGAACTCGGAGTCAGAGAACTGGAAAGTCTTGTCGACGAGTTCGAAGACGAGATGCTCGAGGCCGAGATGGATCTTCCGGAACTCGACATCGGCAATCCGCAAACGCCGGAAGATATCGTTGCCGGCCTTCCTGAAGATTTCTGCGGCGACGAGCCGAAGGACTGGACGGCCGCCCTGCCCCATTACCGGCTGCTGTTTTCCCGGCTGATCCCGATTGCCCGGCAGGAAATCTACCTGAAGCTGATCGCAACCGCCTGAGGGGGGACTACTCTCGGAGCAGACCTTTCAGCACGGCTGCACTGGTCTCGGGCAAGCCGAGTGTGTGGATAAGCCAGGTTTCCGCATCGACGGGCGCGATGCGGACGTTGGAAAAGACGTTGCGCGTTGGCATGCCGCTTGCGAGCCAACCTTCGATGGTCCTGACGCTGGTGGCGAGCCTGCAAGCGAGGTCGGACTTAGAGAGGAGCGGCAACTGGTAGGCCTGCCGGTTGGCACTCCTCGGCGTCGGACCGCGTTCGACCCCCCAGACATGGTCCCATGAGGTTTTCCACTCTCCCTTCAATCGGACCCCGGGCAAACGGCCAGCACGAAGGTAGCTGCGCACCGTGGCTTCGGTGAGCGCGAAATGTGTGGCGATGGCCGTCACGTCGAGGGCGAAGTCATGCGAATGGGTCATGAGGAAGAGATTGTTCCCGGACCTGCCTGCTCAAAACGTCTCAGGAAGAATTTCGGACGGACCCGTCGCGGTCTTGCAGGCCCGCGAGAGCCGATCCGTGAGATGTGCGCCGCGAGAGACGGCGCACATTGTCTCGTCGTCATGACCGGGCCGGGCGCCCATCGCCCCCGGCATGTATCGCGCGGATGTCCATCCACTCCCGTTGCGCGGCCGTCTGCCGGGCAAGAGCCGTGTAGTCGGCACCCGCCTCCTCGGTGGAATGGCCGAGCAGGGCCGCAACGATGGCCGGCGCGGCGACAGGATCGTGCAGCCTGAGATAGTCCGCCGCGAGGGTCCTGAGATCGTGGAGCGGCACGCCGATCGCGGCGGAAACCCTCTCGCTCGGCCACCGCCGGTCGAACCCGGCCAGGTCATGCGACAGCCAGTTCATCCCAAGGAGTTCAGTGTAGCGCCGATGCGCGTGGCGCGGCGGACGGCCGGCCAGGAGGTGCTGGTCGAGCACCCAGCCGATCTCAGGCCACAGGGTGCCGGCATCGAGCCAGACACTGGTCTTTTCCTGTTGCCATCGCAGGCGCCAGGCACCCCAGCGCTCGCGGACCAACGCTTCCCCGAAACGCCAGGACGCGATATCGCCGCTCCGCGGCGGGACATTGAGCGTCACCGCCAGAATGGCCGCCGTCGCGCGGGCGGTCTGCGCCTCGGAGCGCCAGTCGGCGCTGGCATCGGCGCGGTCGAGGTTTTGAACGATCGCGCGGAGGACCTCCGCGTAGCCGCCCTTGTCGTAGAGCGCCTCGATGCGTGACTGTTTAAGCTTGGGCGTGCGCCGCGCCTCCCGCAGAAGGCCCATCTGGACCGACCGCAACCCCGCGACCGCATACGCGTCATACTGCCCATGCGTTCCGAGACTCACCAGGCCACCGAGGTAGTTGGCGATCGTCGACGGCCGCAGGGCCTCGTCGCGGAACGTCCGCGCCATTTCCCAACCGAGCAGCCACCCGATCCGAGGCGGACAGATCATGTCGGGTAACAATTCCACACAGCGATTGACGGAAGCCACGTGCCGGCGCAGCGTGCTTTCGGCAATTGGGGCCTCCCGCAACGCGGGCAACAGGCTGAGCCAGGCTTCCGGCCAGTCGCGAGGGACGGTGATGCGCCGAAGGCGCGCTGGACCGCTCGGCCTGGTCCCGGCAGACCGGGCACGGTAGTAAGCTTTGCGCAGTCCCCGGCCCTCCGCGAGGCAAACCTCAGGCGAATGGCGCTCCAGCATTCGGAGGAGCAGGCCCAGGGCAGACTCGTTCCGGCAGGCCGCCGCGAAGCTCGCCCGCGAGGGCAGGAACGGATCCTCATCGCGGTCTGCCAGCACATCATAGAACCGCGCGACCGCGGTGATCGCGCCGGGAGGGAGCTCGGCCCGGACCGCCATCATCCGGTCGCGCACGGGAGCAGGGACGCGTTTCAGCCGCGCCC
>NZ_AQQP01000065.1 GCF_002210165.1 Phaeobacter sp. 22II1-1F12B | reverse complement strand
GCAGACGGCCCTTCGATCAAGGGCGAGTTTTTCAACAGAATACGCCCTTCGTTTCGATGCCAAGCGTGATGCTGCACCGTGATCGATCGGCAGCTTGGGGCCGGCTCCGGACCTGGGCTGGGAACAACTTGAAACGACACCAGCTGCTACCGTGAAACGGGCGACTCCGGCTCTGGAAAACAGCGAAGCTCTCCAACATGCCGAGGCGGCGCGACCGGGGTCGCATCCACGGAAAAAACGTTCTCTGCGGCGAAAAATGCGTGCCCAATCGTGAAAGTTCCGTAACGATCGAGAACGCCTCACAAACTCTGCTGCGCAAGATTATGGGCAAATCGCGCAAACTTATGGGGACCGCGCAAGGTTATGCGCGATCCTACAGCTTTTGTAGTACCCATTACAACGCTTCGCCTCCGCAATTGATTTCATTGCGAAGTTCGCGATGTACGCGCCCAATACTTTTCGCTCAATTTGCTCATAGTATTTCGCAAATAGCGCAAAGTATTGCGTCGCTCCCACAGCCTGACCATAGGCCCCCGGGAGCTGACATCAGTCTAACATATTTTTTCCGACTCGCCAGCATTAATCCCATTTACTCCGGGGGCCCGTTTGTGGTTCTGCACAGCGGGAATTTTGCCCAGAGCCGCCCTTCCGGCTACCCATGGTGAACGACCGTAAAGAGCCCAAAGTGCATGACGCTGCACGTTGCATGAACGTCTGCAGAGTATGGAGCGATTGTCAAAACAACCATACAAAAGACAGATTTTGCCGCTTTAAGAGATGCGTTATCCTGACGAGAAGTACATGTTCACCGTTCTAAAGTTTGCCGTGATCATTGCCGCTTCCCTCGCCATTGTTCACCTTCTGGATCGCTTTGTCTGGCAACCGAAACGAAGGAAGGAAGCAGAGGCAGCCCCTCGCGTTACACTTGCTGAAGTGCGGTCATTTTGGAGCGACATTGAGGGAAGCGCTTTGCCCATTGCCAAGGCAACTATTCAAGATCGGCCTCCACTCACGCCGCAAGAAAGCAGGATCGGCGGCGCTCCACTTGCTATCGGAAACAACGCGATTTGGCCAAGAAATGCAGACAATGGCTTTCCTATGGCACTCGTTGCCCAAATTAATTTCGCAGAACTACCTCAAATGGGAGAATTCCCGACAAGCGGGATCCTTCAAATTTTTTCATCATTCGAGATGATTGACAATGCTGGTGCCTGCGAACGGGTTATCCGATGGGATCCCGACCCTCAGACAAGTGAACTGCTCGAGATTCCGATGGAAATTCAAGAGAATACCCATAAAACAAGAGAATTTTCTGAAACTGCCAGATGCGCTGGTTTACCATTGGCGTTTGCAGTTGGTAGGGCACCCGGAAATCCATACAATTGGCCGTTCGAAGAGAACGACCCATCAATGGAGAACAGGCTCCCTGAAAACGAAAAAGTCGCCGCAGTTCTTGAAGAATGGGAGGACAAGTCGGAAAGAATTTTGACTGGGTACGGAAACCATTGGGTCGGAGGCCATCCGTTGTTCGTGCAATATGACGTTCGCGGTGCATATCCCAAACATCAACATCTGGATCGCGTTTTGTTTCACTTAGGCTGTGACGATCAAATAAATTTAGGCGACGCCGGATTGCTAAACGTGATGATTAGTAAACAAGCGTTAGCGCGTTGTGACTTTCAGGAGGCCTACCTGACTTGGGATTGCAGTTGATCCTCCTTTAGGTCGAAACTGTACTTAACCAATCTTTCACGCGAGTATCCATTCACGCACCCGCAGCGAAAGTCTCCTTGGTCCCGCGATCCGGACTTTCAGTCAGGTCGCGGCGAAGGTCCGGAAGTAGCTCATTTTCCCGGATGCTGCGGGTTGCCCGAAGGTCTGAACTATGAGGACGGCCGAGAACCGCGGCGCAATAAAGCCTTATCTCGCCCCCAAACGAATATTGGGTTTCAAACCGTAACGATGGTTGTTTGTGTGGAGTTCGCGATGATCACGCAAAGCTTGCCCCGGCGCCACACCACTTTTTCGGGGGAACAAGCCTTATCATCGCGTTCGAAGCCGATATCCGAGAGCATGTGCGGTGCACTTAAGGCAAGCCTCTCCAGGTCGTTTCGGAGCGGCACGTCCGTATCTCTCTTTCCGAGCCAAGGGATGATTTTACTGCACGTGCCAAGCAGTCGTGCGGATATCCAGGTTGACAGCTTATGCTCAAGTTGATTGGCAAACATCGATATTTCCCCATATATTCAAGCTTACCCAAGTTATGCCGCGAGCGAAGGCGTATGGGCAAACCAAGATTTTGCACTCATAGGGTCAGAAAAAATGAGCCATGGAAATGATGAGACTGCCCCCTCTCAATGCCCTCAAAGCCTTTGAAGCAGCCGCGCGCCACGGTGGCTTCGTAGGTGCGAGCGAAGAACTCCACGTGACGCGCGGCGCAATCAGTCGGCACGTCAAGCTGCTCGAGGACCACTTAGGTGTTCAGCTCTTTGTGCGGCAGGCGCAGGGTGTCCGGTTGACGCCCGCAGGCACCGCGTTTCTGCCGGTCGTTTCCGAGGCGTTTGGTATGATCGGGCGAGCGGCTGAAGCAGTCTCCTCAGATGCCAGTGAGTTGCGTATCCTTTGCCCGCCAGGAACTTCAATCAGATGGCTGTTGCCAAAACTGGAGGATTTCAGGCAGGCACATCCAGATTTGAATGTGCGTCTGATAACGGATTTTTACCCCGACAGCGGTTTTGATGCGATCGACGTGGATGTAGGCTTCTCTGTGTCCAACTGGCCGAAACGCAAGCCGGATTTGGAGGTACAGACGCTCTTTCCTATCCTACTCACCCCTGCCTGCGCGCCAGACTATTTACGCGGCAAAGCGCTAAAAGCTCCCGAGGCGCTCACTGCCTGCGAGTTGCTGCACGAAACAAGAAGTCACGGCGACTGGAAGGCCTGGATAGATGCATTCGACCCTGCCGGTGTTGTTTCGACTGCCGGTCAGGAGTTTCCAAACATCGACATCGCGACAAAGGCGGCCGTGATGGGTGTCGGCGTCGTGATGGCAGACCTCGTTTTGTGCCGTGACGAACTGGAAACTGGTGTTTTGGTTGCGCCTTTTTCGGACATGGTCTGCAAGTCTCCTGACGGTGATATCTGCCTGATTGGCGGGCGTGACAAATGGCAGACGCCCAAGGTTGAGGCATTTCGGTTGTGGGCCTATGGCGTCGCCGAAGCCGACCGTGCTGCTGTCGATAAGTTTGTAAATGCTAACCTCCAAGCCGACAGAGAGCAGTCATTTAACAGTTAGGCCGGAACGTCAGCTTCGTCCCGCGTTCCGGACCTACAGGCAGGTCGCAGCAAAGGTCCGCTCCGAGCCCTTATTGCCTGATGCTGCACCGGGCGCCAATGCCTGCTTCTGAGTTTGGCAAGTCAGCGAAAACGGCAGACAAGCTGTGTCATTTCTGTGAATGTGGCGGCAGTAGGTTAGGAATGCCTTTGGGATTTGTATGAAGAAGGAAGTTCGCCAACTTCGAGAGAAAGCGATAAACGCGCTGGTGCTCTCTATTGACCACTTCAACCGTCCTTGGGATCGCGGTCGAACAGAGGCCGTTCTAATGTCTGACGTCAGCACCTGTGGGACAGATTTGATGATTTGAACAACGGAG
>NZ_AQQP01000064.1 GCF_002210165.1 Phaeobacter sp. 22II1-1F12B | reverse complement strand
TCATGGGTGGATTCGGCCGAAATCGCCTCTCTCGTCGAGGAAATTTCCTTCTAACCGGTGGACAGGCCTCTTGCTCAACCTGTGGACTCGTTCCGCCCCAGCGCCAATACCACGCTTTCCTTTGCCGCCCCGTAGGTTTCGCCCATCCGTGAGCCACGGCAATGGGGCGGCACGCCGGAACAGGACGAGGGCAGCCTCCGGCAGGACCGCGCCGGGCACCAGATCTGCTCCAAAGAGATCATGCAAGATCACCAGCGTCAGAGCCCGCCAGCGCACTGATAGGTGCTGAAGAGGCGCAGGCCGACCGACGGCCGCACGGGCTTCGTAGGGACAATTCCAACCTGGTTCATCGTACCAGAGTGCGAGGACGGGTCGGGCCGCCCCGTCGCGATCGAGCGGCGCCCAAATAGTGCGAATTGCATATTCGAGTCGATCGAGACGGCCTGCGTCCCCTCTGACGATTTCGCTGATCTGGCGTTGGAGCTCGAGAACTCCCGCAGCGAAATCAGCCTTCCAAGGGTCCTTTGTCTCCCCTCCCCCGCCGCTCAGAACGGCATGGCACTTGCGACAGAAGGGGCGCAGCAGGCCATTCAGCATGTGAAGGGAAAGCTTCAGGCGGCCGAGACAGGCATGGCAGCGGTCCAGGAGCATCGTTCGGTGCGACTGGCAAACCACCTGCTCCGCCAATCGCCAATGCCCCCGCAGATAGGCATCGCGACCGGCAGCGACATCCGCATCGAAACAGGCAAGACAGACCGGCACTGTCTCGGTCAGAAACCAATCCTGCGGCCGATCAGGATATCGGGACGCCAGTGACCTGCGACGAAGCCGTTCCGGATCGGTCCTGCAGGCCTTCGCCCAAAGCCTGAGCAGCTCCATATCCGGCGCCACATCGTCAACCTGCCGCGCGCCTGCGTACCTCCCCCCCTGCCCCGCCAGGTACACCATCAGCTCAAGAGTCTCCGACCAGTAGCGCGCTGCAACCCGCGCCATCCAGGACGAGAGCAGTTCGTCCATGAACGGACGCGGCGCGACGGGCAGTCGGGCCGACACCATCATGCCCCGACCCGTTGTTGCACCGGCTTGCCCCGCCGCCGAGCGGTCTGGGTCATCGAGACCAGCGGCAGCACCAGATTATCGCCAAAACTATCCGCGTCGAGGCGTTCCTTGCCCGACCGAACCGCATCTTCCGCCGCCGTCTCGATCAGGCGAAAGATGCGCGCCGTCACACCGGAGGTCAGCTTGTGAATCCGTCCTCTGGCCTCCCCGCTGATCAGATCGGATGCCTCGCGCAAGGGCAGGATGCGTTCGAAACTTTTCAGGAGCCCGGCGAAGGCGGCATCGTTCTGCCAAGGCTTGAGATGGAACGCCTCAAAGCGCTCGGCCAGTTGTGCATCGGTCAACAGTGCCTGCCGAGCCAGGTCCGTTCCGGCACAAACCAGTGGAATCCGAAGGTCATTGGCCAGAAATCGGATCGCATTGAGAAAGATGCGTTGCTGCCGAAAGGTACCGGCAAGCATCCCGTTCACCTCGTCGAGAATGATCAGCTTCGCACCCACGGTCCGCAGCAGCGACCGGCAGATATCCTTCTCGCGGGCGAGCGTGCCGCCTGTCATCGCCGGTGCGCTCATGCTGGCCAGAAGTTCGCGGTAAAGATCGCGTTCGATGGGTTCGGATGGCACCTGCGCAACAACTACCGGGCGGTGGTCAACGCCCGTGATCTGGCTGAACTTTGGCGGGTGGTCGCGTTCAAACTTGCGGACGATCTTGGTCTTACCCATGCCGGTGTCACCGTAGATCAGCAGGCATGGCATCCGGTCACGCGGTGGATAGGTCAGCAGGTTCTCCAGACGTGCCAGAGCAGCCCCTGACTGATCGAAACCGATCCAGCGGTCGGCCCGGATCCAAGCGATGCGCTCATCATCCGGCAGCGCCGCGAACCGGCGGTAGGCCGGATCGAGATGTGCAAATGCGATGCCTTCGGTCACGACCATTCCTCAACCTCGAAGCCCGGGTGGTCCCTGAGCACGTTCTCGCTTTCCTGGGGCACCGGGTCGGAATCCTCAGCCTCGTAGGCCCCTACCCCATCAAGCGCTCGGTCCCGTCGCTCGGAAAACCGCCTGGCTTCCCGTGTCCTTATGCTGGCCGCATCAACAAGGGCGCGCTGTTCCTCGATCACCGCGAATATGAGGTCTTCGTCCTCGAGCGCGCGCCCACGCTCGCGCAAAATCGCCTGCGCACGACGATGCTCCGCAAGGGTGATGGACGGACGGCGTAGGTCCGCAAACCGAACAGCATAGCGCCGGCCTTCGGGGCCAAGCACAAAGATCGTCGAGAGATCGCGAGGATCGTAGGTCACGCGCAATTGCCGGTCCTGCCGACCAGCCCAGAGGCTCAGGACATCGTCCCAATACCGCAGGCCGAAGAGATGGATGCCATCGCGGCGTACCATGCGTTCCGTGCTCGGCAGGAAGTCGATCCGGAACCCCTCGGGATCGTAAGGCCGGCGCAATGGTGCGTCGCGCCGCCCATAGGCCTCGTTCCAGGCCGCGACTGGCGGAATGCCGAGCGAGCGGTGCCGTTCGGCATGATAACGGGTGATTTCCAGCGCCAACCAGTGCTCCAGCTCGTCGAGCGTCATCGCCGACTTGCCCACGGAATCATAGTCGCCGCGGTCCTTGATGCTGCTGAAGGTCGATCCCGGCAGCAGGTGGACCGCCCCCATCATCGTGCCGATCAGCCGCTCGATGTGACCGCCGTAATGTGGCGCCCCGATCGGCCGATACTGCAACGAAATCCCGTGCTCCTCGGCGCCCCGCTTCATCGCTTTTGAGCGGAACTCCTTGGCATTGTCGACGTGAATGGTCTCCGGCAATCCCTCGGCGGGCCAGTCTGCGTCGATCCCCAAGCTCTCCAGCCAGTCGAATTTGGGCTGCACCAAGTGCTGAATGGCCAGTGCAACCGACAAGGCTGATGGCGGCTCCAGCGTCAGATAGAACCCTGCCACCATGCGGCTGGCGACGTCGATAGCAAGGGTCAGCCAGGGCCGTTGCAAAGGCTTCCGATGAACCCGGTCCACGACGATGACATCCACCAACGTGTGGTCGATCTGAACCACCTCATAGGCCCGTTCGACCTGATAGCTGCCTAACACCGGGTGATGGCGCTGGCGAGAGGCCTTAGCGCCCTCACGCGCCGCCATGAGTTCCGCCGGATCTATCGCCGCCACACGGTCCCGCAGCGTGGTCCAGCACGGGGGACGCAAACCCCTCTGACTGCACCGCCTGCGCACCTCCTTTTGCAGGGCGTTGATGCTCGGCTTCTGGAGGGACTTGTAGAACTCCTCGATCGCCCCCGAAATCACCGCTTCGATCTCGTCAGGCAGCCGACGGCTGCCCGTCGGTGTCCCAACCTGAGCCGCCAACAACGAACTGGCGACCGGGCGCGCCTTGTACGCTGAGATCAATTCGTACAGGCGAGAGCGCTTGAGACCAAGATCGCGGCAGGCCTTTAGGAATTCGGCACGGTTCGGTGCCGCCTTGCTTGCAAGGCGGCGTATCACAGCTTCCCGCGCAACCGCCTGTTCCCACGCAGCATCGTCGACGGCGTTGATGTCTGCTCGATCCACCATGGCCAAACCCGGAAAATAAGTGTCTTATGTCCGATAATAAAACTATAATCCGGGAATGAAACAAGAACATGAACGTACTAATATCAATACGTTAGTGTCCACTAATGGAACAAGAACGACA
>NZ_AQQP01000063.1 GCF_002210165.1 Phaeobacter sp. 22II1-1F12B | reverse complement strand
CCGTAATTATCGCGAGGAGGGCATAATGCGGAGGAGAATTTCGTAGCCCGTTTGATTTCAATGTGTTGGGTCGTGGCTGTGCCGTTCTTGCTGCGCATTATTTCAGGCTGGATGTTTCTTGGGTTGATCAATCAAACCAAGGAGGAATCGATGTCCCAATCGCCTTTCAAGGAAATTTCAGAACTTCGCGTCACGCTGCGCCGGCAGCGATATAGCCCAACTGTCATTCACAACTATTGCCTCTACGCAGATCAATTCCTCGCTTATCTGGAGGAGCGGGCGATTGACCTGCGCGATGTCACGCCGGATCTTGTCGCCGAATATCTGCGCCACGCGGTCCGGCAGTTTCAAAAGGATCGCGGGCGCGCACCGGGGTCCAGCTGGGCATCGATACCGCGGTCGGGGATTTACGCTTTGCTGCGCTCTGCTCTGCCGGAATGGCCGCCGGCTCCGCCTGCTGCAAACGAAGCGGAGCGCCTCACCCGCGAGGTTTGCGACCAATATGAGCGATGGCTGCGACACGAACGCGGTTTGGCCGAGCCTTCGATCACGGCGCTGATGTGGGAGGCGCGCCACTTCTGCAAATGGCTCATCCAGCGATACAGAAAAGCCGATTTTGCCGATCTGAGCGTGCGCGACATCGATGCTTATATGGATATCAGGGCACCGGGCCTGACACGCAAATCGCTCAAGGACGTGGTCGAACGGTTGCGCGGCTTTCTGCGACATCTACACCGGAGCAAGCTGCATGCGGATGATCTCTCAAGCCATGTGATTGCCCCGCTTCTCTACGCCTACGAGGGCATTCCGTCGATCCTGACTGCGGAACAGATCGCAGCGGTGCTCGAACTTGCGGGTCAGGACAGCTCGCCCTTGGGGTTGCGTGATCACGCGATCCTGCAGCTTCTTGCCAACTACGGCCTTCGGTCCGGCGAGGTCGGCCGCCTACAGATCGAGGATATCAACTGGCGGGCGGATACTCTTCGGGTGCAACGCTCCAAGACCAGTGCCACGGCTATGCTGCCCCTGATGGAACCCGTGGGGGAAGCGATCCTGCGTTACTTGCGGGACGGCCGTCCGGACGCGGATGTCCGCACCGTATTCCTGCGGAGCCGTGCACCCTATCAGTCGATGAAGGCGGGCGGCCTCTATGGTGTGGTCAAACGGCGCCTCGCTGCCGCCGGAATTGAGCTTGCTGGCAAGCGCGGCCCGCATATCTTTCGCCATGCCCGCGCGGTCAGCATGCTGAGGGCATCCACCCCGCGCAAGATCATTGGCGACGTCCTTGGCCACCGATCCCCGGAATCGACAGCGCCCTATCTGAAGCTCGCCACCGAAGACATGCGTTCGATTGCCATCAACCTTCCAGGTCGGGAGGTGAGACAATGAGAGGTTGGCCCGAGGATGGCGATGAGATCATCGAGCACTACATCGCCCGGCTTCCATTGAACTGCGCGATATCGCCAATCTACTATCGGCAAGCGCTGAACAGCTTCCGGCAGGCGGTGTTGCGGTTTGGCGCAACCGACCGGCAAGCACTTGAATACTGGTTGCGTGAGCGCGGTGAGGTCTGGGCCCGCTCAACGGTGCTGCACCGCGCCCGGATTGTTGCCCGCTTCCTCGATGCCCTGGCGCATGAAGGAAGGATTGGGAGCAATCCGATCTCCGACCTTCGCCGTGACTATAATGCCAGCAGTGACACGGGTGTAATACGGGCTTTGATGGCCCCTGACCCCAATCAGGCGCTCGAAGTGTTGCGGCAACCCCGACCGTTCGAAAGTTCATTGGGAGAGCTGATGCGCAACCATGTCGAGCGGATGCAGCGCCGAGGTTACCGGTATGAGGCGGCCGACGTCATTTGCCGCCGGTTCGACCGCTTTCTGCAGCAAAGGCCCGATCTCGATGGCCAGCCGCTGGAGATCATGCTTGAGCACTACCGCAGGACAAAGACGACCGCGAACCATCCGGCCGAATGCGAGAAACTGGCCCGTATCCTGAACAAGGCACTGTGCCATGACGATCCCTCGCGACCCAAACGGCAATCAGACAACCGGCCAGCGAAACAGGTCGCTCGCGGCTGGCGGCGCCCCTATATCTACAGCTCCAAGGACATCCAGAAACTGCTTGCAATCGCCCGGGTCTATCCGTCGCCGCGCGCGTCCTCGCGTCCGATCAACCTCTATACGATGCTGGTTCTGGCCTATTGCGCCGGATTGCGCATCGGCGAGATTGCAAGGTTGACGCTTGGCGACGTTGACATGCAGTCCGGAACCATCGCGATCCGGGAGACGAAGTTCTTCAAGTCCCGCATTCTGCCGCTGTCGGACAGCGCGATGGATGCTCTGCGCGTGCTTCTCGAAGCGCGGCAGAAGGCCAAGGTCTCTCGCAGCCCAGACGCCGGTTTGTTCTGGCACGATCAAAAGAACCGCTATTACTGTCGGGCAACTATCAGCGATCACCTTGTTGCCATTCTGCGCATGGCTGGTCTCAAACCGGCCACGGGCAGGACCGGGCCGCGCATCCATGACCTGCGACATACCTTTGTCGTGCACCGGATCCTCGAGTGGTACCGGCAAGGTGTGAACCCGCAGGAAAAGCTGCCGTATCTTGCAACATATCTCGGCCACCGCGATATCAACTCCACGCTGGTCTACATCACGGTGACCCAGGAGCTGCTGCATGAAGCGAGTGAGCGGTTCCGGGCCTTCACCTCGCCTGGCAATGCTGATCCGGCGGAGGTGGCATCATGAAATCTGATCCGCTCCCCCAATTGCTGCGCATGTTCTTCACTGACTGGATGGTCCAGCAACGCAACGCCTCTGTGCATACCATCAAGTCGTATCGGGACACCTGGAGGCTCTTTCTGCGATTTGTCGCGGTCCGGCGTGGCAAGCCTGTTGTTCGCCTAGCGCTGAGCGAATTGACCGCGGCGAAGGTCATCGCCTTCCTGCAACATCTTGAGGTCGAACGCGGTGACACAATCGGCACCCGGAACTGCCGCCTCGCCGCCCTGCGCAGCTTCTTCGGCTTTGTGGCAACGCGCGAACCGGAGTTCATGGCGCAATGCGCGGAGGTTCTGAACGTGCCGACGAAAAAAGCACCGATCCGCGCGCCAGACTACCTCGAACCCGAAGAGGTGCAGGCGATCCTGGCTCAACCCGACCGCTCCACGTTGATCGGCCAGAGGGACCATGTCTTGCTGTCGCTGCTCTACAATACCGGCGCGCGCATCCAGGAAGCGCTTGATCTTCGCCCCCAGGCGATCAGGTTCGATGCTCCGGCCTGCGTGCGATTGTACGGAAAAGGCCGGAAAGAACGGATCAGCCCGCTTTGGCCGGAAACGGTCGCCTTGCTGAGGTCGTTGCTTGAGCGAATACCGACGCCGGCCGATGAACCTCTCTTCGTAAACCGCTACGGCAACCCTCTCAGCGCCTCGGGCGTTCGGTTCAAGCTGGCGGACTATGTCAGGGCGGCTGAAAAGACCGCGCCGACGCTGGCGAGAAAACATGTGACGCCGCACAGCTTCCGGCATGCGACGGCCGTACACCTGGTCGCCGCCGGCGTCGACGTCACGGTCATCCGAAGCTGGCTGGGTCATGTCAGCCTTGAGACCACTAACCATTACGCACAGGCAAATCTGGAGACCAAACGGAAAGCACTGGAACGGGTCGAAAGACCGAAAACCGATAGTCCGCCATCATGGCGGCGCGACCAGAGCGTGCTCGACTGGTTGGATACGCTCTGACGCGCATCAAAAATTATGCGGAGGAAAGTGAACAGACCGCCAGGGAAACAAGGGCATTGGCGGACTTCCTCCGCATTATGCCGTCCTCGTGATAACTG
>NZ_AQQP01000062.1 GCF_002210165.1 Phaeobacter sp. 22II1-1F12B | reverse complement strand
AACGTCTCATCCTGATTGTCGCGGAATCTCATCCAGTTTGTCGCGCAGCACCACGCAGCGCTTCCAACGCAACCTTGGCCTTAAACAGGTCTGTAAACTTCCGGCGCTTCGCCATTCTCGTATCCCTTCAATGGTTCGGGATACACCTTAGCCAACTGTCCAGTTTTCTGGGACCATTTCAGACGTCGCTACCGGCGGCACCCGCGCCCGTATGGAGACCGGCGGCTGATACATCGAGCCGACGATCTTCGACTACGCCCGCAACGCGACGGCCCACAAGTTAATGTCAATTGCTATGACTGCGATGACATGACGGTACCGTTCCGCTGCTTCGCGGAATACGGGATCGGGCGGGACAAGTCGCTCCATGCGCTCGACAAGTATTTTGAACTCAAAACGACATAGATGAATGTGGGGGCCGTCCTTGAAACCGGGTAACGAGGGAATGGGTGTGCCTGTCTCTCTGGGAAACCCACAACGTTAACATCGTCGCGCTTCGCTACGCGGTGTCTGCCTGCCGAGGGTTTCCGGCGCGGTGAAAAATCCGCGCCGGAATTGCCCATGCGCGAATGCGACATCGGTGCTGCCGCAGCGAAAGGGCGGTTTGATATCGGGGCCTCGTCGTGCTTTGAACGGCCGGTATGAGGACATCAACCGCAACGCAGCGACGAACGTGCGGCAACTGCGAAGTGATGCTGCGTCAGCACTAGCTGCGTGAGCAGAAGACAGGAAAGTCCGCTCAGCTGACCTTGGCATCAAAAGCAGCGAACGACCGGTGATTGAGTAGCCCCGAGCACATCGGCCGACATGGATGAATGCCAATGCTGTCTTTGTTGCCGCTAGTAGTTCACCTGCTCAAAGCCGTAGTTCCCTTCATAGTCACGCCAGTCAACGAAGACAGAACGGTGATAGATGCTGGGGCAATTCTGGCCCCAGCGTTCGAGGCCGATATGGGCGGAGGGTAGGGCGGTCACGGAAGACCTCTGCCAAGCGAAATCACCTTGGGTTCCGTATGTGCCGAGGACCACGGTGGCGCTACGGTTGCAGTCGCCGTCACGTCCGGACTCGTGCTGTCGCGCATATCGCACATCAAAGACTCTGATGGATCGTACGAAGTTGAACTCAGGTCCGCTGATATCGATGTCCGCGCGATCTTGAATGAGCCGGAGGGCCTGGTCGGCTGGAACAAGATAGTCTGTAGCTTCAGGAGTGCGCCAAGCAGCCTCAATCGGTTCAACGATATCGCGCGCTGGAAAAGACTGTCGTGGTCCAATGCGGTTGTTCTGTAAGAACGCTTCAAAGATGCGGTTTACACTGTTTGGTGCTGGAGCGGTCTCATAGGACGCACCCATTGGACAGCGCCAGATTTGGAGCGGCGGTTCCACTGGCCACGGCGTAATGCGCCGAATGAATTCAGCGCGGGCACGGGCGCATGGCACGGAAGCAGGCCAGCCGCCAGACAAGCACAGGAGGATCGCGCAATCGATCAGATATGTCTGAGCGCGGGCGGGCATCGGCAGCGAAGAGCTTGTCACTGTCAAAGCGACCGCGACCGAGGGGAGGAGCTTCTTGAGTAGATGACGCATGCTGAAGACCCTTTGTGACAGGCTTGAGCATACATACGAAAATATACTATCGCAACACTAAGTAAATGTAAACACCATTCAGAAATGTCACTGGGTTTGCAAAGCAGGAATGTCACTACTGGGCGCGACGGTAGCAAGGCTTTGCAGCCCGGAGACCCCACATATCGAAGGGCTGAAAAGCCTTGCGGGGATTGGCTTAGAGACCCAGCTTCCGTTGTTCGGTCTGATTGTAGAATGCTCTGACGCCGTCTTCGCGCACGATCTTTTCAAAGGCACGCCACGCAAGGACATCACCAAAGAAGGGCGGATTGTCTGAAATCGTCAACGTGCCGAATTGGTTCTCAACTGACAGGATCCAGCCGGGATCGATGCTGGTCTTGTAAATCTCGACGTCAAAGTGATGCCCGTCGATGGTGACGGTCTGGGTGTATTCGGAAAAGATGATCTCTGGCTCGTCCTCAGTCATACCGTCGATTTTGGCCTATTCCGCCGCCTGCGCAATCTTCTTCTTGGCTTTCGACCCTGAGGGCCTGCCAGGACGCCGCCCATTCGGTTTATAACCCATCTTCTCGGAATTTGTCCGCACCTTCGGCTTTGGCGGCGCGGCGTCCTGCATCTCCTTGATGTGTTCCAGAACTGCGCTCAGGTTTTTGTTGCTGGTGATTGCCGCATGGGTGACGCGCTGATCCATGTCGAAGACTGTGTAGGGCAGGGAGCGGCCTTTGGAGCGCACCTCGAACCGGCCATCAACAAAGGCGTAGGTGTCCACGTATTTGCCAACCAGCCCGCGCGTGATGTCACTCTCTTCGAGCATGATCCGCTTGCGGTCGTAGGAGAACGTCAACTGCCTGCCGACATAGCGGTTCTCGCGCCAGCACAGCACATCTGCCAGCCGATCCGGCTCGACATTGAGCGCGCGATGCAGGTTGTCCGACCTGGCCGGGGCCTTGGCGAACCTGGCGTTGTGGCGGCCTTTGAAGCCTTGCAAATAGGCGTTTCCAGCTTCCAGGTCTGAAATGCCCGCGATGCGCAGTTCCTTGACCAGCCGATCCTGCAACGTGCGGTTGGCGCGTTCGACACGGCCTTTGGCCTGGCTCGAATTGGCGCAGAGAATCTCGATGTTCAGCTCACTCAGCGCCCGACCAAACTGGGTGATCCGCGCACCACCCTTGGCGTCCTCTTTGGAGACACGGAACACCGTGTGCTTGTCAGAATAGAACGCGACCGGGCGACCGTGTTTGTGCAGATAGCTTTCCAAAGCTTCAAAGTAGCTGAACGTGCTCTCTGACTTCACAAACCGCAGTTCCATGAGCGTGCTGGTCGCGTCATCAATGAACACAAGCAGGGTGCAAGGTGGTGCGCGGTCTTCAAACCAGCGATGGTCCGAGCCGTCGATCTGGATCAGCTCACCGAAGCATTCCCGGCGCAGGCGAGGTTGATGAAACTGGCGGCGCTGCTTGCGAGACAGCCAGATGCCATCTTCAACCATCCACTTGCGCACCGTCTCACGCGAGACCTTTAACCCATGATGTTCGGCCAACATCTCAGCCGCAAGCGTCGGCCCGAAGTCCGGATAATGTTCCTTGATGACGGTCAGCGCATAATCGCGTTTGGCTGAGTGGATTTGGTTGTTCGGCGCGCGCCCACGCGACTTATGCCGGATCGCTGAGGCGCCGTCCTGGCGGTATCGCTTTAAAAGCCGAAACACTTGCCGCCGTGTCAGATCCAACATGTTCGCCGCATTAGCTACCGTCAGCCGACCATCGTCGACCTGCGCCAAAACCTCAACGCGGTTCAACTCGCGCTCACTCATCGTCACCCATCCCATGTCCACTAATCCTCGCTACCGTATGCAAGGAGAGTGACACTTCTTGTCTTAGGCTGAGGGCGGCTCTCATGCGATAAGGGAGCCGCTGTCCGGCACCTATGTATGCCGGTCAGCGGCGGGGGACGGATCGGGACACTTCAGGTCGTGCAAGGACCGAAAAGCAGTGTGATCACCCTCGTCTTTTCTATCGACCTGAACGGATACCGGGGCGCGAGGCCCGCATGACAAGACGAGGTGAGGAAAAGACAAATGTACAATATCATTGGAATCGACGTTTCGAAAGACTGGCTGGACGCCTGCTGCCTATCGACCACAGAACATCGGCAATTTGCCAATGATGGGCGCGGGCTTCGCGCACTTCGTCAGTGGATAGCGACCAACCGCGCATCTTTGGTCGTGTTCGAAGCGTCCGGTATTTATCATCGGCGGCTAGAAGACAGCCTTTCCACCGCGACCATACCGTATGCCAAGGTCAATCCAAGGCAGGCCCGAAGGTTTGCTGAAGCGACAGGAAAGATAGCAAAGACTGACCGGGTCGACGCGAGGATCTTGGCCAGAATGGGCGCAGTTCTGGAACTCGAAGCCCAAACGCCTAAGGCGGAATATCTTAACGCTCTCAGAGAGATGGCGACCGCCAGACGGGGGCTGATTAAGGACCGCGTGACGGTCAAAACACGAATGCAAACGACCACTCAAACGCTTTTGAAACGCCAGTTGAGGGAACGGCTGACCCAGGTTGAAAAGCACTTGGAGCAAATCGACAAAGCGATCACGGAACTGATCTGCCATGATGATCAGTTAGCTGCAAAGTTCGAAATCCTGACCGTAAACCTCCGGGGGCGGCCGTCTAAACTTGTGTTGGCTCCGATGCTAA
>NZ_AQQP01000061.1 GCF_002210165.1 Phaeobacter sp. 22II1-1F12B | reverse complement strand
GACCGTGACCGCGCGCGTTGACCGCGCCGCGGCCTACGCCGGATGCTTACGCTTCAACTCGCTTGCCGTCGTCTAATGCGAACCGCATGATTATGCCCCCGATTGCTCGGGTTGTAGTTCGAGGCGCACAGGTCGCTTTGTTCGCTCGCTTAGCATTTCGGTCGTTCCGCTTTCTCTTTTGGCGTTTGCGGCCGTCCACCTTTGCACCAGTGAACCTTACCCTTCTTTACCCAGAAGTGGCACCCACAGTCGTTTTGCTGGTGCACCGACGGGTGGAGTGTGGGTCTTTGCCAGAAATCTGTGCTAATGCTCCAGCGAGGTCGGCGATCTGGGTTGAGAGACAAAGCAATTCTCTCACCACAGCCACCAGGGCAGGCGAGACAGGCCCATTTTTGGATAGCGCCGCTCTCGACTAGGATTAACTCGTCCGGTTCTGTTTCAGGCGTTTGTGGGAAGGCGTCCTGCCTGCTCACCAGGTAGTCATACTTAAGTACTCCAAGCTGCCGAAGCAGGTTTGCCAATAGCTTTTTCATCTCACGTCACCATGTCCAGAAAGGGCGTCATGTCCCCCCGGCCCGGAGTTTCAGTTGCATCACAACACGGGCAGCCTGGGCGCGGCGAAATCTCAGGAAAACGCTCATCCCGCGCGTGAAACCGGCGCATCCGCGTCGGTGCCATTCCGTTTGCTCCGGCGAACCCGGTGATACCGGTCAGCCATTCATTGACCGCCATGGCACCCGCCTCTGTCGTGAAGGTCACAACGGCAGGGGAGGGGTCGCCCTCGCCGAGCAGATAGGCTTCCTCTTTCAGTTTTTCATAAGCCGCTGGATCAGTTCGCTGCAAGGCCTCCTCGCGAGCGCGTTGCGGGTTGATGAAGCCGCCGCAAAGCAGACAGGGGTGTCCGGGCACAAGGGTGGTAACCCGGGCAAACAGATCGAACGACTGAGCATCGCGACGCTGCATTGCGAGACCGACATCGATGACCGCAATGCCATAGAAACGGGCGAAGCGGTTCAGAAAGAGCCGACCGGCGTGGTCATCCGTGCAGCAGAAAATCACATCACAAGATTTCAACGCGTCCCATGTGCATGGCTCTCCGGCCCAGGCATCGATGGTTGCCAACGACATGCCAAGATTGGCCTCCGCAACTGTCCGCGCGTGAATGTCGGCCTTGGCTCGATGAGCATCAACATCCTCCTGTCGTGCGCCATGGAGTCTGTTGAGGTTTGTATTTTCAGCATGGTCCTTTTCGAAGAGGACCGCTTCGCGCACGCCAAGACGCATCAGCAAGGGCAACACTGCGCTTCCCGTAGCACCCCCTCCGGAAATGCCGCACCGAAACTGCGTGATCATTGCATTGGTCTGATCGCCGAAGAGTCGGATTTGACGGTCAAGGAAGCCCAGATTGCTGCCGTTCTCCGCGGTGAGGGTCAGGCGCGGTCCTGTGTGAAGAATACGCGCGATAGCCGTTGGCTTTTCGGCCGAGCGCCAAATCCTCACGGCAATCTCGCCGTCGCTCGCAATCAAAACGCTGATCAGTCCGGGTGCACCCTTGATCAGGGCGGTCCGCGCAAGTTCCGCCTCGTTCCGATCATCTTGTTTGGAAAAACGGGCCCGGCCCTTTGGATGGGTATGAATGATGGCGGGAACCAGACCATCGGACTTGGCGCGACCAAGCAATCGCATGAAGCTGTCGGTCTGCCACGTCACGTGGCGCTCGGAGGTTGAGACAACGTCGTCATCATCGAGATCAATGAACGCATGCGAAATTAGCCGTGTGCGAGCAGTGTCCGTCCAGGGGTCTTTCTCAATCGCCGCCGTTCCAAAAAGCATGTAGGCGGAACGCTCGGCACCGGCACCCTGCGCGAGCAGGGACCGGATACCGGCTTCGTGCGGACCAGCCAGAATAACATCCAACGGGCCCTTCATGGCCGCGCCTCGGCGAGAGCGGTTTTGATCCGTGCCACCATCGTGCGCAAACCATCAATGCCGGGCCGCCAGGCGTTGTTGTGGCGCGACCAGCGCTGCCAAACACGACCTGCAAAAGTGTGCTGCACAGTGCAGGCTTTCGGGACCTGACCGTTCGCCAGCGTCAAATTCGGAGAGGCATAAAACATGTCAGGCGCGCAATCGGGATACCCGGCTGGCAGGAGCACAAGGATATCCGCGGCTTCGACATTGAATTTGCCTTCAGGCAGCTCGAGCGACTTCAGGATGATGCCGGTCTCACGGCCTTCCTGAACGACGTCGAACTGATAGCCGTGGTCCACCAGAAAAGTCTGATCAAACGACGGAAGGGTGTCCCCCTCCGTCGTCTGATCGATGAGCGAGATGAACCGCTCCACACCCTTGGCATCGAGATTGATGACATCGCTGTCAGCAATCTTGCGGTCCTGCTGGCCCGGGATTTCCTGCCAGAGATTGTAGTTTTTCGGCAGGTCAGCAAGCTTACGCAGTACAAATCCGCTGATGCACGCGCGCGGCCATTCAAGATCCTTGTCGTCAATCTTAAACTTGAAGACACGGTCCGTCCGCGCGACCAGCACTTTCTCAGCACCGCGACCGCGCAGATCATAGCTTTCGTCGAGGCGAATGTCTTCGAAGTCCCCATTTGGCAAAATGGCGATTGCCACATGCTCATCAACAGGATGCCCGTCGGCAGCTTCGATCAACTGGCGACCGAGAACCTTTGGGTCATCGAAAAAGTGTTTCTTGAAGTTGAGGCCCTCATCGGCGATGAAAACCGGGAAGCGAGGATCATTTCCTTGCGATTTCATTGTGTTCGTCCTTAAGAAGTTGGCGGACGCAAACCTCATGTCTGCGCCTTCACAAGGACAATCGCGGCGTCAGGAGGAATCCGGTAAGCCTGATCCGATTTTTTTTCGGAGCGTGCCTGAGGGCGGTTCGCTGCAGATGAAGAAATATGCGCAGCGGGCGCAGCGATCGCTGCGTTTTGGGGGGAAATGCCCTTCGAGGATCGCAATTGCAGCTTGAGCGATCTTTCTTTTGCGGTTCCCCAACTTCGTACTGCTCATGGTCAATCGGTCCTGCGTCGCGCCGGTTAGGAACACGAACTCAGCCTCGCCGTGGCCTTCAGCGGCGAGCTGAAACGCAGCCGCATCTAAGGACTCGACAGCGTTCGTGGTCTTGCGTCCTGTTTTGATGCGCCGCAGTACCCTGCCAGACCCAGCATCGACTTCCTCATGTGCAGACACGACAATCTCTGCCTCACCGAATTTCAAGGAAATTGGGATTGGTGCGCGCCGTTTTTCGCCTGTGCGGAGCAATCGGAAAAAACTCAGCAGCTCATCTGAGATTTGACGGTACTCGGCAGCGTATCCATGATCCGCCGGACCATTTTCCATCCACGCCTTATCCATGATGGCTGCGAGTTCGGCTTCGCTTGGTTCATCGTTCAAACGAGACGTCAGCTCATCGACAACGCCTTGGACTGCGTTGTGCATACGCATAAGGGGCGACTCTGCGCGACGACCGCCGACTTGCAATACATGCGCAAAGAAAAACCGCCGTGGGCACTTCTCATAGGTCGCAAGCTCAGAAGGCGATATGCGAGCGATGCCATCAACCTCCAACTTTATTCCGTTCGCTGATACCGCACCTTCAGCCGATGCCGATTGCGGAAATTCGTTCAGAACATGACCAGATATGTCATCCACGAACTTCGATCGCTTGCTGTAGGCATAAAGTATCAGTCGCTCCTCCGCTCTGGATAAAGCGACGAAAAACAAACATTGCTGCTCCTCGTCATGCCCGGACGTGAGCGCGTCACAGCCCTTAAAGGGCGCACCCTCGATCATGCCGTCAGGAGGTGCAAGTCCGCGATTTTGCTTAACTGACAGCGGAATGGATCGGCTGGTCAATGCCGGCAAATGAAGGACTTTGAACTCAAGGCCCTTGCTGCCGTGAATGGTCATGATCCGGACAGCGTCGAGGCTTTGTGCAGCTTCAGGCAGGTCGCGTAAGTCACGTTCATCTGACACTATGACAAGGCGTCGGATGTGATCGAGAAGATCGCGAATGGGGTACCCGGATTTTTTCGGCAATGTTGATCTCAGAAAGTTCTGAAACTGCCACAGCGCAATCGCAGGATTTGCGTTGCCTGATCTTGCTCCCTTCGCAAATTCGGCGGCCAAGCGCGTCTTGTCGAGATAGAGAGTTGTAATCACGCGCCAGGCCGATGAAGTGGGTTCAAACTCCCCAAACACCTCAATCAAGCTTGAGAGGGACTTCTCACCCTCCTCGCTGATGTCGTCTAGGCCCGAAAGCGTTTGCCTCCAGTCCAAGGGCAGCGTGTTCCTAGCGGCGCGAATCGCATCAACACAGGTTGAGACATCCTCAATTCCCAGTTGAAATGGGCGGAGAGACGCGACGCAGGCTGTCCGTCGTCATATAAAATGGGACATCAGAGCGACTTAACCATTGGAG
>NZ_AQQP01000060.1 GCF_002210165.1 Phaeobacter sp. 22II1-1F12B | reverse complement strand
CAAGCAAGCGAAACGTGCTCGATTCGCCGACAGCCCCATTACGGCATCTTTCGCTTTTCGGGGTGATGAGGTCAGACCAAGAGGCATCCAATCGCCGACCGGCCAATCAAACGGTTTGTCGGAGTTGGTTTTGAAAACTGAAAAACCCGCCGCAATGCGACGGGCTTTTGCTTTCTTTGTGCAATGAGGGGAGGCATAGTGCCCGCAGTCTCAAAGCTCACGCTCTATATGGCACCGAAAGTCTTTACTGTCAATGTATCCACCGTTCACGGCTGATGAAGAACACCACCTTCCGAACGTCTTATCCGCACCTAGGTTTGCGACCTATCTGCGCGAAACCGGCAATGATAGGACGCGGGCTCTCCACCTATACCACTGGAATCTTCAAGTATCAGCCGCGTTCATGGTTCCACTCCATGTTTTGGAAGTTGCGCTGCGAAACGCGATCGTGGAAGCAATCGAAGCTGTCCACGGAGGAACATGGCCTTGGACACAAGGCTTCATCCGTTCGTTGCCGAACCCGCGCGGTCCGGCATATAGCCCCAAACGAGACCTCGAAGGCTGCGCAGCACAGCAACCCACTGCCGGAAAGGTCGTCGCCGAACTGAAGTTCGTGTTTTGGGAGAAGATGCTGACAAACAGGCACCAAGGCAGACTATGGGACAATCATTTCTACGCAGTGTTTCCGGACGCGCCTCGTGGTGTCGCTGCCAACCAGCGCCGATCTGAATTAAGGTCTGACATTGAAGCCGTGAGGAGGCTCCGCAACAGAATCGCACACCATGAGCCTGTTTTTCCGCGCGCCCTTCAGGATGATTTTGATCGGATCATCCGCTGCATAAGATGGCGCAACGAAACGACCAGCAACTGGGTGCTGGAAATCGAGACGGTGCGCGCACTACTCGCAGTGCGCCCCTAAGCGTCCCGCCCCGCCAGGAACTCCGCCAGCACCGGGCTAGCCGCACCTTTCGCGGAGCTGAGCAACTCCGAGCCCGCAAGCGAGGCCTTCGACAGGCGTACGAGCCCACCAGTTTCCTCGATGCGGTAGCAGCGGCGCTTTTGCCGCCCGCGCCTGTAGTGGGTCGCGGTGACAATCTGGCAGGTACTGCCATCGGTGAGCGTCACAGGTGCTGCGAGCTTGATCTTGTCGCCTTCCTCGTAGTCTGGGATCGCAGCCCAGTCCCGGCAGCGCTGGCGCCAGGCATGGGCGTAGCTGTCCGGGTCTTTCAGGTCGGAGAGGAGCTCGATCAGCCCAAGGGGAGCACGAGACTCGTTCGGGCCAGCGCTTTCCTCCATGTCCTTGTAGCCCCAGAAGCCGTCATCGTATCGGGTGAGGAAGACAGCGCCAAAAGTGATCGACCCGTCCGCATCGGTCACATAGGTCGTGTCTTCGACAGGGGTGCCGTTGAGATTGATGACCTTTGCCGCCGCGTACCAAGTCGAACCCACCTTGCAGGCTTTGACCAGTTCCGTCTTGCGCCTTTCGCCCTCGAAGGTGCACAGCCGAGCAATCTCCGCTTTCTCATCCGCGTAGGTCTGGACGCGGCCGTCGGTGTAGAAGAGCCAACCCATCACGCCGCCCTCCGGTCATCGATTTCAATCAGCGCATCGAGCGGCACGCGGTAGGGCTGCATGGCGTCGAAATCCTCGCAATTGCCGCAGTTCTGCACGATCGCGAAGGTGTCGCAGGCATCCTTGAGAATGACCCGGAAGGTGCCGCCGAGGCCCGAGGGCACCTCGTAGGTCCCGCCGATGAGATAGTCCGAAGCCCGGCGCACGAAGACGCGGATGCTGTGGCCATCGGTGGCGAGCCGGATGGCCCCCCGCCCCCGGTCGATGAGCACCTGCACGTCATCCAGGATGTCGGTGTAGAACTGGCCGGTCAGATCGCGAAACGCCATGCGGCGCTGCGCCATCCAGTCGGTGTCCCGAAACGGGTTCATGCCTTCGGCGAAGGCGAAGGACGGATCGGCCTGTTCGGTGGTGACGATGCGGGTGGTCGTGCCATCGATGCCGTTTGAGCGCAGATGCACACCATTGCCGACGATGAGGATCAGGGCGGGCCTGTCCACGGGTCCGTTCCAGTTGGGCAGGAAGGTTTTGCAGGCGCGCGCATGGGCGATTTGCGCCGCGACAGCGGAGGCAGAGAACTTGAGAATAGCCATGGAGATGTCTTTCCGTTGGGTATGAGAGGATCGACCCGCGCGCGCGAAATACTTCGCGCGGGTCGCATGAGGTCTCAGGCCGCTTGCCCGACCTCGCTGTCAGGCTCGGGGGTTTCCGCAGCGGGCTCCGCCTCATCACGGGCGACACCGGCGGTCTGCATCATGGGCGGGCACCAGGCGGCCACGGCAGCGCGCTGCGCGTCCGTCAGCGTGGCGAAGGGCTCGGCAAAGAGCTTGTCGCAGAAGGTGACGATCTCCTTCTTGCTCGAAGAGGCCAGTGTCACCGCCTCCTGGGCGAGACCCAGATCCTCGCCGAGGATTTTCAGGATCCATGCCTTCTTGAAGCGGTTGAAGAGCGCCGCATTCGGCGTCCAGTGGGCGCGGATGTCGGGCATGATCTCGATCTCGAAGTCATGCATCAGGTTGTCGCGCTGGCGGTCCCGCGCGAAGCAGGACTGCGTGGTGCTGGCGGTTGCAAAGGCGACGAGCTTGGCCTTCTCCCCTGCCTCCAGCGCGCGAAACGCCGCGAACTGATCGGCGGGCGGGCGGGTGTCATCGAGCCAGGACAGATCAAGCGCATCATGCGCCGCCGCCACCTGCTCGAGCGAGGTCTCGTCGATCTCGTCCATCTTGGCATGGCTGCGATATTCCTTGCGGGCATCGATCTTGATCGCCTGCGTGACACTCATGCCGCTGGCCAGAACGTCACTGACCAGCTTGAAGAGCGTCAGATCGAGCGTGGCTTCCGGATGCAGCGCCATCGCGGCCCCCAGTGCCATGGCCCGCTCGGTCTTGAGGTCCTCAGCCAGTGAGGCTGGATAGGTGATTTCGCCGGCGTCTGGGGCCTCCTCCCCGGTCGGGCTAGCCGAGGAGCCGCGCGCGCCCTCCTTTTTGACGGTGTTTTCCGGGCGGACGAGGCCAACATGGAGGGTGATCTGCCCACCCTGCCACGACGCGATCACCCCAGACCGCGCGAGGTCCTCGGCGCTGTAGGCCTCCTGCAGGTCGCGGGCTTCCTCTTCCAAGGCGTCCACGCGCTCGTAAAGCGCGTTGTAGGCACCGTCCTCGAGCCCGTCATCCTCCATCTCGAGCTGCAATTTCTCAAGCTCGGCGGTGATTTCATCCACGCACCTTTGCGCAGCCTCATCAGGCTCGATCGGGCCGGGATAGACGCGGCCGTAGTCGGCCATGGTCGCGTAGTCATACCGCACCATCGCATCGGCCCAGGCAAAGCCCAGCTTTATACGGGCCTCTTCGGCGGCGGCACCGAGCTTCTCAAGCAGGATGGTCTCGACCAGCGCCGCATCCTCGAGCACAGAATGCTCTTCCAGAAGGTCAGCCGCAACGGCGCCGCCGCGGGCCTCATAGTCCTCGCGCACGAAGGCCCCGATATCGTCGCTGACCTGGACGCCGCGGGACTTGAGCGCCTGGCGGACGGTATAGGCCTGCAGGTAGCTATCTTCCTTGGTGAGCGCCTCGAAGACCTCGCGCTGCACCTCCTGGCTCGGATGCTCCGCAAAGGCCTTCATCGTGTCGAGCGTGATGGTCTTAGCCCGGGCCGCAGCGCGGATCTCGGGGTGGATCAGACCGTAGCGCAGGCGGCCTTTCACGGCCGCCACCGTGGTGCCGAAGGTCTTGGCGATCGTCTCGGGCGTCTGGCCGTCGACTTCCATCATCCGGGCGAAAGCCTCGAACTCGTCGATGGCGTTCATCGGCGCCTGGGTGATGTTCTCGGCGAGCGACAGGGCAGTGGTGACGTCGCAGTCGTCAGGGACAAGCCGACAGTCGACCTTGGTTTTCGCAGTGAACCCCTTGCTGGCATTTTCGGCGATCAGCTCCTTCAGGGCTGCATGGCGCCGGCCACCGGCGAGGACGGCGTACTTGCCGTCGAGCTTCTGGACAAGAAGCGGCTGGAGCAGGCCCAGCACAGCGATGCTCGCCTTCAGATGCGCGATGTTCTCGGGCTCATAAGTTTCCGGGGAGTTGCTGCGCACGTTGGCGGGATGCGGGACCAGATCGCCGATGGCGACGGTGAGGGGGGCAAAACTTGTGGTCATGGGATATCCTTCCAGATGGGTTAGGTGTGGCCCGCGCCTCTACGCGCGGGACCAATCCCCGGCTTCGGGGATCACCACGAAAAAAGGCCCGCTTTGCCTTTTTTGGGGGCAGCGGGCCTTAGTCGTCTGAGATGTCACGGGGAGGCGTCCCCTGCCCTTCTACCAGTCGCGCGCCAGCATGACGGTCAGTACGCGCATTGTGGTCACGGGATTGCCCGGGGTCTCGGCCCCGTAGCGGAAATCCGAATCCGCTTCATAGAGATCGATTTTCCAGAACACGGTCTCGCCCCGGATCTCGACCGCCCCGAAATCATGCCATCCCTCGGGATCATTGTCCTGCTCAAAGGTGGTAAACTCACCGGTGGCTTTCACCGCCTCGGCCATAAAGCCGTCACCGGCCTCCATGAGCGAGCGGGTGACATGCATCCGGCCCTGGATGGGCTGCGCGGGCGGCACTCCAAGGCACGCGAGCTTGCGGAACGCGTCGTTCTGCGCCGCGATCAAGGTCGGATCGGGACTATCTGGCTGGGGTTGAACGGTCATGGACATGGGGATCTCCTTTGAGAGGTTTGAAACACCCTTCTCAAAGCCCGCTTCCGTAATGGGGCGGGCCTCTGTCAAGGGTTTCGGGCAAGT